>JBBRXM010000012.1:0-83308 GCA_038248405.1 Burkholderiales bacterium
AGACCGGCACCGTCAACTGGGACCCGGTCGACCAGACCGTGCTGGCCAACGAGCAGGTCGTCGACGGCCGCGGCTGGCGTTCCGGCGCGCTGATCGAAAAGCGCGAGATCCCGATGTACTACGCCCGCATCACCGACTACGCCGAGGAACTGCTCGACTACGTCGACAACAAGCTGCCCGGCTGGCCCGAGCGCGTGCGCGTCATGCAGGCCAACTGGATCGGCAAATCGGTCGGCGTGCGCTTCGCCTTCCCGCACACGATCAAGGACGCCGACGGTGAACTGATCGGCGGCGGCAAGATGTACGTCTTCACCACCCGCGCCGACACCATCATGGGCGTGACCTTCTGCGCCGTCGCCCCCGAACATGCGCTGGCCGCGCACGCCGCGCAGACCAATCCGGAGCTGGCCGCCTTCATCGCCGAGTGCAAACTGGGCAGCGTGATCGAAGCGGACATGGCGACGATGGAAAAGAAGGGCATGCCCACCGGCCTGTTCGTCACCCATCCGCTGACCGGCGACAAGGTCGAAGTCTGGGTCGGCAACTACGTCCTGATCACCTACGGCGACGGCGCCGTGATGGGCGTGCCGGCGCACGACGAGCGCGACTTCGCCTTCGCCACCAAGTACCAGCTGCCGATCACCCAGGTCGTCGCCGTCGAAGGCAAGCAGTTTTCGCTCGACGGCTGGCAGGAGTGGTACGGCGACAAGGAGCACGGCGTGCTGGTCAACTCCGGCAAGTACGATGGCCTCGACTACACCTCGGCCGTCAATGCGATTGCCGGCGACCTGGCCGAGCACGGCCTGGGCGAAAAGAAAGTCACCTTCCGCCTGCGCGACTGGGGCATCTCGCGCCAGCGCTACTGGGGCACGCCGATCCCGATGATCCACTGCGCCGATTGCGGCACCGTGCCGGTGCCTGAAAAAGACCTGCCGGTGGTGCTGCCCGAGCACCTGGTCCCGGACGGCAGCGGCAATCCGCTGAACAAGGACGAAGCCTTCCTCAAGTGCGACTGCCCGCAGTGCGGCAAGCCCGCCCGCCGCGAGACCGACACCATGGATACCTTCGTCGACTCGTCGTGGTACTACATGCGCTACACCTCGCCGGGTGCGGCCACCATGGTCGATGAGCGCAACGACTACTGGATGCCGATGGACCAGTACATCGGCGGCATCGAGCACGCCGTCATGCACCTGTTGTACGCGCGCTTCTGGACCAAGATCATGCGCGACCTTGGCCTCGTCAAGTTCGACGAGCCCTTCGTCAACCTGCTGACGCAAGGCATGGTCCTCAACGAGACCTACTACCGCGAAGACGACGCGGGCAAGAAAACCTGGTTCAACCCGGCCGACATCGACCTGGCGCTCGACGACAAGGGCCGCCCGCAAGGCGCGTTGCTCAAGGCCGACGGCCAGCCGGTCCACATCGGCGGTACCGAGAAGATGTCGAAGTCGAAGAACAACGGCATCGACCCGCAGGCGCAGATCGGCCAGTACGGCGCCGACACCGCGCGCCTGTTCACCATGTTCGCCTCGCCCCCGGAACAGACGCTCGAGTGGTCCGACAGCGGCGTCGAAGGCGCCAGCCGCTTCTTGCGCCGCGTGTGGGCCTTCGCTTACGCGCAGTCGCCGCGCGTCGCCGCGGAGCTGGCCAAGCCGTCGAAGGACGGCTACAACGACGCCCAAAAAACACTGCGCCGTGAGCTGCACAAGATCCTGCAGCAGGCCGACTACGACTTGAAGCGCATCCAGTACAACACCGTCGTCTCGGCCTGCATGAAGATGCTCAACACGCTGGAGTCGGCCAAGCTCGACGCCGGCGCTGCGTCCGACGCCGTCATCGCCGAAGGCCTGTCGATCTTCCTGCGCGTGCTGAACCCGGTGGCGCCGCACATCACCCACGTGCTGTGGGAAGAGCTGGGCTACGCCGCGGTGCATGGCGACATCCTCAACGCGCCATGGCCGCAGGTCGACCCGCAGGCGCTCGAGCAGGCCGAGATCGAGATGATGATCCAGGTGAACGGCAAGCTGCGCGGCTCGATCATGGTCGCCAAGGACGCCGACAAGGCGTCGATCGAAGCGCAGGCGCTGGCCTGCGAGGCGGTGCAGAAGTACATCGAGACGCCGCCGAAAAAGGTGATCGTCGTTCCCGGCAAATTGATCAGCATCGTGGTGTAGGCGATGAACGCCCTGCGAACCATTACCGTGCGCGCCGGCGCCATGCTGCTGCTGGCGGTAGCGCTGGCGGCCTGCGGCTTCCAGCTGCGCGGCTCCGGCGGCCAGTACCAGATGCCGTTCCACAGCATCTGGCTCGGCTTCGCCGACACCTCGCCGCTCGGCATCGAGCTGCGCCGCAATCTGCGCGGCGGCGACGCCGTGGCGGTGGTCGACGATCCTGCGCGCGCCGAGGCGAAGCTCGACGTGCTGTCCGAAACGCGCGGCAAGACCATCCTCTCGCTCAACAGCCAGGGCCGGGTGCGCGAGTACCAGCTGACCTACACGCTGGTGTTCCGCGTGCGCGACGCCAAGGACGCCGAGCTGCTCGGCGCCACCGAGATCAGCCTCAAACGCAGCATCGCCTTCAACGAGTCGCAGACGCTGGCCAAGGAGTCGGAAGAAGCGCTGCTGTACCGCGACATGCAGTCCGACCTGGTGCAGCAGATCCTGCGCCGGCTGGCCGCCATCAAGCGCGCGTAAGGACCATCGATGCAACTGCGCGTTGACGGCCTCGAAGGGCACCTCGCCAAGAACCTCGCGCCGCTGTACGTGATCAGCAGCGACGAGCACCTGCTGGCGCTGGAAGCGGCCGACAGGATCCGCCGCGCCGCGCGCGCGGGCGGCTACTCCGAGCGCGACGTGCTCACCGTCGAGCGCACCTTCAAGTGGGGCGAACTGCTGGCGGCCAACCAGGCGCTGTCGCTGTTCGGCGACAAGAAGCTCATCGAGCTGCGCATCCCCACCGGCAAACCCGGCAAGGACGGCGGCGCCGCGCTGCAAGCCTACGCCAAGGACTTAAGCCCCGATAATCTGACCCTGATCACGCTGCCCAAGCTGGACTGGCAGACCGCCAAGGCGGCCTGGGTCGGCGCCCTGCAGCAGGCCGCGGTGTACATCGAGATCCCCACCATCGAGCGCGCCGCGCTGCCCGGCTGGATCGGCACCCGCCTGGCCGGCCAGGGGCAGAGCGTCGACCGCCAGGGCCTCGACTTCATCGCCGACCGCGTCGAGGGCAACCTGCTGGCGGCGCACCAGGAAATCCAGAAACTGGGCCTGCTGCACGAACCAGGCAAGCTGACCTTCGAGCAGGTGCACGACGCCGTGCTCAACGTCGCCCGCTACGACGTCTTCAAGCTGTCCGAGGCGATGCTGGCCGGCGATTGCGCCCGCCTGGTACGCATGCTCGAAGGCCTGAAGGGCGAGGGCGAGGCGCTGCCGCTGGTGCTGTGGGCGGTGGCCGACGAAATCCGCACGCTGCTCAAGCTGAAGGCGGCGATGGCGCAGGGCCGCCCGCTTGGCGCGCTGCTCAAGGAGTTCCGCATCTGGGGCCCGAAGGAGCGCCTGATGGAGCCGGCGCTGCGCCGCATGTCGCTCGCCACGCTCGAGCGCGCGCTGCAGGACGCCGCCCAGGTCGACAAGATGGTCAAGGGCCTGCGCGCCAAAGCCTTCGCCGGCGACGCTTGGGACGCCATGCTGGAACTGGCGCTCAAGGTTGCCCGCTGAGATTGCATCCACTTTTATGAGCTCAACGATGAACATCCCCGAATACATGGAACAGGTAGGTCGCCAGGCGCGCGCCGCCTCGCGCGCGATGGCGCGTGCCGACAGCGCCACCCGCAACCGCGCGCTGCTGCTCATTGCCGACGCGGTCGGGCGCGACAGCGCCATCCTGCGCGCCGCCAACCAGCTCGACCTCGACGCTGCCCGCGCATCCGGCCTGGCGCCGGCGATGGTCGACCGCCTCGAGCTGTCCGAGTCGGCCATTGCCACCATGGTCGAAGGCCTGCGCCAGATGGTCGCGCTGCCCGACCCGATCGGCGAGATCTCCAACATGAAGTTCCGCCCGAGCGGCATCCAGGTCGGCCAGATGCGCGTGCCGCTGGGCGTGATCGGCATCATCTACGAAGCGCGCCCGAACGTCACCATCGACGCCGCCGGCCTGTGCATCAAGAGCGGCAACGCCACCATCCTGCGCGGCGGCTCCGAAGCGATCAATTGCAACCGCGCGCTGGCCGCCATCGTCGCCGAGGGCCTGGCCGGCGCCGGCCTGCCGGCCCACGGCGTGCAGATCGTCGACACCACCGACCGCGCCGCGGTCGGCGCGCTGGTGACCATGCCGCAGTACGTCGACGTCATCGTCCCGCGCGGCGGCAAGGGCCTGATCGCGCGCCTGATGAAGGAGAGCACGGTGCCGATGATCAAGCACCTGGACGGCATCTGCCACGTCTACATCGACGCCAAGGCCGATATCGCCAAGGCGCTGCCGATCGCCTTCAACGCAAAGTGCCACCGCTACGGCACCTGCAACACGATGGAGACGCTGCTGGTCGACCGCGCCGTCGCGCCCGCGGTGCTGCCGCAGCTGGCCGCCCTGTACCTGGAAAAGCAGGTCGAGCTGCGCGCCGACCCCGAGGCGTTTGCGCTGCTGGCGGGCTACCCGCACCTGGTGGCCGCCACCGAAGAAGACTGGAGCACCGAATACCTGGCGCCCATCCTGGCCGTCAAGGTGGTCGGCGGCATCGACGAGGCGATCGAGCATATCAACACCTGGTCGTCGCACCACACCGAAGCGATCATCACCGAAGACTATACCGACGCCCTGCGCTTCCTGCGCGAGGTCGATTCGGCCTCGGTGATGGTGAACGCGTCGACGCGCTTTGCCGACGGCTTCGAATATGGCCTCGGCGCCGAAATCGGCATCTCCAACGACAAGCTGCACGCGCGCGGTCCGGTCGGACTGGAAGGCCTGACCTCCCTCAAGTACATCGTCTTCGGCCACGGCGAAGTCCGTAGTTAAAACACCACCCTGGAACCCTATGCTCTGGATTAAAGCCTTTCACATCGTCTTCGTCGCCTCCTGGTTCGCGGGCCTGTTCTACCTGCCGCGCATCTTCGTCAACCTGGCGCTGGAAACCGAAACGGTCGCCACCGCGCGCCTCTTGCTGATGGCCCGCAAGCTGTATCGCTTCGCCACCATGCTGATGATTCCGGCGCTGGTGCTGGGCGTGTGGCTGTGGCTTGGCTACGGCTTCAAAGGCGGCTGGCTGCACGCCAAGCTGGCGCTGGTGATCCTGGCGATCGGCTATCATCATGCATGCGGGTCGCTGCTGAAAAAATTCGAAAACGGCGCCAACCGCCGCCCGCATACCTGGTATCGCTGGTTCAACGAGGTGCCGGTGCTGCTGCTGGTCGCGATCACGATCCTCGTGGTCGTCAAACCTTTCTGACGGAGCTGCGATGAGCAAAACCATCCAATACTTCCTGGCCCCGCATTCGCCCTGGACCTATCTCGGCCACGAGCGCTTCGTGGCGATGGCGAAGGCGGCCGGCGCCCGCGTCGAACTCAAGCCCTTCGACCTGGGCAAGGCGTTCGGCGTGTCCGGCGGCCTGCCGCTGGCCAAGCGCGCGCCGCAGCGCCAGGCCTACCGGCTGGCCGAACTGGCGCGCTGGTCGCAGTTCCTGCAGGTGCCGCTCAATCCCCAGCCGACCTTCTTCCCGGTGCCGCCAGACGCTGCCGCAAAGCTGCTCATCGCCGCCCGCACCAGCCTCGGTGGCGACGCCGCGCTCGAACTGGCCGGCGCCGTCATGCGCGCGCTGTGGGCCGACGACAGGAACATCTCCGACGAAGACACGCTGGCACAGGTCGCGGACCTGTGCGGCTTCGACGGCCGCATGCTGGTCAAGTCCTCACAGACGGCCGGCGTGCAGGAACAGTACGACCGCAACACCGACGATGCGATGGCCGCCAGCGTATTCGGCGCGCCGTGGTACATCGTCGACGGCGAAAGCTTCTGGGGCCAGGACCGCCTCGATTTCGTCGAGCGCGCGCTGGCAAGACCGTAACACCACTTAACAGGGAGGGGCGGCGGCGCTCCCCCACATCACTCATTTTTTTAACGGATAAAGGGTACACCATGGCTTCATTTTTCTGTCCTTGCCCGCGCGGCATGGAAGCGGCGCTGGCCGAAGAGCTGGGCGAAATCGCGCTGCAAAGCACCACCATGAAGGTGCACAACCAGGTGCCGGGCGGGGTCCACTGTTCCGGCCACCTGCTCGATTCCTACCTCATCAACCTGCACTCGCGCATCGCCTCGCGCGTGCTGATGCGCATGGCGCACTCGAGCTACAACAACGAGAACGACATCTACGACCTGACCCTGGCGCAGCCGTGGGAAGACTGGTTCGGCGTCGACCACACCATCCGCGTCGACGTCACCGCCATCAAGTCGCCGCTGCGCAGCCTCGAGTTCACCACGCTCAAGATCAAGGATGCCGTCTGCGACCGCTTCCGCGACCTGGTCGGCAAACGCCCGTCGGTCAACACCGGCGAGCCCGACATCCGCATCGTCGGCTTTCTCGACCAGCGCAACTTCACCATCTACCTCGACACCTCCGGCGAAGCGCTGTTCAAGCGCGGCTGGCGCGAGGAAACGGGCGACGCGCCGCTGCGCGAGAACCTCGCCGCCGGCATGCTGCGCGTCTCCGGCTGGAAGCCGGGCATGGTGCTGTTCGACCCGATGTGCGGCTCCGGCACCATCCTGATCGAGGCCGCGCAGATGGTGCAGGGCATTCCGCCGGGCGCGCGCCGCAGCTTCGCCTTCGAAAAATTCAACAGCTTCGTGCCCGCTCCATGGCAGGCCATGAAGGCCGCCATCAAGCCAAACCCGCTGCCGGCGGAACCCACCATCTTCGGCAGCGACATCTCCGGCGACATGGTGGCGATGACGCGCCATAACCTGAAGGTGGCCGGCATCGTCTTCGACGTCCCGCTCAAGCAGATCGAGGCGCAGGAAGTCAAGCCGCCCACCGAGCAGCCGGGCATCCTCCTGACCAACCCGCCATACGGCGAGCGTATCGGCGTGCGCGGCGACACCACCATCCCGGCCGACGAGATGTCGGTGGCGTTCTACTCGGCGCTGGGCACCACGCTCAAGCAGCGCTTCGCCGGCTGGACCGTGTTCCTGTTCACCGCCGACCTGTCGCTGCCCAAGCTGCTGCGCCTGAAGGAAGCGCGCAAGACGCCGTTCTTCAACGGCGCGCTCGAGTGTCGCCTGTTCCGCTTCGATATGGTGGCCGGCTACAACCGCCGCGAAGAAGCCAAGCCGAAACAGGCGTAACGATGTTCCCGCAGCCACCGCCGCCGAACGTGCCGCCGGACCCGGTGGTGCCGATCCCGCTGCCGCCGGCGCACAGGATCGCGCTGCTCGGCTCGGGCGCGCTGGCGGCGCTGCTTGCCTCGCTGTCGATGCTGGGGCCGTTCTCGATCGACGCCTACCTGCCGGCCTTTCCCAACATCGAGGCCGACCTCCACGCCAGTGCGATCCAGGTCCAGCAGACGCTGACGGCCTACATGCTCGCCTTTGCCGGCATGGTGCTGTGGCACGGCGCGCTGGCCGACGCCTTCGGCCGGCGCAACATCATCCTGGTCTCGCTGGTGATGTTCGCGATCGGCACCTTCGGCTGCGCCGCCTCGCATTCGGTGCACTACCTGTGGATCTTCCGCATCCTGCAGGGCGTGTCGGCCGGCGCCGGCACCGTGGTCGGGCGCGCCATCATCCGCGACCTGTATTCGGGAGCGCCGGCGGCGCGCCTGCTGTCGATGGTGACGATGATCTTCTCGATCGCGCCGGCCATCGCGCCGGTGCTGGGCGGCTGGATCGTCAAGCTGTTCGACTGGCGCATGATCTTCCTGTTCCTGCTCACCTACACGGTGCTGCTGTTCGGCGTGTGCTGGCGCTACCTGCCCGAAACGCTCGCACGCGAACATCGCCAGCCTTTCAATCCGGGCTACCTGGCCGCCAACTACGGCGCCATTTTCCGCTCGCCGCTGTTCCACATGAAGTCGGGCATCGTCGCCTGCAATTTCGCCGGCCTGTTCCTGTTCATCACCGCCGCGCCGGTGATGCTGCCGGTGCACCTGCAGCTCGGGCCCGACCAGTTCGCGTGGCTGTTCGTGCCCACCGTGTCCGGCATTTTCCTCGGCGCTCTGGCGGCCAACCGCATCGCCGGCCGCGTCGCCTTCGCGCGCCAGATCGGCATCGGCTTTTGCTTCATGCTGGCGGCGGCCGCCGTCAACGTCGGCTACCATCTGGCGTTTCCGCCAGCCCTGCCGTGGTCGGTGCTGCCGCTGTTCTTCTACACCTTCGGCATGTCGGTGGTGGCGCCGGTGGCCACCCTGATGACGCTCGACCTGTTTCCGCACATCCGCGGCACTGTCGCCTCCTGCCAGTCGTTCGCCATGACCTTGCTGGGCGCGGTGGTGGCCGGCGTGATCGCCCCGTTCCTGTCGCACTCGGTGCTGTGGCTGGCGCTGGGGCAGCTCGGCTTCGTGCTGGTGGCCATTGCATTATGGTTGACGTCAAGGCAATACCGGCGCATGCTGTTCACCCAAATGGCGGACTGATCACTAACGCCGCCGGGTCAGCGTGGTAAATATGAAAATTTTCTCGGAAATTATTATTCCCGAAAGGAAAGTTCGTGTATATATGCTAAGATCATTGTATTAAATGCTTGAACAGGGCCCGAAACACCGCCCTGTGCTGCGCTTGAAACGATACGTCGTGGCTGCTTTGCCGTTTGGCGCCACCTGCAAACCTTCGACATTTTGGCGGCCGTGCCTGAGACAATGCATCAATCAGACCATGATATTCGCAATCGCTTGCTGATTGCCCGTCTGCCGGCGATGCCGCAGATACTCATCAAGTTGATCGAGCACTTGCAGGCCGACGATCTCGGCATGGCCGAGCTGGCTGCGCTGATCTCCAACGATGCCGGCATGACCAGCAAGATCCTCGCCGTCGCCAACAGCTCCGCCTACCACCGCTCCACCCGCGCCGTCGCCCTCGAGCCGTCCCTGGTCGCGCTCGGCACCGACATGATCAAGACGCTGGTGATCAGCGAATCGGTATTCCAGACCTTTAACAGCTTCCCCCATTCCGGCAGCACCGACCTGCGCGGCTTCTGGCGCAATTCGCTCACCGCCGCGGTGCTGGCGCGCGAACTGGCCAAGCGCATGGAGTACGGCCACGTCGAGGAAGCCTACCTGGCCGGCCTGTTGCACAACGTCGGCCGGCTGGCGCTGCTGGCCACGGCGCCGAAAGAATACGCCTTCAACTTCACCGCGCGCGACGACGAAGACCTCTGCGCCGTCGAGCAGCGCACCCTGCAGATCACGCATGCCGAAGCGGGCGCCTGGCTGATCGAACGCTGGCACCTCGATTCCTTCCTCGCCGACTCGGTGCTGTACCACCACGAGCCGAGCGAGCGCCTGCAGTCGGCGCACCCGTTGATCCGCATCGTCCGCCTGGCGCACCTGATGGCCATGCACGAGCCGGACGCCGAGGCGATCGCCGACGCCGTGCAGCTGTGCGGCCTCGGGCAGGACGAGGTCGACGCCATCGGCGTGGCCGCCGTGCGCCAGGTCGAAAAGGCCGCCTCGCACCTGGGCATCGACCTGGCCGGCGCCGACGACATCCCGACCCCGCCGGCGTATGCGCCGGCGATGCTCGACCCGGTGCGCCAGCGCCTGTCGGACGAAGTGCGCAACCTGGTGCTGGTGTCCGAAGTGGGCCAGACCTTCGCCCGCCAGCAGGGCGAGGACGGGCTGCTCGAATCGATGACGCGCTCGGCGCGCATCCTGTTCGACTTCGACAATACCGTCATCCTGCTGGAAAACCCCACCGGCCACGCGCTGGTCGGCATGCCCAGCAGCGCCCAGCAGCGCATCGCCGAATTTTCCATCCCGCTGGCCCGCGGCGGCGTCATCGCCGAGGCGGCGCTCGACCGCCGCCTGGCCTTTGTCAAGCGCGACGCGCCGAAGCTGGGGCTGGCCGAAGAACAGCTGTTCCGCCTGCTCGGCACCGACAGCCTGGTGTGCCTGCCGCTGGTGTCGGGCGGGCGCTGCGTCGGCGTCATGATCGGCGGCCTGGCCGCCTTGCAGGTGCCGAACTGCCAGAAGCGCGAGCGCTTCATGCAGGCCTTCGGCACCCAGGCCGCCGCCGCGCTTGAAACGGCGCTGTCCGAGCGCGGCCAGGCGCGCCGCCAGCTCGCCCACGTCGCCGAGGAATACCGCGAAGCGTCGCGCCGCGTGGTGCACGAAGTGAACAACCCGCTGTCGATCATCAAGAACTACCTGTCCGTCCTCGACGGCAAGCTCGCCAAGCGCGAGCCGGTGGTCGGCGAAATGTCGATCCTGAACGAGGAGATCGACCGCGTCGGCCAGCTGATCAACGGCCTGGCCGACCTGCAGCCGACCGAGTCCAGGCACGCCACCAATGTCGCCCGCGTGGTCGACGACGTGCTGCGATTGTTCCGCGCCAGCCAGTTCGTGCCGCCCGGCGTGCAGATCGCCGTCAACATGCACGACGACGCCGCCGAGGTCGAAGGCGACGCCGACATCCTCAAGCAGATCCTGGTCAACCTGGTCAAGAACGCCGTCGAAGCGCTCGGCGCCAGCGGGCGCATCGAGATCGCCAACCGCGGCCACGTCAACCGCGACCGCATCCTGTACGTCGAACTGGTGGTGGCCGACAACGGCCCGGGCCTGTCGGCCGAAGTGCTGGCCAACCTGTTCTCGGCGGTGCGCAGCACCAAGGACGGCGCCCACCACGGGCTTGGCCTGTCGATCGTGCACGGCCTGGTCAAGAAGATCGGCGGCATGATCGCCTGCCGCAGCGGCCGTAACGGTACGACTTTCGAAATCCTGCTGCCCGCCAAAAGCGGCGCCAGCATGGTCCCGGGTGTGAAAACCCGGGCAATGGACTCAGTGTAAGGTGACAATGAACGCGACAGCTGCCAGCGCGACAGCGGCAATCAATCCCGCCCACGCGGAGACAACCGTTTTCGAGGCGCCCGTGGAGGCGCACCAGTTCGACGCCGAAAGCCTGCCGCGCATCCTGCTGGTCGACGACGAGCCGCGCCTGCTGTCGTCGCTGTACGAACTGCTGCGCGAGCGCGACTACCACCTGGTGACCGCCTCCTGCGGCGCCGAAGCGCTGGCGCACCTGTCGCGCGTGCACTTCGACCTGGTGCTGCTCGACCTGCGCCTGCCCGACATGAGCGGCCATGACATCATGGACTTCATCAACGAGAGGGGCATCGAAGCCGATGTCATCGTGATGAGCGGCGAAGTGGGCATCGACGCCGCGATCGGCGCCCTCAAGCGCGGCGCCTACGATTACCTGCGCAAGCCCTACAGCCGCGAAGAGCTGCTCAAAACGGTCGCCAACGCGCTGCAGCAGCGCCGCCTCGAGTCGGCCAACCTGCGCATCGCCTCGCAGCTGGAAAACTCCGAAAAGCTGTACCGCTACCTGGTCGACAGCTCGCCCGACATCATCTACACGCTCAACCACGAAGGCCGCTTCACCTTCGTCAACGACCGCGCCTACCAGCTGCTCGGCTTCGCCCGCGAGGAGCTGATCGGCAAGCACTACTCGATCCTGGTGCACGAGGAAGACCTCGAGCGCGCGCGCTACGTCTTCAACGAGCGCCGCGTCGACGAACGCGCCTCGCGCAACGTCGAACTGCGCCTCAAATGCCACGCCGGCGGCAACCAGGACCGCACCTTCAACAACACCCTGATGACGATCTCGCTCAATTCGATCGGCATGCACGTGCCCGACCACGAGGTCAAGAAGCTCGAGTTCTTCGGCACCTATGGCGTCGCCCGCGACATCACCGATCGCAAGCGCGCCGAGGAAGTGATCTCCTACCAGGCCTACCACGACATCCTCACCGACCTGCCGAACCGGATGCTGTTCAAGGACCGCCTCGGGCTGGCCGTGATCCAGGCCAAGCGCAAGCTCACCGAGCTGGCGGTGATGTTCATCGACCTCGACCGCTTCAAGCTGGTCAACGACACCCTCGGCCACGTCAAGGGCGACGAGCTGCTGCAGCAGGTGTCGGTGCGCCTGAAGGACTGCCTGCGCCGCGGCGACACGCTGGCGCGCCAGGGCGGCGACGAGTTCACCATCGTGCTGCCGGAGCTGCGCGACCGCGAAGACGCCAAGCTGATCGCCGACAAATTCCTCGAATGCCTGCACAAGCCGTTCGACCTCGATGGCCACGAAGTGCACATCTCGGCCTCGATCGGCATCGCCATCTATCCGGGCGACGGCGAGTCGATCGACGAACTGCTGCGCCATGCCGACATCGCCATGTACCAGGTCAAGGCGCTCGGCAAGAACGGCCACAGCTTCTATCACAACTCGATGCTGGACGTGTCGCACCAGAAGATCGCGCTCGAACAGAGCCTGCGCAAGGCGCTCGAACAGAACGAGCTGGAGATGTACTACCAGCCGCAGATGGACGTCATCACCGGCCGCATCATCGGTGCCGAAGGGCTGATGCGCTGGAACCATCCGCAGCGCGGCCTGCTGACGGCCGGCGAGTTCCTGCCCTTCGCCGAGGACAATGGCCTGATGCTGCCGATCTCGGACTGGATGATCGGCGCGCTGTGCCGCGACATGTTGCAGTGGAACGCGGCCGGCGGCGAAGCGATCCGGCTGTCGCTGAACCTGTCGCCCCAGTACCTCGATCGCGGCGACTTCTTCGAGAAGATGCGCGGCGCGCTGGTGCGCTACGGGATTTCGCCGGCCCAGATCGAAGTCGAGATCACCGAGAACATCTGCATCCGCAACCCGCAGTACGCCATCGAGCAGCTCAACAAGCTGTGCCAGCTCGGCGTATCGGTGGCGATCGACGACTTCGGCACCGGCTACTCGTCGCTGTCCTACCTGCACCGCTTCCCGATCCACACCATCAAGATCGACCAGTCCTTCGTCAAGGAGATCCACGACGAGCATGGCCACTACCCGGTGATCCTGGCGATCATCTCGATTGCGCGCGGCCTTGGCCTGCACCTGATTGCCGAAGGGGTCGAGACCGACGTCCAGGCGCGCTACCTGAAATCGAACGGCTGCCTGACCATGCAGGGCTACCTGTACCACCGGCCGATCGCGCTGGCCAGCTTCATCGGCCTGCTGCACGAGCAGGATGCCGCCCACGGCTCGGCGCGCGCGCCCGCGATGGCGGCGCCGGCAGTGGCCGCCATCCAGTCCTGACAAGCGCCGCAGGCCATGGCTCCGGACCCAGTTTCCGCGCGTGCGCCGGCCGGCCACACCGCCGAGTTCTTGCGCATCAAGGGCCTCGCCGAGCGCGGCGTCGCCAACGCCCAGCACAGCCTGGGCTTCATGTACGTCAACGGCCAGGGCGTGCCGCAAAATTACGAGCTGGCCGTCGCCTGGTACCGCATGGCCGCCACCTCCGGCCTCGAACAGGCGCAGTACAACCTCGGCGTGATGTACCAGAAGGGCCAGGGCGTCGGCCAGGACTACCAGCAGGCGGTCCACTGGTACCAGCGCGCCGCCGAGCAGGGCTACGCCGCCGCGCAGTACAACCTGGGCTGGCTGTACGCCAAGGGCCAGGGCGTGCCGCAGGACGTCCACCGCGCGATGTACTGGTTCAGCCAGGCCGCCGAGCAGGGCGATCCCGGCGCGCAGAACAACCTGGGCATGATGTACGAAAGCGGCAAGGGCGTGCCGCAGGACTTCCGCCAGGCCATCACGTGGTACCGCAAAGCCGCCGAGCAGGGCTACGCGCGGGCCCAGTTCAACCTCGCGCTGCGCTACGATAACGGCCAGGGCGTGCAGCACGATGCGCTGCAGGCGCTGTCGTGGTTCCGCAAGGCCGCCGAGCAGGGCTACGCGCCGGCCCAGTTCAACCTCGCGCTGCGCTACGAGAAGGGCGAGGACGTCGCCCAGGACAGCCAGAAGGCGATCGGCTGGTACCGCCGCGCCGCCGCCCAGGGCCACGCCAGTTCGCAGTTCAACCTCGCCCTCATCTACGACAACGGCCAGGGCGTGGTGCGCGACGAGGCCGCGGCGCTCGGCTGGTACCGCAAGGCGGCCGAGCAGGGCCACGCCGGCGCGCAGGACAACATCGGCCTGCGCTACGAGTTCGGCCAGGGCGTCGACATGGATTTCACCCAGGCGGCCGAGTGGTACCGCAAGGCGGCGCTGCAAGGCTTCGCCAGCGCCCAGTACCATCTGGCCCAGTTGGTCGACAGCGGCCACGGCGTCGCTGCCGACGCCGAGCAGGCGGTCGACTGGTACCGCCAGGCGGCCGGGCAGGGCCACCTGCGCGCCCAGTTCGACCTCGCGCTGCGCTACGAAAGCGGCATCGGCGTGGCGCAGGATGCCAGCGCCGCGATGGCGTGGTACCTGCGTGCGGCCGAACAGGACTACGCCGCCGCCCAGTACAAGGTCGGCGTGCTGTTCGACCTCGACGACGCGCTGGTGGCCGACAGTGGCCAGGCCTACGGCTGGTACCTGAAAGCGGCCGAGCGCGGCCACGCGCAGGCCCAGTTTGCCCTCGGCCTGCGCCACGACAGCGGCCAGGGCGTGCAGCGCGATTACGCGGCGGCCCATTACTGGTACGAGTCGGCGGCCCGCCAGGGCCATGCGCGCGCCCAGTTCAACCTGGGCCTGATGTATCTGGCGGGGCAGGGCGTGGCGGGCGATGCGCTGGCCGCGGCGCTGTGGCTGCAGCGCGCCGCGCAGGGAGGCGTCGACGCCGCCGCCCGCTACGCCAGGCGCGCCGCCGAGCGCATGGACGATGCCCAGCGCGCGCAGTTCGCGCGCCAGTGCGACGAGGCGTGCGCCGCCTGATCGCCTCGGTGGCTGACCGAGCCGCAGCTGATAAATGCGGCGCGCAAGTTTGTCCGCCCTGACGACCCTCAGCTGGCTGAAGGGCGTGCGCTCGCTGGGCTGGGGGTGATGTAGCTGTCTTGGACGTAGAGGGAAATCCGCTGCCGCGTCGATTTGTTGTTTATGCGCCCCGCCGGCGGCCAATCGGGCGCCTGGCCATCGCCGTTGGTGTAATATGCTGTATATATATACAGTGAATCCCGACGACGATGGAACTGACCGACAAGCTCGAAATTCTGGCCGACGCCGCCAAATACGATGCCTCCTGCGCCAGCAGCGGCGCGCCCAGGCGCTCGTCGGAAGGCAAGGACGGCATCGGCGCCACCAGCGGCATGGGCATCTGCCACAGCTACACGCCGGACGGGCGCTGCGTCTCGCTGCTCAAGATCCTGCTGACCAATTTCTGCATCTACGACTGCCAGTACTGCGTCAACCGCCGCAGCTCCAATGTGCCGCGCGCGCGCTTTGCCGTCGATGAAGTCGTCAAGCTGACGGTCGACTTTTACCTGCGCAACTACATCGACGGCCTGTTCCTCAGTTCCGGCATCATCCGCTCGGCCGACTACACCATGGAGCAGCTGGTGCACGTGGCCCGCCTGCTGCGCGAAGAGCATAACTTCCGCGGCTACATCCACCTCAAGACCATCCCCGATGCCGACCCGGCGCTGATTGCCGCCGCCGGCAAGTACGCCGACCGCCTCAGCGTCAACATCGAACTGCCGACGCAGGAAAGCGTCGACAAGCTGGCGCCCGAAAAAAGCATCCACACCATCAAGCTGGCGATGGGCTCGATCCGCCGCAAGCTCGACGAAAAAGCGGAGGAACCCAGGTCGCCGCGCTTTGCCCCGGCCGGCCAGAGCACCCAGATGATCGTCGGCGCCGACGCCAGCGACGACCAGACCATCTTGTCGACCGCGGAAACGCTGTACGGCAGCTACAAGCTCAAGCGGGTGTACTACTCGGCCTTCAGCCCGATTCCGCAAAGTCCCGGCAGCGTGCCGCTGGCGCCGCCGCCGATGCTGCGCGAGCATCGCCTGTACCAGGCCGACTTTTTGCTGCGCAGTTACGGCTTCGCCGCCAGCGAACTGCTGCCCGCGTCGGGCGGCAACCTGGCGCTCGACATCGACCCCAAGCTGGCGTGGGCGCTGGCGCACCGCGAGCACTTTCCGATGGACCTGAACCGCGCCGACGCCGGCATGATCGCGCGCGTGCCCGGCATCGGGCTGCGCAACGCCAGGCGCCTGGTGGAACTGCGGCGGCTGCGGCAGATCCGCTATGTCGACCTGACCCGGCTGCGCTGCAGCATGAAAAAAATCGCGCCGTTCATCGTTACCGCCGATTATTCGCCGGTCAGCGGGGCGGCCTCGTCGGAGGTGTTGCGGCGTTCGCTGGCAGTAGCCCCGCAGCAAATGAGTCTATGGACGGAACTGCAGGCCGCGTGAACGCGGCGGTGGCGGCCGCCGCCGGCCAGCCGGTGCTGGTGGCATCGTTTGCCGAGTGGCGCGAGGCGGCGCGCGAGCTGCTGGCCTTCGAGATCGCCCCGCACGCGGTGGCGTGGGTGACGCCGGAAGGCGGCGGCGACCTGTTCTCGTCGGCGCCGATGCCTCCCGTGCCTCTCGTGGACGCGCCCGTGCTCGACCCGCGCCGCGCCAATCCCACCCTGCACCTGCCGCGCAAGCTGATGGACATGCTTGCCAGCGCCGCCTGCTGCCGGGTGGCCGACCGCTGGCCCTTCCTGTACCGGGTGGTGTGGCGCTGGCAGCATGGCGACCAGGTGGTGATGTCAGCTGCCGACGAGGACGGCAGCCGGCTGCACGCGATGGTCAAGGCGGTGCACCGCGAGGAGCACGACATGCACGCCTACATCCGCTTCCGCGAGCGGCCCGAAGTGGCCGGCCCGCCGCGCTTCGTCGCCTGGTTCGAGCCGGCCCACGACGTGCTGCCGCAAGTGGCGCAGCACTTCGTCAGCCGCATGGGGCGCATCAGCTGGATGATCGCCACCCCTGACGCCAGCGTGCTGTGGGATGGCGAAACGCTGCACAACACCGGCCCGCTGATGACCGGTGCGGCCGACCTCGACGATGCGGGCGAAGCCTTGTGGCTGACCTACTACCGCAGCATCTTCAATCCCGCTCGGCTCAACGCGCAGCTGATGCAAAGCCACATTCCGTCGCGCTTCTGGAAGAACTTGCCGGAAGGGGCGGTGGTGCCGGAACTGGTGTCGCAGGCCGCCAACGGCGTGCGCCGCACCGGCCAGGCCGAGGCGGTGGGGCAGAAAAGCGGCACCACCATAGCCATCTCGGCCGCGAAAGCACAGCCGCAGCGCGATGCGCCGTCGACGCTGGACCAGTGCCGCCGCTGCGACCTGTGGCAACACGCGACCCAGGCGGTCGGCGGCGCCGGCCCCGCGCCCGCGCGCATCATGCTCGTCGGCGAGCAGCCGGGCGACCAGGAGGATCTTGCCGGCCAGCCTTTCGTCGGCCCGGCCGGCCAGTTGCTGGACCGGGCGCTGGCCGACGCCGGCATCGCGCGCGACGCCGTCTACGTCACCAACGCCGTCAAGCATTTCAAGTGGCAGCCGCGCGGCAAGCGGCGCCTGCACAAGACGCCGGCCCAGCGCGAAGTCGAGGCCTGCCATTACTGGCTCGACCAGGAACTGGCGCAGGTGCAGCCAGAGGTGGTGGTGGCGCTGGGCAGCACGGCGCTCAAGTCGGTGCTGGGCACCGGCCACGTCACGCTCAAGGACACCCTCGGCAAGCCGATCCGGCACGGCGGGCGCTGGGTGGTGACGGTGTATCACCCGTCGTTCGTGCTGCGCGTGCCGGACGAGGAATCGAAGTCGCGGGCAATGGCGGTGATGGTCGACGGCCTGCGGCTGGCGAAGCGGCTGCTGGCAGGTCCCGGCGCCTGAGTTCGCTCAGTTCGGTGTCGATGCAGCTGCCGGCGCCGGCGCAGTGGCTGTGGGGCTGCGGTGGCTCCAGCGAACCCAAGCGACCAGCAACGCCAGCACGACAAAGCGGAACGCAATACCGACGGCACCGGCTTCCGGGCCGTATGCGCCGCCGGTGAGCCAGGCCGGGCCGACATCGACGACGCGCTGCAGGCCGCCGGCGTCCATGCCGCTGACCGGGAAGCCGAGCAGCGGGCCTTGGGTAAAGTTCCATGCGAAATGCAGGCCGATCGGCAGCCACAGGCTGCGCGCCATCAGGAACGCGGTGCCGTAGATCACGCCGCCAAGGGCATTGCCGACCACCGACAACGCGCTGGCTCCCGGATTGCTGAGGTGAATCAGGCCGAATGCGACGGCGGAGAGGCCGATGGCGAGCCAGGCGCGTCCGCGCAAGGCCAGCAGCAAGCCCGACAGCAGCAAGCCGCGCATAATCAATTCTTCCTTGAACGTTGCCGCCAGCTTGGCCAGGGCCGAGAGCGCCAGGGGCGGGGGCGTGCCCGTTGCGGCGCCGCGCGTAATGCCACCGAGCGCCGCTTCGACCAGGAAGATTCCGCCCATGGCCACGGCGGTGATGGCCGCGCCCATAGACAAGTCGGCCAGGGCCTGGCCGTTCCAGCGCAAGCCCAGCATGTCGAGCAGGGAGCGGCCGTCGGCGCGTGCGCGCAGGACAGCCCATATGCCTAAACCGAAGGCGGCCGCGACCATCGCTATTTCCACCAGCATGCCTGGTTTCATGTGGACGCCTCTTGCGAGCGGCGGCAAGCGGACGAGCGATCAATCGGCATACATATTAACTTAACAAGAAAACGTTGATATTACCATGATGCGGAACTGAAATAAATACGTTGACCGCGGCGGTCGGGCACCCTCAACGGCTGAACGCTGCCTGCAGGTCGCGCTGGCCGGCCACTCCGCCCGCAGCAACAGCATGAGCAGGATGCGCGCCTTCGCCGGCGACAGGCCGTCGGCGAGCACCGCGCCGGCATCGGCGAGCGTCTTGCCGCCGCCTTCGAAGCCGTAATTCGGCAGCACCCGGCCATTCGGCACACGGGTCGGGATGACCACGGCGACATTCTTCGACAGGGCATACTTGACTGCATTGAACATGGGAATATTCATGTTGCCCCAGCCGAGCGCCTGCACGACGATGCCCTTGGCGCCGTTGTCCACGGCCGAGCGCAGCAGCTTGCCGTCGGCGCCGCCGTACATCGACACGATCTCAACGTCCGGCATCTTGTCGGTACGCAGCTGTACGAACTGCCGGCGCAGCGGGCTGCGCGCAAACGTCACCCGATCGAAATCGACGACGCCGAGGAAGCCGAAGTCGCCCGACTTGAACGTTTCGACGCTGGAGGTATGGGTCTTGGTGACGTCGCGGGCGGCATTGATCTGGCTGTTCATGGCCAGCATCACGCCTTTGGACTTCGCGTCGGGGGAGACGGCAATGCGGACGGCGCCGAGCAGGTTGTGCGGACCGTCGAAATCCGGCTCGGAGGCATTGCGCTGCGCCCCGATCAGTACCACCGGCTTGTCCGATTTCACCGTCAGGTCCAGCCAGTAAGCGGTCTATTCCAGCGTGTCGGTGCCGTGGGAAACGATCACCCCGGCCACTTCGGGACGCGCCAGCGTTTCCTGAACTGCCCTGGTCAGCTGCACCCAGCGTACCGGGTCCATATAGTCGGACGGAACGTTTGATATGTTGCGCACTTCCACCTTGGCATACTTTGCGACGTCGGGGACGGTGGCGAGCAGATCCTCGCCCGAGATCGCCGGTACCGGGGCCTTTTTCACCGGGTCGTTTTTCATCGCGATGGTGCCGCCGGTGGCGATCAGGCTAACGACCGGTTGTGCTTGCTGGCCGTGGGCCGTGGTCGATGCAAGCAGGGCATCCCCGTCGAGGGATGTTGAACATTGTCGAATCTAACATACTTTGACGCACTCCCCGGTCGGCCCAGCGTTCGTCGTCGGCGCCCCAGGGCGGCAGCATCCGCGCCCCCTTGTTCACAATCATTCGCGCGTGCTACGGATATTTGACAATCGCTGCGGTCGCTCAATGTTCGGTTTTCCTGTGCCCGCCGCAAGCACGCCGAGCAACAAAAAACCTCCGCGCTCCTACTGGCCGTGACTATATTTAAACGGTAGGCGCGGTCTGACAACGCGATTGGCCACTGGGCTGTGATCTCGGCTCAAGTGTTAAATTTCTTTTGCAATCCAGGAGGATGTATGAAAAGCACGATGATTGCTGCATTGCTGGGCACGCTGGCGCTGGGGGCATCGGCGCAGTCCCAATCGGACCAGACCTCGGTCCAGGTTCCGGGCTATCCGATCCAGCTTCCGGCCCAGCCGCACCGGCTGATGCCGGGCGATTTCGACGCCTTCAAGGGCGCCTACGACATGTCGAACGGCGACACGATGGTGCTGCGCCAGTACAGCCGCACGATCCATGCCGACGTCGGCGACCGGCCGCGCACCGAGCTGGTGCCGGCATCGCGCAACGAATTCGTCTCCGTCGACCGGCAACTGAAGATGACGCTGCACACCCATGACGATGGCCCGGTGACGGGCGAGATGCTGATCGCTTCGCCTCAGCAGGCGATCGGCCAGGCCAGCGGCGCCGGCGTGACGGTCGCGCTGTTGAGCAACAGATAGAGACATCGCCGTGGCGGCTGCCGTGCCGTCGCGGCATTCGGCGGCCCCGCACCCCATTTCGAACTGTTCACTGAGGAGCTCATCATGAAACCGGTACTGCTGGCGCTGGTGCTGACGGCCGGTTCCCTGCCGGCGGACGCAAGCGACACCATCGCCGTTCCGCTGCAACCGTACAGAATGTTCCCGCAGGACTGGGACGCCTGGCAGGGCCGTTACCAGTTGTCGAACGGGCAGCAGATGCTGCTGCATCGACGAGGACTTCGCATGTATGCCGAGATCACCGGGCGGCCGCGGGCGCAACTGGTCGCTGCGGCGGCGAACGTCTTCGTGGCGGTCGACGGCAAGCTGAAGATGACGTTGACCGATGAGGGCAATGACAGGATCACCGGCGCCGTGGAATTGAGGCGCTCCGCTCAGCAGCGGGCCATGGCAGCCGAGCGGGTCGGCCACTAGCTCAGGCGAGCTCGGCAAGCGCACCAAGAATTTGTCAACAGCGCACAAACCCGCGTAGAATGCGCTCTACGCGGGTGTAGCTCAATGGTAGAGCAGAAGCTTCCCAAGCTTACGACGAGGGTTCGATTCCCTTCACCCGCTCCAGCACATCAACGGCTGACGAGCACGTCAGCTCATCCTTGCGAAGCGGGCACGGGAACCCGCGCATGTACAGCGGCGATCGACCACTCGACGGCACGCCTGAACTGGCGGCATAGCCTGACCTCGACCAGTTCGTAAAATACCCACGCCACCGCGATCGCCACAGCGGTCGTCAAAAACATAAAACCCCAATTGCGCGGGTCCAGATGATGGGCTGCGAACCAGCCTAGCAGCAGTTGCTGCGTGCTCGTGTGAGTAAGGTAGAGCGAATACGAGATCGTACCGAGCCAGAGCACTGGCTGCGGCAGGGCGATGTCCACGGTCTTGCTGGCGATCGCACAGACAGTCACGATGACAAATGCCGCAACGCCCCACTTCAGCGGACCATGGAAGTCAAAAAAGGAGCTATAGACGCTCCACAGCGAAATCGACACGGCCAGCAACACCAGATTCCAGCACAGGCGCGGATTTCTAAATCGCAGCGGCGATAAATAAATCCCGGCGGCGATGACGCCCGCCATGAATTCCAGGACCATCGAATTGGTCATGAGGTTGGCATAGCCGAAGCGATATCCGAGGTCGGCGACGGCATCGAGATTGAAGCCGGCAGCGCGGCGCGCCATCGGAAACACGATCGCCGAATAAGAAACCCAGGCGATCAGGACCGCCCAGCGCAGGCGGCGAAACAGCATCGAGACCGCGAATATCAGGTAAAAATAGGCTTCGAACTCCAGGGTCCAGCCAAGCGGAAGGGTCGCATTGAAATACAGAGGCACATGCGGCGACACGGGAATGAAAGCCAGGCTGCGCAAGATCTGTTTGAGGCTGCTCATTTCCTGGAAAGCGGATAGTCCACCACCGAACAAGATCACCCATGCAACCGTCATCAAGGCATACGGCGGCCAGATGCGGGTGAACCGCTTGATCAAGAACGTTCCCACCCCGCCTTTGGCCCGGTCACCGGTGGTCGTATAGACCATGATAAATCCGCTGATAACGAAGAACAGATCGACCCCCATTGCGCCGGGCAGGAACAACTGATTCGACAGCGGCCACAGCGGGGTATCGAGCAAAAAATAACGCGCATGGGTCAGTACGACCAGGATGCAGGCAATGCCGCGCAGGCCCTGGATCCAGGTGAGTTGATCGCTTGTCCTGATGACGGGAGCTGATCGCCCCGCCGCGTCAAGGTCGGGCCGCCCGACGGCGGAAGCAGCGTGCGGACGATTAAAGCCGATGACAGCGTCACCTTGGTTTCGGGTACCAGATATTTCTTGGGTAGTCATGGATAGGGCGGTCACTCTCTCTATTATTCTTCTCTGCGCAGATAACAACACAGCCATGCTTTCACGCACTGCAGACGGGGGCGAGGATTACAGATTCCCATGGCGGCTCTTGCTGCCCTGCGGGCATCGACGAAGAACGTGACGCAGGGGCCGACCCTGCGCGCTTCGGGCAAGCCGCTGACGATCGGCGCATCGGCGATCCAGATTCGAAAATTGGCTGATTCCACCCCACGATCAATCTCTAGGAGTGGCCGGGTTTTCCGATTTACCGATCGGGCGGCGTGAATGCCGGTGTGCTGTCGCCAGACCCGTATTGAGCTGTTAGCGCGGCATGGGACTGGCGCTTTATTCCAGTCCCATATCGCCACCTCGGTGTCAGGTCACACTGCAGTCTGCGAAACGCCTTTCGAAAACCACAGCGAACCCGGCTTCGAAAAGACGAAATACAGCGCGACCACCTGCATGATCACCTGTGCGGTACTGAGGCCGCCGGCGACCACCGAGCGATTGAATAAGCCCGTCAGCGCCGATGTATATGAAATCAGGCCAAGCAGAAAAAGTACCAGGAAAGTGATCCGGGCCCAGTTGCGGCCCTTTCCTATCTTGTAGATGAAAAAACCCATGATCAGGGCGCTGATGACCGCGATCGAGTAAAGCATCGCCGACGGCAGCATTGCCGCCGATGCGGGATCGAACATTAATACCAACAGCCCGACGACCAGCGATAGCCACAGTAGCGAAACGGCAGTGCGCACGCGGGCCGGTGCGTCTTGGGTACTTTCAGGGGACATTGGATCTCCTGTTTATTGTGAAAGCAAACAGATTATCACTTTTCCAACCTGGCTTTATCGGTCAGTTTCCAATTTCCGCCGGCATCGACCCGCAAGCTGAAGCGCACGGGTATCGAAGCGCAGCAGCGGGCGTCGCCAGGACCGTATTCCATGCCTTCGAGGACAAGGCTATCGGCGCTGTTGCTGACCACGCGGGCGACGAACCGTGCCGGACTCTCGAACGCGATCACCGGGGACGACAGCTCCGGCCGCACGACGAACCGCCCGGTATTGAACGTCGCAATGGCAAGGTGGGTCCGTTCCGAGCCGGCGCCGCCCCAGCATCCCAGGTCGCCCGACCATAACAGCGCATATTTAGGCAGCGACGGTCCCGATTGGTCGAGCGGCTCCAGCGTCAGCACGGCCTCGGGCCGCAGCGCTGCCGGGCTGCATGCAATCGAACCGACATAGCGCAGTACCGCGTCGGTGACGCCTTTTCTGATGTCGGCGTCGGACATCGGCGCGGCGGCAGCGCCGCGGGAAATCGCCAGGGCGGCGAGGAGTGCCAGGACAGTCTTCATTCGATAATTCCTGGTGATGCATCGGTTGAATGATTGACATATTAACCGTTGTTTTATCGAAAAGATGACTGTTCTGGTCGGCGTGACAAAGGCGCAACGCGACCGCGGAATCGTCGTACCTGCCAGCCGTGCAGGCATACCGCCAGGGGTAAAATCAGAGTAAGTCTTGGTAAGGGCAGGTAGTTTGCCTGCGACCATGCTGGACTGCGGGTTCCCGAATTCTCAACGACCGGAGGATCTCATGCAAAAGCGTAGCTTCCTGCTCAACTCGACGGCGGCGCTGGCATTCGCGGCGTTGGCCCTCGGTGGTTGCAGCATGACGAAAGACACGTCCGGCACATCCGGCACGTCCGCCAGGGCCGAAAACAGCGCCGCCCGCGCCGAAATCAATGCCGGCACCGACAGCACCCTTACCCGCCTGTACGCGCAGGTGAGCGGCTCGCGCGAGCTGGTGGCCAAGGCCAGCGGCGTCCTGGTATTCCCGCGCGTGCTGGCAGCCGGCTTCGTGGTCGGCGGCGAATACGGCAGGGGCGAGCTGCGCGCCAAAGGCAGCCCCGTCAGCTACTACAGCATCGGCTCGCTGTCGGTCGGCTTCCAGGCCGGTGCGCAGTCGAAAGCGATGGTAATCCTGTTCATGACCAAGGATGCGCTCGACAAGTTCCGCGCCGGCAAGGGCTGGAACCTGGGCGCCGACGCCTCCGTCGCCGTGCTCAAGGTCGGGGCCAACGGCCAGGTCGACACCACCACCGCCACCCAGCCGGTGCAGGTGATGGTGCTGACGAACGCGGGGCTGATGGCCAACCTGAGCCTCGAAGGCACCAAGATCACGCCGCTCAACCTGTAGCGCGGACGAAAAAAAGCCGGTGCACCCTGGCACCGGCTTGTGTGACGGCCAGGGCCGGTCAGGCCGTGGCGTAGCCAATCGCCGCGCGTGGCTTCGCCGGCCGGCGCGCCGGCGCCTGGCTGTGCTGCGGCGCCGGTTCGGCGTCGAGCGTGAAGAAGCGCACGTTTTCGGCCAGGCTGGCAGCCTTCTCCTGCAGCATTGCCGACGCGCTCGCCGCCTGCTCGACCAGTGCGGCGTTTTGCTGGGTCACGGCGTCCATCTCGCCGATCGCGCGGTTGATCTGTTCGATGCCGGCTTCCTGCTCTTTGCCGGCGGCGCTGATGTCGCCCATGATGTCGGTCACGCGCTTGACGCTGGCGACGATGTCGCCCATCGTGGTGCCGGCGGAGTCGACCAGCTTGCTGCCCAGCTCGACCTGTTCGACCGAAGCGCCGATCAGCGCCTTGATCTCCTTGGCGGCCGCAGCCGAGCGCTGCGCCAGCGTGCGCACTTCCGACGCCACCACCGCGAAGCCGCGGCCCTGTTCGCCGGCGCGGGCCGCTTCGACCGCGGCATTCAAGGCCAGGATGTTGGTCTGGAAGGCGATGCCGTCGATCACGCCGATGATGTCCATCACTTGCCGCGACGATTGATTAATCGCGCTCATCGTTTCAACCACCTGCGCCACCACGCGCCCGCCCTGGACTGCGACCTCGGAGGCGGAAATGGCGAGCGTGTTGGCTTGCCGCGCGCTGTCGCTGTTCTGGCGCACGGTGGCGGTCAGCTCTTCCATGGATGATGCCGTTTCTTCCAGCGCGCTGGCCTGCTGCTCGGTGCGGGCCGACAGGTCGGCGTTGCCGCCGGCGATCTCGCTCGAGGCGGTGGCGATGTCGTCAGTGCCCGAGCGCACTTCGGTGACGATGCTGACCAGGTTACCGTTCATGCTTTTCAGCGCACTCAACAGCAAACCGAATTCATTGGTGGAGGTGGCGTCGATGTCGCCGGTCAGGTCGCCCTGGGCCACGCGGTGGGCCGCCTCGACGGAAGCGTTCAACGGGCGGCCGATGGCGCGCAGCATGTAGATGCCGGCCACCAGGCTGAGCAGCACGCCGGCAGCCAGCACGCCGATCATCAGGTTGGTCGCCCGCGCAATGCCGGCGTTGACGGCGGCATGGTCATCCTGGGTGCGCTGCTGCAGTACGGAGCTCAGCTTGGCGACGATGGCGTCGGCCTTGCGGTAGGACGGGTTGATGGTCTTGATCAGGATGTTCTGCGCGCCGTCCCAATCGGCCGTTTCGATCGCGCGGGCGGCCGCCTTGGCGCTGACGGTGCCCAGTTCGCCACTGGTCTCGTACCATTGCTGGGCCAGGTCTTTCTCCTCGCCGGCCTTGATCTCCTGCTCGTAATTCTTCCACAGCTTGGTGATCTCTTCGCTGTTGCTGCGGATCAGTCCGAAGTGGACGGTGGCCGGGTGGTCGTGCATCGCCGCGTACTGGGTGGCCGGATTATGCTGCAGCGCCTGCAACACCTGGCTGCGGTTGGTTTCCATGCGCAGGCGAATCTTGTCGAGCGCGGCCTGCGCATTCAGGTCCTGCAGCGTGATCGTTTCCAGCGCATTGACCGCCTGGCGCGTGTTGAACATGCCGCCCAGGCCGGTCAGAATCAGCAGCGATACCAGCAGCCCGATGATACAAATAATCAGGGTCTTAATCTTCAAGTTACGAAACGACATGGTAAGGCTCCACGGTCGGGCACAGGCCCGGAATTAGTTGGTTTAAAGTCGGCAATATGTTGAAATTATGTAACAAATATTTCCTCAAGTCAATTATATTTGACGAAATCGCCGCGCGGAACGCCGTTCCTCGCCTTTCTCTTCATCAGATCTGACGGATATTGTAAAATTGAAACAAACACTAACAGGGAGCAACATATGAAGGCTGATCTGCGGCCCGACGATGATCCTGCGCTCACCACCGGGGGCGCCGCGCGGCTGCTCGGCGTGGCCGTCAGTACAGCGCAACTGTGGATTCAGGGCGGCGCCCTGGCCTCGTGGACAACCCCGGGCGGGCACCGGCGCGTGCGGCGCAGCGCGGTGCTCGAACTGCTGCGCCAGCGCGGCATCGCCGATGGCGAGCCGGGCAAGGCGCCGGCCACGCCGGCCGACGCCGAGTTCCTGCCCGCGGCGAGCCCGGCCTATCCGGTCGGGCGCGACGAGGCGGCCCGGCTGCGGGCGGTGGCGGCGCTCGGCATTATCGACACCCCCGCCGAGCACGTGTTCGACCGCCTGACATGGCTCGCCGCACAGGTGACCGGCTCGCCGATTGCGGCGCTGACGCTGCTGACGTCGACGCGCCAGTGGTTCAAGTCGCGGCTGGGCGTCAACGTCAGCGAGACACCGCGCGAGTGGGCATTTTGCCGCTATGCCATCTTGCAGGACCAACCGTTCATGGTGGAGGACGCGAGCCGCGACGCCCGCTTCAAGGCCGATCCCCATGTGGCTGGGGCGCCGCACCTGCGCTTCTATGCTTCGGCGCCCCTGATCGGCGCCGGCGGGCATCGGCTCGGCGCCCTCTGCGTGCTCGACCTCGAAGCGCGCCGCCTGCGCGCCAGCGAGTTGCGGGCCTTGTCGGAGCTGGCCGCGATCGCTTCCGAGGAACTGCGGCGTCGTTCCTAGGGCGCGGCGCCGTGGCGCCGGTCGTAACGCGCGAACAATGTTGTCCGATTTGTATAGAATTGAATGGGTTCGCCTTACGCACCATACCAGGAGAGATTCCATGCCCGACGCCGTACCCGTTCGCCTGCTTGCCGGCTGCCTGCTGCTCAGCCTTGCCGCCTGCGGCGAAAAAGCCCTGTTGCCCACCACCGCCGGCGTCGGTCCCGCCCCGGCCATTCCCGAACCGGTGAAAACGCTGATCCCGACGGTGGACATCGCGCCGGCCAAGGGCTGGCCGGCCGGCGTCATGCCGACCGCCGCGCCCGGCCTGGCCGTCAATGCGCTCGCCACCGGCCTGGTGCATCCGCGCTGGCTGTACGTGCTGCCCAATGGCGACGTGCTGGTGGCCGAAACCAACGCGCCGCCGCGGCCCGACGAAGGCAAGGGCATCAAGGGCTTCATCATGGGCAAAGTGATGGCCAAGGCCGGCGCCGCCGTGCCCAGCCCGAACCGCATCACGCTGCTGCGCGACGCCGACGGCGACGGCGTCGCCGAGACGCGCGCCGAATTCCTCAAGGGGCTCAATTCGCCGTTCGGCATGGCGCTGGTGGGCGACGTCCTGTACGTGGCCAATTCCGACGCCGTGGTGCGCTTCCCGTACCACGCCGGCGACACCGCCATTGCCGCGGCGCCGGTCATGGTCGCGGCGCTGCCGGGCGGTCCGCTCAATCACCACTGGACCAAGAACATCATCGCCAGCAAGGACGGCAGCAAGCTGTATGCGACGGTGGGCTCGAACAGCAACGTCGCCGAAAACGGCATCGACAAGGAAACCAACCGCGCGGCGATCCTCGAGATCGACCTGAAGACATCGGCCACGCGCCTGTTCGCCTCCGGCCTGCGCAACCCGAACGGCATGGGCTGGCAGCCGCAGAGCGGCCAGCTGTGGACGGTGGTGAACGAGCGCGACGAACTTGGCAGCGACCTCGTGCCCGACTACCTGACGTCGGTGAAAGAGGGCGGCTTCTACGGCTGGCCATACAGCTACTACGGCAGCCATGTCGACAAGCGGGTCGAACCGCAGCGGCCCGACCTGGTGGCCAAGGCCATCGTGCCGGACTACGCGCTGGGCACCCACGTGGCGCCGCTCGGCCTGGCGTTCTACGAGGGCAGCCTGTTCCCGCCGGCCTATGCCGGCGGCGCCTTCATCGGCCAGCACGGCTCCTGGAACCGCAAGCCGCTCAATGGCTACAACGTCGTCTTCGTGCCCTTCGCCGACGGCAAGCCGAACGGCAAGCCGGTCCAGATCCTGACCGGTTTCGTCAACAAGGATGGCGACGCCTATGGCCGTCCGGTCGGCGTGGCGATCGACAAGGCCGGCGCGCTGCTGGTGGCCGACGATGTCGGCAACGCGGTGTGGCGCGTCAAGCCGGCCGCGAAGTAAGCGCCGTCGTCCTCGCGCACGCGGGGACCCAATTTTGCCGATCAGTGTTGGCAGCCGCCATTGGCTGCTCGCGCAAATGGGATCCCCGCGTTCGCGAAGATGACGAGCTAGCCGCAGCCGCCGATCATCGCCATCGGCACGGTCGTCCACGCAATCGCCACCGCCGCCAGCAGCGCACTGCCGGCGGCCGCCCAGTCGAGCAGGGCGGCGTCGTCACCGGCGTCGCGCAGCCTGCCGCCGGCGCGCCACAGCAAGGCCAGGCAGGCGAGCAGCGCCAGCGCCGACAGCACCCCCAGCATCCATAGCCGCGGCGCCTGCGGCGTGATCAGCGCCGGCGTGCATTGCGCGGCCACCAGCAGGTAGGCGCCAAACCAGTGCGCGGCCCATATCATCAGCGGCAGGCTGCCGCGCAGCAGTCGAACGAAGAAGCGGTCGCGCATGGTCATCCCATCAGCTTCGGCACCAGGTGGATCGCCACCGACGCGGCGATCCCCTGCAGCGTCGTGTAGTGCCACATCAGCGCCGTGTTGTCCAGCGTGGCGCGGCTGCGCTCGCTGACGTGCCCGCGCCACGCACGCGCGCACAGGTACAGCGCCACCAGCGCCATCGCGGCCACGTGCAGCCCCTGGTAGGCCAGCATCGCCGCCACCGTCGCGCTCCACGCATGCCGCGTCGGGTCGAGCCCGGCGAGGCGATGGCCGTTGAAGTCGCACGCGAAGGCGGCCACCATGCACGCCAGCGCCGCCAGCACCAGCCATGGCAGCAGCCCGCTGCCAATGGCCCGCTTCGACAGCGCGATCAGGGCCGACCCGGCCAGCAGCAGGGCGGCGGCGAGCAGGGGCCACAGCGGTTCGGCCAGCGCCGCGTTCGGCGGCGGGCATACCTCCAGGCGCATCGAGGTGTGGATGTAGGCGAACACGAAGGAGGCGAAGATGGTAGCGTCGACCACCAGCATGATCATCGTCGCCCACCACGACGGCGACGCCGTCCCGCTGGCGCCGACCGGCAGCGTCAGGGTGTCCGACACCTTGGCGGTCGCCATCGGCGGCGGCCGGTCCGATTGCCACAGCCAGGCGACGATCGCGATCACCGCAACCACCGCGCAGGTCCAGGCGATCAGCGTCAGTTTCATCGTCAGCAGCAGGAAGAAGCCGGCGGTGCCGGCGGCGGCGATCAGCGGCCACCAGCTGTCGCCGGGCAGGATCAGCAGGTAGCGCGGCTCGGCGCCGACCGGGCTGGTGACGATCGTCTCGCGCTTGCCGGTGGCGCTGCCGGGCAGGTAGTGGCGCCCCGCCGCAACTTCCACGCCCAGCGCTGGCTGGTCCCACAGCGGTTCGGCCGACACGATGCGCGGGATGCTGCGGTTGCCGTGTTCTTCGGTCGGAAGCCACTCCAGCGTCGCCGCGTTCCACGGATTGCCGGGGTCCTTTTCGCTCTTGCGGAAGGTGCGCACCGCATCGACGATGAACAGCACCACGCCGGCGGCGAACACGAAGGCTCCCACGCTCGAGACCATGTTCAGCGCATTCCAGCCGAGATCCGGCGCGTAGGTGTAGACGCGGCGCGGCATGCCCAGCAGGCCCGTGATGTGCATCGGGAAGAACGCCACGTTGAAGCCGCCGAACATCAGGCCGAACACCCAGCGCGCCAGCGGCTCGGACAGGCGGTTGCCGTTGACCAGCGGGATCCAGTAGTACATCGCAGCGAACACCGGGAACACCATGCCGCCAATGAGCACGTAGTGCAGGTGGGCGACGATGAAGTAGGTGTCGTGCACCTGCCAGTCGAACGGCAGCACCGCCACCATCACGCCGGTCAGCCCGCCCAGCACGAAGATGAACATGAAGCCGAGCAGGAACAGCGTCGGCCCGGTGATGGTCACCTTGCCGCGCCACAGCGTGGCGATCCAGGCGAACACCTGGATGGCGGTCGGCACCGCCACCGCCATGCTGGCGGCCGACACGAAGCTCATCTCCAGCACGCCCAGCCCGGCGGTGAACATGTGGTGCGCCCACAGCGCGAAGCTGAAAAAGCCCACCGCCACCAGCGCCACGACGATCTGGCGCCGCCCCACCAGCGGCGTGCCGGCGACGGTCGGGATCATGGTCGACACCATGCCGGCCGCCGGCAGGAAGATGATGTACACCTCGGGGTGGCCGAAGAACCAGAACAGGTGCTGCCACAGCAGCGGGTCGCCGCCGCGCGCGGCGATGAAGAACGGCCAGTCGTAGGCGCGCTCCAGTTCCAGCAGCGCGGTGCCGGCGATGATGGCGGGGAAGGCGAACACGATCATCACCGCCACCACCAGCATCGCCCAGGCGTACACCGGCATGCGGCCGAGCGTCATGCCGGGCGCGCGGGTGAACAGGATGCCGACGATCAGTTCGATGGCGCCGGCGATCGCCGATATCTCGATGAAACCGATCCCCAGCAGCCAGAAGTCGGTATTCAGTCCAGGCGAATACTCCTTGCCCGTCAACGGCGGGTACATGAACCAGCCGCCGTCGGGCGCGAGGCCGGCGAACAGGGTGCAGAAGAACGCCAGGCCGCCGATCGCATAGGCCCAGAACGCGTAGGCCGACAGGCGCGGGAACGGCAGGTCGCGCGCGCCGAGCATGTTGGGCAGCAGGTAGACGGCGATCGCTTCCACCACCGGTATGGCGAACAGGAACATCATCACCGTGCCGTGCATGGTGAACACCTGGTTGTAGGTCTGCGCGCTGAGCAGGGTGTTGTCGGGCACCGCCAGCTGGGCGCGCATCAGCAGGCCCAGGATGCCGGCCAGGATGAAGAACAGCAGCGCGGTGCCGATGTAGAGCAGGCCGATGCTGGTGTTGTTCACGCTGGTGAAGAAGCGCCAGCCGGTCGGCGTCTTCCATGGCGCCTGCAGGCCTTCCAGTTCGCCGGCTGGACGCGGCAGGGAGCTGGGCAGGACGGCGGTTTCGGTCGGGGTCATTTGAGCTGCTCGAGATAAGTGGCGAGGGCGCCGAGGGTGTCGGCGTCGATGTCAGCGGCGGCCGGCATGCGCGCCCCCGGCTTGTAGTGCTGCGGATTGGCGATCCAGCCGGAGAGGCCATCGCGGTGGTTGGCCAGGGTGCCGGCGGCGATGTACAGGCGGCTGCCGACGTGGGTCAGGTCGGGGCCGGCGCGCGACTGGCCGCCGACGCCGCGGATGGTGTGGCAGGCGACGCAGCGCTGGTCGAGGAAGGCCTGGCGGCCGCGCGCGAGCACGGCGCTCGCCGGCGGCGCGGCCGGCGCCGACTGGCGCGCCAGCCAGGCGTCGAACTGCGCCGGCGGCTCCGCCACCACGTGCAGCGCCATGCGCGCATGCTGCTCGCCGCAGTATTCGGCACACTGGCCGCGGTACACGCCGCTCTTCTGCGCATGCAGCGTCAGCCCCGTCACGCGGCCAGGCACCATGTCCTTCTTGCCGCCCAGCGCCGGCACCCACAGGCTGTGGATGACGTCGGTGGCGCTCAGCCCCAGATAGACCGGCTGGCCGGTCGGAATATGGATCTCGTTGGCGGTGACGATCTCGCGTCCGCTCGCCTTGTCGCGGTAGCGCACTTCCCACCACCACATCTTGGCGGTGACGGCGATGGTGAGCTGCTGCTGCGAGGATTGCGCCGTCAGCCGCGCGCTGTGCCAGGTGCTCCAGCCGAGCAGCGCCGACAGCACCACCACCGGAAAGGCGATGCCGGCGCCGGCGATCCAGCGCAGCGGGCGCACCTGGCGCGGCCCGCCGCGCAAGGCCATGAAAAGGAGCGCCATGACCGCGGCGAGGATCAGCGCGCCGCCGCCGAACATCACCCAGGCGAACTTGCCGATGATGGCGGCGTCGACGCCGGCCGGATGCAGCACCGATTGCATCGGGCCCGTCATCGCAGCGTGTACAGGTAAGCGGCCATGTGGCGCGCCTCGGCCGGCGAGACGCCCAGGTCCGGCATCGCCGTGCCGGGTTTCAGCGCCGCCGGATTGACCAGCCACTGCGTGAGCTGGTCAGGCAGGTTGGGGATGGCGCCGGCGATGTAGCTGCGGCGGCCGAAATGATCGAGCGGCGGGGCGCTATCGCCGCGCGCGGCGGCCACGTCGGGGATCGCGTGGCAGCTGCCGCACTGGTACTGCTCCATCAGGCGCCGGCCCGTCTGCGCGTCGCCGCCGGCCACGTGCAGCGGCGCCGGCTCCTTGCCGCAGGCCGTCAGCGCCAGTGCGCACAGCGCCGCCGCGACGGCCGTCATGGTCGAAAACACGCGCACGGTTGGATCCTGCTAAGGCATAAAGGATATATATAATACAAGAAATCAATAGCGGCTTTTTTTCAATAGAACGCGCCAATCGACCCTCCCCCGATGCTCTCCAACCGCACTCGCCTGATCCTCAAAACCGCCGCCGCCACCCTGGCGCTGGCGGGGATCGCTGCCGCGCTGGCCGGCGCCGCGGTGCTGCGTAGTGGCTGGTACCACGTGGGCGCGACCAACCAGCACTTCCAGCTGGTGCACACGGTGCTCGAGCAGGGCATGCGCGACTCGGTGCGCTTCCACGCGCGCGGCGTGCTGGTGCCGCAACTGGGCGCGCCGCAGCAGGTTGCGCGCGGCGCCGTGCTGTACCGCGACAACTGCGCCCAGTGCCACGGCGGGCCCGGGTTCGCGCAATCGGATATCGGCAAGAGCATGCAGCCGCTGCCCGGTCCCCTGGTCGATGCCACGCGCCACTGGAGCGCGGGGCAGCTGTACTGGATCACCAAAAATGGTATCAAGATGAGCGGCATGCCGGCGTGGGAATACCACCTGGCCGATGACGACCTGTGGGCGGTGGTGGCCTTCATGCATCGCCTGCCGGCGCTCACCCCGAAATCTTACGACGAGATCACCGCGCGCGGGGCGGGGCGATGATGCGCGCGCTGCCGATGGCGCTGCTGCTGGCGCTGGCCGCCTGCGGCGAGCGCGCGCTGCCGGCTGGCATACAGGGCGATCCCGCGCGCGGCAAGGTCGCGCTGACCCAGTACGCCTGCCGCGCGTGCCACATGATCCCCGGCGTCACCGGGTCCGAGGTGTACGTCGGCCGCCCGCTGGACGGCCTGGCGCGGCGGCCCTTCATCGCCGGCACGCTGCCCAATAACCAGGACAACCTGGTGAAGTGGATCCGCAATCCGCGCCAGGTCGACCCGCTCACTGCCATGCCGGTGCTGGGCGTCAGCGAAGCCGACGCCCGCGACATGGCCGCCTACCTGCTGACCCGGCGTTAGGCCTTCGACAGCCTGGCCTGCGCCAGTTCGCCCGTCAGGTAGCCCACCGCGGCGCCGAACTTGTCCTTGTAGTTGGCGCGGATCAGCGGGTCGAGCGTGGCCTTGACGACGTTGTGGATACTGCCCCAGTCGCCGGCGTGCTGGAAGTTACTCATGATGTAGGTCCAGCCGTTGATCTCGTCGACCGCATGCAGGCCGGTCGACTCGCCGCCGGCCGGAATCGACATCACCCGCGCGAGCACCTTGGTGTCGACGTTGTACGCCCACAGGAAGTTGTTGACGTGCTGGCCGCTGTCCTCGCCGATGAAGAGGGTGCGCATCTTCTCCGAAAACTTCAGGTTGTCCGGGTTGGCGATGCGCTCCGGGTTGGCGGTGTTGCCAAGCGCGTCGGCCTTGATGTCTTCGCCGGTGATGAGCGCCTTGGTATCGACCGGCATCCATTCGCTGTTGATCGCCGCACCAAGGGTGTCCTTCTGCCCGCCCTTCAGGTTCAGCACCATCACCGCGCCGGCGTCGAGCGCCTTGGCGATCGAGACGCCATTGCCGGGCACGTTCTGCGCGTTCCCGGCCACCATCGAGCCCTGGCAGTTCTGCAGCGCCGAGTAGGCCAGCTTGTCCTTGATGTTGACGGTGGTGCCTTCCATCTTGGTAAAGCCCATCGACGCGCCCACCAGCGCGGCGTAGCGGTGCGTCTCGAGGAAGGCGGCTGCCTTCTCCCGGCCCGGCACCAGCTTGATCCACTCGGTGCGCCCGCTCGCGGCCACCTTGGTGTAGCTGGCGTCCTGCGGGTCGGCGGTCCTGACGTCCATGATGTCGGTCGGCTTCAGGGTGACGGCCAGGTTCCTGATCTCGGCGCTGGTGGCCGAGCCCAGCCTGATCCACGTGAGCGGGGCGGCGGCGGCCGCCGGATCGAGCGAGAAGCCGGCGCCGACGCGGGCGACGTACAGGGTGCCGGCCGACAGGTCTTTTTCCTGGTCGGCGACGAACATGAAGTAGCCGCTGTTGGTGGTGTCGTCGCCCATCATGACGGTGCGGTTGTCGGGCATGACCTGCACCAGTTCGTGCGAAATGCGGCCCAGGCAGAAGTGCTTCCTGATCGAGGCGGTGCCGTCGGCATTGACCGTCACCTCCGGCAGGTGGCCGTAGTTGTAGGGATTGGCCGCCGTCTCGCTGCCGTACAGGTTCTTGCTGAACGCCTTGAACTGGGCGTCGGTGGCGGCGGTGAAGGCATTTGGTTCGTACTCTTCGCTCGAGAGGTGGGTGCCCCACGGCGACAGGCTGGCGCCGCAGGTGATCCACAGGCCGGCCACCTGCGAGGTGTCGACGTTGTGGTACTTCACCAGCGACAGCTTGCCGTTGGCCGGATCCTGGTCCAGCGTCAGCACCGCGATCGGCGAGGGCAGGCGGCCGTACATGCCGGTGCTGCCGTCCTGGGCGGAGGTGGCGTATTCGAACTGCACCACCGCGAACACGGCGTTGCCCTTCACACCCGCCACTTTCGCGTTCGGCACGGACAGCAGCGTGGTGCCGTCGGGCGAATCGGAGAAGAACTGGCGTTCCTTGCCGGCCACGGTGGCGTCGATGATCGGCTTGTTGCCGATGTCGTAGTAGCCGCCGGCCAGCGTCTTGCCGCCGCTGCCGTCGGCGACCAGGTCGCCGGTGATGAAGAAGCTCTGGTAGGCCAGCTTGAATTCGAGCTTGCTGGCATCGCTGAAGGTGGCCGTCATCAGCGAGCCGACCGTGGTGGTGGCCATCGCCGCGGGATTGGCCAGGGTCGGCGCCGCCATCGAGCTGAAGGTGACGGCGCTCAACGTGGCGGCCGCCGGCGGCACAATGGCGGTGGCTACAGCGTCGCTGCCGCCGCAGGCCGACAACAGGCTGGCGCCGCCGAACGAGGCAAGCGGCAGCAAGGGGGCCGCGCCGAACATCTGCAGAAGGCGGCGGCGGGACATTTCAGGGACTTGGCTCATGGGACTCTCCGGGGTTTGGCGTGGGCATCCGTGGCCAGCGCGACCACGGTTTCGGCAGAGCTTAGCGGAGCAGTATGTCAGCACGATGACGTCGCCCGATCGCCCGCAGGCGGCGCCAAGCGCGCGCCGCGCGGAAATCATTCTCATCTATAATTGTTGTCTACGAGCATGAAGTTTCAGGACATACCATGGACCGCACGCCTTCCCCTGCCTTGCAAGCCTTGCTCGCCAAAACGGCCGAACTGGTCGACGCTGTCGTCGAGCCGATGGCCGGCGAAGTCGACCGCGAAGGCCGCTGGCCCGCCCATTCGATGCAGGCGTTTGCGCGCGCCGGCCTCACCGGCCTGCAGGTGCCGCAGCGCCTCGGCGGCCACGGCCAAGGCCTTCTGGCGCTGACGATGGTGACCGAAGCGATCGGGCGCGCCTGCCCGTCCTCGGCGCTGTGCTTCGGCATGCACTGCGTCGGCACCGCCGTCATCGCCGCCAAGGCGACCGCCCACCAGGAGGAGCGCTACCTGCGCCCGATCGCCGAAGGACGCCACATCACCACGCTGGCGCTGTCCGAATCGGGCACCGGCGCCCATTTCTACCTGCCCGAAACGAACCTCACGGCGGCCGGCGAGCACTACCTCGTCAACGGCACCAAGCAGTTCATCACCAATGGCGGCCACGCCGACTCCTACGTGGTGTCCACGCGCGCCAGCACGGACGGCGCCGAGGCGGGCGACTTCAGCTGCCTGATCGTCGACGCCGATACCCCGAGCACCGAATGGCTGACGCCGTGGGACGGCTTCGGCATGCGCGGCAATTCCTCGCGCGGGCTGCGCCTGCAAGACGCGCCGGTGCCGGCGGCGAACCTGCTCGGCGACGACGGCGACCAGGTCTGGTACGTGTTCGAGGTGGTGGCGCCGTACTTCCTGATGGCGATGGCGGGCACTTACCTGGGCGTGGCGCAAAGCGCGCTCGACGCCGCCGGCGAACACCTGCGCAACCGCCGCTACGCCCATTCCGGCGCCGCGCTGCGCGACGCCGAAGTGCTGCAGGTGCGCTACGCCAGCATGTGGACGGCGGTAGCGAAAACGCGCGCCCTGATCTACGAGGCGGCCGCCCGCGGCGACGCCGCCGATCCGCACGCGCTGCCGTTCATCCTCGCCTGCAAGGCCGATGCCGGCGACACCGCGGTGCAGCTGGCCGGCGACGCCATGACCATTTGCGGCGGCGCCGCCTACCGTGACAACAGCCGCGTGGCGCAGATGCTGCGCGACGCCCGCGCCAGCCACGTGATGTCGCCCACCACCGACCTGCTCAAGCTGTGGACCGGGCGCAGCCTGCTCGGCCTGCCCTTGCTGTAGCAGCCCATGAACGACACGATCCTGTTCCTGACCGCGCCCGCGCCCGCGCCTCCGCACGGGCCGCCGGGCGCCACGTGGCGAGAGGGCTTCGCCGCGCTGGCGCCGGAGGGCCTGGCGGCGCGCCTTGCCGGCGAGGAGCCGGCGGTGGTGGTGTTCGCGCCGTCGGTGTCGCTGCCGCTGCAGCTGGCGCGCGCCCTGCGCGCGCGCTGGAACCTGTGCGAACTGGTGTTCGTCGCCGGCGCCGACGGCTACGACGAGTTGCGGCGCCTGCTGTCGCGCGCGCCGATGATCGGGCCGCACTGGAGCATGCTGCGCGAAGGCGACCCGCTGCAGGACCAGGTGGTGGCGGAAGCGGCGAAGAACGCGCGCCGGCGCGCCAGGCTGCGCACCACCCTCGACCGCGCCAACGGCATGATCGCCGCGCCGCGGCCGGTGGACGCCGCCGCCTACCAGCGCCTGCAGGTGGCCGCGCATTACCTGGTCAACGTGCTGGCGCAGACCAAGGACGGCATCGTCGGCCTCGACACGGCGCTGCGCGTGATCCAGTGGAACGACAGCGCGGCACACCAGTGGGGCGTGTCGGCGCCGGCGGCGCTGGCGCTGGAGGGACCGGCACTGCCGTTCTGGAACGCCGACGTGGCCGACGCCGTCAAGCGCGTGCTGGACGGCGCCGCCGCCACCAGCACCGAGCAGGTCTACGCCATCGGCGCCCGCCCGGCCTACATGGAGTTCGCCGTGTCGGCCGTGCGCGACGACGTCGGCGCCATGATCGGCGTCTCGCTGGTCATCCGCGACGCCACCGCACGCCACGCGCGGCTCGAGCAGGAACGCGCGCTCGGCGCCGAAGTGGCCAGGTCGCTGGAAGAAAAGCGCCGCCAGCTGTCGGACATGTTCGACCTGGCGCCCGGCTTCATGTCGGTCACGCGCGGGCCGGGCCACGTCTTCGAGATGGCCAACCGCGCCTATGTGGCGCTGTTTGGCGAGCGCACGCTCGCGCCGGTCGAGGTGGCGGCGGCCTTCCCGGAACTGCAGGGACAGCCGTTCGTCGCCCTGCGCGACCAGGTGTATGCAACCGGCGTGGCGCATGTCGCCAAGGCGGCGCCGATCCTGCTGCGCGAGCCGGACGGCAGCGCGCGCCAGCGCTACCTCGACTTCGTCTACCAGCCCTTGCGCGACGCCGCGGGCAAGGTCAGCGGCATCTTCTGCCAGGGGCACGACGTCACCGAGCAGAAGCAGCTGCAGGAGGGGCTGCTGATGCACCAGGCCGAATTGGAGGGCCTGGTGGCGCGCCGCACGCAGGACCTGCAGCAGGCCAACCTGGCGCTGCACCAGGCGCAAAAGCTGGAGGCGATCGGCAAGCTGACCGGCGGCGTGGCCCACGATTTCAACAACATCCTGCAGGTGGTCGGCAGTAACCTCGACCTGATGGGGATCGAGCCTGGCATCTCCGACACGCTGCGGCGGCGCCTGGCGGGCAGCCTGGGCGCGGTCGAGCGCGGCGCCAAGCTGTCGTCGCAGCTGCTCTCGTTCGCGCGGCGCCAGCCGCTGCAGCCGGTGCCAACCAACCTGACCCACATCCTGCGCGACATGGAAGAGCTGCTGCGGCGCGCGCTCGGCGAAGCGATCGAGATCGACGTGGTGATGGGCGCGGACATGTGGAACGCCATGGTCGACCGCAACCAGCTCGAAAACGTGATCCTCAACCTGGCCATCAATGCGCGCGACGCCATGGCCGGTTGCGGCAAGCTGACGATCGAACTTGGCAACGCCGTGCTCGATCGAGGCTTCGTCGCCACCCGCCCGGACCTGCCGCCGGGCGATTACGTGATGCTGGCGGTGTCCGACAACGGCACCGGCATGAGCGCGGCCGTGATCGCGCGCGCCTTCGAGCCGTTCTACACCACCAAGCCGGAGGGCGAAGGCACCGGCCTTGGCCTGAGCATGGCGTACGGCTTCGTCAAGCAGAGCGGGGGCCACATCGGCATCTACAGCGAGCCCGGTGACGGCACGACGGTGCGCATCTACCTGCCGCGCTGCCTGGAGGCCGAACATGCGAAGACGGTCAGGGCGAGCGAGGGCGGCACCGGCGGCAGCGAAACGATCCTGGTGGTGGAGGACGATGCCGAGGTGCGCCGCGCCGTCGGCGACATGCTCACCGGCCTCGGTTACGCGGTGCTGACCGCCCATGACGCCCAGTCCGCGCTCGCCATCCTCGAGGGCGGCGCCAGGCCAGACCTGCTGTTTACCGACGTCGTCATGCCGGGCCTGTTGCGCAGCCCGGAACTGGCGCGCCATGCGCGGCGGCTGGTGCCGGGGATTGCGGTGCTGTTTACCTCCGGCTACACCCAGAACGCGATCGTGCACGCCGGGCGGCTCGACGCCGGCGTCGAGCTGCTGAGCAAACCCTACCGGCGCAACGAGCTGGCCGCCAAGGTGCGCCACGTGCTCGATGCCGCGCGCGCCGCGCTGCGCGACGCTGCAGCGGGCACGCCGGCGCCGGCCGGGCCGCAACGCCAGCGCATCCTCGTGGTCGAGGACAACGACGACGCCCGCGACATGCTGCGCGAGCTGCTGCTGATCCTCGACTTCGATCCGCTCTGTTTCGGTTCCGCCGACGGCGTGCTCGAGGCGCTGCGCGACCACGATATCCTCCTTACCGATGTGACGCTGCCGGGGATGTCGGGCGTGGAGCTGGCGCGCCGCGCGGTGGACCAGGTACAGGGGCTGCGGGTGGTGTTCGCATCCGGCCGTACCGTGGAGCCGCAGGGGTTTCCCGCACGCGTGCTGCCCAAGCCGTTTACGCTCGATCAGTTGAGCGCCGCGCTCGAGGGTGGCGCATAACGTGCTGCGGCGCTTTTCGTCGAGGCGTCTCTTCCATGATAGTTAGACCAGACCGCATCGCCACCGTTCCATTTCGCCCCGGAGGCGGTGCGATATAATGTCGCCCGATCCTTATTCTCCTTCATCGCATCCCATGTCTTCAGATACCCCACCAAGCGGCGGCGCCCGCCCGATGCTGTACGACCCCAGCGAGCACCGCATCCGCAGCTTCGTCACGCGGGCCGGCCGGCTGTCGATCGCGCAGGCGCGCGCGCTGGAAGAACTGGGGCCGAAGTTCCTGATCGAGTATGCCAAGGCGCCGCTCGACTTCGAGCAGGCGTTCGGGCGCCGCGCGCCGGTGATCCTGGAAATTGGCTTCGGCATGGGCGACACCACCGCGCACATCGCGCGCGGCATGCCGGAGAAGGACTTCATCGGCGTCGAGGTGCACACGCCCGGCGTGGGCAGCCTGCTCAAGCAGATCGGCGAGCAGGGCATCGGCAACCTGCGCCTGATCCAGCACGATGCGGTCGAAGTGCTGAACCAGATGATCCCGGATGCCTCGCTGGCCGGCGTGCACGTGTTCTTCCCCGACCCCTGGCACAAGGCGCGCCACAACAAGCGCCGCCTGCTGCAAACGCCGTTCGTGCGGCTGCTGGCCGAAAAGCTGGCGCCGGGCGGCTACCTGCACTGCGCCACCGACTGGGAAGACTACGCCGTGCAGATGCTCGAGGTGCTGGGCAGCGAGCCGCTGCTGGCCAATACCGCCGAAGGCTATGCGCCGCAGCCGGCCTACCGTCCGCTGACCAAGTTCGAGAACCGCGGCATCAAGCTCGGTCACGGCGTGTGGGACCTGGTCTTCACCAGGAAGTAGGCGCGGCTTCGTATTTCGTGCCATCGGCGCCGTGGTTCGTCACTTCCGGGTTCCCGAAGCGATGATCCTTCCTTAGACTTCGTTATGTGCTTTACATTAATGGATCTGAGGAGAAAAACCATGTTTCGCAGCGTCGCCAACTGGTACCGGGAGTGGGAGCAGGAGCAGCTGATGGTGTTGGCCGATCCGTCGTATGCTGCCCGGACGCGGCCCGGCTTTCGCCGGCACTGCGCCAACAAGCTGGCGAAGCTGTCGCCGATCGAACGCCAGCAGCTGCGCGAATTCTCGATCAAATACCGCGGCGCGCGGTTCTTTATCGCCGTCGCCAAGCTGATCCTGCTGTTTACGCTGGCAGGCGTGGCGCTGCATTTCGCCAGCCCGCGGTTCGGGCTGATGCACGCTGTCGTCATGGCCAACCTGCTGGGATTGGCCATTGGCTGGGCGACGACGGCGGCGTGGTTTAACTATCGCTGGCTGGTCGATCGCAAGAGCCAGGTGCTGGTGCGCGCCACGATCGGCGTGACCACCGCGGTGGCGTGCATCGCCCTGTTCGGCCTTGCCACCGGGCGCTCGGTCGCGAACATCCTCGCCGGCCTTCCGGCGGGCGAGTACGGCTATGGTTTTGCCTTGGGCCTGTTGATCGTCGTGGTGCCGCTGGTGATCGTGGGGACCCTGCGCAACCGCCAGTACGCGGCGCTGACCGCGCAGCTGCAGAACGAAGCGGAGCGCGAGCGGCTGGCGCGCGAACTGAGCGAATCGCAGCTGCGCCTGTTGCGCGCGCAGATCGAGCCGCACTTCCTGTTCAACACGCTGGGCGCGGTACAGCAGCTGGCCCAAGAGGGCGCGCCGCGTGCGGCCGAACTGACGGCCAACCTGATCACCTTTTTGCGCGCCAGCCTGGCCGAGATGCGCAGCGAGCAGGTCACGCTGGCGCAGGAATTCGCGCTGGTGGAGGCGTACCTGGAAGTGATGAAGGCGCGGCTCGGCGAGCGCCTGCGCTTCACGCTGGAGCTGCCGGAGGCGCTGGCGCAACTGACGATGCCGGGCATGCTGGTGCTGACGCTGGCGGAAAACGCCATCAAGCACGGCATCGAGCCCTCGCTGCGCGGCGGCGCCGTGGCCGTCAGCGCGCAGCGGCAGGACGGCATGGCCGTCATCCGGGTCGAGGACAGCGGCGTCGGCGTGAGCCAGCAGCCTGGCCAAGGCATGGGGCTGGAGAACGTGCGCCGGCGCCTGCAGCTGGCGTATGGCGGGGCCGCCCGCGTCGAGCTGCGCGAGGCGGCGGAGGGCACCATCGCCGACATCATCATTCCGGCCGGGGTCGGCGCATGACGCGGGTACTGGTTGCGGAGGACGAGCCGCTGATGCGCGAGCGGCTGCTGGCGATGCTGGCCACCAGCTGGCCCGATGCCGAAGTGGTGCTGGTGGCGGAAAACGGCAACGACGCCTGGGATGGCTTTCTCGAACACGAGCCGGAGGTGGCGTTCCTCGACATCCGCATGCCGGGCCTGTCGGGCCTGGAGGTGGCCGAACGCATCGGCAAGCTGGCGCACATCGTGTTCGTCACCGCCTACGACCAGTACGCGGTCGATGCCTTCGACGCCGGCGCGGTCGACTACCTGCTCAAGCCGGTGGAGGCGGACCGGCTGGGCAGGGCGGTGGCGCGCATCGGCGAAAAGCTCAGCGCGCGGCCGGCCGACCTGTCGGACATCGTGCGGCACCTGAAGTCGGCGCTGCCGGGCGCGCCGCGCGAGCACATGAAGTGGATCAAGGCCAGCGTGGGCAAGCAGATCCGCCTGATCGACGTCGACCAGGTGCTGTTCTTCCAGTCCGATACCAAGTACACGCGGGTGGTGCTGGCGGAGTTCGAGGCGCTGGTGCGCATTCCGCTGAAGGACCTGCTGAGCGGGCTCGACCCGGCGCGCTTCTGGCAGATCCACCGCGGCACGATGGTCAATGTGAATGCCATCGCCGCCGCCGAGCGCGTGGATGCGGAGCGGCTGGAGGTGCTGCTGCGGGGGAGCGATGAAAGGCTCACGGTCAGCAGGACGTTCGCCCATCTGTTCAGGGATTGATCGCAGCCGAGACCTGATATCTTGATGTAAATCATTGCTTGAACACAATATTTCCGGCAGAATCGGTCGCTTCGGGCCTACACGCAGCGCCGCCAAGCGAGCGCACGGTCCTTGCCTCCACCGGCCCCCATGGACAACTTCCCCGTCAACTGCCAGCAATGCGGCGCGCCTTTGCCGCGCCAGGCGCGCTGGCTCACCGTCACCTGCACCTATTGCGCGGCGCAATACACCCACGCCAGGGTAGTCGCGGCGAAGCGTTTTCGCGAAGCCTATTTGCGCTCTTGCGTTGCGACCGGCGCAGTGGTCGACTGCGCCGGCCAGCGCTACCGCGTGCTGGCGGCGCTGGCCGCCGGTGCGCACACCCGCATCCTGGCCGCCGAGCGCATCGGCGCGCTGCGCGAGCGGGTGGTGCTGAAGGTGGCGCACGACGGCGCGCCACCGGGCCGGCTGCGGCGCGAAAGCGAAGTGCTGGCGCAGCTGCAGGACGAGAACGCCGACCGCGCAGCCTACTTTACCCAGCGGCTGCCGCAGGCGGTGGCGTTCGGCCTGGCCACGCAGCCCGACGGCAGCAGCAATGCGGCGCTGGTCCTGCGCAACCCGCCCGGCTTCTGGGGCAGCCTGGCCGCAGTGCGCGCCAATTATCCGCGCGGCATCGACGCGCGCCACGCGGTGTGGATGTGGCGCCGCACGCTCGAAGTGCTGGGCTACGTGCACGGTGCCGGCTGGGCACACGGCAACCTCCATCCCGGCCACCTGCTGGTGCATCCCGGCGACCACGGCATGTTGATCATCGGCTGGGCTGGCGCGCAGCGCGCCGCTGACGGCAGCGCCGCCTGCGCGCGCGACCTGCGGCAGGCGGCGTGGTCTATCCGCGCGCTGCTGGCCGCTGGCGACGGCGCCGGCGCGCCGCCGATTCCCGATGCGGTGCCGGCGGCGCTGGCGGCGCTGCTGCGCCGCGCAAGCGAAGACCAGGACTGGTGCATGGCGGCCGGCGCGCAAGGCATCGACGACCAGCTTGTCGCCGCCGCGGCCGCGGCATTCGGCGCCCCCAGATTTATCGCGTTCTCCCCCACCCCGCCACCCTGACAAAGGATCCATATGGGACATGGTAACTACTCGCACGCCGCCCATGCGGCGATCATCGCCGACCGCTCGGCAGCGTCCGGCACCGAAGTGTTCACGCAGCGCGGCTGCCACCCGATGATGAACCCGAACGGCCTGACGATGCGCGAAGCGCGCGACAGCGCAGACCATCCGCACTCGCTGGGCATCGTGTTCGCGCTCGACGTCACCGGCTCAATGGGCGACATCCCGCAGATACTGGCCACGCGCGAACTGCCGACCTTCATGTCGATGCTGAGCAGCTGCGGCATCGCCGATCCGCAGCTGCTGTTCATGGCCATCGGCGACGCCACGTCCGACGACGCGCCGCTGCAGGTCGGCCAGTTCGAGTCGACCGCCGAACTGATGGACCAGTGGCTGACATGGAGCTACCTGGAAGGGGGCGGCGGCGGCAGCGGCGAAGAGAGCTACGAGCTCGCCTTCTACATGGTGGCCCAGCACACCGACCTCGATTGCTGGGTCAAGCGCAACAAGAAGGGCTACCTGTTCATCACCGGCGACGAGCTGCCGTATCCTGCCGTGTCGCACCACCAGATCGGCACCCTGGTGGGCGAGAAGCTCGACGCCGACATCCCGATTGCGGAAGCGATCGCCGCGGCGGCCGAGACCTACCACGTGTTCTTCCTGATTCCCGACCTGAAGCGGCGCGCCCGTTGCGAGCGGCGCTGGCGCGAACTGTTGGGCGACCATGTCATCTGCATGGAAGCGCCGGAGGACGCCTGCGCGGCGGCGGCGTCGATCGTGGCCATCACCGAGGGCGCCGTGCCCGACCTCGACGCCCTCGCTACGGTGCTGCGCTCGAACGGCATGGCGCGCGAGCGCATCTCTGCCGTCGTGCGCGCGCTGCGCCCGTATGCGACCCTGCTCGACCCCAGCGCGGCCAAGTCGGTGGCGTCGGCGCTGCATGCGCCAGCCGACTGGTTCCAGCGCCTGTTCCGCTAAGCGCGACGTGAGCGCGACGCGGCTGGTGTCGGTGCTGGGCCTCGCCTTCGGCGACTGCGGCAAGGGCCTGTTCACCGATTACCTGTGCCGCCGCTGGGGCGCGCATACGGTGGTGCGCTTCAACGGCGGCGGCCAGGCCGGCCACAACGTTGTCCTGCCCGACGGGCGCCACCACACGTTCTCGCAATTTGGCGCCGGTACGTTCGTGCCGGGCACGGCGACGCTGCTCGCCTATCCCGTCATCGTGCATCCGACCGCGCTGCTGGTCGAGCACGAATACCTGCGCCGCTGCGGCGTGGACGACGCGCTGGACCGGCTGCTGATCGACGCGCGCTGCCGCGTCACCACGCCGTTTCACCAGGCCGCGGGGCGCATGCGCGAGCTCGAACGCGGCGCGCTGGCGCATGGCAGCTGCGGCGTTGGCGTGGGCGAAACGGCGCGCCACGCGCTGCTTCATCCGCAGCAGGCGCTTACCTATGCGGACCTGGCGCACGGCGGCGCGGCGCTGGACAAGCTCGAAGCGATCCGCGACGCGCTGCTGGCGCAGTTCGGTGCCGTTTGCGGCGCACCGAACAAGCAGACTGCGTATGACGCCGAGCGGCGCGTGCTGACCGATGCCGGCGTGGCACGGCGCTGGCTGGGCCAGGTGGAAGCGCTGCTGCGGCGCGCCCCGCCCGCGCCGCACGACGCGGTGGCCACGCGCCTGCAGCGCCCCGGCACGGTGCTGTTCGAGGGCGCGCAGGGCGTGCTGTTGGACGAGTGGCACGGCTTTCATCCGCACACCACCTGGAGCAGCATCGTGCCGGAGACGGTGGAGGCGGTCGCCAGGGACGCCGGCCAGCACGGGAAAATAGCCCACTTCGGCGCGCTGCGCACGTACATGACGCGCCACGGCGCCGGTGCGCTGCCGACGCACGATGCGCGACTGGATCACCTGGCCGAGCCGCACAACAGCTCGGACGGCTGGCAGGGACGCTTTCGCCGCGGCCATCCCGACGCGCTGCTGCTGCGCTACGCGCTGGCGGCGACGAAGCAGCTCGATGGCCTGCTGGTGAGCCACCTCGACGTATTCGAGCGCGAGAAAGCGCTGCGCTGGTGCGTCGCCTACGATGTCGAGGAGGGAGTGGAGCGCGTGCGGATCAGAGGCATCGTGCCGGGCGTCCGCGGCGACCTGGAGCACCAGGCCGGGCTTGCCCGGCTACTGTCGGGGGCGCACCCGCATTATGCGGCCGGCGCCACTTGCAGCGCCAGCCAGTTCGTCAGCGAGGTGGAGGCATTGAGCAGCCTGCCGGTGCTGTTCGGCGCGCGCGGTCCCACCCACGAAGCGGTGGCGCCGTTGGTCAGAGCATTTCGCTGATCAGCGCGACGATCTCGTCGCCGTACGACACCAGCTTCTTCTCGCCGACGCCGGACACGCCGCGCAGATCCTGCAGCGAGGTCGGCTTGACCTTGGCGATTTCGCGCAGCGTGGCGTCCACAAAAATCACGTAGGCAGGCACGCCGTGCGCGCGCGCGGTCTCGACCCGCCACCAGCGCAGCTTCTCGAAAATGGCCTGCTCCGATTTCGACAGGTCCAGTTCCACGTGGCCTTTCGAGCTCGAAGAGGTGCGCTTCGGCTTGACCGGCTTCTGGTACTGGCGCAGCTGCACCTTCTGGCCGCCCTTGAGTACCGGGCGCGCGGCGTCGGTCAGCTTGAGCGAGCTGTAGACCTCGTGGTCGACCGTCACCAGGCCGAGCGCGATGGCCTGGCGCAGGATGGCGCGCCATTCGGCCTCGGTGCGCTCGCTGCCGATGCCGTACACCGACAGCGAGTCGTGGTGCCACTGGGTGATGCGCTCGGACGAGACGCCGCGCAGCACGTCGATGACGTGGCCGGCGGCGAAGCGCTGGTCGACCCGGTAGATCGCCGACAGCAGCTTTTGCACCGGCACGGTGCCGTCGAAGGAAATCGGCGGAATCAGGCAGGTGTCGCAATTGCCGCACGGGGTGGAGCGTTCGCCGAAGTATTCGAGCAATCGCGTGCGGCGGCAGCTCAGGGTCTCGCACAGTCCCAGCATGGCGTCGAGCTTGACGCCCAATACCCGCTTGAAGGTTTCGTCGGCCTGCGACTCGTCGATCATGCGGCGCTGCTGCACCACGTCCTGCAGGCCGTAAGCCATCCAGGCGCTGGCCGGCAGGCCGTCGCGGCCGGCACGCCCGGTCTCCTGGTAGTAGCCCTCGATGCTCTTGGGAAGGTCGAGGTGGCAGACGAAACGCACGTCCGGCTTGTCGATGCCCATGCCAAAGGCAATGGTGGCGACCATCACGATGCTTTCCTCGCGCAGGAAGCGCGACTGGTTGGTGCTGCGCTTCTCGTACTCCATGCCGGCGTGGTAGGGCAGGGCGCGGATGCCGTTCTGGTTGAGGAATTCGGCGGTCTCTTCGACCTTCTTGCGCGACAGGCAGTAGACGATGCCGGCGTCGCCGCCATGCTCGGTGGTGATGAACTCGAGCAGCTGGTTGCGGCCGTTCGCCTTCTCGACGATCTGGTAGCGGATATTCGGGCGGTCGAACGAGGAGACGAACTTGCGCGCGTCTTCCAGCTGCAGGCGCAGCGCGATTTCGGCGCGCGTCTGGTGGTCGGCGGTGGCAGTGAGGGCGATGCGCGGCACCGACGGGAAGCGCTCGTGCAGGATCGACAGCTTGATGTACTCGGGGCGGAAGTCATGGCCCCATTGCGACACGCAGTGCGCTTCGTCGATGGCGAACAGGGCGATCTTCGACGCTTCGAACAGCTCGAGGCAGCGCGGCGTCATCAGGCGCTCGGGCGCGACGTAGACCAGGTCGATCTCGCCGGTGCGCACCAGGCGCTCGATACGCATCGATTCTTCGTACGTCTGGGTCGAATTGAGGAAGGCGGCGCGCACGCCGACTTCGGCGAGCGCGTCGACCTGGTCCTGCATCAGTGCGATCAGCGGCGACACCACCACGCCGACGCCGTCGCGCAGCAGCGCCGGGATCTGGTAGCACAGCGACTTGCCGCCGCCGGTCGGCATCAGCACCAGCGCGTCGCCGCCGCCGGCGACGTGTTCGACGATGTCGCCCTGCTGGCCGCGGAAGGCGGGGTAGCCGAAGACGGTCTGCAGTTGTTCCAGCGCGCGGGCGCCGATATCGCTACTCATGATATCAATCGATCCACACTACCCAGCCGTAATGGGCGCTGGCGATGATGACGATGCCGAACACGATGCGGTACCAGGCGAAGATGGTGAAGTCGTGCGAGCTGATATAGCGCAGCAGCCAGCGCACGCACAGAAAGGCGGAGACGAAGGCGGCGACGCCGCCGATGCCAAACAGCGGCAGGTCGGCCACCGACAGCAGCGCGCGCTCCTTGTACACCGAGTAGACGGTGGCGGCGAGCAGCGTCGGGATGGCCAGGAAGAAGGAGAACTCGGTGGAGGCCTTGCGTGACAAGCCGAACAGCATGCCGCCGATGATGGTGGCGCCCGAGCGGCTGGTGCCCGGAATGAGCGCGAACGCCTGGGCGCAGCCGATCTTGAAGGCGTCGACGATGGTCATGTCGTCGACCGAGTCGACGCGCGGCTTGGCCGGGCGGTGGCGGTTGCGGTTTTCTACCCACAGGATGATCAGGCCGCCGACGATGAAGGCGAGCGCCACCGGCACCGGGGCGAACAGGTGAGCCTTGATCATCTTGCTGAATGCCAGGCCCAGCAAGGCGGCTGGCAGGAAGGCGACCACCAGGTTGATGACGAATTTCTGCTGCTTGGGGTCGCTGGTGAGGCCTTTCATCACGGTGGCGATGCGGCGGCGGTATTCCCACATGACGGCGAGGATGGCGCCGGCCTGGATGGCGATCTCGAACACTTTGACCTTTTCGCCCGTGAAATTGAGCAGGCTGCCGGCCAGGATCAGGTGGCCCGTCGACGAAATCGGCAGGAATTCGGTGAATCCCTCCACCAGGCCCATGACGATGGCTTTAAGCGCAAGAAATATGTCCATGAATATTGTTCGAGAGGTTGAGGGATGTGCGAGTCGGCAGGCGCACCGCGCGGGGTCGAAGCTTACCACGAGCAAGGGGGGCGCCGCCGGGACCGCCGCAATGGTGGGCGTTGTTTTGGCGCCCGTGCACAGGCCGGCAGAAGATTTCCATCTTGAAAGGCCGGCCCACAGCCCCACATGTTATCAATGATGAAACAAAAGCTCCATTGGAAAACGCCGCTTTTCTATGCATTGCTGCCGATTTTTTTCGTCATGATCTTTCTCGGCTTCCCCTTGCCGATGGCGCCGCCGCCGGCGACCAAGGCCACCCAGGAGCAGTCGATTCCGGTGAAGAAGCGCAAGAAGCGGGTCAAGTTCAGCGGCATCGTCAGTGCCGACGCCGACGCCGACGCGGAGCAAGACTAGGCGCTACGGCGCGGTCGCCAGTTCCAGCGCGCGCAGCCAGGCGAACGCGTGCTCGTTGCTGGGGCCGCACATTTCCAGCGATGGCTGCAGGCCGCCGCAAAACGCCGGCCGTTCCGGCTTGCCGAAGATGAGGCAACGGTTGTCCGGCGCCAGTTGGACGCAACGCACCCCCGCCGGCTTCCCCTCCGGCATCCCCGGAATCGGGCTGGTGATCGAGGGCGCCGTGCAGCAGGCACCGCAACCGGGTCGGCAGGCAAGTGTGGATTGTGGAATGTTCATATAAGTGGAGGACGCCTCAGAGGCGCGGCGCCGGCCAGTATACAGAAGTTGGCGCCGGCGGCTGCCCGTGCTGTGGAAGTGCACCTGTTTCCTCTGAACATTGCTATAATTTTATGCCCTTCGGATCGCCGGCAGTGTCGGCGCCTGTCCCCTCACCAGTAAAGAATCGCGATGCATTCGATTGTTCTGAAGAACGTTGGCAAGGTGTATCACCTCGATACGGTCGAGGTCCCCGCGCTGCTCGACATCAACCTGGAAATCCGTCCGCGCCGCTTCACGGTCATTTCCGGCCCTTCCGGCAGCGGCAAGACCACGCTGCTGAACCTGATGGGCTGTATCGACCGCCCCGACCAGGGCGAGGTGATCGTCGACGGCCAGCCGGTGCACCTGCTCAGCGACGACGCGCTGTCGGATTTTCGCGCGCGCCACCTCGGCTTCATTTTCCAGAATTTCAACCTGCTGCCGGTGCTGAGCGCCTACGAGAACGTCGAGTTCCCGCTGCTGCTGACCGGCATGCCGGCCAAGCCGCGGCGCGAACGGGTGCTGGCGCTGCTCGACGCGGTCGGGCTGTCCAATCGCGCCGACAACCGTCCCGGCCAGTTGTCGGGCGGCCAGCGGCAGCGGGTGGCGATCGCGCGCGCGCTGGCGCCGGCGCCGATGCTGGTGCTCGCCGACGAGCCCACCGCCAACCTCGACAGCCAGACCGGGGCGGCCATCATCGCGCTGATGCGCCAGATGCAGCACGACCATGACGTCTCTTTCGTGTTTTCCTCGCACGATCCGCAGGTGCATGCCGAAGCCGACGACGCCGTGTTCCTGCGCGACGGCCGCATCGTCTCGGTCGAGCGCCGCGACGACGAGGTGGCGCCATGAAGACCTTCTCGATCGCCCTGCGCAACCTGCTGCGCAACCGGCGCCGTTCGCTGGCGACCCTGCTGGCGATGATCATCGGCATGAACGCGATCCTGCTGTTCGGCGGCTTCAGCAGCAACGTCATCTTCGCCATGCAGACGGCGTACGTGCAGCGCAACGGCCACCTGCAGATCCAGGCCAAGGACTATTTCCTGTACGGCAGTGGCGACCCGGCCGCCTACGGCATCGCCGACTACCAGCGCATCGTCGACGTGGTCAGGAACGACCCGGTGTTGAAACCGATGCTGACGGTGGTCACCCCGCGCCTGAGCCTGGGCGGCATCGCCGGCAACTTCGCCGCCGGCGTATCGAAGACCGTGATCGCCGCCGGCGTCGTCGTCGACGAGCAGAACACCATGCTGCGCTGGGACGACTACGGCTCGAGCTACGCGCACCCGCTGGCGCTGGCCGGCACCCGTCCCGATTCGGCCGTGGTGGGCACCGGCGTGGCGCGCATGCTGCAACTGTGCGGTCCGCTGAAGGTACCCGATTGCCGGCCGCCGGCCAGGAAGGCCGCCGTCGGCCGCGCCGCGCCGGACGATATCGCCGCGCTGTCGGCGCTGGAAGCGACCACTGCGCCGCCAGCGCCGTCGACCCAGATCGAAATGCTGGCCGCCAGCGACCATGGCGTGCCGAACGTGACGGCACTGAATGTGGTGAAAGCGGAAAACCAGGGCCTGAAGGAATTTGACGATATCTTCATGATCATGCACCTGGCGCAGGCACAGCGGCTGATCTTCGGCGATACGGCGCCGAAAGTGACGGCGATCCAGGTGCAGCTCAAGCACACCGGGCAGATGGCGGCGGCGCGCGCGCGGCTGGAAACATTGCTGGCGACGTTGAACGCGCAGCCACTGGAAATCCAGGATTACGAGACGCTCAGCCCGATTTACGGCCAGACGGTGCAGTTCTTCGATTCCGTGTTCGGCTTCATCGCCATCCTGATCGGCGTGATCGTGCTGTTCACGGTGGGTAACACGATGAGCATGGCGGTGGTCGAACGCACCGCCGAGATCGGCACCTTGCGCGCGATCGGCCTGCGCCGCGCCGGCATCCGGCGCCTGTTCATGTGCGAAGGATTGCTATTGGGCTCGCTTGGCGCGGCCTTGGGTGTATTGTTGGCCCTGTTGATCGCCTACCTGATCAATCATAGCGGCATCACCTGGACTCCTCCCGGTTATGTCTTCAAGTACCCGCTGATGGTGCGGGTGTGGGGCAGCCCGCACCTGATCGTCGGCAGCGCGGTCGGCTTGCTGGTGGTGGCGGTGGTGTCGGCCTGGTGGCCGGCCAACCGCGCCGCGCGGCTGGCGATCGTCGACGCCTTGCGTCACGTTTAGGAAAGCAATATGAAAAGATCCAAGATGTTCGTGCTGGGCTTGTTGCTGGCAGGCGCCGCGTGCGCCGCGCAAGCTGCCCCGGACGCCCAGGAAATCCTGGCCGCCAGCGACGCGGTGCGCAATCCGGCCAAGCCGTTCAGCCTGGTCACCAAGCTGACCGAATTTCGCGACGGTAAAGAAGTCGGCGACATGAGCCTGGCGATCTATGCCAAGGCCGAGCCGAGCGGCGGCCAGTATCGCAACCTGGTGCGCTTCATGGCGCCGGCGCGCGATGCCAACAAGCTGATGCTCAAGACCGGCAACGACCTGTGGTTCTTCGACCCGTCCAGCAAGGCCAGCGTGCGCATGTCGCCGCAGCAGCGCCTGCTGGGGCAGGCCGCCAACGGCGACGTCGTCACCGTCAACCTGGCCAAGGATTACCGCGCCAGCCTGGCGGGCCAGGAAGAAGTGCAGGATGGCGACCGCAAGGCGCGCCAGGCCAACAAGCTGGCGCTGGCGGCCACCAGCGCCGACGTCACCTATCACAAGATCGAGCTGTGGGTCGATGCCGCCAACAGCCGGCCGATCAAGGGCAAGTTCTACGCCGAGAGCGGGCGCCTGCTGAAAACGGCCTACTATCGCAAGTATGAAAAGCAGCTGGGCACCGAGCGCCCGACCGAGACCGTCATCATCGACGGCCTCGATCCGAAATGGGTGACGGTGATGCGTTACTCGGACTGGGCCTGGCGCGACATCCCGGAAGCGTGGCTGCAGCGCGACTACCTGCCACGGTTCAAGCCGGAATGAAGGCGCTCACCACCCATCGCCTCGCGGCGACGCTGGCGGCCGTGCTCGCTACGATCCCGGCCTTCGCGCAGGAACGCCCGGCCGAGCCTGATTTATCGGCGCTGGAACTGGCCGACAAGGCGCCGACCGAGGTCGTCGCCGCGCGCGACTGGCACCTGTCGAGCGAATTCGCATTCGGCAACTCGGCCCTGCGCAGTACCGGCGAACGCGCCAACTCGCAGCGCGTGTCGCTCGACCTGCAGGTCGACACCACGCTCGGCCAGGGCTGGCGGGGGATTTTCTCCGACCAGCTCGATCTGCGGCGCCAGTTGCAGCCGGGCGAGCGCGCCACCATCAATACCGTCAAGGAAGCCTACCTCAGCTGGCAGGCCAACGAGGGCCTGGCGATCGATGCCGGCCGCATCAATGCCCGTTACGGCGTGGCGATGGGCTACAACCCGACCGATTATTTCCGCATCGGCGCCAACCGCTCGATCGTCGCCATCGACCCGGTCAGCCTGAAAACGCGCCGGCAGGGCAGCGTGATGCTGCGCGGCCAGCGGCTGTGGGACAACGGTTCGCTGACGGCGCTGTTCTCTCCCAAGCTCAACAGCGAGCCGCACGACGGCGCGTTCGACCTCGACTTCAACGCCACCAACTCGGAAAACCGCTGGCTGGTGGCGTTCAGCCAGAAGGTGGGCGAGCTCAATCCGCAGGTGCTGCTGTCGAAAACGGGCGCGCAGTCGCCGCAAGTGGGCCTGAACCTCACCGCGGTGGTGGGGCAGGGCGGGGTGGCGTATGTCGAATGGTCGGGCGGACGCTCGGCGTCGCAGCTGGCGCAGGCGCTGCGGGTGCCGGGCGACACGCCGTTCCGCTCGCGCCTGGCGACGGGGATGACCTGGACCACCGCGAACAAGCTGTCGCTGACGCTGGAATACCAGCACAACGGTGCGGCGCTCGAAAACGGCGCGTGGGAAACGCTCAGCCAGCGCAGTCCGCTGCAGCTGCTGGCCTACCGCCAGTGGGTGCAGAACCGCCTTGAACTGGTGGGCAAGCAATCCGTGTTCGCGTATGCCAGCTGGCAGGATGCAGGCATCAGCCAGCTCGACGTCAACGCGATGATGCGCCAGAACCTGGACGACAACAGCCGCCTGGCGTGGATCGAGGCGCGCTACCACTGGAAGCGTACCGACCTGGCGCTGCAGTACCAGCAGAACCATGGCGTGCCGCGCAGCGAGTTCGGCGCGGTGCCGCAGAAGGATGCCCTGCAGGTGCTGGTCCGATACTTCTTCTGACGTGCGGACGGGGGCTCTCTGCCCTCGTAGGCGCGGAACATAGTCCCTTACACAGTTGTCCAACACGCTCCATTGAAGTATCGCGCCCAATGGAGGGACTCATGGCTGTGGTCAATGAACAAAGCGGCACCCGCATCGATGAAATCAGCGATGGCATCTACCGGATATCGACGCCGGTGCGGGACATCGGCAGCGGATTCTCCTTTAACCAATACTTGCTGACGGGCGAACAGCCGGTCCTCTTCCACACCGGGCCCAAGCGGATGCGCCCCCTGGTCCAGGAAGCCATCTCCTGCGTGATGGACCTGAAAGACCTTCGGTTCATCGGGTTCTCGCATTTCGAATCCGACGAATGCGGGTCGATCAACGAGTTCCTCGGCCTCGCGCCCAACGCCGAGCCCTTGTGTGGCCGCGTCAATGCGATGATCAACGGCGACTGTTTCGACCGCCCCGCGCGCGTGCTGGCAGACGAAGAAACGCTATCGCTGGGCAAATATCGCCTGCGCTGGTTCGATACGCCGCATCTGCCGCACGCCTGGGAGTGCGGGTATCTGATGGAGGAGACCACCGGCACGCTGCTGTGCGGCGACCTGTTTACGCAGGGAGGCGCCGATCTTCCCCCGCTGGTATCGTCCGATATCCTCGGGCCGAGCGAATCGTTTCGCCAGCTGATGGATTACTTCTCGCACACCAAGAACGTGCGGCCGATGTTGGCCCGGCTGGCCGCCGCCAAGCCGACGGTGCTGGCCTGCATGCATGGCAGTGCGTGGCAAGGAGATGGCAGTCAACTGTTGTCCGCGCTGGCCGAACGGCTCGATAGCTAGCCGCGCATGGCGCGTTCATGTTGTATTTTCATGAAGAAGCTTGTATTCGGCGTCAGCCAGGCCGTCATCCTTGACGCCACAACACGCCCCGTCTATATTAATGACTCAAAAGTAAGTTACTGGACGGAAGCATGCAATCCCTGGAAGACCCCAAGCCCCGCTGGGAGCGGCGTAAAGACGCCCGTCCGCAGGAATTGCTGGCGGCGGCGCTGGATCTGTTCGTCGAGCGCGGTTTCGCCTCGACCCGGCTGGAAGACGTCGCCCGCCGCGCCGGCGTGTCGAAGGGAACGCTGTACCTCTACTTCACCAACAAGGAAGAGCTGTTCAAGGCGGTGGTGCGCGACAGCATCGTGCCCGTCATCGGCGCCGCCGAGAACATCATCGCCGGCTTCGAGGGCCACAGCGCCGACCTGCTGCGCAGGGTGATCACCGACTGGTGGCAGCGGCTGGGCGCCACCAAGGCGTCGGGCATCACCAAGCTGATCATGGCGGAAGCCGGCAATTTTCCCGATATCGCCTGCTTCTATCAGGAAGAAGTGATCGCGCGCGGCACCAGCATGATCGCCAGCATGTTGGATCGCGCCATCGCCCGCGGCGAGTTTCGCCCCCTGGACGTTTCCATCATGACGCAGGTGCTGATCGCGCCGATGCTGATGCTGATGACCTGGAAGCACTCGGTCGGTCCGTGCGACCAGACCCATCTCGACCCGCTGGCCTTCCTCGACGCCTTCCTCGACATGGCGCTGCATGGCGTGCTGGCCCCGCCAGCCCCTTGAAAGCCGCCATGTCGGCGTTAACGTTCGTTCAACCCCTCCAAACTGCAGACTGTCGCAATTTCACGCGATCTGAGCAGGCATGTCGTTAAGATGTCCTGAATGAGGCCGTTCAACGATAAAATATCGGATTATCATTTTTACTCACCGAGTCTCACATGAATATTGAACAAGCCCGTTTTAACATGATCGAACAGCAGATCCGCCCGTGGAACGTGCTGGACCAGGACGTGCTTGATCTGCTGGTGGTCGTCAAGCGCGAAGAATTCGTGCCGGCCGACTACAAGAGTCTCGCTTTTGTCGATACCGAAATCCCGCTGCCGGGCGGCGAGGCGATGTTTACGCCAAAGCTGGAAGCACGCCTGCTGCAGGAACTGCAAATAAAGAAACACGAGACGGTGCTGGAAGTCGGCGCGGGATCGGGCTACATGGCCGCGCTGCTGGCGCACAAGGCGCGTCACGTGACGACGGTGGAAATCCTGCCCGAGCTCAAAGCGATGGCGGAGCGCAACCTGGCCAGCGCCGGCGTTACCAACGCCACGGTCGAACTGGGCAATGGCGCGCAGGGCTGGGCACAGGGCGCGCCGTTCGACGTCATCGTCATTTCGGGCGGCCTGGAAGTGCTGCCGGAAGCGTTCCTCAAACAGTTGAAAGTGGGCGGACGGATTGCGGCGATCATCGGCCGCGCGCCGGTGATGTCATGCAACATCGTCACCCGGGTGTCGGAAACGGCGTACGACACCGTCAAGGTGTTCGAGACCAACGTCAAGTACCTGTCGGGGGCGCTGGCGCCGTCGCACTTCACGTTTTGAGCGGCCGGCCATGCAACAGTTGACCGCCCCCGAACTGGCCGCCTGGCTCGCCGATCCGTCGCGGGCGCGCCCGCAGCTGCTGGACGTGCGCGAGAAATGGGAATTCGATACCTGCCACATCGAAGGCTCGACCCATATGGTGATGCACACGGTACCGGTGCGGATCGACGACCTCGACGAAGATGCCGAGATCGTCTGCGTCTGCCATCACGGTGCGCGCAGCATGCAGGTCGCTGCCTTTTTGGAGCGCAACGGGTTTAGCAAGATCACTAATTTGACGGGCGGAATCCACGCCTGGGCCATGCAGGTCGATAGCGCGATGCCGAAATACTGACGCGACTTTTATAACTCTTTTTTGATGACTCCAACGGAGAAAGCAATGCAGAAACCCCTGATCGCCGCGCTGATTGCCAGCGCTTTTGTTTCGTTCAACGCCCAGGCGGCCGACCTGATCCAGGTCTACCAGCAGGCGCTGGCGAACGATGCCGTGTACGCCAGCGCGCGTGCATCGCTGGCGGCAGGGCGCGAACGGATGCCGCAGGCGCGCGCGGGGCTGCTGCCCACCGTCGGCCTGTCGGGCAGCTATGTCCACAACGACAGCACCAATTCACCGTTTAACGAAGGCGCCACCGTGACCTCGCCAAGCGGCGTCACCGGCATCATCGGCACCAGCGGCGCGCCGTACAACAGCAACCAGATCACCCTGGCGTTGTCGCAGCCGCTGTTTCGTTGGGACCGCTGGCAGACCTACGAGCAGAGCAAGCTGCAGCAGTCGGTCACCGAAGCGCAGTTCGCCCAGGCGCAGCAGGACCTGATCACGCGCGTCTCGCAAGCCTACTTCGACGTGCTGGCCGCGCAGGACACGCTGGAGTCGACCCGGGCGCAGAAAACCGCGACCACCGAGCAGCTGGCGTCGGCCAAGCGCAATTTTGAAGTCGGCACGCAGACCATCACCGACACGCACGAAGCGCAGGCAGCGTATGACCTGGTGGTGGCGCAGGAATTTGCCGCGATCAACGACCTGGAAAACAAGAAGAGCGCGCTGCAGGCCATCATCGGCACCGCGCCGGCCGCGCTGGCACCGCTCAAGCCTGGCATTGCGCTCGCTTCGCCGCAGCCGGCACTGATCGACCCGTGGGTGTCGTCGGCAGAGAACCAGAACTATGGCGTGGTGGTGTCGCAGCTGGGACTCGAACTGGCCAGGCGCGATATCGCCCGCAACCGCGCCGGGCATCTGCCGACGCTCGACCTGGTGGCAAGTTCGAGCCACACCAAGAACAGCGGCCAGTTGAGCGGCATCTCCGGCTCGGGCAACAGCAGGGCGATCGGGGTGCAGTGGGCAGTGCCGATCTTCAGCGGCTTCGCAGTGACGAGCCGCGTGCGCGAATCGATCGCGCTGGAAGACAAGGCGCGCAACGACCTCGAGACCACGCGCCGTAATGCGGCGCAGCTGGCGCGCCAGTCTTACCTGGGCGTCAACAGCGGGCTGGCGCAGGTGAAGGCGCTGGAAGCGGCGGAGATTTCCAGCCAGTCGGCGCTCGACTCGAACAAGCTCGGCTACCAGGTGGGCGTGCGGATCAACATCGACGTGCTCAATGCGCAGCGCCAGTTGTATTCGACCCGCCGCGATTTGTCGCGCGCGCGCTATGACACCATCATGAATGGCCTGCGCCTGAAGGCGGCGTCGGGTTCGCTGCGGGAAGAGGACCTGGTGCCAGTGAATAGTCTGCTGGCGAAGTAAGGCCGGCGCGCGGTACGAGCCGCACGTATAGCCGATAGCCGTCGGTTTTTTTGCGTCCGTGAAGAAGAGCTGTACGGTGAATAATCTGCTGGCCGAATAAACGCCCGGGACTTCATCACGTCGTCCTCGCGCACGCGGGGACCCCATTCTTTATCGCAGTGAAGGTGCAAGCACGCGCCACCACAGTTCAAACAAAAGGGGTCCCCGCATTCGCGTGGCGACGGCTCCGGCCAGTCGCGATTACCCGGCGTTCAGGCCCGCGCCGCGCGCGCCATCCTTGCGTTCGATGAGCTCGACCTTGTAGCCGTCCGGATCCGTCACGAACGCGATCACCGTGCTGCCGCCCTTGACCGGCCCCGGCTCGCGCGTGACGTTGCCGCCGTTTTCCCGCACCCGTTCGCACGCCGCGTAGATATCGTCGGCCGAAATGGCGATGTGGCCGTAGGCCGTCCCCATCTCGTACTTGTCGGTGCCGTAGTTGTACGTCAGCTCCAGTTCTGCGTGCTCGGGATTGTTGCCGTAGCCGACGAACGCCAGCGTGTACTTGTACTCCGGATTGTCGCTGGTGCGCAGCAGCTTCATGCCGAGCACCTTGGTGTAGAAATCAATGGAGCGCTGCAGGTCGCCGACCCGTAACATGGTGTGCAGGATGCGCATCAGATAGCCTTTTTATTCATGGTCTGGAACGGCGATTTTATGCGCTCCGGCGATTTCCTGCTGAAAGCCGGCGCCCGCCGCGTATCGAACCGTCGAGTCGTTCTTCCGACACAGCCGCTCGTGTCGCATTGGCCATGGCGACGCTCCCTTGCTAGAATTTGACGGAGGGGTCAACGTACGCGTATCAATACCAGCGGGGGAAGCCATGCCCAACCTGACCAGGCGTAGTTGTGTGCTGATGCTCGCGTTACCACTGGCGGCCCTCGCCGATCCGGTCGCCGTCACCACGCATTCGACCGGCACCTCCACCGTCGACAACACCATCCTGAGCGCCCTCGGACTGAACAGCGTCACAAGCACGGCGCCATTTCCCTACGAGCTGACGCTGCGTTCGACGTTCGACCCTGACACGAGTCCGCCATCCACATCGGACTACTGGGCCTACGACTATGGCGGCGCGGTGGAGATCGACTTTCGCATCGGAAGCCAGCTTTACCGCTACGACGGTGCCGCCAACAGCTACGTCAATCGGCAGTCCGGCAGCGCGGACGGCTATACCCACGCGATCTACTTCGACACGCCGGGGCCGCCGGCTTCCAATTACACGGTGTATTTTTATCACACGCTGTATGGTCTGCCAGGCACTTCCGGCCTGGGCGGACCGCTGATGCCGCTCGACGCCGACGCCAGCGACGGCGTGCAGGGATACTACACCCTCCGCGCCACGCCGAGCTATCACGATGTGCCCCTCAGCTGGACCATGGACGCCTACCAATCCACCGTATCGATCAACGTGGCCGCCGTCCCGGAGCCGGCATCGTTCGCGCTGCTGGCGGCCGGGCTGGCGACGCTGGGCCTGCGCCGGCGCTGGCCTAAGCCTCGAGCCGCGCGTCCAGCGTGATGGTGGCGTTGAGCAGCTTCGACACCGGGCAATTCTGCTTGGCCTTGAGCGCTGCCGCCTGGAATGCTTCCTCGTTGGCGCCGGGAATCGACGCGACCAGGTTCAGGTGCACCGCGGTGATCGCGAAGCCGCCTTCGACCTTTTCCAGCGAGACGGTGGCGGTGGTGTTCATTTCCTTGGCCGTCATGCCGGCCTCGCCCAAGGTGCCCGACACCGCCATCGTGAAGCAGCTTGCATGCGCGGCCGCAATCAGCTCCTCCGGGTTGCTGCCCTTGCCGCCTTCGAAACGGGCGGTGAAGCCGTAAGGCGCCTTGTTGAGGACGCCGCTCTCGGTCGAAATGCTGCCGACACCATCCTTGATGCCGCCACTCCAGACTGCACTGCCACTTTTCTTGATCGTCATATTGCGCTCCTTGTTGGATCGGGCGAAATGCCCGTTATTGCTTGCCGCCGTGGGATGGCGTCGTACGGTCCTGGTCCTGGTGGCGCATGCCGTCGGCGGCGTCCGCCTGCGGCTTGGCCTGGCCCGACGCGCCATCCTGCGGCACAGCCTTTTCGACGCCGGGCGTGCCGCGCAGGTCGGTGTCGACCAGGCCTTGCGCGAGATCCGAGGCAGCCTGCTTCATCACCCCGCGCGGACCGTCTTCATTGCCCTCGGGCGACTCGTCGCGTTCATGCGGCATGCGCTTGACGTCGTCGTCCTGCGTCTTTTCGTCGGTGTTGACCCTGCGGTCCGGTGTTTCCCTGGTCATTGCGCTTCTCCTGTCGTCTGTTGCCGCAATCGTAACGCCTCGCGGCGAATGCAGTCGCGCAGTTGGGGAACGCCCTCGCAACGCCATATTGCCTTTATGCAATCGAATCGCTTACACTGCTGCAGTGGGTGATCTTTATGGAGTCAAGGTTTTGGAACATCATCTTCAAGCTGCCGATAGCGGCCAGTGCCACAACTGCGGCGCCGTCACCGGCGGCAACTTCTGCGCCGCCTGCGGCCAGGAAACCACGCTGCACGTCGCCAGCGCCCGCGAGTTCCTGCACGAGTTCGTCGGCCACTACATCGCCCTCGAAGGCAAGTTGTGGAGGACGCTGGCGATTCTGCTGTTCCGTCCGGGCATGCTCACTGCGGAATACATCGCCGGCCGCCGGGTGCGCTACGTGCAGCCGCTGCGCATCTACCTCACCTTCAGCATCCTGTTTTTCGCCTTGCTCAAGTACGGTCCCCATCCGCTCATTGCGCCGCAGCCGGACCGCGCCGCGTCGGCGGCGTCGGCACCGTTCGACCCGGACCGGGTGCGCGTGAACACCAAGATCGGCACCATCAATCCGGCCTGGGAAGCGAAGGTGAAGCAGATCGCGGCGATGCCGCGCGAACAGTCCACCGCGCTGCTGAAGACGACTTTCTTCGGCTACGTCCCGTATGCGATGTTTTGCCTGATGCCGGTGTTCGCGCTGTACCTGAAAATCCTGTACCTGCGCTCCGGGCGTCGCTACGGCGAGCACATGCTGTTCGCGCTGCACACCAATGCCTTCGCCTTCCTGCTGCTGGGCGTGATCCAGTCGCTGCCCTGGAGCTGGGTCGACACCGCGCTGCTGGTCTGGCTGCTGGCCTACCTGCCGGTGGCGATGCAGCGCGTCTACGGCGGCGGCAAGCTCGGCACCGGCGTGCGCTGGGCCGTACTGATGACGGTCTATGTCACCACCGCGGCGGCGGTGGTGGCCGGCACGCTGTTCGCCGCCACCATCATGGTGTAAGCGCCGGCTTGCCGAAAGGCCGCCGGCGCCTCTATACTGTGGATGCATACAGTGGCCGGCGCGCACGTGGATGCGCAAGCCCCGTATACCGGAGTTGCCCTTTTGGGGTACCCTGCTGCGTGTCGCCCCAACAACCCCCGAGACTTCCATGCCCGTTACGCCCGTCACGCAAAAAACCATCGCGCTCGTGGTCCGGCACAACACCGTCGGCATCGAAAAGCCGGTCGGCGGCGTGATCGGCTACCTGCAGGGCGAAGGCTACCGCGTGGTGTTCGAGGCCGACACCGCGGCCCACCTGAGCGTGCCCGGCATCGAGGCGATGACGGTGGCGCAGATCGGCGAACAGGCCTGCGCCGTCATCGTCATGGGCGGCGACGGCACCATGCTCGGCATCGCGCGCCAGCTGGCGCCGTACGACGTTCCGCTGATCGGCATCAACCAGGGCCGGCTCGGCTTCATGACCGACATCCCGAGCGGGCGCATGATCCCGGTGCTCGCCGCCATCCTGGGCGGCAAGGCGCAGGTGGAGAAGCGCACCTTGCTGGAAGGGCGCGTGATGCGCGGCGGCGCCATGATCGCCAGCGGCCTGGCCGTCAACGACGTGGTGGTGGCGCGCGGCGCCGGCGCCGGCATGGTCGAACTGAAAGTGATGGTCGACGGCCGCTTCATGTACAACCAGCGTTCCGACGGCCTGATCATCTCGACGCCGACCGGATCGACCGCCTACGCGCTGTCGGCCGGCGGACCGCTGCTGCACCCGAGCCTGTCGGGCATCGTGCTGGTGCCGATCGCCCCGCATGCGCTGTCGAACCGGCCCATCGTGGTGGCCGATACCAGCGAGATCGTGATCGAAATCGTCGCCGGACGCGACGTCAGCGTCAACTTCGACATGCAGACCTTCGCCAGCCTCGCGCACGGCGACCGGATCGCCATATCGCGCTCGCCCAACTGCATCACCTTCCTGCATCCGGAAGGCTGGAGCTACTACGACACGCTGCGCGAAAAGCTGCACTGGAACGAATATCCGTCCGGCGAGGGCGCCAAGTAGCCCGCCGACCAACACACTATATTGATACCCGCATGCTGCGTACACTTACCATCCGCGATTTTGTGATCGTCGACGCCATCGAACTCGAATTTGCCAGCGGCTTTTCGGTGCTGACCGGCGAAACCGGCGCCGGCAAGTCGATCCTGATCGACGCCCTGCAACTGGCGCTGGGCGGGCGCGGCGACGCTTCCGTCGTGCGCGAAGGCGCCGCCAAGGCCGACATCACGGCCGACTTCACCGTCAGCGACGCCGCTGCCGCCTGGCTGGCCGCCAACGAATTTGCCATCGAGGACGGCGGCGCCCTGCTGCGCCGCGTGATCGACAACGCCGGCCGCTCGAAGGCGTTCATCAACGGCATCGCCGCCACCGCCACCCAGCTGCGCGACCTCGGCGACATGCTGGTCGACATTCACGGCCAGCACGCGCACCAGTCGCTGCTCAAGAGCGATGCCCAGCGCGCGCTGCTGGACAACCAGGCCGGCTTCAAGGATGCCGGCGCCGCCGAGATCGCGCGGGAGGTGGCCGCCAGCCACAAGCAGTGGCGCGCGCTGGTGCGCCAGCGCGAGGAGTTCGAGCATGATGCCAAGAACGTGCTGATCGAGCGCGAGCGGCTCGAGTGGCAGGTGGGCGAACTGGACAAGCTGGCCGTCAAGCCGGGCGAGTGGACCGACATCAGCAACGAACACAGCCGCCTGTCGCACGCGGCCACCCTGCTCGAAGGCGCCCAGGAAGCGCTGGCGGCCATTTCCGAGTCCGACCATCCGATCCTGTCGCAGCTGTCCTCGCTCAACGCCAAGCTGGCCAAGCTGGTCGACGTCGATGCCGGCCTGCAGGGCGTGCTCGACTGCATGGAACCGGCCCGCATCCAGTTGCAGGAGGCGGTGTACGCGCTCAACGACTACCTCGACAAGGTCGAGCTCGACCCCGAGCGGCTGCGCCAGGTCGATGCGCGCCTGGAAGCGCTGCACGGCGCGGCGCGCAACTTCCGCGTCGCGCCGGAAGATTTGCCGGACGAACACGCGGCGCTGGCGGAAAAGCTGCGCCAGCTGGCCGACGCCAGCGACATGGAAGGCTTGCGCAAGCAGGAGCAACTGGTCGAGGCGCGTTACATGACGGCGGCGGCGAAGCTGTCGAAGATCCGCGCCGCCGCCGCCGGCACGCTTGGCGCGCAGGTCACGGCGGCGATGCAGGAACTGAACATGACGGGTGGCAGCTTCGTCGTCGGGCTCAATCCGGTCGAGCCGGGCGCGAGCGGCCTCGAGCAGGTGGAGTTCCTCGTTGCCGGCCACGCCGGCGTGGCGCCGCGCCCGCTGGCGAAGGTGGCCTCGGGCGGCGAGCTGGCGCGCATTGCGCTGGCCATCTCCGTCATTACATCGAACGCCACCACCACGCCGACGCTGATCTTCGACGAGGTCGACAGCGGCATCGGCGGCGCCGTGGCCGAGGTGGTGGGGCGCCTGCTCAAACGCCTCGGGCAGGAGCGCCAGGTGCTGTGCGTGACGCACCTGCCGCAGGTGGCCAGCCAGGCCAACCAGCATTTCCAGGTGGCCAAGGGAACGACGGAGGCGGGCAAGACCGTGTCGCACATCGACGTGCTCGACAACAAGGCCCGGGTGGAGGAAGTAGCCCGCATGCTGGGCGGCCTGGAAATCACCGCCACCACCCGCAAGCACGCGCGCGAGCTGCTGGCCGGCGTGTAAGGCAACCTCCCGGCTTAAAAACCGTCATCCTCGCGCAAGCGGGGACCCATACTGAGCATGCAGCATGGGCAAACCTGGCTCAGCATGGATCCCCGCTGCGCGAGGACGACGGGAAGGGGAGGGGCGCGATAAAAAATATGTATTTTGCATCGAGCGGAAAATCTATAATAGCGGCCTCCCCGCCAATTCCAAACCGCCCATGCCTTTTCGCCCCGAACCTCCCTTCACCCACGGTACCGTAGGCCGCAGCGCCGTCGTGCTGGTCAACCTCGGCACCCCTGACGAGCCCACCCGCGGCGCCGTGCGCCGCTACCTGAAGGAGTTCCTGTCCGATCCGCGCGTGGTCGAAATCCCGCGCCTGGTATGGTGGTTCATCCTCAACCTGATCATCCTGCCGTTTCGCTCCGGTAAGTCGGCGAAGAAGTACGAGATGATCTGGACGCGCGAAGGCTCGCCGCTGAAGGTGCACACGCAGAAACAGGCGATGCTACTGCGCGGCGCCTTGGGCGAGCGCGGCCACGACGCCCTCCGGGTGGTGATGGCGATGCGCTACGGTTCGCCATCGCTCCCGGAAGTGCTGGAAAAGCTCAAGGCCGAGCACTGCGAGCGCGTGGTGATCCTGCCGGCCTATCCGCAGTACTCCGCCACCACCACCGCCTCGATCTACGACGCCGTCTTCGCCCACTACGCGCAATCGCGCAACTTGCCGGAACTGCGCATGGTCAAGCATTACCACGACCACGACAGCTACATCGAGGCACTGCACGACAGCGTGCTGGCGTTCTGGGAAACCAACGGCCGCGGCGACAAGCTGGTGATGAGCTTCCACGGCGTGCCCAAGCGCACGCTGATGCTCGGCGACCCCTACCACTGCGAGTGCCACAAGACGGCGCGCCTGCTGGCCGCCAAGCTGCGCCTGAAGCCCGAGCAATACATGGTGACCTTCCAGTCGCGCTTCGGCAAGGCCGAGTGGCTGCAGCCCTACACCCAGCCCACCATCGAGAAACTGGCCCGTGAGGGACTGCAGCGGGTCGACGTCATCTGCCCGGGCTTTACCAGCGATTGCCTGGAAACGCTGGAAGAGATTGCGATGGAAGTGAAGCATGCCTTCATCGCAGCCGGCGGCAAGCAATTCCACTACATCCCGTGCCTGAACGAGGATCCGTCCTGGATCGCGGGCCTGGCGGAAATCGCCGAGCAGCACCTGATCGGCTGGCCCACCATGATGACGGCGGCCCAGCGCGATGCGGAACAGAAAGACGCCGAAGCCGGCCGCGAGCACGCGTTACGGATGGGCGCCGCCTGAGCTAGGGAATGACCAGCTCGGCGTAGCAGATGCACGCCATCGTGATGAGCGTGTAGGCAACTACGCTGGCCGAGATCAGTTGCAGCTTCATGAAGAACTCCTGGAACACAAGCGCGGGGGGTGACCCCTCGCGTAACTTCATAGTAGTTCGCCGGCCGGTTTATTGAATTGTCGAATCGGTAAAACTTGTAACAATAGTTACAGAAGCGGAACTGCACACCGGTTTCGCTATTCCCCTTGAAAACGTAGGCTATATCCCCATCTGGTCCGCACTGTGGTGAGAAAAACACGTTGGTCAACCGCTAAGTCACTGTTTTTAGGAGTTTTTTCGATGCAAGACCAAGAAAAGCAAGAAGTCCCCCAGCCGAACGACGGCGAAACCGTCCAAGTATCGGGCGCTCCGGCGGAAAACAATCTGGAGCAACAACTGAGCGCGACCGAAGCGAAACTGGCTGAGATGCATGACGCTTTCATGCGCGCCAAGGCAGAAGGCGAGAACATCCGCCGCCGCGCCCAGGAAGACATCAGCAAGGCCCACAAATTTGCCGTCGAAAGCTTCGCCGAGGCCATGCTGCCGGTGCGCGACAGCCTGGAAATGGCGCTGAAGGTAGAAACACCGTCGATCGAGTCGCTCAAGGAAGGCGTCGAGATGACGCTCAAGCAGATGACGTCGGCATTCGAAAAGAATCGCCTGGTCGAGGTAATGCCGGCAGTCGGCGACAAGCTCGACCCGATGAAGCACCAGGCCGTGGCCGTCGTGCCGGCCGACCAGGAAGCCAACACCGTGGTCAATGTGTTGCAAAAAGGTTACATGATTGCCGACCGCTTGCTGCGTCCGGCGATCGTTACCGCGGCACAAGCAAAATAAAAACAAGGATGCCGCTACGCAAGCTCTTGAAAGCGCGTAGTTCTTCCGCATATTTGAAATATCTGAAACTTAAGTAACTAAAAGGACAAAAATCATGGGCAGAATTATCGGTATCGACCTGGGCACCACCAACTCGTGTGTCGCGATCATGGAAAACGGTACGCCGAAAGTGATCGAAAACGCGGAAGGCGCGCGTACCACGCCGTCGATCATTGCATATCAGGAAGATGGCGAGATCCTGGTCGGCGCCCCGGCCAAGCGCCAGGCGGTCACCAACCCGAAGAACACCCTGTTCGCGGTCAAGCGCCTGATCGGCCGTAAGTTTGACGAGAAAGAAGTCCAGAAGGACATCGGCCTGATGCCGTACGAAATCGTCAAGGCCGAGAACGGCGACGCCTGGATCGGCGTGCGCGGCAAGAAGCTGGCCGCCCAGCAAGTCTCCGCTGAAATCCTGCGCAAGATGAAAAAGACCGCCGAAGACTACCTCGGCGAAGAAGTCACCGAAGCGGTCATCACCGTGCCGGCCTACTTCAACGACTCGCAGCGCCAGGCCACCAAAGACGCCGGCCGCATCGCGGGCCTGGACGTCAAGCGCATCATCAACGAGCCGACCGCGGCCGCGCTGGCCTTCGGCCTCGACCGCACCGACAAGGGCGACCGCAAGATCGCCGTGTATGACCTGGGCGGCGGCACGTTCGACATCTCGATCATCGAAATTGCCAACGTCGACGGCGAAAAGCAGTTCGAAGTGCTCTCCACCAACGGCGACACCTTCCTCGGCGGCGAAGACTTCGACCAGCGCATCATCGATTACATCATCGACGAGTTCAAGAAGATCAACGGCCTCGACCTGAAGAAAGACCCGATCGCGCTGCAGCGCATCAAGGCTTCGGCCGAGCGCGCCAAGATCGAGCTGTCGTCGGCCGCGCAGACCGAAATCAACGAGCCGTACATCGCGATGGCGAACGGCGCCCCAGTCCACCTGACGCTGAAAATGACGCGTTCGAAGCTGGAGTCGCTGGTCGAAGAACTGATCAACGCCACCATCGAGCCGTGCAAGATGGCGATCAAGGATGCCGGCGTTAAAGTGACCGACATCGACGACATCATCCTGGTCGGCGGCATGACCCGTATGCCGAAGGTGCAGGAGAAGGTCAAGGAATTCTTCGGCAAGGATCCGCGCAAGGACGTCAACCCGGACGAAGCGGTTGCGGTCGGCGCGGCGATCCAGGGCTCGGTGCTGTCGGGCGAGCGCAAGGACTTGCTGCTGCTCGACGTCACCCCGCTGTCGCTGGGTATCGAAACCCTGGGCGGCGTGATGACCAAGATGATCCACAAGAACACGACGATCCCGACCAAGTTCTCGCAAGTGTTCTCGACCGCGGACGACAACCAGCCAGCGGTGACGATCAAGGTGTTCCAGGGCGAGCGCGAAATCGCGGCCGGCAACAAGGGCCTGGGCGAATTCAACCTCGAAGGCATCCCGCCGGCATCGCGCGGCACGCCGCAGATTGAAGTCACCTTCGACATCGACGCCAACGGCATCCTGCACGTGGGCGCCAAGGACAAGGCTACCGGCAAGGAAAACAAGATCACGATCAAGGCCAACTCCGGCCTGACCGAGGCGGAAATCCAGAAGATGGTGAAGGACGCCGAACTGAACGCCGAAGAAGACCACAAGCTGCGCGAGCTGGCCGAGTCGCGCAACCAGGCTGACGCATTGGTGCACTCGACCAAGAAGTCGCTGACCGAATTCGGCAGCAAGCTCGACGCCGGCGAGAAGGAAAAGATCGAAACGGCGATCACCGATCTCGAAGGCGCGCTGAAATCGTCCGACAAGGCCGAGATCGACGCCAAGATGGCAGCATTGTCGACGGCAGCGCAGACGCTGGGCGAGAAGATGTACGCCGACCAGCAGGCGCAGCAGCAAGCCGGCGGCGGGGCCGAAGGCGGCCAGCAAGCTGGCGGTGCCGAGGGCGGTGCCAAGCAGGACGACGTCGTCGACGCCGACTTCAAGGAAGTCAAAGACGCCAAGTAAGAGGCAGCTGGGTTGTAGCATATAATGCCGAGCCGCTTAATCCGGCTCGGTTTTTTTGCATATTGAGTTCAAGTAGTCAGACAGACAGCAAGGTGCCCGACATATGGCAAAACGTGATTTTTACGAGATCCTCGGGGTTGCGAAGAATTCTTCGGAAGAAGATATCAAGAAGGCATACCGCAAGCTCGCGATGAAATACCATCCGGACCGCAATCCGGACAGTAAGGAATCCGAGGAAAAATTCAAAGAAGTAAAAGAAGCGTACGAAATGCTGACCAATCCGGAAAAGCGCGAGGCGTACGACCGTTACGGTCACGCCGGCGTCGATCCGAACATGGGCGGTGGTGGCGGCTTCGGCGGCGGTGCTGGCGGCTTTGCCGACAGCTTCGGCGACATCTTCGGCGACATTTTCGGCGGTGGCGGCCGAGGGCGCCAATCCGGCCCGCAGGTCTACCGCGGCGCCGACCTGCGCTACAACCTCGAAATCACCCTCGAGCAGGCAGCGCACGGCTTCGACACCACCATCCGCGTACCGAGCTGGGACAAGTGCGACACCTGCCACGGCACCGGGGCCAAGCCGGGCACGTCGCCGACCACCTGCACCACCTGCGCCGGTCACGGTCAGGTACGCATGCAGCAAGGCTTCTTCAGCATCCAGCAGACCTGCCCGAAGTGCCATGGCAGCGGCAAGGTCATCACCGACCCGTGCGCACCGTGCGGCGGCCAGGGGCGCATCAAGCGCAACAAGACGCTGGAAGTGAAGATTCCGGTCGGTATCGACAACGGCATGCGGATCCGCTCGTCGGGCAATGGCGAGCCGGGCACCAACGGCGGGCCGCCGGGCGACCTGTACGTGGAAATCCACATCAAACCGCACGCGGTATTCCAGCGCGAAGGCGACGACCTGCATTGCGAAATGCCGATCTCGTTCGTCAAGGCGACCCTGGGCGGCGACATCGAAGTGCCCACGCTGTCAGGCAAGGTATCGTTCACGATTCCTGAAGGCACGCAGTCGGGCAAGACCTTCCGCCTCAAGGCCAAGGGCATCAAGGGCGTGCGTTCCGGTTATGCGGGCGACCTGTTCTGCCATGTGGCGGTCGAGACGCCCGTCAAGCTGACCGACAAGCAGAAGGACTTGCTGAAGGAATTCGAGCGCCTGACGGTCGAAGGCGGCGCCAAGCACAGCCCGCAAAGCAAGGGCTGGATGGACAAGGTCAAGGATTTTTTCGAGTAAAGGCCTCATGAACCGCTGAGATGGCAGAGATGCCCTCAGCGGTTTTTTTTTGCGCACATGATTTTGAACAGGAATTTTCAATGGCTTTAGTAAAAGGCAGTGGCCTCACCACCGACGAACTGTTTCAACGTAACCGCGACTGGGCCGCCTCGATGGTGGCCGAGGACCCGACGTTTTTCAAGACGCTGGCGGCGCAGCAGACGCCTGAATATCTCTGGATCGGCTGCTCCGACAGCCGGGTGCCGGCCAATGAGCTGCTGGGCCTTGCGCCGGGCGAGCTGTTCGTCCACCGCAACATCGCCAACGTGGTGGTGCACTCCGACCTGAACTGCCTGACGGTGCTGCAGTTCGCCATCGACGTGCTCAAGGTCAAGCACATCATCATCTGCGGGCACTATGGCTGTTCTGGTGTGCATGCCGCGCTGACAAAGCGCCGCGTGGGCCTGGCCGACAACTGGCTGCGCCATGTGCAGGACGTGCACCAGAAGCACGAGAAGTACCTGGGTGAAGTGATGCCGACACAGGAGCGCGCCGACCGCCTGTGCGAGCTCAACGTGGCCGAGCAGGTTGTCAACGTGGCGCAGACGACGATCGTGCGCGACGCCTGGGAACGCGGCCAGGAGCTCAGCATTCACGGCTGGGTGTACGGCTTGCAGGATGGCTTGCTGCGCGACCTCGGCATGACGGTGGCGAAGGTGGACGAACTCGGCTCGCGGCTGGAAGCGCGCCTGGCCACCTACGAGGCATAGGGCGATGGGTGAACTGACCAGCCTGCGCGACACGGTGCGCCAGTTCGTCGACGAGCGCGACTGGGACCAGTTCCACACGCCGAAGAACCTGGCGGCGGCGCTGACGGTGGAGGCGGCCGAGCTGCTGGAGCATTTCCAGTGGCTGCAGCGCGGCGACGCGGCCGAGCTGGGCGAGGTCAAGCTCGGGCAGGTGCGCCACGAGATGGCCGACGTGCTGGTCTACCTGGTGCGGCTGGCCGACAAGCTCGACGTGGACCTGCACGCGGCGGTGATGGAGAAGATGGTGCTCAACCGCGCCAAGTATCCCGCCGACAAGGTGCGCGGCGACGCGCGTAAATACTCCGATTATCCGGATGCAGCAGCGGATGCGTAAACGCAAAACGACATCTGCGCATAAGGGATCGCCTTCCACCCCGCCAACCTACCGTCATCCTCGCGCATGCGGGGATCCATACTGAGCGTCCTCCAGCAGCGATGGATGCTCAGCATGGATCCCCGCCTTCGCGAGGATGACGGTTTTTAGGTTAGTGAATTAAAGAAGATCCCACGAAGGCGTCCGTTCCTAGATCCCGCCCATGCAGATGTACTTGATGACCAGGTAGTCATCCATCCCGTACTTCGAGCCTTCGCGTCCCAGGCCCGACTGCTTGACGCCGCCGAACGGCGCGATCTCGTTGGAGATCAGCCCGGTATTGACGCCGACCATGCCCGACTCCAGCGCCTCCGCCACCCGCCACACCCGCCCGATGTCGCGCGAGTAGAAGTACGCGGCCAGGCCGAACTCGGTGTCGTTGGCCATCGCGATGACCTCGTCCTCGGTCTTGAAGCGGAACAGCGGCGCCAGCGGCCCGAAGGTTTCCTCGCGCGCCACCTGCATGTCGGTCGTCACGTCCGCCAGCACGGTCGGCTGGAAGAAGCTGTGCCCCAGGGCATGGCGCTTGCCGCCCACCATCAGGCGCGCGCCTTTCGACAGCGCATCGGCGATGTGCTGCTCGACCTTCACCACCGCCTTTTCCTCGATCAGCGGACCTTGCGTGACGCCGCTTTCCTGGCCGTTGCCCACCTTGAGCTTGCCGACCGCCTCCACCAGCTTGGCGGCGAACGCATCGTAGATGCCGTCCTGCACGTACAGCCGGTTTGCACAGACGCAGGTCTGGCCGGCATTGCGGTATTTGGAGGCAATGGCGCCTTCGACGGCTGCATCGATATCGGCGTCGTCGAACACGATGAACGGCGCATTGCCGCCCAGTTCCAGCGACAGCTTCTTGATGGTCGGCGCCGATTGCTCCATCAGGATGCGGCCGACCTGGGTCGAGCCCGTGAAGCTGACCTTGCGCACGATCGGATTGCTGGTCATTTCCAGACCGATCGATTTGGAATCGCCGGTGATGACGGAGAACACCCCTTTCGGCACGCCGGCGCGCTCGGCCAGCACGGCCATGGCGAACGCCGAGAACGGCGTCAGCTCGGCCGGCTTGACGACGATCGGGCAGCCGGCGGCCAGCGCTGGGCCGACCTTGCGGGTGATCATCGCCGCCGGGAAGTTCCACGGCGTGATCGCCGCGCACACGCCGATCGGCTCGCGCGTGACCACCAGCCGGCGATCCGCCCATGGCGACTGCAGCGTGTCGCCGGCGATGCGCTTGGCTTCCTCGCCGAACCACTCCAGGAACGACGCCGCGTACACGACTTCGCCCTTTGCTTCCGGCAGGGGCTTGCCCTGCTCGGCGGTCATGATCAGCGCCAGGTCGTCGGCGTTTTCCAGCATCAGGTCGTTCCACTTGCGCAGCACGGCGCCGCGCTCCTTCGCGGTCTTCTTGCGCCACGCCGGCCAGGCGGCGTTGGCGGCATCGATGGCCCGCTTCGTTTCCGCCGCGCCCATGTGCGGCGTGGTGCCGACGGTTTCGCCGGTGGCCGGATTGGTCACCGCGACGGTGCCGCCGTCATTGGCGTCGCACCACTCGCCGTCGATGAAGGCTTGCTGGCGCAGCAGGGAAGGATCTTTCAGGTTCAGCATGGTGGGCTCGCTATCAATTTTGGCAACTTCCCATGTTAACCGTTTTTCCGCGGCTCCGCTCACGTCCAGGCCGGGGCGCGACGCCGCCGGGTTCGCCTTCTAAACGCTGGTGTCAGGTCTGACATTAAGACATTCAGGCCTGAATGTCTTAATGTCAGACCTGACACCAGTTTTTACGGTGCATTTGCGGACCGGAACCTTTCGTGTGGGCATCATCGGCCAATTAACAGTAAAATTTTGACAAGTAACACTTTGACTTGCATCAACCGGCGTCACATTGGACCCAATTTGGATTTATGATGGGTGCAGTGCGACCAAAAATTTTCAGGGTAATTCCATGCGCCGCCCCATTGTTCTCGTTCCAGCCTGCACCTGCGATATCGGTTCACATCCGTATCACGCCGTGCAGCTCAAGTATGTCGATGCCGTCGTCAAAGGCGCCGAGTGCGCGCCGCTGATCGTGCCGGCGCTGGGCGAGGCGCTCGAGCTCGAAACCATGCTCGGCGCCTGCGACGGCATCATGCTGACCGGCTCGGCCTCGAACGTCCACCCGAGCTACTACTCGGAAGACGTGCTCGACCCGTCGCTGCCGCAGGACCGCGCGCGCGACGAAACGACGCTGCCGCTGATCCGCGCCGCGATCCGGCGCGGCATCCCGATCATGGCGATCTGCCGCGGCTTCCAGGAGATGAACGTGGCGCTGGGCGGCAGCCTGCACCAGGCGCTGCACGACGTCGACGGCCACATGGACCACCGCGAAAACCCGGACCTGCCGTTGGACCAGCAGTATGGCCCGGCGCACACGGTGGCGCTCACGCCCCTTGGCACCATGGCCAGCATCCTCGGACCGGCCGACATCGAGGTCAACTCGCTGCACGGCCAGGGCGTCAACGTGCTGGCCAAGGGCCTGGCGATCGAGGCGCGCGCGGCGGACGGCGTCGTCGAAGCGTTCTCGGTGGCCGGCGCGCCCGGCTTTACCCTGGCGCTGCAGTGGCATCCGGAGTGGCGCCTGACTGAGAACCCGGTGTCGATGAAGCTGTTCGGCGCCTTCGGCCAGGCCTGCCGCGACTACCTCGCCGCGCGCGCGAGGCAGCCATGAGCCTGTGCGAACAGTGGGCCGCGCTGCGCGAGCCGTAGCGCCGCTGTCGGCTTCCGCAACCCACCCGCCGGCGCATGACGCCGCGGGCCGTACCAAATAACAGAGAGATGACGATGGCTATCCGCGAAAATTTTACCTACACCGACATGGACTTGTGGCTCAACGAAAAACGAGTCACCGAAATCGAATGCCTGATCCCCGACCTGACCGGGGTCGCCCGCGGCAAGATCATGCCGCGAGCGAAATTCACCCAGGAGCGCGGCATGCGCATCCCCGAGGCGGTGCTGGGCATGACCGTGACCGGCAACTACCCGGTCGGCGACGGCCCGTACGACCGCGCCATTTCCACCACCGACCGCGACATGATCCTGAAAGCCGACCCGACCACCATCACGATGGTGCCGTGGGCGGTCGATCCGACCGCGCAGGTCATCCACGACTGCTATTTTTCGGACGGCGCGCTGGTCGACTTCGCGCCGCGCACGGTGCTGCGCCGCGTGCTCAAGCTGTATGCCGACAAGGGCTGGAAGCCGGTGGTGGCGCCCGAGCTGGAGTTCTACCTGACGGCCAAGAACATCGATCCCGACCTGCCGCTGCGCGCGCCGGTGGGCCGCAGCGGGCGCGCCGAGACCAGCCGCCAGGTCTACAGCATCGACGCCGTCAACGAATTCGATCCGCTGTTCGAGGACATCTATGACTACTGCGAACTGATGAACCTCGACGTCGACACCCTGATCCACGAGATCGGCGCCGGCCAGATGGAGATCAACTTCCTGCACGGCGACCCGATGGGCCTGGCCGACAAGGTGTTCTTCTTCAAGCGCACGCTGCGCGAAGCGGCGCTCAAGCACGACATGTATGCCACCTTCATGGCCAAGCCGATGGCGGGCGAGCCGGGATCTGCGATGCACGTGCACCAGAGTGTCCTCGACGTCAAGACGGGCCTGAACATCTTCAGCGCGGAAGACGGCTCGGCCGCGCCGATCTTCAAGCACTACATCGGCGGGCTGCAGCGCTACATGCCGTCGGCGATGGCGATCGTCGCCCCGTACGTCAATTCCTACCGCCGCATCGTGCGCCATACCGCCGCGCCGATCAACATCCAGTGGGGCATCGACAACCGCACGGTGGGCTTCCGCGTGCCGGAGTCCGGCGTGCATGACCGCCGCGTCGAGAACCGCATCATCGGCGCCGACGCCAATCCTTACCTCGCGCTGGCCGTCACGCTGGCCTGCGGCTACCTCGGCATGACCGAGCAGCTGGAACCGACCCCGATGATGAGCGGCAGCGCCTACGACATGCCGTTCGAGCTGCCGCACAGCCTTCCCGAGGCGCTGCACCTGCTGCGCGGCGAGGACAAGCTGCGCACGGTACTGGGCGACCGCTTCATCGACGTCTATTCCGCCATCAAGGACCTCGAGCACCAGGAGTTCATGACCGTCATCAGTCCGTGGGAGCGCGAGCACCTGCTGCTGCACGTATAACCTAAGGCGCACATGAATCAGAATATTGACCAGCCGGTCGACACCAAGGCAATCCAGCAGCTCGACTCCGCGCACTTCCTGCATCCGTTCACCGACCACAACGCGCTCAAGCAAAAGGGCGCGCGCGTGATGGTGAAGGGCGACGGCATCTGGCTGTGGGACTCGGAGAACAACAAGATCCTCGACGGTATGTCGGGTCTGTGGTGCGTCAACATCGGCTACGGCCGCACCAGCATGTCCGACGCCGTGTACCGCCAGATGCAGCAGCTGCCGTTCTATAACAGCTTCTTCAACACCACCAACGTGCCGGCGGTGCAGCTGGCCGCGCTGCTGGTGGAGCTGTCGCCGCCGCAGTTCAACCACGTCTTCTTCACCGGCTCGGGCTCGGAAGCGAACGACACCATCGTACGCATGGTGCGGCGCTACTGGGAGCTGCAGGGCCAGCCCGAGCGCCACGTCATCATCAGCCGCAAGAACGCCTACCACGGCAGCACCATCGCCGGCGCCTCGCTGGGCGGCATGGCGGGCATGCACGAGCAGGGCGGCCCGATGGTGCCCGGCATCGTCCACATCGGCCAGCCGAGCTACCTCGAAGGCGGCGCCGGCATGAGCGAAGACGAATTCGGGTTGGCCGCGGCCGGCTGGCTGGAAGAGCGCATCCGCGAACTGGGGCCGCACAACGTGGCCGCCTTCATCGGCGAGCCGGTGCAGGGCGCCGGCGGCGTCATCATCCCGCCTGCCACCTACTGGCCCGAGATCCAGCGCATCTGCGACAAGTACGGCATCTTGCTGATCGCCGATGAAGTCATCTGCGGGTTCGGGCGCCTGGGCGCCTGGTTCGGCTCAGAGCTGATGGGCATCAAGCCCGACCTGATCGCCTTCGCCAAGGGCGTCACCTCCGGCTACATCCCGCTGGGCGGCGTGCTGGTGGGCGACCGCGTGTCGGACGTGCTGACCGAAAAGGGCGGCGACTTCAATCACGGCTTCACCTATTCGGGCCACCCGGTGGCCTGCGCGGCCGCGCTGGAGAACCTGCGCATCATCCGCGACGAGGACCTGGTGGGCCGCGTCGCCCACGATACCGGGCCTTATTTGAAGGCGCTGTTCGGCGCGCTGGCCGAGCATCCGCTGGTGGGCTATGCGGACAGCTGCGGCTTTGTGGCTGGCCTGAACCTGGTGCGCAGGAAGGGCAAGACGGTGCACGAGAACGAGGTGTTCAACGGCGACGATGGCGTCGGCATGATCTGCCGCGGCTTCATGTTCGAGCGCGGCGTCATCATGCGCGCCGTGGGCGACCGCATGATCATCGCGCCGCCGCTGGTGATGACGCGCGCCGAGATCGACGACATGATCGGCCGCATCCGCGCCGCCCTCGACGACACGCTGGCAGAAGTGCAAAAGAGCGGCCTGGTATAAATGCGGCCAGGCTCGTCGTCGGCGCGCACGCGGGGACCCAATTTACTTCGCGCCATCCAAAACGGTGGATTGGGACGACCGGCTTGACGATGCTTTGGCCGGTCCGGTCCAAACGTACGTTCCGCGCAGTTCGCCTCCCGATCTGCCTGCAGCGAGCCGCATCGGTTTACCTTTGCCGATTTCAAGACTGGCTGTCCTGAACGCCTGCGCGGCGGCGCCGGGATCTAATTCCACGCCAATCCGGGTGATTTTGCGCTCTGCACTTTTATCCAGTGCGTCTTGCTTTCGTCCTCCGGCGAAGGCAGACCAATCTCGGTTATCGGCACGCCTTTCCATTCCGGCTCGGTATGCGCTTCAGCATGAATAAGGCCATCCCGTGACGTCGTCCCACTGCGTGTTCGGCCGTTCGCAAACTTGAACGTGACTGTCGTGCCGCCCCAGCGCATCCCTGGCGACGGAACCGGCGATCATGACGGACATGAGTGGCAGCACTCCCTCCGAATCCTTTCGATCCGGCAGCGGTTTGCTATCCTGTTCGACGCGCGTGTACGTTGGCGGGCGCGTGTCGGAAACCAGATGGACGATATTATTTTCAAGTGACCATGTGCCATTCGCCCGCGGGTCTGCCCCACCGTAGATGGCGCCAAATTCAAATCGACTCCCGGGACGCAGGATGAGAGTGGCGGCCATCTCGCGGACACCTTCCAGGTTGTCGACGCCTTCGACGCGTGTCGACGTTTTTCCGCTCGTCGCTGCCGCAGCCAAACTGGCCATGCCAAGCGCTATGACGAAAAGAGCGGATGCGGTCAATTTTGAGGACCGTGCCATGTCAATTCCTTCAAGAGGTGGAACACGGCTCAGGTCCGATGGATCTCGGCCTAAACGTTTCTGGTTCCAGAGAGAAATTGGGAGAGTGGCAGAACGGGGGACACGCGAATTGACTATACGCAATTACGCAGTGCGGCGACGAGCGCGCGGCGATATCGTCAGACGGGGCGGTGCGAGCCGGCCCCGGATTCAGGCGGTTTTCGTCCGATCCCCCGCACTCATCACCTGCGGCATCAGTGAGCCTGCGAACATGCCGGCAAACGCCGCGATCAGCCCCGCCAGCTGGCCGGGAAAGTGCGCGCCAAGGCCGCTCACCTGCGGGAAGAACAGCAGCCAGGTGAGGATGCCGGCCGCCAGCGACAGCACCGCGCCCTGGGTGGTGGCCTTCTGCCAGTACAGGCCCATCAACAGCGGCACGAAGGCCCCCACCAGCGTCACCTGGTAGGCCGACGACACCAGCTCGTAGATCGAGGTGCCCTTCATGATGATCGCGTAGCTCAGCACCAGTCCTGCAAACACGACGATCGAGCAGCGCATCGCGAACAGCTGCTGGCGGTCGGTCATGCCGGGGCGCAGGTGCTTGAGGATGTTCTCGACAAAACTGGTCGACGGCGCCAGCAGCGTCGCCGACGAGGTGCTCTTGATGGCCGAGAGCAGGGCGCCGAAGAACAGGATCTGCATCGCCAGCGGCATCTTGGTCAGCACGAAGGTCGGCAGCAGGCGCTGGTAGTCGGACTTGGCGATGTCGAGCGCGCCCTGGCCCATGACGATGACGGCGCAGGCGACGATAAACATCGGCACGAAGGCGAACATGATGTAGCTGGCGCCGCCGATGACGGCGCCGGCGCGCGCGGTCGGCGCGCTCTTGGCCGACATCACGCGCTGGTAGACGTCCTGCTGCGGGATACTGCCGAACATCATGGTGACGCCGGCGCCGATGAAGAAGGCGATGTCGGTGAAGGTGGGCGGCGGCAGGAAGCGCCACAGGTCGGCCTTGCCGGCCATCGCCAGCACCGGCGCCACGCCGCCGGCCAGGTCGGCGGCGAAAAAGGCGATGATCGACATGCCGATGACGAGCACGATCATCTGGATGAAATCGGTGATGGCCACGGCCAGGAAGCCGCCGACCACCACATAGATCAGCACCGCCAGCGTGCCGACGATCATGCCGGCGGTCTCCGACATGGCGCCGTTGGTCAGCACAGAAAACACCAGCCCCAGCGCGGTGATCTGCGCCGCCACCCAGCCCAGGTAGGACAGGATGATCGCCAGCGAGCAGAAGATCTCGACGCCCTTGCCGTAGCGCTGGCGGTAGTAGTCGCCGATGGTCAGGAGGTTAAGTTTGTACAGCTTGGTGGCGAAGAACAGGCCGACCAGGATCAGGCAGGTGCCGGCGCCGAACGGGTCTTCCACCAGCGAATTGAGGCCGCCCTGGATGAATTTGGCGGGAATGCCCATCACCGTCTCGGCGCCGAACCAGGTCGCGAACGTCGTCGTCACCACCATGATCAGCGGCAGGCTGCGCCCGGCCACCGCGAAGTCGCTGGTGTTCTTGATACGCGTGCCGGCCCATACGCCCAGCGCCAGCGTGCCCACCAGGTACAGCACGACACAGGTAATCAGGATGGTATTCATGGGTTCTTGTGACCTGTTCCTCAGGAGCTTTTCAGCGGGAAATTTCGGCGATTATAGCCGCTGAATTCCTCCTCCGCGCTGTTTTTGATGGTATTTACAGGACGTTTGCGCAACCGGCAGGTTGACGGCCAGCGACGCTGGCGTACAATCGCCTTGCGATGTCGTATTGGCAACCGGGCGGCAACATGGGTCTGCGCGGGATCAAGCCGTTTTCCAACCAGATCGCGCTTCGATATGCAATAAAGAGCAAGAGGCGGTCCCCCGCCGGCTGCTGTTCAGGTAAATCGTGGAAAATTTCGAGCTCGATCCGAACGTGACGGGGTATGAGCGGCACTTGTGGCAAGTGCTTGCGGCGCTCGGCCGCGCCGGCTACTACGTGCCGCCGCAAGATGCGCGCGACCTGATCCATGATTTCTATCTGGAGCAATGGAGCGGCTTGCTGCAGCGCTATGACGCCAGTCGCAGCCAGTTCGCCACCTACGCGGCCGCGGCCTTTTATCGCTTCGCGCGCCGCCGCATCCTGAAGCTCGAACGCTGGCGCCGGCGTACCGTGGACCTGGCCGAGGCCGCCGAACTGGAATCGGTGGCTGCGATGCCCGACGAACTGCTGGAGTCGAACGAACAAGCAGCATTGATCCGCGCGCAGCTGGCGACGCTGCCGGCGCAGGAACGCGCAGTGCTGTTCGATTTCCTGTCGGGCGGTGACGCCGGCGAGCGCGCGCTGGCCCAGCGTCACGGCCTGACCCGCTACCGCGTGCGCGAGACGCTCGCCAATGCGCTCGGCCGCCTGCTCCTTGCACTGGCCGCCGACGCGGCGCCTGCCACCCGTGACGCGCGCATCGCCAAGAGCCTGTGGGTCGACGGCCTCACGGCCCGCCAGGCCGCCAGCACGCACGGCCTCGACACGGCCGCCGTCAACGCCGCGCGCTTGCGTTTTGTCGCCGAACTCATGCAATCGCTGCGCGCATTCAACCATCCGATCAAACGAGTCAGGAAAGCCATGGACAGCGATATCGAGATTCTCAAATCCGCCCTGTTTGCCGTCGGCGACACCGCCGCACTGGCGCGCGTGCGCGAACATGCTGCGCCGCTGCGGGCGGCAATGGACCGCGACGACGTCGATTTCGCGTTCGATGAACAGCAGGCCGAGTACCTGGCCGCGCATCCGCAGTGGGTGGGCGAGGTGTACGCGGCGCTTGGCGCTGAAGATGACCAGGCCGGACAGGGCGCGCTGCAGCAGGCCATTGCCGAGATGATGCGCGACGAAGCGCGCCAGATCGGCGAGGCCTTCGCCATGCTGGTCGATGGCCTGGCCGACAGCGGCTACGACTGGACGGGACGCTTTCAACCCTTGCGCGACGCGGGCATTCCTCTGCTGATGCACATGCATCTGATCGAGGACGAAAGCACGCAATATGGGGGCGACGCTGCTCGCCGGTTGTTCGATTTCGGCCTGACGCCGGCGATGATTTACGGCGCCACGCGCGGGCTGTACCTGCAGTGCTCCAGGGTCAGCCGTCTGCTTGCCGGCGATGCAGAACTGCCGCCGCGCTACACAGATCCGGGCGACGCCGTGTTTTTCATGGGACGCAGCGCGGGAGGGGAGGTGGCCTTCCTGCCGCGTGCGCTGGCGCAAGCCGGCATTGCCGGCACCCGCGACCTGCCCGCGGCAGCCGTCGAACCGCTGCTGGGCTGGATCAAGGATGTGCTGCCGCTGGCGCCCTTGCTGATCGAAGGGTACAGCTGGGACGGGGCAATCAGCGGCGTCGATATCCTGGTGCCGGTGGCGCAGCGGTCCGCCGACCTGGTCGCGCAGTGGTCTCTGCAGCGCCAGGCGATACTTGACGTCGCCTACGCCCATCCGACGGTGCCGCACCGCTGGCTGTCGGACGCCTGACGGCCATTTACAGCAACGCGAATTCCGTTTCCCATGGCGGCACGTGCTTGAAGCCGCCGGGGGGGCGCGCGTAGAGTTCGGCGTGCCAGGTCAACGCATCCGGATCGTCGTAGACCCGGTGCACGATCAGCGAATTGGGATCCCAGGGGCGAACCGGGAAATTTTGCAGCGCCGTTTTCCATTTGTACGGCACCGAATCGAATTGCGCGCTGGAGCCGCTGCGCAATTCAACCACCTCGCGGGTGCCGAGCGCGCCTTGGGCCGTAAACGAGTTGAGCAAGGGGGCGTGCGAATGTCCGCACAGCATTGCCGATACCTCGTTCTGGACCAGAAACTGCTCCAGTGCGCTTTTCGACGCTGCGGTCATGCGCAGGATCCAGCGCTGCTGAAACCAGGAATGATGGATCAATACGACACGAAACTCACCATCACGCTTGGCCCCCAGCGTCGCTTGCAGGGTCTGCAGCTGCGATTGAAAGGCGCCCAGTGCGCGCCATCGGTTCGGCGTGGATCGCCAGACGTCGGCGTCGGAGTCGATGCAGATGAAGTCAATCGCGCGATTCGCGTCCAGCGCCACCCGTTCGACACGGGGCAGCGGCGCCGGAAATACCGCGCCGTACTGCGACGCCCCCACCCCGAACGGGTGTGCGGCGCCGCCCCACTGGTCATGGTTGCCCGGAATGGTGAGCGCCTGTTTGCCCATCCGCAGGCCGAAGGTGTTTCCCGTGGGCGGGGCAAGATCGATGTCGGCCTGAATGTATGTGCGCGCGTCCTTCAACTCCCCGGATGCGCCGAACCGGCTCAGGTCGCCGCTGACGATCAGTTGCGGCGTTTCCTCGGCCCTCAGGCCCTCCACGAAGTTATCCAGGTCCTCAAGCGCACGGCCGTGGTGCCCGAGCAGGCCGTCGAGCCACGGTGTGTTGCTGTAAGCCTGCGCCGCCGCCGCGGACACCTTGGCGTCGCCGCTCGCGGGATCGATCTCGCCTATGTGGATATCCGAAATGTGGACGAAGGTAGCCAGCAGTGTCCGGTGCCGCTGTAAGCCTGCCATGTCGCCTCCCGTCAAGTGGTGCGGAAACGTTAGCATGGCAATGCTTTATTTGCAACTATCTGAACGGCGCGGTGGCCGGAGGTCGGGGCAAATCCGCTATGATGGCGCTGTGACCGCGGCCGGATCGTGCGGGTACCTTATCGGAGCAAGGCAATGACGAACACAGATTGGCACCAACGGGCGGCAGCGCTCCAGATCGATGGACGGGCCTTCATCAACGGCCAGCGCGTGTCGGCCGTCTCGGCGCAGACCTTCGACGACCATTCGCCGATCGACGGCCGGCTATTGACGCAGGTGGCGCGCGGCGACGTCGCCGACATCGACGCCGCCGTGGCGGCCGCGCGCGCCGCCTTCGAGGACCGGCGCTGGGCCGGCAAGTCGCCGGCCTCGCGCAAGCGCACGCTGATCAAGTTCGCCGACCTGATCATCAAGAACACCGCCGAGCTGGCGCTGCTCGAAACGCTCGACATGGGTAAACCAATCAAGTACAGCCAGAGCGTCGACGTGCCCTCGTGCGCCAACTGCATCCGCTGGTACGGCGAGGCGATCGACAAGATCTACGACGAGATCGCGCCCACCGCCGACTCGAGCCTGGCGCTGGTCACGCGCGAACCGGTCGGCGTCGTCGGCGCCATCGTGCCGTGGAACTACCCGCTGATCATGACCGCCTGGAAGATCGCGCCGGCGCTCGCGGCGGGCAACAGCGTGGTGCTCAAACCGTCCGAAAAGTCGCCGCTGTCGGCGCTCAAGCTGGCCGAAATCGCGATCGAGGCCGGCATCCCGCCGGGCGTCTTCAACGTGGTGCCCGGCTACGGCCATGAAGCCGGCGCCGCGCTGGCGCTGCACATGGACGTCGACTGCATCGGCTTCACCGGCTCGACCGCGGTGGGCAAGAAGATCATGCAGATGGCCGGCCAGTCCAACCTCAAGCGCGCCTGGACCGAACTTGGCGGCAAATCGGCCAACATCGTCTGCGCCGACTGCCCGGACCTCGACGCGGCCGTCAGCGCGGCGATCGGCTCGATCTACTTCAACCAGGGCGAAAGCTGCAATGCGCCTTCGCGGCTGTTCGTCGAAGCGTCGATCAAGGACGCGTTCCTCGAAAAGGCGATGGCGATGATGCCGCGCTTCCAGCCGGGCGATCCGCTCGACGAGGCCACCGTGATGGGCGCCATCGTCGACGCCACCCAGATGAAGACCGTGATGGGCTACATCGCGGCGGGCAAGGCGGCCGGCGCCAGGCTGCTGTCGGGCGGCGAAGCGGCGCGCACGGACACGGGCGGCTTCTACATCGCGCCGACGCTGTTCGACCAGGTCGACGGCGCCATGAGCATCGCCAACGAAGAGATCTTCGGGCCGGTGCTGTCGGTGCTGACCTTCACCGACATCAAGGACGCGATCCGCCAGGCCAATTCGACC
>JBBRXM010000013.1:0-82877 GCA_038248405.1 Burkholderiales bacterium
AACTGCTCTCGTTCGGACTCATTCAAGACCAACTCTGCCTTCGGACGACCAGCCCCCATGTTCGCCTCCATATCGTGTGTACAAAACACAATATAGCTCACAGGAAAAAATATTCAATGAACTTCTAACTCAGGACACTAGCGTTGCGCTTCTGCCTGGCACCTAGGCAAGCGGCCACTTCAGTCACTCAACCGGAACTCGGGTAACGCCAGCAAGCGAACTGCCATACTAACGGCAAAGGTGGCATCATTTGGCTCTGGGATGGGACGTCGTCAACGCGGTATACGGCGTGATCATCGATGAGCGCCGGAACGTGGCACAGTCAGGCATTGGGAGGCGCCTCCCTTCAGCATAGCGGTACCGATCCAGCGTGCGGCGTTGGTGGCGCTTCGACTCTTCCAAGTCGACGACAATTGCCGCGATCAACCTCTCCTGTGTCGGCGCGGGCCGACACAGCTTGCCGTCGCGCCGGATCGGCTCGAATCGTTGCTGGGCCGGCGCGGTCGACGCCACATCGGCATGGCCGGTGAAGACATAAGTACGGGTCCTCCGGCGAAGGGCGCCGTTCCGTGCGGAAGAGCAGGTGGAATAATATGGCCTCAATGCGACCGGACTAGGTTACATTACAAATCAGACACACAACACATTGCGCAACGGCCACATCCGTCTAGATTCGTACATGAACTCAAAACATTCGCAGCCTTACAAAAATGCCGCTGGTTGGATTTTATTTGCGCTAGCTCCAGTTCTCCTATGGTGGGTTTCAAATCCTTTGCGGCAGGTCGTGATTGAGCCGACGCGATTCCTCTTTTGGCACACTGCTGTAGAGACTTTTGCTGTAGTGGTGGCGATGTTGATATTCGTCACTGGATACCGCGCCATATCTTCATCACGCAACGGGGCCGTGGTACTGCTCGGGGTAGCATTTCTGGGCGTCGGGTTATTCGATTTCCTCCATGCCATGTGCTATGCCGGCATGCCCGATGCAGTAACATCCAACAGCCCTCAAAAGTCGATTTTTTTTTGGCTGACAGCGCGCATATTGGCAGCGAGTGCATTGATGGCTTACGCATTTTTCCCAGTCATACGCTATCCTACCCCAGCAATCAAGCGTCTCGCCGTAGTCTTGATGTTGGCTGTTGTGGCCGCCCTGAGCTCTGTCGGGCTGTTTCGACCGGACCGAGTGCCTGCATTATTCGTTCCGGGACAGGGCTTGAGCGCGTTGAAAGTCGGCTTAGAGTACCTAGTTATCGCCTTTAATTTGGTGACACTTGCGGTGCTCTGGCGCGTTCGCAACGAATTTTCCAAGGAATGCGTAGTCGCTCTAGCCTTCACTGTAGCCTTGTCGGCCATCTCTGAGTTGTTTTTCACGAGGCTGGGTGTGATTGATAAGGATGCAGCCAATGTGTTTGGACATCTTTACAAGGTTAGCGCCTATCTGTATTTATTCCATGCAACATTTAACGAGGCCCTACGCCGCCCTGTGCAGCGTATGAGGACACAACATCTACGAGAACAGGTGATGCTGAACGCTGCACCATCTGGCGTTTTGTGGGTGAACTCATCCGGATGCATATTGATGGCCAACGCCGCCATGGAGACGCTCACCGGCTATCCCCCGAACGAACTGGTAGGGCAAAACGTGGAGATTTTTTTGCCCGCCCATTTGCGTGTCGATCACGCACAGTTGATGCGAGGTTATTTTACTTCGCCGCGGAATCGCGTCATGGGCATGTCAGATTTGAAACTTTTGCGTCGCGATGGTCGGATGCTGCCTGTTGATATTTCTCTTGCGTCCTTTGAAGATGGAGTGTCAAGCCACACTATCGCTTACATCAGCGACTTGACCGAGCGCAAGGAATATGAAGATTCTTTACGGCACAAAGCTACCCACGATGAACTCACCGGGTTGCCCAATCGGTGGTTGTTTCGATTGCAACTTGACGAAGCCCTTGCGCATGCAGGGCGCTCGGGACTACGAGTTGCCGTTTTCCTAGTCGATTTAGATTATTTCAAGACCGTGAACGACAGTTTCGGACACCCCGTGGGTGATGCATTACTGGTGCAGGTAGGTAGTCGCATCCGTGGCGCCCTGCGCGAAAATGACATGCTGGCGCGCTTGGGAGGTGACGAGTTCGGTATTTTTCTCACGGATATCTCGGATGTGGACGCCGCCATTCGTTTAGCCACCAAGGTCCTAGCAGTTTTGCAGAGCTCGTTCCGCCTGCAGGATCAGGAAGTGTATTCAGGCGGCAGCTTGGGGATCGCTTTTTACCCGGACGATGCGCCTGACAGTGACACCCTGTTGCGTTACGCCGACATGGCAATGTACCAAGCAAAGCACGCTGGCCGAGGTGGCTACGCGTGCTATTCGCACGAAATGGATAGACGCGCGCATGATGCCATGCAATTTCAGACACGCCTGAACGAAGCAATTACCGAAGGTTTGTTGAAGCTACATTACCAACCGCAGGTGGATGTGAAAACCGGTGCAATTGTGGGCGTTGAAGCCCTCCTGCGATGGCATGATCCCGTTCTTGGAGATGTATCGCCGGCGCGATTTATTCCGGTTGCGGAAGCAACAGGCTTGATTGTGCCTTTGTCGGATTGGGTGTTGGAGACTGCCTGCAAGCAAATAGCAGCTTGGACTCAGGCAGGTACGCCCTTGTGTGTAGCCGTCAATTTCTCGGCTCAGCAATTCCGCCAGCACAATTTGCATGAAAAAGTGTCTGCCGCACTTAGGCGCACAAACGCGGAAGCCTTATGGCTGTGTATCGAAATTACCGAATCGATCGCCATGATTCATCCTGAGCAGGCGCGAGCACACCTCACAGATCTCGTCGCGATGGGTTGCAGCGTGGCATTGGATGACTTCGGAACAGGCTACTCGTCGCTCGCTTATCTCAAGACTCTGCCTGTGAGTAAGCTAAAAATTGATAAGAGTTTCATGGATGGCATCCCCCACGACGCGAATGATGTCACTATTTCGCGCGCGATCATTGACTTGGCGCACAACCTGGGCATGACATTGGTCGCAGAAGGAGTAGAAAACGACACCCAACTAGCGTTCTTGCGGCAATACGATTGTGAGGCTTACCAAGGTTGGCTCTACGCAAAGGCGATGAGCGCTGAAGATCTAACAGAGCGGTTTCTAGTTCAAATCCATTAAACTTATCGATGGCGTAAACAGTTTAGCTGAATGAACCCAACTTAAGGCCACCGGCAATCTGTGTCAGCACATTGACGTAATCAGGGGTCGGGAACCACCATGGCTTTAGAGATACGCTTGCAGCTGGCCTTGGACCTAAGATTGAAAATCCTTGTGTCGGTGGTTCGTTTCCGCCCCGCGCCACCAAGAATGAAGTCCAGCCTGCTTTTGGCGAACGTAAAAACCGCAGTACACACAAGAGGCCGCGGTTTTTTACGTCCGTGGACACTACCGGTCAGATAGCCGCCTGCAGCAGTGCGGCAAGCCTTTCGACCAGCGCACCGCCGGTTCCCGCCAATAGGGGATCAACGGCCCTCGCCGTGTACACAATCGCGTCGAGCTCCCTCAGGAGGGGTTCGCGGGGACCGTTAACCAGCGCGGCAACAACCGCGCACAACTGTTGCGCCTGCGCTGGCAGCGGCAGATTGGGCACGGCATGGAGCAGGGCCGTGAGGGCTTTGAAGCGGCAGGCGTGATCGCCGATCTGGCTGGCGCGCGCCACAAGCAGCGGCCAGGAGGCAGCGTTGGGGGACGCAACGCACGCGGCCGCCTCGATGATGTCGGCGCAGGCGTTGTCCACCCTGAAATGCATGGCGCCGAGCTTTCCGTTGACCTCCCTGAGTGCATCGAGCGCATCGGCTGGCGCAAGTTCAGCGACGCGCGCCAGCAGCGCGCCAAAGAAGGTGTTGGCATGCAGTGCGGGCGGTGCTGCCATTCCCGCCGCAGGCATCGCCCAGACGAAATAAGCATCCACGGCTGCGCGCCAATGCGCAATTGGCCAATCCAGTGCAATCTGTTGCAGCATTGATCCGGCTGCCAGCGCGCCCTCCTCCCCGGTCAAGGCGGCATCGAAAGCGCCAAAGGCAAGATGATGGTGATGCCTGCTCAGTTCGGACAGCACATGCAAGACGATCCAGATGTGAAGGAAACGTGGCGGCTTGGCCAACAGTCGCACGATTGCCCCTTCCGGCTCTGCGTAGGCCGCCAGCACTTCTTCCACATCGCCGCACAGTTCCATGCCGTCCGGCCCCTGCCTGAAATGGTCGAGAAATGGACCTTGCAGCGCCCGCGGCTGTGCCAACGCAAACGCCAGCACCATGTCATGCATGTGCATCATGCGGCCGGTATCAGGTACTTCATGGAAAATGAACAGCAATGAAGCCGCCTTTGCCTGTGTATCGCCGGCAGGATGGCGCGCGCAGATTGCACGAGCGAGGACCTGCATTTCGCCGGCCGAAGCGATCGGCATCAGCACCCGCAACGCGCGTGAGGGCGCCGCACCGGAGAAGGCTCCTGACAGCAAACGGCGAACGTCTCCTGCGCCGACAACGCGGCCCCTGTATCGGAAGCTGGCGTTGCCCCGTACATTGTCGACATCACGGCTGGCCCGGAAGAGCGCCTGCTCGTCGCCAGCTTTCATGGCAGCATGGACTTGTTCATACAGCGCAATAACGTCGGGATGCGCGGGCGCGTCCGCGTCATCGAGCGCCCGGCCCACAGCGCCGGCCACTTCCAGGAAGGCGGCCGACCGGGTATAGCCGCTCAATCGTTGCGGCAATGCAGCGAGGGCCTCAGGCCCGCTCCGCCAGACGGCGACGGCAGTGATGCTGACCAATTCAGCCCGTGTGATCGAATACTGCATCGGAACGCTGTCGATCAGCCGCAAGGCTTCGTCGGGATCGTGTTGTGCAATAATCTCGACAGCAACACGCAGCGCACCATCGGCGGACAAATACGAATCGAATTGTCCGCATTCACGACGATAAATATCGCTTCCCTGATGGGCAAGGCTGGCCGCAACGCCTTCGCCAAGTGCGTACTGCCAAGCTTCACGACGCCAGTGCGCTTCGCCATGCGAGACGATCCGGTCGACGTAAGCTTTGCCCAGCCAGCCGAAGAAACGCCCCAGCGCCAGCGCACCGCTGGATTTGCGCTCCGGCCGGGCGGGATTTTCCATCAGCGTCTCGAGGAGCAAGTCGCCCACTTCTTGCAGCATGGCGAAAGCGGCGCTGTCACGCGGGATCTGCTCAGGCGCAATCAGTGCCAGCATTTGCAATGCATCATCCAGGCTCGCGCGTGCGAACGGACGCATGGCCGCCTGATGCTTGTCACTGCCCGACTGCGTGACCAAGGGCACCGCGGCCTGCAAGGCCGCCAGCACGCGTGCGTTGTGCCTGCCCATCCATGCGACCGCCACGGCTGGCGGCACACCAAACCTGAGCAAGGGCAGCTTCGCCAGCGCGGGCACCGCCAGGCTGGCATCGGCGCTGGCGAATGCATCGGCAAGGAGCAGGCCGTGGGCAACGGGCCAACGGCCGGGCAGCGCGTCGTTGGCCCGGCCCCACGCGTCTGCGCTCCTTGCCGGGTGCGCTTTCACGAATGCGCACAGCACACGTACTGCCGCAACGTGCGGCGTGACGACGGCATGTTCTCCGCCAATCCAGTCGACATGGGGATCAACGGCGGCCACCAGCGCCAGGGCCCGGTCGACGTCGTGCACCGCACAGCCCTCCGCGACAGCGACCCGTGCTGCCTCATTTCTTGCCGCGGACAGCGCCAGCGCCACGCCGGCGGCGCTGCTGGCCAGCCCGCGGCATGCCTGTGGCGACAGCTGTGGCACGCGCTCCGCGAACGGCGCCTGCTGCAGCAGTGCGATCGCGCGCGCCGGCGCACGCAGCGCGAGCTCCTCCAGCACTGCAAGCAGTGGATAGGGGTCGCCATTGGCGGCGGCCGCGCGGGCGAAGTCGACGGCCGCGTCGATCTTGTCGATTCGCACCAGGCGCGCAGCGTATCCGGCGCGCTGCTTGCTTCCACTGATAGCGTCTTCGTGACCGGCGGCATCCTGGCGCTGCGCCAGCGCCGATGCCTCGGCGACGCGGCCCATCGCTGCCAGCAGGATCGTCGAAGCAGGCGCGGCGCTGGTACTGGCGAGGTCCTGCCAGAGCGCCAGCAGCAGGGTCAGGAGGACGGTGCGCGGCACGTCGGCGCGGGCACAGGAGGCCATGAGCATCCGCTTGAAATCGGCGGACAGGTCGGCGGCCGTTTCGCCGCGGGAGAGCCGCACCGCGATGAAGTCGGCCGCGAGGACGCCGTCGAGCTGGTCGAGGAGTGCCGGCTCGTCCGCACCGATGATGTGGCTCACGATATGCGCCGCGCCATACGCGGGCGCCGCGTTCCAGTGACCGGGAGCGAGGATAAAGCGCACGAAGCGCTGATGCTGCTCCGATTCCTTGCACCAGAAGTCCTGGGCCGCTGAGCGATCGAGCAAGAATTCAGCGAACGTCGCATGAAACAGGCGCCAGCCGTCTTGCGAGCCGTTCAAATAGGCCTGCAGGCGCCGGAGGCGATCGCGTACCCGCGTTTCAGGCAGCCCGGTCAACACGGCCAGCTCCGCTTCCGCCAGCGGCATCCTGGCCACCGCCAGACTGCCCAGCAGCGGCCCGCAGTCGTCGATCCAGGTATCCTCCATGGTCCGGTAGATGGCGTCGAGCGACGCCAGGTAGTAGCCGGGCAAGGTAGCGGGTAGTTGCTCGACCGCCTTGTCATCGAGCGGTCCCGACGAAGCGGCGAGTGCGTCCAGTGCGCAGCGTGCAACGAGAAAGTTGTCATGCACCCGCTCACCGAGGGCTGCCAGGAACATGCCTGCATCGGCGCCGTCCGCCAGCCTGTCGAGCACGCCCAGATCGCGTGCCCGCGTGCACACGAAACGCGCGAGCGACGTGCTGCCGGCCCCCACGACTGTCAAATCGAGATGCGCAGCGCCGGCCCTGTTGAGGTGGCGCGCAAATGCCGGATTCGGCCGCGACGTGATGAGCCAGCGCAGCCGTGCCGGCATGGGACCGAGTGCGACCAGCAGGTCGGCCACCGATCTGTCCTTGGGCTCGTCAGGCGCATCGACGACGATCAGCCAGTCGGGACCGGGCTCTGCGAGTATCGCGACAAGCGGGTTCAGCACGTCATGCAGCATATCGCCCGGCGCTGCCGCATGCATCACCAATTGCTGGATGGCGATACCGACGACTGAGGCATTGGTGGAACCGCGCGCATCGATTTGCACATCGAGCTTGACGGCGCGCTCGCCGCGGCCGCGCTCGACCAGCGCCTGCGCATAGCGAGGTTCCCGCTGCGCAAGTTGCACAGCGATCTCTGCGAGGAAAACGTTGACGCTGCCCGTGCGCATTTCCCCATATCGACACAGATGGTGCGCGCCGTGACAGGCCAGAAGGTGACCGCCGGCATCGCGTATTTCCGGCATTGCCACCAGCAATTGGACCCAACTGGTCTTGCCCGAGCCAGGTGGTCCCTCAACGTGCAGCACTTGCTTGTCGCTGCGAAGCCAGTCGTGCAGGGCCGCGTCGAGCTCGTCGCGCGGAGTCAGGCCGGAACCCGACCGCGCGGCCATTACCGTTTGCCGAAGCTGTCGACCTCGATGCCGACTGCCTTGCCGCCATCGTCCACCTCCTGCACCACCTTCAGATGGCCGGACCGCAGCTCGCGGATCTTCGCGCCCGTGATGTCTGCGGCCCCCCCGGCGAATTGCTTGATATAGACGTCGGGCTGATCGCTGTGCAGCACACCGTCGAGCCGTTCAGCGAAGCCAGGGTCCTGGACCAGTTCGGCGACGAGCGTGCCAAGCAAGGCGTCGCGCCCCTTCACCGGGTCTGCGGTATAGGCCGCGAGCACCTCTTCCGTTTTCGGTTTGCCAGTAAAGCGCGACCACAGCGCCTTGAGCAATGCCTCACCTTTGACCAGACCTTGTTTGCCCAACTCCTCGGCGACCGCTTCACCGGCCTTCGTCAGATAGGGGCCGAGCACAGCCATTACCGCAGTGGCGATTGACACAGGATCCATTGCTGTCCTTTTCCAGTTGATCGTTCGTTGCAAGTTGCCGCGATGGGTCGTCTGGCAGACGATTCGTCCAACCGGTCCGCCTTCGAACCACTGTACAACATTGCACGATTGTCGCCAAGACTAGCAGTCATGCAAGGAAGGCATGCCTGAAACTCAATGACTTTGAGTTTTGCCGTTGTGTATGTTCTCGAACGGCCCGGGTGCCCCCAGATGCGCCCTGTCCGCACCAGAATAATATTATAAAAAAACACACTGTTGTTGCGGTACACTTTACGCAGTCAGTATCGAGAGCGTCCCCTCGTCCAACTCGCCGAATGCCCATCACAGATGAACCATCTAAAAGCGATTGTTACGCGCGACAGCGCTGGCGCCGATGTCTTGCGCATCGTCCTGTGCATGATTATTTTCACGCACGGCGCATACCGCTTCTACGAGGGAACGACGCCCATCATGGGCACGATTTTGGGGGATAAAGGCTTCCCGTTCGGAACCTTCCTGGCGTACTCGGTGAACGTCGTCGAAACGGTGGGCGCGGTAATGCTAGCGCTGCGCTGGATGGTTGCACCAGTCAGTGTTGCCCTCGCCGGCATCTACGTTACGGGGATCATGCTGTTTCACCGTCACGCGGGGTTCTTCGTCGTCGGACCTGGCTCCGGCGGCTGGGAATTCAGCGCGCTGTTGATCACCTGCCTGCTCGTCACCGCCTGGGAAAACCACCATCGCCTGCGCCAGCGCGCTGGCCTTGGCAGATGACGATCTCCCCGGACGTTATGGGTTAACGTTCTTTCGAAGCGACCACCATAGCGTTCACCTTGCTCAGCGGCGACGCTGGCACGACGGTATTCAACGACTTTCCTCTGCGACTGCCAAGCCACCCTTTCCCTCTGTCGGTCTTGAAGGCCACAGCCGGCGGCAGAACTCTGCCAGCGGAAAGAATGCAGTTTCAGCCAAAGCTGAACTCCGATCTCACGATGTGAAATGCCGGCCCGGTGCTGGCATCGCTGATTTTTTCCATTTTTTGAAAACATATCCCACATAGCGAAAAGACAGCTTTAAGCCTTTGAAATTAAAAGGATAAATTTAAGTCCTATGTCTTATATAAGACTCGTTTAGATCGCTAAAATGGTCTATCATAACTACATGCAAGTTTCTTGCTTTGCTTCACAGATTTGTCGGTATGCGCGTGACCAGATGTACCGACACTCACTACAATTTTCCCCAATCTTGGAATTCATCTAGGAGATTTACATGTCCCAATATCAAGACGACATCAACGCCATTGCAGGTTTGAAAGACAAAGAAGGTAGCGCCTGGAACGCCATCAATCCTGAGTCCGCTGCACGCATGCGCGCCCAGAACAAATTCAAAACCGGCCTCGACATCGCCAAGTACACGGCCAAGATCATGCGCGACGACATGGCGAACTACGACGCCGATTCGTCCAAGTACACCCAGTCGCTGGGTTGCTGGCATGGCTTTATCGGTCAACAGAAGATGATTTCTATTAAGAAGCACTTCAACAGCACCGACCGCCGCTACCTGTACCTGTCGGGCTGGATGATCGCCGCCCTGCGCTCCGAGTTCGGCCCGTTGCCTGACCAGTCGATGCACGAGAAGACTGCTGTCGCCGACCTGATCCGCGAGCTGTACACCTTCCTGCGCCAGGCCGATGCACGTGAGCTGGGCGGTTTGTTCCGCCAACTGGACAGTGCCGAAGGCGCTGCCAAGCAAGCCATCCAGGACAAGATCGACAATCACATCACCCACGTCGTGCCTATCATCGCCGACATCGATGCAGGTTTCGGTAATGCCGAAGCGACCTACCTGATGGCCAAGCAGATGATCGAAGCCGGCGCTTGCTGCATCCAGATCGAAAACCAGGTTTCCGACGAAAAGCAGTGCGGCCACCAGGACGGCAAGGTCACTGTTCCGCACGAAGACTTCCTGGCGAAGATCCGCGCCGTGCGTTACGCATTCCTCGAACTGGGCGTCGACGACGGCCTGATCGTCGCGCGCACCGACTCGCTCGGCGCCGGCCTGACCAAGCAGATCGCGGTCACGCGCGAGCCAGGCGACCTGGGCGACCAGTACAACTCCTTCCTCGACGTGGAAGAAGTGTCGACCGAATCGCTGAAAAACGGCGACGTCGTCATCAAGCGCGACGGCAAGCTGGTGCGCCCTGTGCGCTTGGCCAGCAACTTGTTCCAGTTCCGCGCAGGCACGGGCGAAGAGCGCTGCGTCCTGGACAGCATCACGTCGCTGCAAAACGGCGCCGACTTGCTGTGGATCGAAACCGAGAAACCGCACATTGCCCAGATCGGCGGCATGATCAAGGAAATCCGTAAAGTGATTCCTAATGCCAAGCTGGTCTACAACAACAGCCCGTCGTTCAACTGGACGCTGAACTTCCGCCAGCAGATCTTCGACAGCATGAAGGCCGAAGGCAAGGATGTTTCCGCGTACGACCGCGCTCAACTGATGAGCGTCGAGTACGACACCACCGAACTGGCGATTGCCGCCGATGAGAAAATCCGCACCTTCCAGGCCGACTCGGCCCGTGAAGCCGGCATTTTCCATCACCTGATCACGCTGCCGACCTACCACACCGCTGCATTGTCAACCGACAACCTGGCAAAAGAGTACTTCGGCGACCAGGGTATGCTCGGTTATGTCGCTGGCGTCCAGCGCAAGGAAATCCGCCAGGGTATCGCTTGCGTCAAGCACCAGAACATGTCCGGTTCGGACATCGGCGACGATCACAAAGACTACTTCAGCGGCGAAGCTGCCCTGAAAGCAGCTGGTAAAGACAACACGATGAACCAGTTCTAATACCGGTTCGTAGTGAAAGAAGGGGAATTCGTGACAGGCCTGGCCTGGAACGGATTCCCCTTTTTTGCATTGTGCGATCCGGGCGGCTAATAATTGCCCCATACATAGACGAAGACGGTATTGTTGTCCCGTGCGTTGCGGCCTGCACCGTCGTAGTCGTTGCGTGCTCCATGGAAACGGTCGTAGGCGAAGTACTGGATGCCGGCGCGCAGGTGCTGTTCGGGTATCCAGAACAGCTCCGGGATCCAGCCGCGCGTGTCGGGGTTGCTCGCCGCCCCCGGATAAAGCACGGCGTCGGAACTGCCGCTGGTGCTGAAGTAGCCAAGGCTGGCGCCGTAGCGTCCCTGATACGTATAAGACGTTTTCAGTTTCAGTTGATTGAGCTGGTTGGCCGGATTGGCGGCCACCTGCGTGAGGTCGCCATGTGCGATCGATTCGTGAATATAGCTCAGCTGAGCCGTGATGGTATGCGGCGCCATCGCATACTGATATTGCGCGTCGATGCCGCGGTCGCGGTATTGGGTGGCCGCGCCCATCGGATTGAGGTTGTCCGGATACACTTCGGCGTTCATCGCCAGCACGCCGATCATGGCGCTGTGCGGCCCCCAGTCATGCGTGAGCGCGATGCGCAGGTAGGGGTTGACACCTTTTAGCTTGAGCTGGTCGGCATTCGCTGTGCCCTGGCTGAGAAAAGACCAGGCGCCGTTGGCGGTCTGGTAGCCGCTGGCCTCGACATACACCGCGCTGTCCCAGAACGCATAGGCACCGACGCCGGCAACCTGGGCTCCCAGCTGCGTCACCAGCGGTGCGGCGTCGGCGCCGGTGACGCCGAACTGGGTCGGCACATACTGGATCCATGCCGGCGCGGTGTTCCACGGATCGCTGATGGACGGGTTATTGTTCAGGTCAAGGCCGACGACCACATCCTTGCCATGCACTGCCACGTGATCGGCATAGCGAAGGTCAAAGTTATCCGAGCCCCACTTGCCCTTCCAGCGCCCCGTGAGCGGATCGCGGCTGTCGTAATTGTTGTAGGTTGCCTGGGCGAAGATGCCGGACTTGTCGGTGATCTTTCCGGCCACGAACACGCTGCCGGTCTGGAACAGCGCCACCGCGTCCTTGGCGAAGGTATCGTCCTCGCCGGGTCTGGCGCTGGTGGTGTAGCTGGCCACGCCCATCGCCGACAGCGGGATGACGCGGCTGCCGATCGCGTACCCGGTCATCTTGAAGGTGCGCCCGAACGAGGTCAGTTCAGGGAACTGGCCGCCAGCGTGACAAGTCGCGCATTGCATGCCGGTCTGGCGCGCGAAGGAGGGCACGGCCTGCGCGATCATGGGCAGCGACAGCACCTGGCCAAAGAAGATTAGCGCGAGGATGCGCAAGATGCGTGAATGCACGGTGCGCACCCCACTGTCTTGTGAGTTCATGGCGATTTCCCCGGTACGGCGACAAATCGATCTTACGGCCCTGATCCCATTTCAAAGGACCGATTTAATTGGCCTGCCTCGTTTAACAACACAATTCTGTTCGCTCGGAACAATCAGTAGATGATTTTGATATAGGTCAAAACGGTGCCCGAACCCAGCCAAGGGCACGGGCAGCATCCGCAGACGCCTGCGCCGGCTATTGCGCACCCTCGCCCGCCAGCATCGAGCCGGTGGCGCCATAGCGCACATGCCACGACAAGGCCAGCTCCAGCACGTGTGGCGTATGGCCGCCGCCCAGGTTGGCCGCCGCCACATAGTCGCGCAGCATCTGGCGATACGGTTCGGCCACGCAGTTCTCGATGATCACCTGGGCGCGTTCGCGCGGCGCCAGGCCGCGCAGGTCGGCCAGGCCGACTTCGGTGACGATGATGTCGACGTCGTGCTCGTTGTGATCGACGTGCGACACCATCGGCACGATGCTGGAAATCTTGCCGCCCTTGGCGATCGACTTGGTGGCGAACACGGCCAGGTAGGCGTTGCGCGCGAAGTCCCCCGAGCCGCCGATGCCGTTCATCATGTGGGTGCCGCCGACGTGGGTCGAATTGACGTTGCCGTAGATGTCGGCCTCGAGGGCGGTATTGATCGCGATGATGCCGAGCCGGCGCACCAGCTCGGGATGGTTGCTCACCTCTTGCGGCCGCAGCACCAGCCGGTCCTTGTAGCGGCCGATGTCGCCGAACACCTGCTCGCCCTTGTGCGACGACAGCGTGATCGATGAGCCGGAGGCGAAATCGAGCTTGCCGGCATCGAACAGGTCGAAGGTCGAATCCTGCAGCACCTCCGAATACATGGTCAGGTTGCGGAACGGGCTGTCGATGAAACCGCTCATCACGGCGTTGGCGATGGTGCCGATGCCGGCCTGGATCGGCAGCAGGCGCTCGGTCAGCCGCCCACGCGCGACTTCGCCCTCGAAAAAGGCCACCAGGTGCGCGGCGATCGCGGCTGTGTCGTCGTCGGCCGGCAGGATGGTCGACCAGCTGTCGCCCTTGTCGGTGATGACGATGGCGGCGATCTTGTCCGGGTCGATCACGATGGCGGTGGTGCCGATGCGGTCGCTCGGCGTCATCAGCGGAATCGGCTCGCGTTGCGGACGGTGTTTCGGAATGAAGATGTCATGCAGTCCCTCCAGCGCCAGCGACTGCGCCAGGTTGATCTCGACGATCACCTTGTCGGCGAGAATCGCGAAGCTGGCGCTGTTGCCCACCGAGGTGGTGGGGATGATGGCGCCGCTGTCGGTGATGGCGATGGCCTCGATGATGGCGATGTCGATCGGCGCGATCTGGCCGGTGCGCAGCAGTTCGACCGTTTCCGACAGGTGCTGGTCGATGAACATCACTTCGCCGCGGTTGATCGCCGCACGCAGCGTCGGATCCGACTGGAACGGCATGCGGCGCGCCAGCACGCCCGCTTCGGTGAGCACCTTGTCGACGTCGCTGCCGAGCGAGGCGCCGGTCATCAGGGTGATCTGCAGCGGGTCATGGCGCGCCCGCTCGGCCAGCGCCAGCGGCACCGCCTTGGCGTCGCCGGCGCGCGTGAAGCCGCTCATGCCGATCGTCATGCCGTCTTCGACCAGCGCGGCCGCGGCGGCGGCGCTGGTGATGCGCTCGCGCAGGAGGGGGTGGCGGATGCGGTCCTGGTACTGGTCATGCATGGTCAATCCTTTTCAAAGGCAAACAGGGGGCGGCTAGGTCAGGCGGTAATTGACCGGCGCCAGCGGCGCCGGCACGACCGGATCGCGCAGCGCCGAACGCAGGTCGATTTCGATCGCGCGGCAGATGGCGTCGAGCGGCAGGTCGTTCGATTCGAGGCCGAACGGCTCCTCGATCTCGTCGCCGAGGGCGTCGAGGCCGAAAAACGTGTAGGCGACGATGGCCACCACGAACGGCGTCATGAAACCGAGCGAATCGACCAGCCCGAACGGCAGCAGGAAGCAATACAGGTAGGCGGTGCGGTGCAGCAGCAGCGTGTAGGAGAACGGCACCGGGGTGTTCTTGATCCGCTCGCAGGAAGCGCCGGCGCCGGTCAGCGCCGACAGCGTGGCGTCGATCGACACGGCCAGGCAAGGGTCGATGCGCCCTTCCTTGAGGCACTGGCGCAAGTCCATGCCCATCTGCAGCATCAGGAAGTCCGGCTTGTTGGGGGAGCGCTCCATCTGCTCCCATTCGGCCGGCAGCAGCAGCGCCCGCAGGTCGGGGCCCGATGGCAGGCCGCGCAACAAGTCGCGCACGGCATGATTGAACGCGATGGCCCGGTACACCATGCGCACCCTGGCGTCCGCCAGTCCGTCGCCGGCCTGCGCCGGCGCCGGATAGTCGATCAGGCTGGTGCACTGGCGCGCGAAATTGCGGCTGCGCAGCACCAGTTCGCCCCACAGCTTGCGGCCTTCCCAGAAACGGTCATAGGCGGCGTTGTTGCGAAAGCCGAGGAAGATCGACAGCGGCAAGCCGATCAGCGTGAACGGAATCGTCGTCAGCGTGATCTTCAGCTGGAACAGGTCGCCATGCGACCAGGTCACCAGCGTGGCGATGCCGATGTTGACGAGCAGCGCCGGCAGGATGCGCGGCAAGACCGACCCGCGCAGCGCGAGGAACAGACTGAGCCCGGATGGCCGGTCGCGCAGAATCATGGGGATCTTTCCTGTCAAAGTGGAACGGAGTGTGCGTATAATTCACTCACATATGAGGGATTTAATCACTAGCATGTGAGTAAGTCAAGGCATCTCTGGGCATTTGCCCTGCATTCACCTCATTCCAGCGACACATCCCAGGAGTTACCGTGGCCCACCGCTTCACTCACCGCAACCTGCCGCAGCAATTACTCAAGGCGCGCGACGCGCTGATGGCGCACTTCCGTCCCATCCTCAACCATTACAGCCTGACCGAACAACAGTGGCGCATCCTGCGCGCGCTCGATGAGCACGCGCAGCTCGAGCCGCACGAACTGTGCGCGCTGTGCCAGATCCTCAGCAGCAGCATGGCCGGCATCCTGGCGCGCATGGAAGAACTGGGACTGGTCCAGCGTATCCGCGCCGCCGCCGACCAGCGCCGCGTGCTGGTCAGCCTGGCGCCGCAGGGGGACGCGCTGATCGACGAGATGGCGCCACTGATCCAATTGCAGTATCAATACCTCGAGCAGGCGCTGGGCACGCAGCCGCTGGAGGCGCTGTCGGCGGCCCTCGAAGCCTTCATCGGCGCCCAGGCGAGACCGGTGCGGCGGGTGGCGCTGCCACCGGCCGCGAACGGCTGAAGCGACAGCGCGGACGCGTACTGACGGCAGGTCGTGCCGCCCAAGCGCGAACGAAAAAACGCCAGCCATGCAGGCTGGCGTTCTTGTTTGCAGAACGGGAAGTTGCCGGCACGCCCGGCACTGATTCAGCGCGACTTGCGTCGGCTGAGGCCGGACAGGCAAGCGAGCGCCACGCCAACCAGTGCCAGGGTGCCAGGTTCGGGAACAGCAGCGTGATCGGCAGAAACAAAGTCGATCCTGTCACCGCCGTTGAGCAAACTGGAGTCTAGCCAATCCACGTACACCAGCGCATTTCGCTGGAACGAACCAAGATTGAAATTCATCCGCACGACGTTGTAGTCGCTGCCGGAAAGCAGAAAGCCCCAGGTGGCATCGGCAGACCAGTCGCTCAAGGTCTTGGCCGGGCCGCCGCCACCCGGCGCGCCGGCGCCAAATAGTGAAAATAAGCCGTTGGATGCGCCGATCGTTTCAACTAGCCACGTATTCGGGTTTGCCTGAGTGTCCGGATCGATATGTGAGAACGTGAAATAGCAGGCTGAATTTGCTCCCGCGCCGCAATTGGCCTGGTCGTTGGACAGCGAAATACCGAATCCCACTGTGCGAACCGTTGTATTGGGATCAGTGTAAGCGCGGTAACTGGCCGAGAATTGGCCGTCCAGCAAAGCCCCCGCGGCTGCGATCCCGGCCGCATTATAAAAGCCGATGTCGGACTTGCCGGCATTTGCGTTGGTACCGTCGAGGCGAACATAACCGGCGCCATTGAACGAACCGGACGGACTGCTGTCGGGCGTCCCCCCAACCGCGTCCGCGACCGTTTGGCCCTGTCCCATGAACTTGATCTGCGCCGCAATTTGCGCTGCGTTTGCCGGAGCACCGGTGGCATTACGGGTATCGCCTGAAGCCCAGCCCGCAACCCCCAGGCCATTGACGGTGATCGGAGCGGCGTGAACTGCCGCGGAGCCACCGGAGATCGCTAAAATAAAAAGCTTGGCCACGATATGTTTCATATAGTCCGCCGTTTCTTTTCGGTGAGTTGATGAGCAAGTAGCAATTCAGGCCGAGTGCCGGAAAGCCGAATTGCGATCATGCAGAAATTATGCCAATCGCGGCTCAACATGAAAAATGCTCATTAAATCAACAACATGGGATTAATAACCCAGCGTGATAAATAGGGCGCAGCGAATGCGGGGCGGTTGAGTGTAAAGAAAATCGACAGCCCGGACGGTTCACCATCGCGCGGCGCGGCGCGGTGAATTTCATGGCAGTCGACTATAGTGGAATCTGCAACTGTGATTTCCGGCGCGCGGCCAGCACGCCGGCCAGCGGCCAGGGCGGCTCGATTGCCGCGAATCAGTCTAGAAAAGGATAGAAATGACAATGCAAAGTGAAACCGCCATCCTGGCGGGCGGCTGCTTCTGGGGCATGGAAGAACTGCTGCGGCGCAATCCGGGCGTGCTGTCCACGCGGGTCGGCTACACCGGCGGCGACGTGCCCAACGCCACCTACCGCAACCATGGCACGCACGCCGAAGCGCTCGAGGTCGTGTTCGACCCGCGCAAGATCAGCTATCGCCAGATCCTCGAATTTTTCTTCCAGATCCACGATCCGAGCACGGCCGACCGCCAAGGCAACGATGTCGGGCCGAGCTATCGTTCAAGCATCTTCTATCTCGACGACGAACAGAAGCGCATGGCCGAACAGACCGTCGCCGACGTCGACGCTTCCGGCCTGTGGCCAGGCAAGGCCGTCACCGAGATCGTCGCAGCGGGTCCTTTCTGGGAGGCCGAGCCGGAACACCAGGACTACCTGCAACGCACTCCGAACGGCTATACCTGCCACTTCATTCGTCAGGGATGGAAGCTTCCCGAGCGCATGAAGCCTGATTAAGCAGCGCCTTCCTGTCCGGTACGCCATGTCGGCCGGGCAGCAAGGTGGTGCCGCCGCCGGCAACAGCGGCCTGACGCGATCACGCTCCACGCTTGCTATCTTGGCGACAACGATCTGAACAGTATTTAACCTCGCTCCACACCTTTTCCCATTTCTTACGCCAGGTGAAGGGCAGGTTGCACTGCTGACAGAGCTTGCTCGGGAGGTCAGATTTTTTTCGCATGCGCACGTGGGCGATCCCTGACTGAGCTGCTACGACGTGACATCACAGCAAATCCGGGTTTTCCAGCATTCGTTGGGCTTGACTCTGGAAATCGAGGATCGCGGCGGCGTCCATTTTCTCCAACTGCCGATACACCATGCCGATCCGCGGATTGTTCGCCAGCGTCGCCGCATTGCGATGGAAAAAATCCCAATACAGCGCATTGAACGGGCACGCGCGCTCGCCAATGCGGGCCTTTTTATCGTAATGGCACCCTTTGCAATAGTCGCTCATCCGGTCGATATAGGCGGCGCTGGAAACATACGGTTTGGTGGCCAGGATGCCGCCGTCGGCGAACTGACTCATGCCGATGGTGTTCGGAAGTTCCACCCATTCGAATGCATCGATATAGATGCCCAAATACCAGCGATGCACCTGTGCCGGATCCAGGCCTGCAAGCAGCGCGAAGTTCCCGATCACCATCAGGCGCTGGATGTGATGCGCATGCGCCTGCTCAAGCGATTGGGTGATCGCATGCGAGACGCAATTCATCTTCGTCTGGCCATCCCAGAACCACGCGGGTAGCGCGCGCGCATGGCCAAAGAAATTCTTCTCCGCGTAGTCGGGCATGGCGGACCAATACACGCCGCGCACATATTCACGCCATCCCAATATCTGCCGGATAAACCCTTCCGCGGCGGCCAGCGGCGCGTGGCCTGCGCGACACGCCGCCTCCGCTTTGGCGACGACCTCGCGGGGATTGAGCATTTTCACGTTCAACGCAAACGATAGCAGCGAGTGAAACAGGCGCCATGCTTGGGTACTCATCGCGTCCTGAAAATCGCCAAACTGCGGCAACGCGCTGTCGATGAACCAATCGAGCTGGTGTAGCGCCTCTTGCCGGTTCAATGCCCATGGCAACTGGCCGGCTTGTGGATTGCCGAAGCTCTTCACGCCGGCGTCAACAATGGTGGCCCACAGGCCCGAGTGATCATGCAATGTCCGCGCATCGCGCGGCTCGGCCGGCGCGCCACGCCAGGGCTTGCGGTTGTCGTGATCGTAGTTCCACTGACCGCCAAGCGGCGTCTTCGCGTCTTCCATCAACACCTGATGCGCTACCCGCATCCGTCGGTAGAAAAACTCCATCAACCATTGCTTGCGCCCCGTGAAAATATCCGCCGCCTGATTGCGCGTTGTGTAGAAATGGTCGCTGTCGACCATCCGCCACGGGACCGGGGCACGGCGACCATGCTGATATAACAGTTGGTCCAGCCGCCATTCATCGGGCGCCTGGTATTCGAATGCGACGGCCCGGTATTGTGTCACCAGCGCGTCGATATTGGCGCAAATCGATTGCAGGTTGGTGGCGTCGTCGATGGTGAGGTAATGCACCCGGTGACCCGACTCGCGCAACTGCCGCGCCATATCGCGCATCGCGGCGAAAATCGCCAGGATTTTCTGCGCGTGGTGCAAGACGTAATCGGTCTCCTGGCGCACCTCCATCAAGACGTAGACCGTCGCGTCGTCCGTCTCGCTGAACCAGCGATGTTGCGGATTGAGCTGATCGCCCAGGATCAGTCGGAGCGTGGGGCTGGAGTGGGAGTTCATTGCATCCATCATCATTACCGAGTCCTGCCGTTAGCAACGCCAAAGCGTCGTGTCTATTCGCTGCACACGCTGTTCGCCGGCCCACTTGCTCCAGCGCATCGCCACGATAGCGCAAAAGTGTCGAACCATGTTCCCGGCCCGGCGTTTCCGGTCTGACTGCGCCGATGCTGTATCGTACAACTCCCCCGCTAATGGATTTGCCAATGCCCGGTCCTATTCACTTCTACGAGCCCCGCGACGGCCACGGTTTGCCGCACGATCCGTTCAACGCCATCGTCGGCCCGCGCCCGATCGGCTGGATTTCTTCGCGCAGCGGGGACGGCGCGCTCAACCTGGCGCCCTATAGTTTTTTCAACGCGTTCAACTACACGCCGCCGATTGTCGGCTTTGCCAGCATCGGCCACAAGGATACGCTGCGCAACATCGAGCAGACCGGCGAGTTCGCATGGAGCCTGGTGACGCGGCCGCTGGCCGAGGCGATGAACCAGAGTTGCGCGCCGGTGCCGCCGGAAGTCAACGAATTCGCGCTGGCCGGCCTGACGCCGGCAGCATCGCGCGTCATTGCGGTGCCGCGCGTGGCCGAGAGCCCGGTCTCGTTCGAGTGCCGCTGCACCCAGATCGTTCAGCTGCAGAAAGCCAGCGGCGAGCAGGTGCCGACCTGGCTCGTGCTTGGCGAAGTGGTGGGGGTGCACATTGCGAACGCCCTGCTGACCGACGGTATCTACGACACCGCTGCTGCGGGCCACGTCTTGCGCGGCGGTGGTCCGGCCGACTATTTCTCCATCGGCCCCGAGCAGTTATTCCGCATGGCCCGTCCGGCCTAGCCCGGGGTCTTACTTCGCAACGGCCGAACTTTCGTACACCAGCATCGCGGCGGCAAGGTCTTCCAGCGCCGTGCCGACCGACTTGAAGACGGTACGCACGCTGTCCCCTTGCCGTCCGCCGGCCTCCCCGCGGCACAGCGACGCCAGGGTGCCGGCGACATCGTCGGCGGCGAACACGCCGCGCGACATCGGGCCCAGCAAGTCGCCCGCTTTCTGTAACGCTTCCACGGTGTCGACATACAGGCGGCTGCCTGAAAAGCAGGCGTCGTCCGCTTCGCGCATCTGTGGCGTAAAGCCGCCAATCAGGTCGAGGTGGCTGCCGGGCGCGAGCCACTCGCCGTGAATGACAGGTTCGGTCGCCAGCGTGGCGCAGGACACCACGTCGGCCGCGCGTACCGCTTGCGCCAGGTCGGCACTGGCCGCAATGGTGCAAGCTGCCACGCGGACCTGGCCGGCCAGCCGCCGCGCCGCATCGTGGTGACGGCTCCATATCGTGATTTCCTCGATCGGCAGCACCGCGCGGTACGCTTCCGGAAGCAGGCTGGCGACACGCCCGGAACCGACCACCAGCAGGCGCCGTGCGTCGCGCCGCGCCAGATAGCGCGCTGCCAGCGCCGACGCGGCAGCGGTGCGGCGCGAGGTGATCTCGTTGCCGTCCATCTGGGCCAGCGGCTCGCCGGTGACGGCGCTGTACAGCATGTAGGTGGAAAACAGGCCCGGCAGGCCGCGTGCGGCGTTGCCGGGAAAGATGTTCACCGTCTTGATGCCCATGTAATCGCCATGCCATGCCGGCATGATCAGCACGGTACCTCCGTCTTGCTTGCCGTTGCTGACGGCGTGCACATGGCGGGGCGGCACCTGGCAGCCGCTGACGAACAATCGTTCGATCGCGTCGATCAGGGCATCGAAGGGCAGCGCCTGGCGCGTGCCGGTACTATCAAAAATCTTCATGGTCATTCGCCATAACTCCAGCAGGTGGGACGGTTCGAATCTCGCAGCCAACGCGCGCGGCGCACCGGCAATGCAGCCGCGACATATTTTACGAGCACCTTAATGGTACCGTAATCGTCCCGCTGTAGCCTTGGCGCCTGGATCAACAGGGAGACTGACGATGTACACACGCTCACAACCGCACCAGCCATGCCGCATCCTGCGCCGCGACGGCGCCGGGCAAAGCCGCTGATGGACGCGATCAATATCGGGCCGCTGTCGTTTTCGATCCCGTTGCTGGCCACCTTCGGCGCCATCATCGCCAGCACCTATGTCGGCCGGCGCGTGGCGCGCGGCGTCGACGTCGAACCGACGCTGTGGTTCGTGATCCTGGTCGCCCTGTTCGTCGCGCGCGCCGCGTTCGTGGCCCGCTATGCCGAACTGTATCTCGCCGCGCCGCTGGGCATCCTCGATATCCGCGACGGCGGCTTTTCCGCGCTCGCCGGCATCGCCGCCGCGCTGGCGGCCGGCGCCTGGCTGGCCTGGCGCCGGCCCGCCGTGCGCAAGCCGCTGGCGGCCGCCATCGCCGCCGGCAGCGTGGTGCTGCTGCTGGGCACCGCGCTGGCGCTGGCGCCGAAGGGCGAGGCGGCGCCGATCCCGGCCCTCGCCCTGAGCGGGCTCGACGGCCGCACCGTGCAGCTCGCGTCGCTGGCCGGCAAGCCGGTGGTGATCAACCTGTGGGCCAGCTGGTGTCCGCCGTGCCGGCGCGAAATGCCGGTGCTGCGCCAGGCCCAGCTCAGCCATCCGGAAATCACGTTCGTGTTCGCCAACCAGGGCGAGACGGCCGAGGCCGTGCAAAAGTACCTGGCGGCCGAACACATCGCGCTCGAGAACGTGCTGCTCGATCCGAGTGCCCGGATCGGTTCGCTCACCGGCTCAGGGGCGCTGCCGACCACCTTGTTCTATGACGCAAAGGGCACGCTGGTCGAGCGCCGCCTCGGCGAGCTGTCGGCCGCCACGCTGGCCGCGCGGCTCGAATCCATGGCCGGCGCCGCCGGCGCCCGGGAGCAGCGACCATGACGATCAATACGGCGATGAACCAGCGCGCCTTGCGCGCCCTGCTGGCGCTGCTGGCAATGATGGCCATGCTGTTCGGCCCCGCCGGCTACGCTGCCGAGACCTACCTGGAACCGGAGCAGGCTTTCAGTTTTTCGGCGCGGATGATCGACAAGACCAACGTCGAGGTGCGCTACGATATTGCACCTGGCTACTACATGTATCGCGAGCGGTTCGCCTTCAAGGCGCGCGATGCCCGGCTTGGCGCGCCCGCTATTCCACCAGGCAAAGTCAAGTTCGACGAGACCTTCGCCAAGAATGTCGAGACCTACCGCGGCTCGGTGGCGATCCGCATGACGGTCGACGCCGCCAGCCCCTTCGTGCTGGAGGCGACCGCCCAGGGCTGCGCCGACGCCGGCCTGTGCTATTCGCCGATGAGCTCGTCGGCGCCGCTGGACCCGGCCGGCGCCGCCGCCGCCGCCGTCACCGTTGCGCCCGACAGCGACATGGGCCGCATCGAGGCGGCCCTCCACAGCGGCAAGCTGCTCGCCATCCTGCCGCTGTTCCTGCTGCTCGGCCTCGGCCTGGCGTTTACGCCGTGCGTGCTGCCGATGATGCCGATCCTGTCCTCGATCATCGTCGGCGAGCGCCGGCCGGGCGAGCGCTCGCGCGGCCTGGCGCTGTCGGCCTCGTATTCGCTCGGCATGGCGATCGTCTACACCCTGCTCGGCGTTGCCGCCGGGCTGGCCGGCGAAGGCCTCGCCGCGGCGCTGCAGAATCCATGGGTGCTGGGCGCGTTCGCGCTGCTGATGGCGGCGCTGTCGCTGTCGATGTTCGGGGTCTACGAACTGCAGATGCCGGCCGCAGTGCAGTCGCGGCTCGTTTCGGCATCGGGCAAGCAGCGCTCGGGCAGCCACGCCGGCGTGTTCGTCATGGGCGCACTGTCGGCCCTGATCGTCGGTCCGTGCGTGGCCGCTCCGCTCGCCGGCGCGCTGGTGTACATCAGCCAGACGCGCGACGCGCTGACCGGCGCCGCCGCCCTGTTCGCGATGGCGGCCGGGATGAGCGTGCCGCTGCTGGTGATGGGGGCGTCGGCCGGCGCCCTGCTGCCGCGCAGCGGCGCATGGATGGAGGCGGTCAAGCGCTTTTTCGGCGTGCTGATGCTCGCCACCGCGCTGTGGATCGTCTCGCCGATGCTGGCGCCGAAGGTGCAGATGCTGCTGTGGGCGGCGCTGGCCATCGGCTACGCGGCCTCGCTGGTGCTGCCGCCGGCACCGCTGCGCCGCAGCCGCTGGAAGTCCACCACCACCGCCGTGCTGTTCTCCGGTCTCGGGCTGGTGCAGCTGGCCGGCGTGGCCACCGGCGGCAGCGATCCGTTCGCGCCCTTCGCACACATCGGCGCGCCCGCCGCCCACGCGACGCCGTTTCAGCGCGTGAAGTCGGTCGCCGAGCTCGACGCCATGCTGGCGGCGGCAAACGGCAAGACCGTCATGCTCGACTTCTATGCCGACTGGTGCGTCTCCTGCAAGGAAATGGAAAAACTGACCTTCAGCGATCCGCGCGTGCAGGCGCAGCTGGCCGGCATGCTGCTGCTGCAGGCCGACGTCACCGCCAACGACGCGCAGGACAAGGCGATGCTCAAGCGCTTCGGCCTGTTCGGCCCGCCGGGCATCGTCTTCTTCGGCGCCGCCGGTGCCGAAATCACGGACACGCGGGTGATCGGCTACCAGGATCCGGAAAAATTCCTGCTCTCGCTGGCCCCCACGCGCGGCCGCTGACACGGTGCGGCCGCACCAACCGATCAATCGATTCACAGATGGAGTAACAATGCGCAAACCTTATTTGATGTCCCGCTTCGCCATGGCCGCCCTGGTGCTGGCCACCGCGGCGCCGCTCGGCGCCGCCGAAACCTACCCGAAGGCCATCGCCCAGGCGGTCAAGTCCGGCGTCAAGGTGGTCAAGAGCTTCCCGGCTGCATCCGGCCTGACCGGCTGGGTGCTGTCGCAAGGCGGCCGCTATTCGATCGTGTTTACCACCGCCGACAAGAAGACCCTGCTGGCCGGCGCCCTGGTCGATGAGAACGGCGAGAACCTCTCGGCCACCTACGAAGAAAAGTATGTGCCGAAACCGGACCTGTCGGGCCTGTATCAGAGCCTGGAAAAATCGTTCCATGTCGTCGAAGGCACGACCAAGGACCCGAAGAGCGTGATGTACGCCTTCGTCGACGCCAACTGCCCGTTCTGCCATTACACCTGGAAGGCGCTGCAGCCCTACGAAAAGGCCGGGCTGCAGGTGCGCTGGATCCTGGTCGACACGCTCGGCCCGACCAGCTTGCCGAAGGCGATCGAGGTGATGGCCGCCGGCGACAAGGCCGCCGCGTTCAGGAAGATGGAGCTCAACCATGGCAAGGCCTGGACCGCGCCGGCGCAGGCCACCGCCGCGGCCCAGCCGGCCGTTGCCGCCGGCATCAAGGCCAACAACGCATTGATGGAGCAATTCGGCATCGGCGGCACCCCGGGCGTGATCTGGAAGGACAAGCAGGGCAAAGTGCAGGTCAAGGCCGGCATGCCGCGCCTGTCCGAACTGGCGGCCATGACGGGCTTGCCCGAGCAGAAGATCGAAGACGCGTCGCTGGAAAAATTCCGCTGACCGTTGCGGCCGCGCGTCGGCAAGTCCAGCGCTTGCCCGGCGCGCAGATGCGCCGCTGCCGGCGTTCACTATCTCCGGCGGGCGCCGCGCGCGCCGCTATCGACCCGCTGCGCCGAAAAATCGCGCATATGCGCAACGGGTGCGATTGTTGCGCCCCGACCTGGGCTATGATGGGGGATCAGTTGCCCCCAATAAATCATCCCCGAGCGCCCAAGCGCAATGCAAACCAATACAAGACACGTGGTCCGCCTGGCCCAGCAACAGGCGCTGGCCAGCTTCAGCAAGCTGGTCGAGAACATGCTGGCCGAAACCGACGCCCTGATCGTCAGCGCCGCGCGCACCGCGCCGGCCGCCGAGAATGCGACGCTGGACGCGGCGCGCTACTGGATCGCCACCGCCGGCCGGCCGTTCCGGGCCAGCATGCTGGCCAGGTTCACCGGCTACCTCGAGCGTGCCATGCAGACCATGCACACCGACCTGCGCGCCGGCCTGCACGACATCCGCGCCGACAACCTCACCCTGGTCGAGGACACCGTCATGACGCGCCAGGTCGAACTCGACCGCCTGGTGCTGCGACTGCGCGACGTCGACCAGCTCAGCCTCGGACGCATCAACCTGACGATCGCCAACCTGCACGGCGTCAGCACCGTGCTCGAGCGCGAAAACCCGTTCCGCCCCTACCTGGCCGCGCGCGCGCTGTACGAGACCGTGCGCGAGATGGTGCGCGATCCGTCCGTGTCGAAAGTGTTGTTCGATAATATGGCCGGCGCCATGGCGCACCAGTTGCCCGGCTACTATGCTGCCATCCTGGCCCACTTCGAGGCACGCGGCCTGAACGCGCGCCTGCTGGCCCAGCCGGCCGAGATGACGCGCGCCGAACGTGAGCGCATGCGCGGCCAGTACGCCGGGATGTCGCCCCACCACGTGCATGGCCTGCGCGAACTGGTCCTGCAGGTGCTCGACGAGCGCAAGGCCGAGCGCACGCCGCGCGATGCCGCCGCGGCCGGCGGCGCGCCCCGGCTCGACGCGCAATTAAAGCAGCTGCAGCACACCGGCATCGGCGCCGGCGCCGAACCGGCGCCGCTGGCCCTGGCCGGGCAGCTCGGCAACAAGGCGGACGCTCCGGATCGCCTCACCATCGACCTGATCGGGCTGGTGTTCGAGTTCATCATGCATGACGAACTGCTGCCGCCGGCGATCCGCCAGCAGCTGGCCAGGCTGCACCTGCCTTTCCTGCGCGCCGCCGTGCTCGAGCCCTTCCTGCTGCACGAAGCGGACCACCCGGCGCGCAGCTTCCTCGACCGCATCGGCACCGTCGGCGCCGGCATGCGCCGCGGCGAGGCGCTCAACGACGCCATCGGCGGGGAAGTGGCGCGCCTGATCGACCGGGTCCTGGGTGGATTCGACCAGGACGCCGCCATTTTTTCCGACGCCGAGCGCGAACTCGACCACTTCGTGGGCAAGCTGGTGCAAGGCAGCGATGCCGCCTACGGCGCGCTGGTCGAGGTGATCGACGCTGAAGCGAGCGGCGCCCGGTTCAGCGCGGTGCGCAGTGCGCTCGCCGCCCTGCTCGCGCCGCTCCAGCCGGATCCGCGCATCGCCGAATTCATCAATACCGTCTGGATCGAGGTCATTCTGTGCCAGCGCGACGGCGCCGACGCCGAGCTGTTGCCCGAGCTGATCTGGAGCGCGCAGGAAAAAGCGACGCCCGCCGACCGCGCCGCCCTCGTGCGCACGCTGCCGGACCTGGTGCGCCGGGTGCGCGGCGGGCTCGAACTGCTCGGCATGTCGCCGCCGGAATCGAAGGCGGCGCTCGACAAGCTCGTCGCCGTCCACATGGACGTGCTGGGCAAACGGATCGCGCCGGGCACGCCGTCGATGGGGCTGGACTGGCTGCGGCTGCACTTTGCCCGGTTCGACGCCGCCGGCACGCTGTCGGCCCGGGCGCCGGTGGCGTCCGCCGAACTGGAAGCGGCGCTGGCCGCCCGCGGCTTGCGCGCCACGCTCTACAGCGCGCCGGCGCTGCACCAGGCGATGCCGGTCGATGGCGAATGGCTGATGCGCGCGCGCCCAGGCGCCGGCTTCGAAGCGATGGTCGACAGCAGTTTCGTCGCCGTGCGCCTGGTGGCGGTCAGCGCGCACCACGCGGCGTTCGTGTTCAGCATGCCCGAACCGGCGGCGCCGCTGGTGTACAAGAAAGCGGCGCTGCTGGCGGCCATGCACGGCGGCACCTTGCGCCCGGTCGAGTACGCGCCGCTGTTCGAACGGGCGGTCAGCTCGGTGATGGCCGGCACCGGCGCGCGGGCGCTGGCCTAGGCTGGCTAACGCACCACCTGCAGCCGGGTTTTCTTGCCATGGCGGTAGGTGTACAAGGTGAGCGCGGCATCGCGCAGGTCGCCGTTGGCATCGAAGGCGATGGTGCCGGTCACGCCCTGGTAGCGGACCCCGGCCAGCGCCGGCAGATATCTGGCCGGATCGGATGACTTCGCTTCCTGCATCGCCGCCGCCAGCACCATCACGGCGTCGTAGGCGTAGGGCGAATAGTTTTCCGGCGCGGCCTTGAAGCGCTGGCGAAAGCGCGCGGTAAACGCATCGAACACCGCTTCCTGCGCACCGCTGACGCCGCCCGCCTTGGCGCAGGTGACCTTGTCCTCGCCGATGGCGTCGCCGGCCAGGCGCGGCAGCACCTCGGAGCAGATGCCGTCGCCCGACACCAGCCGGGCAGCGATGCCGAGCTCCTTCATCTGCTTGAGCAGGGGGCCGGCCACCGCGTCCATGCCGCCGAAGAAAATCACGTCCGGTTGTTGCGCGCGGATCTGCGTCAGGATCGCGTTGAAGTCGGTCGCCTTGTCGGTGGTGAACTGGCGGCTGACGATCTGCAGCGCGCCGCCGGCGCCCTTGATGCCCTTGACGAACTCGTCGGCCAAGCCCTGGCCAAAGGTGGTGCGGTCGTCGATCACCGCGATGCGCCGCGCTTTCAGGGCGCCCAGCGTGTAGCGCGCCAGCGTAGCGCCGACCATGTTGTCGTTCGCTACCACCCGGAACGCCGACTTGAAACCCTGGTGCGTGTAGAGCGGCGTGGTGGCCGCCGGCGTGATCTGGGCGATGCCGGCATTGTGGTAGATCTTCGAGGCCGGCACCGTGGTGCCCGAATTGAGGTGTCCCACCACCGCCACCACACCGGCGTCGACCAGCTTCTGCGCCACCGCCGTGCCCTGCTTCGGGTCGCCGCCATCGTCCTCCGTCAGCAGCACCCATGTGACTTTCTTGCCGCCGATGGTGATGCCCTTGGCGTTGAGATCCTCCACCGCCAGCCGCGCGCCGTTCTCGGTGTCCTTGCCCAGGTGGGCGCTGGGGCCGGACAGCGGCTCGGCGCTGCCGATCTTCACTTCCTGCTGCGCATGGACGGCGGACGCGGCAGCCAGCGCCAGCGCGAGCGGAACCAGGGTGGCGAAACGACGCATGGCAACTCCTTTTCAGTGAACCGATTCCGGGGTCAGATGCTGGTGTCAGGTCTGACATTCGGACATTTCAATGCGAATGTCCGAATGTCAGACCTGACACCAGTAATTGGCCGTGCGCGGCCGGTGCCGCCGCTGCGAACGGGGATCCAGATGCGCTAGAATTGAGATTGCAGTTCTACGACGCTGCTCCTCGTACCCGATATTTCACAGGAGATTCCCATGAAATCGATCAGATTTGGTACTGCAGTTCTGTTCACCCTGCTCGCCCACGCCGCGCTGGCGGCCGACCCGCCGGTCAAGAAAGCCAACGGCATGCTGGTCGACGCCAAGGGCATGACGGTCTACACCTACGATAGCGACACTGCCAACAGCGGCAAGAGCGCCTGCACCGGTCCCTGCGCGCAGAACTGGATCGCGGTGCCGGCCGGCGACGCCACGCTGGCGCCGCCCTACTCCGCCATCACGCGTGAGGACGGCAGCAAACAGCTCGCCTACAAGGGCAAGCCGCTGTACACCTTCGTAAAGGACAAGAAGGCCGGCGACAAGACCGGCGACAAGGCGCGCAATGTGTGGCACGTGGTGACCGACTGATCGTCACCGCACGCCGGCCGCATCAGCAGAAACGCCAACCGATGCGGTTGGCGTTTTGTTGATCAAGGCCCCGGATTGGGATTGTCCGGCAGGGAAGGAATCGCCCTCAGGTATTGGTAGATCGCCGCCAGGTCGGTATCGGTTTTCTTGCCGAAAGTCGGCCACGGCATGACCTGCAGGATTTCGCCCGGCGGATCGTTCGGGTTGTGGCCGGTGCGCATGGTTTTGATGAACTGATGCAAGGTCAGGCCGGCCGGCAGGCCCGCCGCGTTCGGCGTGAGGTTGGGCGCGGTGATGGGCCCGAACTGGCGCCCGCCCGACAGGTACTGGGCCGAGTTGATGACCTCCGGCTCGCCGCGGAACGGATCGCCCCCGGGCAGGTAGGTCGGGTGGCTGTGGCAGTCGATGCAGCCGCTCGTGTTGACGATATAGCTGCCCAGCCATACCATCGGCCGGTTTTTCCCCGCCAGGTCGAGCCTGACGCCCGGCGGCACGATCTGCTTGCCCCGTTCGATCAGGCTGTCGGCGTAACGGCCGTCCCTGCTGTCGTGGTGATCGCGGTCGTCGCGGTCATTGGCCGACACCGACAACGCCGTCGCCAGCAAAACGACCGGCATGCAGATGCGGCCAATGATGAATGCCTTGTTCATATTTCCCCCTCTCATTAGACTGAGCCAAGCGGCTGCTACCGTTCAGTCTAGCGATGCGGGCATCGCGGCGCCCGGCCTTCGCGCGGGTGCGTGAGACAAATCAAATATCGCGCAAAGCCCTACCACATCAGGTCGTCCGGGATCTGGAACGCGGCGTACGGATCGTCGGCGTCGACCTCGGTGCTGGCCTTGTTGACCCTCACCACCAGCGAGGCATCACGCTCGGCAATCTTGTCGGCAATCACGCGCGGCACCAGTTCGGTGGCGCCGCCGAGCCGCACGATGACCAGCCGTCCCGCCATCAGGTGCGCCTGCACCGCGGCCGACACGTAGATGCGCTCGATCTTGTTGTCGTGGGTGAAGTTGTAGGCGATGTCGCCGTTGCCCTTGCTCTGGCGATTCTTCTGCACCATCTGGGTGATCTGGGCCACGATGGCTTTCTGGGTGGCCGCCGCGTCGCGCTGGGCATTGAGTTCGCGCGCCCGCTCGGCGTTCTTGCGCTGCGTCTCGAGCGCGGCCAGGCGCGCTTCGTCGACGCTTTGGGTACCGGTCTTGCGCTCGACCTTTTTCTGCTTGGTCTTGTCGTGCTGGACCTGTTTGGCCTTGTTTTTGTCGACCAGGCCGGCTTTCAAAAACTGCTCTTGTAAAGAGACCATATTGACTACTCCGTAATGTGGGGAACTGCCGACCGGCGGAAATACGCTAGCATAGCAAAGATGAAAAAACTTCTCGCGAAAACAGGCGCGGCCATCCTGCTGGCGGCCGCGCCGGCGCACGCGCAGACGCAGGCACGTCCGGGCCTCGCCGAGCTCATCAATGCCTACCGGGCCGCGCCGGGGCCATGCGAGGGCCGTCCGTCCAGCCCGGTGGCGCCGCTGGCCCACAACGCCATCCTCGCCACCATCAAGGTCGTCACCGGCACCTTTCTCGACCAGGCGCTCGAACGCGCCGGCTATCCGGTCGCGCGCGCCGACGCGATCACCATCGACGGCCCGGCGGACGCGCGCGCCGCCATGGCCGCCATCGAAGCGAAATACTGCAGGAAACTGCTGAGCACCGACTTTTCGGCGGTCGGCGCCGCCCGCACCGGCAACAGCTGGCTGGTAGTGCTGGCGCAGCCGGCCGCGCCGTCGCCGATGGCGCGGCTGCCCGACCGGCGCGGCGTCGGCCAGGCCATTTTGCGGGAGGTAAACGTGGCGCGCGCGGCCGGGCAGACCTGTGGCGACACGCCGTTCGCGGCGGCGGCGCCGCTGGCGTGGAACGATGCGCTCGCCGATGCGGCGCTCGCCCACAGCCAGGACATGGCGACGCAGCGCTATTTCAGCCACCGCGGCAAGGATGGCCGCCTGGTCGGCGAGCGCGCGGTGCAGGCCGGCTACCGCTGGCGCGCGATCGGCGAAAACATCGCCTCCGGGCAGGAGTCGCCCGAGGACGCGGTGGCCGGCTGGCTGTCGAGCCCGGGCCACTGCGCCAACCTGATGAACCCGCGCTACACCGAGATGGGCGCGGCGTACGGGGTCAACAGCGCGCGCAAGAGCAGCTACCTGTACTGGACCCAGGTGTTCGGCACGCCGCGCTGAGATTTTCTAACGGTGCGCGACGCCGCCATGGCGTTTGCACAGGCGCGCCGGACGGCGCGAGCCGTCGCGGCAGCGCACCGCTTTCGCACGCGCCTTGACGGGCACGGCACGGTGGCGCGGGCCGCTGTCGCGCAGCGCCGCGTCCGGATTGTTCGGGCGCGCGCTGCCGGAGTCGAACTGCACCTGCGCCTGGGCGGCGCCGCCGACGAGCAGCGCCAGCATGAAGACTAATTTTTTCATCGTGTTTCCTGTGGTGGTGATGGGTGGCTGACGAACCATTGTCGCATGCCCCGGCGCCAAGCTTATTTCCCCTTGAAGCTGCTTGAAATCCCGTGTGCGGCCCGCAGTTGCGTCGTGGGATCCCCGGCCGGGGCCGAGTCCCATTTCAAGGAGGTTTGCCATGGATACAACCTGGATCGTGACGGCCGACGAGGGCCGCGCCCGCATATTTGCTGAATCCGACCGTACCGCCCCCCTGCAGGAAATCGAGGACATGGTCGATGCCAACGCGCGCGTGCGCACGTCCGAAGTCTATACGGACCGGCTCGGCCCGACGGGCGCCGGCATGAGCGCCCACCCCGCCGGCGGGGCCACGCCCAACAAGGAGTTCGAACCGCACCAGACGCACAGCGAGCATGCGGCCGAAAAGTTCGCCCGCGAACTGGCCGCCTACCTGCTCAAGGCGCAGCAGGACGGCCGCTTCCAGCGGCTGGTGCTGGCGGCGGCGCCGAAATTCCTCGGCGCGCTGCGCAAGCAACTCGATCCGCAACTGGCCAAACTGGTCAGGCAGGAAATCAACAAGGACTTCACCCAGTCGAGTCCGCAACAGCTGCGCGAACACCTGCTGGCCAATCAGAAATGATTCAGTGGCTGCGCGGCAGCAATACGCGGATGCGCCAGCGCACGCCGCGGCCGTTCTCGACGATGCGCTGGTCGAGCGTGTCGCAGCGCGCCGCCAGCGCCTCCCAGAGCGGAGCGTGGTGCTCGCCGTACATCGACACGAACAGCAGCGAGCCCGCGGGCATGTTCTGCGCGATGCACTTGTCGATGATGGCGCCCGGGTCGACGAAGCAGTACAGCGTTTCGTTGAAGATGACGCCGTCGTAGCGGCCGGGCACCAGCTCGCTGGCGTAGTCGAGCCGGCTGAAGCGGGCGCCCGGACACACCGCGGCGGCGCGGTCGAGCGCTTCCTGGGCCAGGTCGATGCCGGTATAGCGCGCCGGCTCGACGGCGGCGTGGCGGTGCAGGCAGGCGGCCAGGATGCCGGCCCCGCAGCCGACGTCGAGCACGCTGCCGTCGCCGATGTGGAGCCGGCACAGCTGGGCGATCGCAAGGTAGCGGCCGGCTTCATCTTCGCCGGCGAGATAGTCCCAGCCGCCGCTGCGGTATTGCTGCTCCCATACTTCCCGCGGGCTGGGCGCTGGTGAAAGAGGGTCCATGGATGTCGGTGTCGGCCTGCTTCCCGTAGACCGCCTCACCACGCAAAAGTTCGCCGGGCCGCGCGCAAGCGGAGCGGCCGCCCGTCGCGCGTCGCGCTACCATGGCGATGCGTTTATCGCCAACCGGACCACCGTACAGGAGCAAGGAGCCACGCATGCGCACCACCACACTACCATCCGGCGAGGCCGTGCCGGTGCTCGGCCAGGGAACCTGGGGCCTGGGCGAATCGGCCGCCCGCCGCCAGGACGAAATCGACGCGCTGCGCACGGGCCTCGATGCCGGCATGAAGCTCATCGACACCGCCGAGATGTACGGCGACGGCGCCTCCGAGGAACTGGTCGGCGCCGCCATCGCCGGCCGCCGCGGCAAGGTCTTCCTGGTCAGCAAGGTGTATCCCCACACCGCCGGCCGCGCCGGCGCCGTCGCCGCCTGCGAACGCAGCCTGCGCCGGCTCGGCACCGACCACCTCGACCTGTACCTGCTGCACTGGCGCGGCAACGTCCCGCTGGCCGAGACGCTGGCCGCGTTCGAGGCGCTGCAACAGGCCGGCAAGATCCGCCACTGGGGCGTGAGCAATTTCGATACGGCCGACATGGTCGAACTGGCCGGCCTGCACGGCGGCAGCGCGGTGCAGACCGACCAGGTGCTCTACAACCTGGGCCGGCGCGGCATCGAGTTCGACCTGCTGCCCTGGTGCGCGCAGCGCGGCATACCCGTGATGGCGTATTCGCCGCTGGAGCAGGCCCGCCTGCTGGCGCACCCGGAACTGGACCGCCTTGCCCGGCAATATTCGGCCACGCCGGCGCAGGTGGCGCTGGCGTGGGTATTGCGTGGCGACGGCATCATCGCCGTGCCGAAGGCCGCCAGCGCCGCCCACACCGCGCAGAACCGCGGCGCGCTCGACATCGCGCTGTCGGCGGCCGACCTGGCCGCGCTCGACCGCGCTTGCGCGCCGCCGGCCTTCAAGCAGCCGCTGGAAATGATCTGATCATTTGCCTGGCTTGAGGATGACCTTGGTCCAGCCCTTCTTGCGCTTGTCGAAGTTCTGGTACGCCGCCGGTGCCTCCTCCAGCGCCAGCTCGTGCGAGACGATCATCGACGGCTTGGCCTTGCCGGCATGGATCAGCTTGCCCAGGCTGCGGTTGTACTGCTTGACGTTGGCCTGGCCGGTGGCGATGCGCTGGCCCTTGAACCAGAAGTTGCCGAAGTCGAAAGCGAGCTTGCCTTCCTTGGCCAGGTCGTCCTCGGCGCCCGGGTCCTGCGGGATGAACACGCCGACCACGCCGATGCTGCCGGTCGCCTTGACCGTCTGCACCAGGTTGTTCATCGTCAGGTTCGGCACTTCCTTGTTGTGCATGTTGCAGCACTGGTAGCCGACACATTCGCAGCCGCGGTCGGCGCCCTGGCCGCCGGTCAGCTCCAGCACCTGCTGCACGCCGCCGCCTTCGGTGTCGTCGATGGCGATGGCGCCGATCTTGGTGGCCAGCTTCAGGCGGTCCGGGTGGGTGTCGACCACGAACACCTGGCTGGCGCCCTTGATGAAGGCGGAGCTGGCGGCCATCAGGCCGACCGGGCCGGCGCCGTACACCACCACCGAGTCGCCCGCCTGCACGCCGGCCAGTTCGGTCGCGTGGTAGCCGGTGGGGAAAATGTCGGACAGCATGACGTAATCGTTTTCCCGCTCCAGCGCGTCGTCCGGCAGCACCAGGCAGTTGTAGTCGCCGTACGGCACCCGCAGCAGTTCTGCCTGGCCGCCGCTGTACGGGCCCATGCCGGCAAAGCCGTAGGCGCCGCCGGCGGTGCCGGGATTGACCGTCAGGCAGTAGCCGGACTTGCCGACCTCGCAGTTGGCGCAGAAGCCGCAGCCGATGTTAAACGGCAGGCACACCATGTCGCCGACCTTGACGCGGTCGACTGCCTTGCCGACGGCGATCACTTCGCCCATGTTCTCGTGGCCCAGGATGCGTCCGCTTTCCATGTCGGTGCGCCCTTCGTACATGTGCAGGTCGGAGCCGCAGATGTTGGTGGTGGTGATGCGCACGAGCACATCGGTGTGTTTTTCGATCTTGGCGTCCGGCATGTTCTTGACCTGGACATCGTAGGGTCCGTTGTAGACGAGTGCTTTCATGGGATAGGTGCTTTCGGAGAAATGAGGGTGCAGCTGAAGGGACTGCAAAGAAATGATTTGCTGTGTTGCACTCTGGGCCGATGCTTGTTTCATATCTGTGCGGTGCATAACGGTGCGGCGAACTGATTCGCGCCGCGCCCCTCTAAAAATGAGGGGAAAGACAGCGGGCCGGCCATGCAGACGAGCAGACAGCGGTTGCTCGAGAGGCAGTTGAGCGATGTACAAAGCGTTGCCCACGTCGGCATCTGGGAATTCCTGTGCGCGTCCGACCAACTGATCTGGTCGGACGAAACCTACCGCATCCTCGGCATCGACCGCCGCCAGGTGGCAGCCACCCTCGACGCCTATCTCGCCGCCGTCCATCCCGAGGACCGCGCCAGAGTGCAGCGCATGTTCGACCAGGCCCGGCACGGGCTGGTCCAGCCGATGCTCGAGCACCGTGTCGTCTGGCCCGACGGCGAAGTGCGCCAGCTGCTGGTACGCGGCTACGCCTTCCAGGACCCGCACGGCCATCCCGCCATGTCCGGCACCGTGGCCGACCTGACCTGCGTCAAGCGTTCCAGCGCGGCGCTGCGGGCGATGTCGCGCAAGCTCATCGACACGCTCGAGAGCATGACCGATGCCTTTTACACGCTCGACAGCGAATGGCGCTTAACCTACCTGAACACGGAAGCGGAGCGGCTGCTGCAGCGGCCCCGCACGGACCTGGTCGGCAAGGTGCTGTGGGATGCTTTCCCCGAGCTGGCGGGAAGCGCGCTCGAGACGCAGTATCGCCAGGCGGTGGCGCTGCATCGTCCGGCCGCGTTCGAGGAACTCTACCCGCCGGACCAGGGCTGGAAGGAGTTGCGCGTGTTTCCCTCGCGCGAAGGGCTGGCGGTGTATTTCACCGACATTTCCGAGCGCACGCGCCTGCAGGAAATCGAGCGCCGCGACGCCGAGCGCTTCCGCGTCGTCGCCAGCACCATTTCCGACATCATCTGGGACTGGGATCCGGTCGCCAACCACATCGTCTGGAGCGAAGGCATGGACGGGCTGTTCGGCTACTCCGCCGACGAATTCAGCGATGGCATCGATTCATGGGCCGTCAACGTCCACCCCGACGAGCGCGCGCGCGTCGTCGGCGGCCTGTTCAAGGCCATGGAAGGCGACCAGGAAAGCTGGCGCGATGAGTACCGTTTCAGGCGCAAGGACGGTTCCTACGCGCAGGTGCGCGACCGCGGTAATTTTCTGCGCGACGGCAAAGGCGCGGCGCGCCGCGTGATCGGCGCGATGGTCGACGTCACGGCGCAAAAGCAGGACGAGGCGGCGCACGCGCTGGCCGAATCGCGCTACCGGGTGCAGGCCTCGCTGCTCGACAAGGCGCAGGATGCCATCCTGGTGGCCGACATGGACGGGCGCATCACCTATTGGAACAAGGGCGCCACGCGGCTGTACGGCTGGTCGGCGGAAGAAGCGCTCGGCAAGTCCAAGGCCGACCTCATCATCGCCGACCCCGACCAGTTCGAGCTGGGCTACCGGAAAATGACGCAGCAAGGCGACTGGACCGGCGAAATCCTCAAGCGGCGCAAGGACGGCCGCAGTTTTATTGCAGAGTCGCACCTGACGCTGATGCGCGACGACGACGGCGCGCCGCAGTCGGTGCTGTACATCGATACCGACATCACCCAGCGCAAGCGGGCCGAGCGCGAGATCGAAGACCTGGCGTTTTTTGACCCGCTGACGGCGCTGCCGAACCGTCGCCTGCTGCTCGACCGCCTGCGCCATGCGGTGGCCACCTGCACCCGCACCGGCCGCACCGGCGCGCTGCTGTTCCTCGACCTCGACAACTTCAAGAGCCTCAACGACACGCTCGGCCACGACAAGGGCGACCTGCTGCTGCAGCAGGTGGCGCTGCGGCTGCGCTCGCGCGTGCCGCGCGCCAGCGACACCGTGGCGCGCCATGGCGGCGACGAATTCGTCATCGTGCTGGAAGACCTGCTGGGCAAGACGGAAGATACTGCCGCCCAGGCCGAGCGGGTCGCCGAAAAGATCCTGGCCGCCTTCGATGCGCCCTTCCAGCTCAACAGCCACCAGCACCACACCACGCCCAGCATCGGGGTGGCGCTGTTTTCCGAGCAGATGGGCGACGTCGACGAGCTGCTCAAGCGCGCCGACCTGGCGATGTACCAGGCCAAGGCGGCCGGGCGCAACACGATCCGCTTCTACGACCCGGAAATGCAGACCATCATCAGCGCGCGCGTCGAACTGGAAGCGGACCTGCGCCGCGGCCTGCAGCGGCAGGAGTTTCGCCTGCATTACCAGCGCCAGACCGACGCCGACGGCCGCACCACCGGCGCCGAGGCGCTGCTGCGCTGGCAGCATCCGCGCCGCCAGCTGGTGTACCCGTCGGCGTTCATCCCGCTGGCCGAGGAAACCGGGCTGATCCTGCAGCTGGGCCAGTGGGTGCTGGAGACGGCCTGCCGGCAGCTGGTGGCGTGGGGCGGCGCGGCGGCGACGGCGCACCTGACGCTGGCGGTCAACGTCAGCGCCCACCAGTTCCGCCAGCCGGCGTTTGTCGAGCAGGTGATGGAGGTGATCGGGCGCACCGGCGCCGATCCGCACAAGCTCAAGCTCGAGCTCACCGAGAGCCTGCTGGTGGCCGACGTCGAACGCACCGTCGACAAGATGAACGCCTTGCGGGCGCAGGGCATCGGCTTTTCGCTGGACGACTTCGGCACCGGCTACTCGTCGCTGTCCTACCTCAAGCGCCTGCCGCTGGATCAGCTCAAGATCGACAAGTCGTTCGTGCGCGACGTGCTCACCGACCCCAGCGACGCCGCCATCGCCCGCACCATCCTGGTGCTGGGCCACACGCTGGGGCTGGACGTGATTGCCGAGGGCGTCGAAACGGAAAGCCAGCGCGACTTCCTGGCCAACAACGGCTGCCGCGCCTACCAGGGCTACCTGTTCAGCCGGCCGGTGCCGGCCGAGGAGTTCTGATCAGCGCAGCCCTCATCCCTGTGCGCAGTGTCAGCGCGCGTCCTTGCTGCGCAGGCAAATGGGGCCCCCGCGTGCGCGAGGGCGGCGTGCTCACGCCGGCGGCAGGCGATCGCGAATCATTCCGTTGACCTGAAGACCGTCGTCCTCGCGCACGCGGGGACCCCATCCCTGTGCGCAGTGTCAGCGGGGGCGAGGTGCTTGCGGCGCCGGCAAGGCGACATTGCCGCGCTGCTCGAGCGGCGCCAGGATCGCCTGCAGGTCGTCCTGCGTCAGCGCCAGGTCGGCGGCGCCGCCGCCGGCCAGCACGGCGCCGGCCAGCTCGGCCTTCCTGCGCTGCAGCTCCTGGATCTTTTCCTCCAGCGTGCCTTTGGCGATCAGCTTGTAGACGAACACCGGCTTGTCCTGGCCGATGCGCCAGGCGCGGTCGGTGGCCTGGTTCTCGGCCGCCGGGTTCCACCACGGATCGTAATGGATGACGGTGTCGGCGGCGGTCAGGTTCAGGCCCACGCCGCCGGCCTTCAGGCTGATCAGGAACAGCGGCACCTCGCCCTGTTGGAAGGCGGCGACCTGGCCGGCGCGGTCCATCGTGTCGCCGGTCAGCAGCGCATACGGAATGGCGCGCTGGCGCAGTTCGGCCTCGATCAGCGCCAGCATGCTGGTAAATTGCGAGAACACGAGGATCTTGCGGCCCTCCTCGAGCAGGGTGACGACCATCTCCATGAGCTCCTCCAGCTTGGCCGAGGGGGCGCCGGCGCCGGCCGTCTTGACCAGCCGCGGGTCGCAGCACACCTGGCGCAGCTTGAGCAGCGCGTCGAGGATGATGATCTGGCTGCGCGCCACGCCCTTGCTGGCAATGGCGTCGCGCACCTTCCGGTCCATCGCCAGGCGCACCGTTTCGTACAGGTCGCGCTGGGCCCCGGCCAGCTCGACTTCGCGCACCATCTCGGTCTTGGCCGGCAGCTCCTTGGCCACCGCGTCCTTGGTACGGCGCAGCAGGAAGGGCCTGATGCGCTGGACCAGGAAGGCGTTGCGGGCGCTGTCGCCGAGCTTCTCGATGGGCTTGCGAAACAGCGCGTTGAACGCCTTTTCCTCGCCCAGCAGGCCCGGCATCAGGAAATGAAATTGCGCCCACAGTTCGCCCAGGTGGTTTTGCAGCGGCGTGCCGGTCAGGCACAGGCGGTGGCGCGCCGTCAGCAGGGTGGCCGTCTGCGCCGCCTTCGAGCGGCTGTTCTTGATGTACTGCGATTCGTCGAGGATCAGCAGGTGGAAGGTGTGGGCGCGCAGCTGCGCCTCGTCGCGCGGCAGCAGCGCGTAGGTGGTCAGTACCAGGTCATGCTGGCCGATCTGGTCGAAGCGCTGCTGCCGGCCGGCGCCGTGCAGCAGCAGCACCGACAGGCCGGGCGCGAAGCGCGCCGCCTCCGCCTGCCAGTTGCCCATCAGGCTGGTGGGCGCCACCACCAGCGCCGGCGCGGTCAGGCGGCCGGCTTCTTTTTCGAGCAGGATGTGGGCCAGCGTCTGCACCGTCTTGCCCAGGCCCATGTCGTCGGCGAGGATGCCGGCCAGCTTGAACTCGCGCAGGAATTGCATCCACGCCAGCCCGGCGCTCTGGTAAGGGCGCAGGCTGGCGCGCAGGCCGAGCGGGGCGGCGACCGCCTGCACGCCGCCGAAGCTGCGCAGTTTCGCGCCCAGTTCGCGCAGCGCCTGGCCGCCGGTCCAGCGCAGCTGCGCGCTCGCTTCCAGCTCGGCCAGCCGGGCGGCGTCGAGCGTGGGCAGGCGCATGCGCTTGCCGATATGCTCGGTGAAATACAGTTCGCCCAGCACGCCCAGGATCGGCTTGACGCGGCCCCACGGCAGCGCCACCCGCGCGCCGCCGGGCAGTTGCGCCATCAGCACGTCGTCGTCGGCGTGGCGGCCCAAGGCGGCGGCGTCGAATTCGCGCGGCGCGGCGCGGATCAGGTCCAGCAGCACCGGCAGCAGCGACACCTGGCCGCCGTCGACGACGATGCCCAGCTCCAGCTCGAACCAGGCGCTGACGCCCTCGCCGTCCTCGTCGAGCTCGGCGTACCAGCCTTCTACCTCGGCCAGCGTGAACGGGGCACCGCCCGTCACGTCGACCAGCCAGCCGGCCTCGCGCAGGCGCGCCAGTTCATGGCCGGCGAAACGCATCCAGTCGGCGGCGTTGGCCACTTGCATGACGTCGCGCGCCACGCCGCTGTCGCCGCCGCGAAAGCCGAGCGCAAGCATGGTGTCGACGGCGGCGCGCTCGAGCTCGCTGTCGCGCGCGATCAGTTCCCAGCCGGCGCCGGGGCCGCCCACGATCTCGCGCACGATCTCGTATTCGCCACTGGCCGGCACCCGTTCGCCGTCGTAGTCGAAGCCGAGAAACACGTAGTCGTCCAGGTGCGGCTGGCCGAGCCCGTCCGGGTACTGGCCCAGCGACAGCAGCGGGCGCGGGCGCACGTCGGCGCGGGTGACGCGCTCGCGCACCGGCGGCGCCGGCACCAGCTGCGCCAGGCCCTGCGCGGCCAGCTGCTGCGCCAGCGGTGCGGCATCGGCGACGGCGACGATCGGCGCCCGCTCGACCAGCGTCTGCAATTGCTCGACCGGCACGGCGGCGGCGGCGCCGTCGAGTACCAGCTCGCCGACCAGGCCGGCGTCGACATACATCGGCGGCGTGGTGGCCAGCATGTGCCGCAGCGGCGCACCGTCGGCCAACTGCCAGCCCAGGCGCAGCCCGCCATCGTCCGCCAACGCCCAGCCCAGGCCGCCGGCGCGGGCCGGCCCGGCGGCCAGCGGCGCGATGGCGCCGGCCTTGATGGCGGCCCTGTCCCTGGCCCAGCCCAGGCTGCCGGCCTCGCATGCGCGGCGCAGCAGTTCGTATCCCAGCGCGTCGGACGGCGGCGTTACCGCGATGCCATAGGCGCCGTAGCGGAAGGTCGCCGCGAACAGGCGCAGCACCTGCAGGTCGGCGGCGTCGGCATAGGCGGGCGGGCGCTCGGCCAGCGACGCCGCCTCCCTGCCGATGGCGGCCGAGTCGATGCTGCCGTCGGCGCGGCAGCGCGCCTTGCACAAGTAAAGGTTGAGGCGGCCGTCCGGCACCAGCACATACAGCAGCCGCTGGGCGGCCCTGCCCTTCGCGGTGGCGGCGGCGCCGGCCGCCGCCACCGTCGCCTGCGCCAGGTTCAGCCAGGACGACAAGCCGGGCGGCAGGAACACCGTTTCGCCGGCCCCGGCCGGCTGGTACAGGCAGGCCAGCAAGACCGCGACGACGTGCTTGCAGTTGTAGCCGACCGGGCAACTGCAATCGCCATCGAAGCGCACGCCGCTCTTGCGCCGGCTCACGCCGACCGACTGGCGGTAGACCTGGCCGCCGGAGCCGTCGACGTGGCCTTCGATGCTGATGTCGTCGACCGCCAGCTTGCGCACGTAGCCCTGCTCGTGGTAGGAGCGGCCGCGGGCGTAGGTGCCGCTGTCGAAATTCTTGCGTATGTCGTCGAGGGTGTACTGCATCGGGGCTGGTCTGGCGCGGCTGAAATCAACGCTTCCATTATCGCCGATGAGGGGCACGCGCGCCCAGTCACGCCGCCACCGCGTCGCGCGCGCGCCGCCAGGCCGCCGGCGGCTGCCCCACCGCGCGCTTGAAGGCGCGCGTGAACGACGCCTCCGAGTCGTAGCCGACGTCGAGCGCCACCGCGGCCACGCTGGCGCGCGTCTCCAGCAGCAGCCGCGCGGCCGCCTGCATGCGCCACTGCGCCAGGTACTGCATCGGCGGCACGCCGACCAGGTGCACGAAGCGCTCGTGCAGCGCCGAGCGCGACAAGCCGACGCGGCGCCCCAGCTCGTCGATGGTCCAGTCGCGCGCCGGCTCCTCGTGCATCAGCGCCAGCGCGCGGCCGACGAAGCGGTCGCGCAGCGCCGTCAGCCAGCCGACGCCGCCGGCCGGCAGCATGTCGGCGTAGCGCCGCACCGCGTGCACGAACATCATCTCGCTCATGCGCGCCAGCATCGCCTCGGCGCCGGGGCGTGCTGCCTGCGACTCGGCCACCGCCTGCTCGGTGAAGCGGGCCATCCAGGCGTCGTCGTCGCTGGCGCGCACGTGCAGCAGGTGCGGCAGGGCCTCGATCAGCGGATTGAACGGGTGCAGGTCGCAGCCGAGAAAGCCGCACACGATGGTGGCGTCGGCATGAAAGCCCGGCGCGGCCGGGTTGACCGGGTCGCAGCCCTGCACGCCGACCCGCACCGGCAGGTGGTCGAGGTCGATCGAGGCGAACCACTCCAGGCTGGGATTGCCGCGCATGCCGGGCGCGCTCGACACCACGTGGGCGTCGCCGTGCGGGAACATGACGGCGTCGCCGGCGAACAGCTGCACCGCCGGACCGCCCGGGATGCCGGCCCAGCAGCTGCCCTGCGCCACCGCGTGGTACTCCATCACGTGTTCGACGCCGTGCATCAGCAGCGGCGCGATCTCTTTCGACGACGGCGCCTCGGCGGCCCAGTCGCGGCAGCCGCTGACGTAAAAGAACATGGCGCCGCGCAGGCGCACGCCGCGCAGCACGGCAGAGAGCGTGTCGGCGCTCATCGCCGCCCCCGCCGCGCATCGGCGGACGAACGATCAAGCGGCGGCGACGACCGGTCAATCGCCAGGGCGCCAACTTCGGGACAATCCTCACTCGCGGTGCGCATGCAGCGCAACCGGATTTTCTTCAACACGCTTACCCCCCGGAGCATACAGATGGAAGCATTGATACATCATATTACCCGCGGCGCCGAAGTCGATGCGCGCGGCTGCGCCGTCACGGGCGCCTCGTCCACCGCAATGACCGCCTTCGAACGCGCGCTGTCCCTGTCGCAGAGCTGGCGCAGCGGCGCCGACGCCGCGCTGGCGCCGGCGTTACGCGAAGCGCCCGCCTTCGTCATGGCGCACGTGCTGCAGGCCTACCTGCAGCTGTGCAGCCGCGACCCGGTGCGCGTCGAGTCGGCGCGGCCGGTCCACCGCCGCGCCGCCGCGCTGGCCGCCAACGACCGCGAGCGCATGCACCTGGCCGCCATCGGCGCCGTCCTCGACGACGACTTCGAGCGCGCCCGCGAGCTGCTCGCCGAACTGCTGCGTTGTTATCCCCGCGACGTCCTCGCGCTGCAGGTGGGCCATATGTTCGATTACGCCACCGGCGACGTCGGCCAGCTCACCGAACGGGTCGCCAAAGTGATGCCGGCCTGGTCGCGCGAGCTGCCCGGCTACCACGCGGTGCTGTCGATGCGCGCCTTCGGCCTGGTCGAGTCGGGCGAATACGAGCTTGCCGGCGAGGCCGCCGCCGCCGCGCTCGAGCTGAACGCCTTCGACGCCCGCGCCCACCATGCGATGGCGCACGTGTTCGAAATGGGCGAGCAGCCCGAGGCCGGCGTGCGCTGGATGGGCCGCCACAGCGCCAGCTGGAGCAGCGAAACGGTGGTGGCCACGCATTGCTGGTGGCACGTCGCGCTGTTTCACCTGGCCCAAGGGAAGGTCCCGCTGGCGCTGAAGATCTACGACCAGCGCATCCGCGCCGGCCACAGCGCCTCCATCGCCGACCTGATCGACGCCGCCGCGCTGCTGTGGCGCGTGCACCTGCAGCACGCCGACGCCGGCGCGCGCTGGGCCGAGCTGGCCGCCGCTTGGGCGCCGCACATCGACGACCGCTTCTGCAGCTTCAACGATCTGCACGCGATGCTCGCCTTCGTCGGCGCCGGCGACTGGGAGAACGCGCAGCGGCTGGAACGGGTGCTGGCCCACTGCCAGTCGGGCCAGAACCGGCACGGCGCCATGACGCGCATGCTCGGCCTGCCCGCCTGCCGCGCCCTGATGGCCTTCGGCCGCGGCGACGACACGCTGGCGCTGACGCTGCTGGCGAGCCTGCCGGCGCAGGCGCACCGCCTCGGCGGCAGCCATGCCCAGCGCGACGTGCTGCACCTGACGATGCTGCAGGCGGTGGAACGGCTGCGCCGCCCGCGCCGCAATCCGGTCAGGGCGCTGGCGGCCGCCGCCTGAGCAAGCGGCGGCGACGCCTCATCGGGCCGGCAGCCCCAGCGCGGCGAAATGCAGCACCCATTCGCGGCGGCGGTCGGCGCCCACCAGCGCGGCCGCCTCGTCGTCGTAGAACGCGCCGACCGGACAGGCGGCCAGGCCGCGCGCCGCCGCCCCCAGCAGCCAGCGCTCGCCGGCCATGCCCGCTTCGAGGAAGGCATGGCGGTAGCCGCGCGCGCCCTCGGCCAGCATCGGTTCGCGCTCGGCCGACAGCACCAGCACCACCGCGGCCTGGCCGATCACCTCTTGCGACAGCGCCGCCGACCGCGCGGCCGCCGCCAGGTCGCCGCCGCGCACGATCTCGAGCGCGTGGCCGCCGACGTAGCGGTACACGCCCGGCGCCAGCCCCGCCACGCGGTTCACTACCAGGTGGATGCGCACCGCGTCCGACAGCTGCGGCGGCTGCGCCACGTCTGCCAGGATCGCCGACAGCGCCGCCAGCGGCACCGCGTCGCCGCTGAAGCGCCGCTGGCTGCGCCGCTCGGCGATCACGCGCCGCAGCGGCATGCCGGCGCGCTGGGGTGCAGGCAGCTCGACGGCGGCGGATCTGGGCGCGGCCAGGCGCAGCGATGTCGCCTGGTGGACGGCACCGGTCACGCCCAGCGCGGACGGCGCCGCTGGCGGGCTGACGAAGCGGGCCGGCGGCGCGGCGGGCACGGCGGCGCCGCGCCGCAGCGCCAGCAGCGCCAGCACGCCCTCCTCGACGCCGTCGACGCCGACCGCGCGCGCCACCTGCGCCTCGTCGAACCGCCGCACCGGCTGCGCCTGCATGCCGGCGGCCTGGCCGGCGGCGCGCAGGTTCTCCAGCAGGTGCCCGGTATCGGCCGTCACGTAGCGGTAGGCGCGGTCGCGGTACTTGTAGCCGGTGCGGCGGAACATCGAGGTGGCGACGATGACGGCGTCGGCGGCGTCGACGCCGGCTATGACTGGCGCCGGCCCCAGCGCGTCGAGCCGGTGGCGGTCCGGGTCGTAATGATAGGCCCCGGCCGGCAGGCCGTCGACGGCGCGCGCGATCACGTACAGCTCGCTGGAAAACAGCGCGCCCGACGACGGCGCCGCGCGCAGGGCGTAGCCGCCGCGGCGCGCGGTGACGCCGGCGCCCATGAACAGGATGTCGCCCAGCTCGGCCAGCCGCAAGGGCGCGCTGCGCGGCGCCGCCGACCGCAGCGCCTCGCTCAGCCCCGCCGCGCCGACGCCGCCCCGTTCGAGCACGACGTGGGGCGCGTCCGGGTAGGGCTTGAACGGCGCCGGCGGCGCGCCCCAGTCGATGCCGGGCGCGCGGCGCAGCACGCTGGCGCGCGATTCCGACGAAAATTCATGGAAGCGCACCACCGCGGCGACGGCATCCGGCGCCGCCATGGCCGGCACCGGCGGCGGCAGTTCGGCGGCGCGTTGGTGGGTGCCGAGCAGGAAGGCGGCGCCCAGGCCGGCGGCCAGGCCGGCCATCTTGAAGGCGACCCGGCCGGCGCCCGGCGCGGCGCCGGCGCGGCGCCCGCCGCGCAGTCAGCGCACCACCAGCGGCAGGTTGAAGCCCAGGTGCACCGCCACCAGCAGCACGGTGCAGTAGCCGAACAGGTAGTGCCAGTCGAACACCGGCAACTGCTGGTTGGCGACCCAGAAGATGCCCAGGCCAGCCGTCGACAGCAGGTACAGCGCCAGCAGCACGCTGGTGTGGACGTTGAGCGCCTGGCGCGCCGGCAGGTGCCCGCGCGCCGCCGCCAGGCCGAGCCAGGCGCCGTACAGCACCAGCGGCAGTAGTACCCACGCGACCTTCGGCAACATGTCCCGCTCCCGGACGATATGTGAAGATTCTAATCCGGGATTTGCGTCCCGCGTTTTTTTGACTAGACTTCGATTTGCACTTCTCGCATTCCGTTCGCCGCAAGGGGGACTTATGAAACAGAGAATACTCGTCGCTGTGCTGGCCGCTGCCGGCGCAGGCGCCCTCGCCACGCTCGCGCCGACGCTCGCACAGCGCCCTCCCGCCGCCACCTTCGATCCGCTCTTCGCCAACGGCGCCGCCTGCGCGCCGGCGACGGCGGGGCGGCCGCCGCTGCTCGAACGCCTCGTGCTCGCACAGGCCGAAACGAAGCCGTTCACGCCAGGTCGCCAGTTGCCGGCGCCGGCCAGCGCGGCGCCGCCGCCGCTGTACGCCAACCTCGGCACGCTGCACGTGCCGATCAGTACCGCCAATCCGAAGGCCCAGGCCTATTTCGACCAGGGCGTGCGCCTCATGTTCGCCTTCAACCATGCCGAGGCCGCGCGCGCGTTCCGCGCCGCCCAGCAGCTCGACCCCGGCTGCGCGATGTGCTATTGGGGCGAGGCGCTGGTGCTCGGCCCCAACATCAACGCGCCGATGTTCCCCGATGCGGTGGCGCCGGCGGCGGCCGCGGCCGCCAGCGCGGCCGAACTGTCCGGCCGCGCCACGCCGGCCGAGCGCGCCCTGATCGGCGCCATCGGCAAGCGCTACCAGGCGGCGCCGCCGGCCGACCGCAAGGTCCTCGACATTGCCTACGCCGACGCGATGACGGCAGCGGCGCGCGCCTTCCCCAACGACGACACCATCCAGGTGCTGTTCGCCGAATCGCTGATGGACCTGTCGCCGTGGGATTACTGGGAAGCGGGCGGCAGCCGGCCGAAGAACCGCGGCGCCGAGATGGTCGACGCGCTCGAGCGCGTGCTCGAGCGCAATCCCACCCACCCGGGCGCGGCGCACTACTACATCCATGCCGTCGAAGCGTCGACCCATCCTGAAAAAGCGCTGCCGGCGGCGCGCGTGCTGGCCGGCCAGATACCGGGCGCCGGCCACATCGTCCACATGCCGTCGCACATCTACTACCGGGTGGGCCTGTACCGCGATTCGCTCAAGTCGAACCAGGATGCGATCGCCGCCGACGAACAATACTTCCGCTCCGCCCAGAGCGACCCGGTCTACAAGGGCTCCTACTACCCGCACAACATCCACTTCCTGATGGTGTCGGCGCTGATGGGCGGCGACGGCCGCACGGCGCTCGACGCCGCGGCCAGGCTGGACCGGTCGCTCGGCGCGCCGCTGGTCAAGGAGTTCGCGGTGCTGCAGCCGGTCAAGGCGGCGCCCTATTTCAGCCACGTGCAGTTTTCCAGCCCGGACGTGCTGATCGCGCTGCCCGACCCCGGGCCGGACTTCGTGCTGGTGAAGGCGATGTGGCACTATGCCCGCGCCACCGGCTTTGCCCGCAAGGGCGCGCTGGCCAACGCCCGCCGCGAGGTCGACGCGCTGGCCGCCATCGAACGCGGCGCCGACTTCAAGCCGCTGGCCGAGTGGGCGGTGCCGGGACGGGAAATCGTCCAGACCGCGCACGCGGTGGCGCTCGGCCGCGTGGCCGAAGCCGGCGGCGACCTGCCGGCGGCCATCCAGGCGTACCGCCAGGCGGTGGCGGTGCAGGACGGCCTGCCCTACACCGAGCCGCCGTTCTGGTACTACCCGGTGCGCCAGTCGCTCGGCGCGGCGCTGCTGCGCGCCTGCCGCCTCGACGAGGCCGAACAGGCGTTCCGCGCTTCGCTGGTGCGCGCTCCCAGCAACGGCTGGGCCCTGCGCGGCCTGGCGGAAGTGTACCGGCAGCGTGGCGACACGGCGGCGCTGGCCGCCACCCGCAAGCGCTTCGCGTCGACCTGGCTGGGCCCCCAGGACGGGCCGGCGCTGTCGCTGCTATGACGCGGAACTACAGGTCGACGATGGTCTCGAAACCGCCGTAGATCATGCGCTTGCCGTCGAACGGCATCGACTCCGGCTTCATGAACTCGGCCAGGCGGGGATCCTTCATGACTTTGTCGTTGATGGCGTCGCGTTCGGCGCGCGAAGGGTATTCGATCCACGAGAACACGACCACCTCGTCCTCTTCCAGGTTGACGGCCTGCGGGAACGAGGTCAGCTTGCCCGGCTTGACGTCCTCGGCGACATTCTCGCGAAAGCTCAGCGCGCCGTGTTCGCGCCACACTTCGCCGCAGGCGCGCGCCATCGCCTTGTAGGCGTCGAGCTTGTCCTTGCGCACCGGAACCACGAAACCGTCTACGTATGACATGGTGTTCTCCTTGATGGACAGGTTGACTGGGAGCGTCCAGATTAGCAGCCATTAGCGAAAAGGCAAGCAAACTGATGAGTTAGCGGTACGCCGCACGGCTGCTGCAAGGTCCTTGTTATTCTCGCCATTCCGTCGCATTATTACCTCCAGTCATCGTTGGCGTCACACCCACCGTTTTATGAAGTGCAACCCCCAGGAGAAAACCACATGAAACAAGTTCTTATCGCCTGCATCGCCATGTCGATGTCCGCCTTCGCCTTTGCCGCCCAGCCTGCCCCGGCCGCGCCGGCGGCCAAGACTGCCCAGCAAAGCAAGATGGTCACCTGCAATGCCGATGCCGCCGGCAAGAAAGGCGACGAACGCAAGGCCTTCATGAAGGAATGCCTGAGCGCGAAGCCGGCCATGACGGCCCAGCAATCGAAGATGAAGACGTGTAATGCCGACGCTGCCGGCAAGAAAGGCGACGAGCGCAAGGCCTTCATGAAGTCGTGCCTGAGCGCCGCCAAGTAAAGACAGCGGACCGCACCACGCCGGCCGAGTGGTCGGCGATTTGTCGATATTTCTTACACCTTCTTACATGTGGGCCAGTCCGGCCGACCTCATCGACTGCCAAGTCATTGATTAATTGATCATTTACTAAAAATGCAATGAATGGCATGCATTTTGCTTAATGGCAGCATGGGCCCTCCACGGTGGAAGCCCGGAAAAACAATACCAATCAGACCACGGGAAAAAATCATGAAGCTTCGCATTCTGGCCCTCGGCGCCCTCGCCGCTCTTTCTTTCAACGCCAGTGCCGCACTGACGACGCTCTCGCCACCAGCCTGGCCGCCAGTGCCGAGCTCCGGCCTCGAATCCGTCGTCTTTAACAAGGTCACCTTCGGCGACAGCGGCGGCTTCGTGGCGATGGGCGCACACGCCTACAAGAACGGCGCTTACCTGCCGAACGACGGCGTCAGCACCTTTTTCGCAAAACAAGGCGTTTATCTGCCGGACGGCAAGAATTACGCTAACTGGAGTTTCGATTTCTCCTACAACACCGGCAACTGCACCACCTGCGACGTGTTCCTGGACGTCGACAGCAACCCTGGCGCCGGCGTAAACTACGTCCAACTGTTCGACCTGACCAACCTGCCTAGCTACACGACCTTGTCGGGGCAGGATTCGTGGAACATGCAGATGAGTTTCATCACCGCCCTGGTCTACGATTTCAATCCGTTCGGCGCCAGCAGCACGGCATTCCGCCTGCGCGTTGTCGATGGCCAAACCCGCATCGCGGCTTCGGAAATCACCGTCAACGTGCCGGAACCAGGTTCGATGGCACTGCTGGGCCTCGGCCTGGCCGGCATGGGCCTGATGGCGCGCCGCCGTCGCCAGGGCTAAGATCAGCCCGGGCGCTGCGCCCATCGCGAAAAAAGCGGCCCGCGGGCCGCTTTTTTCATGGCCGCCGCTCCGGTTGCCGAGCGCTTCGGCATGCTAGAGTGAACGTCCCTTTCGAACGGAATTGCGTGCCATGAAAAAAAGCGCCCGCCATGTTCTCGCCGCCGGCCTGGCGCTCGGCGTCGCCCTGTCCGCCCAGGCGCAGACGGTGCAGAAGGAGCGCACCACCACGGTCCACGCGAAAATCAACTATCTCACCTTCCTGCCGAAGTCCTATTCGGCAAAGGGCGCGCCGGTGCCGCTGATCGTCTTCCTGCACGGCTCCGGCGAAAGCGGCAGCGACCTGAACAAGGTGCGCGTGTGGGGGCCGCCCGCCATCGCCGACAAGGATCCGCAGTTTCCCTTCATGGTGGTGTCGCCGCAGTCGCCCGAGGGCGAATGGTGGCACGCCAGGCTGCTCAAGGGCATGCTCGACGAGGTGCTGGCCAAATACAACGTCGACCGCAGCCGCGTCTACCTGACGGGCCTGAGCATGGGCGGCTACGGCGCCTGGGACCTGGCCATCAACTACCCGCAGTATTTCGCCGCCGTCGCCCCCATCTGCGGCGGCGGCAACACGCTGCGCATCGGCCGCATGAAGGACGTGCCAGCATGGGTGTTCCACGGCAAAAAGGACCAGTCGGTGCCGGAACAGGAATCGGCCAGCATGGTCGCGGCGCTGAAGGCGGCCGGCGGCGACGTCCGCTACACCGTGCTGCCCGAGGCCGGCCACGTCGAGGCCTGGGTGCATGCCTACGGCGAAGCGGGCCTGTTCGACTGGTTCCTGGCGCACCGCAAGCGCGCGCATTAGGGCGCGCGCACCGCCGCGAAATCGAAGCCCAGCGCCGCCTGCGCCGCCAGCGTGCCCAGCCGTTCGTACAGCGGCAGGATGTCGCTTGTGCCGTCCGGGTAGACGCGGTTCGACAGGAACACGAAGAAGGTGCGCGAATACGGATCGATCCACAGGATGCAGCCGGTAAAGCCGGTGTGGCCGAAGCTGCCAACCGGGAACAGCGCGCCGCGCGGCCGCGCGAACGGCGAATCGATGTCCATGCCCATGCCGCGCCGCTGCGCCAGCGCCGGCGGCGACTGCACCGTCGTCATCAGCAGCACGCTGTCGCGGCTGAGGATGCGCACGCCGTCCAGTTCGCCGCCGGCCAGCAGCATGCGCGCAAAGCGGGCGACGTCGCCGGCGGTGGTGAACACGCCCGCCGAGCCGGCTACCCCGCCCATGCGCCGCGCGGTCGGGTCGTGCACCACGCCCTGCAGCACCTCGGCGCCGCGGCGCTCGGTGGGCGCGATGCGGTCGGCGCCGACGCGCGCCAGCGGGAGGTAGCCGGTGGCGTCCATCTTCAGCGGCGCAAAGATGCGCTCGCGCGCGAACTCGTCGAGCGGCACGCCGGCGATGCGCTGCACCAGCTGGCCCAGCAGGATGTAGTTGACGTCCGAATAGCGGAAGGCGGCGCCGGGCGCATGCGTCACCTGGCGCGCGCAGGCCAGCTGGTGGGCGGCGGCGTCGCCCTGCCACGCCGGCAGCGCCGGCAGGCCAGCCGGCAAGCCGGAACTGTGCGTGAGCAGGTGGCGCACCGTCATGGCATCCTTGCCGTTGCCGCCGCACTCGGGGAAGTAGCGCATCACCGGCGCCTCCAGGTCCAGCTTGCCGGCCTCGGCCAGCAGCAGCACCGATGGCGCGGTGGCCAGCACCTTGGTCAGCGAGGCGGCGTCGAACACGGTGCCGGCCTCGACGGCGGCGGCGCCTTCGTCGTAGCTCAGGCGGCCGTAGGCCTGCCGGTACAGCTCGCCGTTGCGTTCGAGGTGGACCACCGCGCCCGGCATGCCGCGCCGCGCCACCACCGCCTCGACGGCGCCATCGATGTCGGCGAAGCGCTCGCCGTCGAGCTGCCGGCCCGGCAGCGTCGCGCAGCCGGCGGACCACAGGCCGATCGAGGTGGCGGCGATCATCAGCGCGCGTCGGGCCGGGGGTCGAGGGCCCATCAGCCCGGTGGCAGCGCCTGCGCCACCGCCGTCAGCCGCCGCAGTTCGGCGGTGGCGGCGGCCAGCGACTCGTTGCGCGCCAACAGTTCTTGCGGCGGCATGTCGGTGATCGACTCGAACAGCGCGTCGCGCAGCTCGGCGAAACCGGCCAGCACGTGCATCAGCGCGGTGAAGGCGATCTTGTCGCCGCCCGCTGCCGGCAGCGCGGCGAACAAGGTTTCGGCCTGGCGCACGTTGTCGCCCAGCGCGGCGTGATCGGCCTCGCCCTGCCCCATTGTGTGCAGCAGCGCCGCCAGCGCGCTTTCCAGGCGCGCGGTGCCGTAGATGAAGCGCGCAATCTGCTCGTGATGTTCAGCCGCGCCTGTCGAATCGTCCGTCGTGTCGGTTGTCATGGTGCTGCGTCCGGAGAAAAAATGATCAGGCATCAGGATACACCGCCGATTGCAATGCCAGTCTGCAATGTGTTAAATTTCCCGCACTCCTGTCCAGCCCGCCACCATGAAAAAAACCCTCATTTTCTGCGCCTGCCTGCTGCTGTCGGCATGCGCCAGCCAGCCCGCGCTCACCACGCAAACGGTCAACTCCGGCGCCGAGCGCGCCCCCGAGCAGCTGGCCGTCGTGTTCGAAAAGGCCGACCTGGCGCTGCGCATCGAGCCGGCCAGCCGCACCATCCGCGGCGACGCCACCCTGACCTTCCAGGCGCTGTCGCCGCTCGCGCGCATCGTGCTCGACCTCGACAACAACCTGCCGATCGATTCGGTGGCGGTCGACGGCCAGATCCTGCCGGCCGGCGCGTACGGCAATCCGGTGGGGCGGCTGACGATCGCGCTGCCGCGGCCGGTGGCGGCCGGCGCGCAGGTGACGGTGCGGGTGCGCTACCACGGCGCTCCGCACGTGGCCAGGCATGCGCCGTGGGACGGCGGCTTCGTCTGGTCCACCACGCCGGACGGCCAGCCGTGGGTGGCCAGCGCGGTGCAGGGCGAAGGCTGCGACCTGTTCTGGCCATGCATCGACCATCCGATGGGCAAGGCAAAACTGGTCGACCAGCACATCACGGTGCCGTCGCCGCTGGTGGCCGCCGGCGCCGGCGTCGCCCTCGGCATGATTGAAGCCGACGGCTGGCGCACCTGGCACTGGCGCGCGAAAAACCCCAGCACCTATGGCATCTCCATCAATGTCGGCCCGTACAAGCTGCTGTCGGAAGACTACCTCAGCCGCTTCGGCAACACCATCCCGGTGCGCTTCTGGCACCTGCCGCAAAGCGAAGCGCAGGCGCGCGAACTGCTCAGGGAGTTTTCGCAGGTGCTCGACTTCTTCGAGAGCACCATCGGCCCCTACCCGTTCGGCGACGAGAAAATGGGCGTCGTCGAAACGGCCCACAAGGGGATGGAGCACCAGACCATCAACGCCTACGGCAACCAGTACGCCAAGACGATGTTCGGCTACGACGAGCTGCTGCAGCACGAGTTCGCGCACGAATGGTTCGGCAACCAGCTCACCAACGGCAACTGGGACGACATGTGGCTGCACGAGGGCCTGGGCAGCTACATGCAGCCGCTGTACATGCAGTACCTGCGGGGCGACCAGGAATATTACGCCGAGCTGATGCGCATGCGCGCGAAGATCACCAACAAGGCCGCGTTGGTCTCCGGCACGCCGCGCGTCGAAGAGGAGGTCTACGACGACAAGCGCGGCGGCCCCGGCCAGGACATCTACGTCAAGGGCGCGCTGGTGATGCACACGCTGCGCGCGCTGGTCGGCGACGACGCCTTCTTCGCCGCCGTGCGCAAGCTCGTCTACGGCAGCGCGCAGCCGCTGCCGGGCCGCTTCGTGCCGCGCTACGGCAGCACGCGCGAGTTCATCGGCTTCGCCAGCGAGGCCAGCGGACGCGACCTGAACTGGTTCTTCGACGTCTACATGTACCAGGCCGAGCTGCCCGAACTGCTGGCCACCCGCGCCGGCGGCCGGCTCGCCCTGCGCTGGAAAACGCCGGGCGACAAGCCGTTCCCGATGCCGGTCGAGGTGCGCGTGGGCAGCAAGGTCGAAACCGTCGCGATGGACGGCGGCCACGGCAGCATCGCGCTGCCCGACGGCGCCACCTGGACGCTCGATCCGCGTTCGAAACTGCTGCGCCGCGCACCGCACATCGAGGCCTTCCAGCAGTATGAAAAGGCGCACAAGAAGAAACCAGGCTGAGGCGGCGCGGCAAACGCCCCACACTAAATGCCAATTCGATAACGACTCGGCGCCGATACTGTTGACGCCAGCGCAACCCGATGCCATGCTCGCTACCGGGCGCGCCGATCCGGCGCGCATCTTACGTCGCGGAACCTCCTGCCCAGCCGTATTGCCATGCATTGCACCAAGGAGACGCACAATGGCGTTGGGCTTCCGCCTGTACCGGTTCAGAGTTACCCTTCTTGCCGTTCTCACCCTCATTCCCGCCCTGGCCGCCACTGCGCCCAGGCAACTGACCGTCGGCGTCTACGAAAACGCGCCCAAGCTCGGCTTCGACGCCGCCGGCCGTGCCAGCGGGATCCAGATCGATATCCTGCGCGAGATCGCGGGCGCGGAAAACTGGACGCTCTCCTTCGTGCGCTGCGATTGGCAGGCCTGCCTCGACGCTCTCAGGTCCGGCAGCATCGACCTGCTGCCCGACGTTGCCTATTCGGACGAACGGGCCGCCGCGTTCGCGCTGCACCGCACGCCGGCGCTGCACAGCTGGTCCCAGGTCTACCGGCATCCGCGGATGGCGATCACCTCGATGCTGGACCTGAAGGGCAAGCGCGTCGCCCTGCTCGGCGGCTCGATCCAGCAGCCCTTCTTCGCCAGCATGTCGCGCAACTTCGGCCTGAACATGGTCGAAGTGCCGGCCGCCTCGATGGAACAGGCCTTCCAGCTGGTCGAACAGGGCAAGGCCGACGCCGTCGTCGCCAACAAGTTTTTCGGCGACCTGCAGGCGCCGCGCTACCACCTGGCCGACACGCCCATCGTGTTCCAGCCTGCCCGGCTATTTTTTGCCGCCGGCAAGGGCCGCCTGGCCGATGAACTGGCAGCGATCGACCACCACCTCGCCGGCTGGCAGGACAACCCCGATTCGGTCTACTTCGACATTCTGCGCCGCTGGCAGGGGCCGCCGGCGGCGCGCGTCCCTCCGTGGCTGTGGTGGAGTGCCGGCGCGGTGCTGCTGCTGCTGGCGAGCGCGCTGGCGGCCGCCGGCTGGCTGCGCCGCGAAGTGGCGGCCAGGACGCGCGACTGGCGCGACAGCGAACGCAAGCTCGCCACCATCCTCGACAGTGTCGACAGCCTCATCTACATCAAGGACGCCGCCTACCGCTACGACTACGTCAACCAGGCCGTCTGCCGGACCATGGGCAAGAGCCGCGCCGAGATCATCGGCAAGGTCGACGACGAGCTGTTCGACGCCGACCTCGCCGCCTTGCTCAGGCAACAGGACCGCCGGGTGATCGAAGCGGGCCAGCGCGTCGTCGCCGAGCTCACGCCGGCGCTCGGCGGCCGCGCCGACGCCACCTTCCTGTCGCGCAAGCTGCCCTTGTGCCGCGCCGACGGCAGCGTGTACGGCCTGTGCGGCATCAGCACCGACATTTCCGAGCGCAAGCACATCGAGGACACGCTGCGCATCGCCGCCACCGTGTTCCAGTCGCAGGAGGCGATGTTCGTGATGGGGCCGGACCGGCGCATGCTCGACGCCAACCACGCGTTCAGCGTCATGAGCGGCCTGGCCGACGGCGCGGCGGCCGGCCGCGAGCTGCCGCCGTTCTCGCTCGAACCGGACGGGCCCGACATGCGCGAGTTCATGTGGGAAATCGTCGCCCGCGACGACCAGTGGCGCGAGCAGGTATGGACGCGGCGCCAGGACGGCAGCCAGTACCCGGCCTGGCTGAGCATCACGGCGGTGCGCAATGCGCAGGGGGCCACCACCAACTACGTCGGCACCCAGGCCGACACGACGGCGCAGAAGCTGGCGCAGGATGAGATCGTCAAGCTCGCTTTCTACGACCCGCTGACCGGCTTGCCGAATCGCCGCCTGCTGCTTGAACGCCTCGGCCACAGCCTGACGCTCAATCACCGCAGCAAGCTCGGCGGCGCCCTGCTGTTCCTCGACCTCGACCATTTCAAGAACCTCAACGACACCCGCGGCCACCAGGTCGGCGACCAGCTGCTGGTGCAGGTGGCGGCGCGGCTGTCCTCCTGCAGCCGCGACGGCGACACCGTGGCGCGCCTGGGCGGCGACGAGTTCGTGATCCTGCTCGAGGGCATCGAAGGCAGCGAGCGCGAGGTGGCCGACCGCGCCGCCGCGACCGGCTGGAAGATCCTCGACGTCATCGGCCGCCCGTTCGTCATCGACGGCAGCGCCCACCACGCCACCTGCAGCATCGGCGCCGCGCTGTACCTGGACGACGGGCTGCAGGTCGACGACCTGATGAAGCGCGCCGACCTGGCGATGTACGAGGCCAAGAAGAGCGGACGCAACACCTTGCGCTTCTTCCACGGCGACATGGCCTCGGCGGTGTCGTATCGGACCGACCTCGAGAGCGAATTGCGCGCGGCCATCCTGCAATCGCAGTTCGAACTGCATTACCAGTCGCAGGTGGACGGCGCCGGCCGCGTCACCGGCGCCGAGGCACTGCTGCGCTGGCGCCATCCGCAGCGCGGCACGGTGGCGCCGGAGGTGTTCATCGGCCTGGCCGAGGAATGCGGCCTGATCGTGCCGCTCGGCCTGTGGGTGCTGCGCAGCGCCTGCCTGCAGCTGGCCGCGTGGGTGGCGTCGCCGCGCACGCGCCACCTGACGCTGGCGGTCAACGTCAGCGCGCACCAGTTCCGCGAAAGCGACTTTGTCGCCTGCGTGCTGGAAGTGCTGGAAGACAGCGGCGCCGACCCGGCGCGCCTGAAACTCGAGCTGACCGAGTCGCTGCTGATCGAGAACGTCGAGGAAACGGTGGCCAAGATGAACGAACTGAAGGCGCGCGGCATCGGCTTCGCGCTCGACGATTTCGGCACCGGCTTTTCGTCGCTGGCCTACCTCAAGCGCCTGCCGCTCGACCAGCTCAAGATCGACCGTTCCTTCGTGCGCGACCTGCTGGTCGACCCCAACGACGCCGCCATTGCCCGCAGCATCGTCGCGCTGGCGGCGGCCCTCGGGCTGGGCATCATCGCCGAGGGGGTCGAGACCGAGGCGCAGCGCGCCTTCCTCGCCGGCATCGGCTGCGACGCCTGCCAGGGCTACCTGTTCAGCCACCCGGTCCCCGTCGACCAGTTCGAAGCCCTGCTCGGCTAAAAGCTCCGATAACGGCCAACAAAGTGCGGCGACATGGGGCCCCCGCGTTCGCGAGGGCGACGGTATCCCTGCCAACAAGGAAAAAAGCCCCGCGGGCATGAGGCCGGCGGGGCTTTTTTGCGCTACAGCCTAAGCTTTACTGCACCGGATTGCCGTCGGCGTCGATCTTGCGCACTTCACCGAGCTGCATGTCGCGGATGCCTGCTTCGACCTTGCTCATGTCGCCCACCACCACCCACACCAGCTTGCCCGGCACGAACGAGCGGCTCGCCAGCTGGTTGGCCTGCTCCGGCGTCATCGCCAGCACCGTGCCGGTGAAGGTGTTGTAGTAGGTCTCCGGCAGCTTGTACTGCAGGATGGTCGAGTACGCGCTGGCGAGCTGGCCGGCCGTCTCGAACTGGCCCGGCAAGCCCAGCGTCTCGTTGGTCTGCGCATCCTTGAGCTCGGCCGCGGTGATCGGCTTGGCGCCGGCGACGTTGCCGTACTCCGTGACCAGCTCGTGCAGCGCTTCGCGCGTCTTGTCGGTCTGCACCGGCGAGCTGCTCAGGAACAGGCGCTGGCCGACCGCCGCCGGCAGCTGCGAGCGCACGCCGTACGACCAGTGCTTGTCTTCGCGCAGGTTCATGTTGATGCGCGAACTGAAGCTGCCGCCGAAGATGTTGTTGACCACCCCCAGCTGCACCGAATCGGGCGAATTGCGCGGCGGCGCCAGCTGCACGCCGTAGATCACGCTTTGCAGCGCGCCCGGACGGTCCATCAGGTACACGACCGTCCTGGCCGGCTGCTGCACCTCGACCACGTTCTTCTTCGGCACCTCGCCCGGCTTCCAGCCGCCGAATTTCTTCTCCAGCAAGGGCGTGATCTCGGCCAGCGTGGTGTCGCCCACCACCAGCAAGGTCGCATTGTCCGGCTTGAACCACGCCTGGTGATACTTGACCAGGTCCTCGCGCGTGATGCGCGCCACCGCCGCTTCGGTGCCGCTGCCGCTGAGTGGCAGCGAATAGGCGTGGCCCTTGCCGTACAACAGCGAAGGAATCACCCGCAGCGCTACCGCGTTGGGGTTCGACTTCTCGCGCTGGATGGCGGCCAGCTGGTCCTTCTTGAGGCGGTCCAGCTCGTTCTGCGCGAAGGCCGGATGCAGCACGATGTCGGCATACACGTCGAGCGCCTGCGGCATGGTTGCCTTGAGCACGTTCATCTGCACGAACGCGCCGTCGAGGTTGCTGGTGGCGGAGAAATTGGCGGCCAGCGATTCGAATTCTTCGCCGATCTTCAGCGAGCCGCGCGTCGGCGTACCTTCCGGCATCATCCGCAGCGCCAGGCTGGCCACGCCCGGCAGCTCGGCCGAGTCGGACGCGTAGCCGCTGTCGACCATCAGCGAGAAATTGACCACCGGCGCCGCGTGGCGTTCGGCCAGCACCACCTTCAGCCCGTTCGACAGCGTCGTCTTCTGCATCGGCGGCAGGTTCAGCGTTTCCGGCTGGCCCAGCGCCGGCTCCTTGCTGCGGTCCAGCTTGGCCGTGGTCGCCAGGCCGGTCGGGAACGGCTGCACCTCGAGCAGGAAATCGCCGTCGCTGAGCCATTCGTTCATCGCCGCCTTCACCTGCGCCGGCGTGGCCGCCTTGACCGCTTTCAGGTAATCCTTGTAGCAGGTCGGGTTGCCGGTGTAGGTGGTGCAGGAGGCGAGCAGGTCGCTCTTGCCGCCGAAGCCGCCCACCCGCTCGACGATGCGGGTGTAGGTGGCCAGGATCGACGTCTTGGCCAGGTCCAGCTCGGCCGCCGTCGGCCCGGACTTCATCAGCGCGCGCAGTTCCTCGTCGGCCGCCGTTTCCACCTTGTTGAGGTCGACGCCGGGGCGCGCGGTCAGGGTCAGGTCGAACTGGCCGGCGATCTCGGAGCTGTCGTTGCCGGCCGTCGCGCTCGTGGCCAGCTGGTCCTTGTAGACCAGCCGCTTGTAGAAACGCGACGTCTTGCCGCCGCCCAGCACGCGCGCCGCCAGGTCCAGCAGCGGTTCGGTCGCCGTGTGCGCGCCCGGCACGTTCCACACGCGGTACAGGCGCGCCTGCGGCACCCGGTCCTGCACCACGGTGCGGTGGCTGCCGCTGCGCTTGGCGATCCACGCTTCATGCTTGGCCAGCGGCGGGCCGGCCGGGATGTCGCCGAAATACTTTTCCACCTTCTGGCGCGCCACTTCCGGCGTGATGTCGCCGGCCAGCACCAGCGTCGTGTTGTTGGGGCCGTAGTTGGTCTTGAACCACTCCTGCACGTCCGTCATCGACGCCGCGTCCAGGTCCTTCATCGAGCCGATCACGGTCCACGAATACGGGTGGCCGACCGGGTAGGTGTTCTCCGTCAGCAGCTGGTAGGCCACGCCGTACGGCTGGTTCTCGCCCTGGCGCTTCTCGTTCTGCACGACGCCGCGCTGCAGGTCCAGCTTCTTCTGGTCGAGTACGCCCAGCAGGTGGCCCATGCGGTCGCTCTCGGCGAACAACGCGTAGTCCAGCATCGAGGTCGGCACGTTCTCGAAATAATTGGTGCGGTCCTGGTTGGTGGTGCCGTTCAGGTTGGTCGCGCCGATGCGCTCCATCGCGTTGATGTAGGTCTTGTTGAAGTTTTCGCTGCCGCTGAACATCAGGTGTTCGAACAGGTGGGCGAAGCCGGTCTTGCCGGCCTTTTCGTTTTTCGAGCCGACGTGGTACCAGGTATTGACCGCCACCACCGGCGCCTTGTGGTCTTCGTGCACCAGCAAGGTCAAGCCGTTCTTGAGCACGAACTTGGTGTAGGCGATATCGGGGATCGCGATGTCGGGCGCGGGCGCGCTCTTCGCAGCGGGCGCCGCCTGGGCGACGCCGCCGGCGGCGCCGATCAGCGCGATGGATGCCGCAAGGATGCTGGTGCGGATAAACATGGTCATGCTCTATCTCCTGGGAATCGGCTCGGGTGGCCGACTGAAGCGACGAAAAAGATCAACGGAACGACGTGCGGCGCGCCTCGGTAAGGCGGCCGCGAATGTCCATTTTATGGCTTTTCCGGCGCGGAAATATAGCTTTATTTACATGCATATACTTTCGTATTTACACTCTGCCATCGCGCACGGCGGCCGTGATCTCGTACGAATGCAGGCGCGCCTGGTGCTCGAAAATCTGCGACGTCACCATCAGCTCGTCGGCGCCGGTGCGCGCGATGAACGCTTCCATCTCCGCCTTGACGGTGGCCGGCGCGCCGATGGCCGAACACGACAGCACCGAGTCGAGCATCGCCTTCTCCTGCGCACCCAGGTTCTCCAGGTAACCCGGCTTGGGCGGCTGCAGCTTGCCCGGCCGCCCGGTGCGCAGGTTGACAAAAGCCTGCTGCATCGACGTCGCCAGCAGGCGCGCCTCGTCGTCGCTGTCGGCGGCGAACACGTTAAAGCCGAGCATCACGTACGGCTTGTCCAGCTGGGCGGACGGCTTGAAGGTGGCGCGGTACAGCGCCACCGCCTGCATCATCTGCTGCGGCGCGAAATGCGAGGCGAACGCGTACGGCAGCCCCAGCGCGGCCGCCAGCTGGGCGCCGAACAGGCTCGAACCCAGGATCCACAGCGGCACCTTCAGCCCCGTGCCCGGCACCGCGCGCACCTGCTGGCGCGGTGCGTCCGAAAAATAGTCCTGCAGCTCGATGACGTCCTGCGGGAACTCGTCGGCGTCCGAGCCCAGGTTGCGCCGCAGCGCGCGCGCCGTGACCTGGTCGGAACCGGGCGCGCGGCCCAGGCCCAGGTCGATGCGGCCGGGGAACAGCGAGGCGAGCGTGCCGAACTGCTCGGCGATGACCAGCGGCGAATGGTTCGGCAGCATGATGCCGCCGGCGCCGACGCGGATGCGGCTGGTGCCGGCGGCCACGTGGCCGATCAGCACCGCGGTGGCGGCGCTGGCGATGCCGGGCATGCCGTGATGCTCGGCCAGCCAGAAGCGCCGGTAGTCCCAGCGCTCGGCGTGCTGGGCCAGGTCGAGCGTGTTGCGGAACGACTGCGCGGCATCGCTGCCTTCGGCAATCGGGGCGAGATCAAGCACGGACAAGGGAATCATGATTTTTTCGCAATCTGGTGTGGTAAGTATCTCCAATTCTAATGCGGCTGGGGTTTTCTCGTCGGCCACGGCCGCGTCACAACATTGCTTCGCGCCCATGTTTTGCGGCCGGCGCCAATCCCCTGTATCATGCAAGCAAGTGAATAGCGTCAGGAGATACCATGAACCAACGCCGATCATTCTTGAAAAGCTCTGCTTTATTAGCTTCCGCGCTGAGCGTGCCGGCCATCGGCCGCGCCGCCGTCGCGCTGCCCCATGAGCGCACCCTGCGCATGTACAACACGCATACCGGCGAAACGCTGCGCACCGTCTTCTGGGCCGACGGCAAATTCGTCCCCGAAGCGATGAACGACGTCAACAAGCTGCTGCGCGACCACCGCAACAACACGATCGCGCAAATGGATCCGAAACTGCTGGTCCTGCTCGACCAGGTCAGCACCCAGGCCGGCGGCGGCAAGGTGCTGCACATCATTTCCGGTTACCGTTCGCCCGAATCGAACCGCAAGCTGGCCGAAAACAGCGGCGGCGTGGCCAAGCACAGCATGCACCTCGAAGGCAAGGCGATCGACGTGCGCATCCCCGGCTACGACCTGGCCCGGCTGCACAAGGCCGCGCTCGCTGCCGGCGGCGGCGGCGTCGGCTACTATCCGGACTCGCAGTTTGTCCACATGGATACCGGCCGCATCCGCCACTGGTAGAGCCAGACTGTTCAGTGGTGCGGCACGCCGGCAGTAAACGCCGTACCATTTGTTCATGATTTCATTCCGATTCGCCTTTCCCGCGCTCTGCGCCCTTGTCCTCGCCAGCGGGCAGGCGCTGGCGCAAGCCTCCCCTCCCGTCCAGAGCGTGACCGTCGCGGCCACCCGCGACCCGGTCGACAAGTCCTACCGCAAAATGATCAAGGGCATGGACCGCTTCGAGCGCGAACACGCGCTGGCGCCGGCCGCGACGCTGCGGTTTCGCCTGCTGCCGCGCCTGTCCACCGCCAGGATGACCGGCATCACGCTGCGCGTGGCCGGCGACAACGTCACGCTGCCGGTGGCGGTCGCCGAGGACAACAGCTTCGTGCTGCCACGCAACGAGCAGGCCCTGCGCGAAGACGCCGCCGTGCTGGCCAACCGCAAGACCAACAGCATGACCTGGCGCGCCTCGGTGCGCACTCCCGGCCTGCCCGACGGCGTGCGCCGCCTGGGCGACCTGCGCCTCGAATGCAAGGTCGGCATGGATGCCGGCCTCATTTCCAACAGCGCGCCGATCTTCGGCTGGCTGTCGAACATGCTGACCGACACCGACAAGGTCTGCGCCAGCCCGGACGGCAACTACCTCTTCTTTGCCGAGCGGCCGATCTACGGCGTCACCTTGCGCGCCGGCGAGCGCAGCCTGGCGCTGCCGTTTGGGATGCTGTACGCGGCCGGCGACCAGACCGCCGAAACGCTGCCGTACTGCGACTGCCAGGTGCTGCTCGATCGCAGCTACTACGCGCCGATCTGGGATCCGGCCTGGCCGGACGACACCCTGGTCGAATTCGACTACATCGACGGCGGGAGCGCGCCATGAAGCCGAGCCTGACACTGAGCCTGACACTTGCCGCCCTCCTCGCCCTGGCAGGCTGCGCCGGCACGGCGCCGGCGCCGGCCGGCACGGTGGTGCCGCCAGCGCGGCTGGCGCAGGCGGTGCAGCCGGGCGTGACCACCAAAGCCCAGCTGCTGGCCGAGTTCGGCGCCACCACCTCGATCCGCTTCGACAGCGGCGTCGAGGTGTGGCGCTACCTGACGCCCGGCCCTGCCGGCGCCAACGGCGAATTCGTCGTCGTCATCGACCCGCGCGGCGTCGTCGCGAAGACACGCCTGGCCCCTCTCGTGTACCAGCCGCAGCCAAAAAAATAGCGGAACCCTGGCCCGGCCCGCTTGTCCAACTTTGGTTGCGGCAGGCGGGATGGCATGGGTGCACACACAGTACAGTTTTACGAGGACGACACCTTCCTCATCAAGAGCTTGTCCGATTACGTCGGCTCGGCGCTGGAGGGCGGCAACACCGCCATTGCGATTGCCACCAGCGACCACTTGGTGCGGCTGGAAAAATCGCTGGCCGCCAGGGGTTTGCTCGATGCGCAGGGCTGCCCGCCGCGCGGCGCCTACATCCGCCTCGAGGCCGACAAGCAGCTGCCGCTGTTCATGGCCGACGGCCTGCCCGACGAGGTGCGCTTTCGCGACACCATCGGCGGCGCCATCCTCGACGCCACCGAGGCGCACGAGGGCGAGCTGTACGTGTTCGGCGAAATGGTGGCGCTGCTGCGCGCCTATCCGCGCTACCCGCTGACGCTGCCCGTCAAGCACGACGCCGCCGTCCACGTCGAGCACTTCTTCAACAGCCTGCTGACCCGCTTCCCGTTCACGCTGCTGTGCGCCTACCCGCTGTCGGCCTTCCCTGCCGCCGACGACATCGCCACCTTCCACGAGGTGTGCAACCTGCACACCGGTGTCTGCCCGGCCGAAAGCTACAATCCGCAGACCCAGCGCGAGTCCCTGCACCGCACCATCGCCGGCCTGCAGCAGCAGGCGTACGCGCTCGGCCGCGAGGTGCACGACCGCAAGATGGTCGAGCAGGCCCTGCGCGAAGTCAATGTCGACCGCCTCACCGGCCTGCCGAACCGCAACGTGTTCCAGGACCGGCTCGAGACCGACATTCGCAAGGCGGCCCGCAGCGCCCTGCCGCTGGCGCTGCTGTTCATCGACCTCGACCACTTCAAGGAAATCAACGACACCCGCGGCCACGAAGCGGGCGACCAGCTGCTCAAGCAGGTGGCCGGCCGCCTGCGCGCCCATGTGCGCGGCAGCGACACCGTGGCCCGGCTGGGCGGCGACGAATTCACCATCACGCTGTCGGACCTGAACGACATCGTGCTGGTGACCGACATCGCGCAGAAGATCTGCGACGACCTGGCGCGGCCGTTCATGGTTGGCGCCGAACTGGCCTACATCTCGGCCAGCATCGGCATCACCGTCTATCCGCGCGACGCCGCCACCGCCGGCGAACTGCTGCGCAACGCCGACCAGGCGATGTACCGTGCCAAGGAATGCGGCCGCAACCGTTTCACCTACTTCAAGAGCAGCATGCAGGCAGCGGCGCAGAACCGCATGGCGCTGTCGAACGAGTTGCGCCGTGCGGTCGAGGCGCGCCAGCTCGAAGTGTATTACCAGCCGATCGTCGACATGGGTACCGGCAAGATCGGCAAGGCCGAGGCATTGGTGCGCTGGCGCCATCCCGAGCGTGGCGAGATCAGCCCGGTCGAATTCATCCCGATTGCCGAGCATACCGGCCAGATCTCGGCGATCGGCAACTGGGTCTACGAACAGGCGCGGGTGCGCGGGCGCGCCTGGCGCGCGCGCGCGCCCCACCTGACCGTCAACGTCAACGTCTCGCCGGTGCAGTTCCACGAAGGAAGCGGCGAACATTGCCGCCGCTGGCTCGAGGAGGCCACCGGCGGCGGCGGCGTGCCCGAAATGGGCCTGGAAATCACCGAAGGCCTGCTGCTGGCGTCGGACACCGAAGTGCTCAAGCAGCTGCTGGCGTTCCAGCAGGCCGGCATCAAGATCGCGCTCGACGACTTCGGCACCGGCTACTCGTCGCTGTCCTACCTGCGCAAGTTCGCGCTCGACTTCCTCAAGATCGACAAGTCCTTCGTCTACAACCTCGAGATCGACGCCGCCAACGTCGCGCTGTGCGAGGCGATCATCGTGATGGCCCACAAGCTCGGCCTGCGGGTGATCGCCGAAGGGGTCGAAACGCGCCAGCAGGCCCAGCTTCTGCGGCGCGCCGGCTGCGACTTCGGCCAGGGCTTCCTGTTCGGCCACGCGGTGCCGGCCAACGACTTCGAGCACATGCTGCGCGCCGGCGGCCCTTACTTGTAATTCCCCGTCGCAACATTATTTTTTACCAAGCTGTACAATTTGTACAGCGCGCAATTTCGCGCCTGCCCGCAACCGCCCGAGGCGCCATGCATAGCCGTGCCAGCAACGCCAAGATCATCGCCCTCCTCGCCGTGTCGCAAGTGGTGTCGTGGGGCACGCTCTACTACGCGTTCGCGATCCTCGCCGCCGGCATCGGGCGCGAGCTGGGCTGGCGCGCGGAAGCGGTGTTCGGCGCCTTTTCGTGGGCGCTGCTGGTGGGCGGCCTGGTGGCGGCGCCGGTCGGCGTGCTGCTCGACCGCTTCGGCGGGCGCGTGGTGATGGGCGCCGGCTCGCTGCTGTGCGGCATCGGCTTCATCCTGCTCAGCCGCGCGCATTCGCTGCCGGTCTACTACCTGGCCTGGACGCTGCTCGGCGCGGCGATGGCCGCCACGCTGTACGAAGCGGCGTTCGCCACCCTCAACCACCACTTCGGCCTGGCGGCGCGCCAGGCCATTTCCACCCTCACCCTGTTCGCCGGCTTCGCCAGCACCGTGTTCTGGCCGCTGACGCTGCGCATCGACAGCGCGCTCGGCTGGCGCGACACCTACCTGCTGTATGCCGCCCTGCAGTTGGCCGTGTGCCTGCCGCTGCACCTGCTGCTCGGTGGCCCGCCGGCGGCGGCGGCCCGCCACAATGCCGCGCCGGGCGGACCCGACTTCACGCTGCAGCAGGCGCTGCGCCATCGGACATTCTGGCGACTGGCGTTCGCTTTTTCGGCCAACAGCTTCATCTTCTCGGCGCTGTCGGTGCACCTGATCCCGATCCTGCAGCGCTTCGGCCATCGGATCGATACCGTCGTCTTCATGGCCGCGCTGATCGGGCCGATGCAGGTGGCCGCGCGCATCGTCGAGCGCGCCTTCGCGCACCGCTCGCGTCCGCAAACGGTCGGCAAGGTCGCCTTCGGCGCGCTGCCGGCGGCATTGCTGGCGCTGCTGTTTTTCGGCACCCGCCAGAGTGCGCTGGCGCTGTTTTGCATCTGTTACGGCGCCAGCAACGGCATCCTCACGATCGTGCGCGGCACCATTCCGCAAGCCATGTTCGGGCCGCGCAACTACGGCGCCATTTCCGGCGCGATGTCCGGGCCGGCGATGCTGGCCAAGGCGGCCGGTCCGATCGCGGTGGCGGCCGTCATCGAGTGGAACAGTTCGCCGACGGTGCTGTTTTCGATGCTGTTCGCCTTCTCCATCGCCTCGCTGCTGTTCTACCTGATGGCAATTCGCAGCGAGGCGCCCGCCGCCGCCGCCCAACCGACCTGAAGAAAAACCGATGACCGACACCGCAGAAGAACTGATCCAGCGCCAGCTTGACGCCTACAACGCCCGCGACCTCGACGCCCTGCTCGCCACCTACGCCGCCGATGCCCGCCAGTACGAGCATCCCGGCACGCTGCTCGCCACCGGCACGGCCGAGATGCGGGCGCGGATGGCGCCGCGCATGCAGGAGCCGAACCTGCACGCGCGCCTGCTGCAGCGCGTCGTGATGGGCAACATCGTCATCGACCACGAAGAAGTGACCCGCACCTTCCCGGAAGGCACCGGCCGGGTGTCGATGGTGGCCATCTACGAAGTCGTCGACGGCAAGATCCAGTCGGCCTCGGTCCAGGTCAGCAACAAGCGGCTCGACGTGAGCCACCAGCCAGGGTCAGACCAGCTGGTCTGACCCCGGTTTCGATGGTTATTTCAGCGGCACCTCTCTCCTCAGACTGAAAGGCAACAACATGCGCATCAAACATTCTGTTGGCATCGTCCTGCTGGCATTGACGTCGATCGGCGCTGCCGCGGCCGCGTTGTCGCCCACCGAGCAGCGCATCGTCGCCGAGGTCAAGGCGCAGTCGGCGCAGGCGCTGGCACTGCTCGAGCGCAGCGCCAGCATCAACAGCGGCACCATGAACGCGGCCGGCGTGCGCGAAGTGGGCGCCCTGTTTCGCCAGGAGCTCGACCAGCTCGGCTTTCACACCCGCTGGATCGACATGCCGGCCGGGATGCAGCGCGCCGGCCACCTGCTGGCCACGCGCGACGGCAAGCAGGGCAAGCGACTGCTGCTGCTCGGCCACCTGGACACCGTGTTCGAGGCCGACAGCCCGGTGCCGACATGGCAGCGCCAGGGCGAGCGCGCGCGCGGCCAAGGCGTCTCCGACATGAAGGGCGGCGACGTCGTGTTGCTCCAGGCGCTGCGCGGCCTGCAGCGCGCCGGCGTACTCGACAACACCAGCATGGCCGTGTTGTTTACCGGTGACGAGGAAAACGCCGGCAACCCGAAATCGGTCTCACGCGGCGACATGGTCGAGCTGGCCAGGCGCAGCGACGTCGCCCTCAGCTTCGAGGGCCAGCTCCTGACCAAGGACGGCCGCGCCACCGGCACCGTCGGCCGCCGCGCGGCGTCCTCGTTCGACCTCGCCGTCAAGGGCAAGCAGGGCCATTCCTCGCTGGTCTTCAGCCAGGCCGGCGGCTACGGCGCCGTCTACGAGGCGGCGCGCGTGCTCGACGGCTTTCGCCAGCAGGTGATCGAGCCTGGCCTGACCTTCAACCCCGGCATGATCGCCGGCGGCACCACCGTCGGATACGATGAAGCGCAATCGCGCGGCACCGCTTCCGGCAAGACCAACGTCGTCGCCGCCGCCGTCACCGTCAAGGGCGACCTGCGCTACCTCGACTACGCCCAGCGCGACCGCGCCCACGCGAAGATGCGCGCGATTGCCGCGGCCAGCCTGCCGGGCACCAGCGCCGCCGTCACGTTCGAGGAATCGTATCCGCCGATGGCCGTCACGCCAGGCAACCTGAAACTGCTGTCGCTGTATTCGCAGGCCAGCGACGACGCCGGACTGGGCGTGGTCGATGCGGTGCCGGCCGAAGCGCGCGGCGCCGGCGACATCCAGTTCGCCGCGCCCTACGTCGACAGCCTCGACGGCCTCGGCGCCGCCGGCAACGGCTGGCACTCGCCGCAGGAAGACGTCGAACTGGCCTCGCTCGAACGCGCCGCCATCCGCGCAGCGCTGCTGATGTACCGCCTGACCCGCTAGAGGCGGTGCGCTGGCGCACAGACCGTGCGCGCGCCGCCGCCCTAAGCTGGCATCTACGGGTTGTGACGGGGGCTATCATGCTGGTCGAACGCGCGCGTGCATTGCTGGTTCTGGCGCTCCTGGCGGCGCTGCTGTCTTGCGGCGGCGGCGGCGGCTCTGCCGGCATCACCGGTCCCGCGGCGCCGCCGCTGCCGGCGCCCACGCCCGCACCGGCGCCGCTCACGCTGGCGCTGCGCCAGGTCGCCCACGGCCTCGACGCTCCGGTGTTTGCCACCGCCCCGCCCGGCGATGCGCGCCTGTTCATCGTCGAGCGCGCCGGCCGCATCCGCATCCTGCAGGATGGCCTGGTACGGTCCCTGCCCTTCCTCGACATCAGCGGGCGCGTCTCGACCGCCGGCGAAGGGGGGCTGCTGTCGATGGCCTTCCATCCGCAATTTGCCACCAACGGCCAATACTTCATCTACTTCACCGACAGCGCCGGCGACATCGTCGTCGAGCGACGCAACGTGTCGGGCAACCCCAGCCTGTCCGATCCGGCGACGGCGCTGGAGATCATCCGCATCGCCCATCCGAACTTTTCCAACCACTATGGCGGGCTGGCAGCGTTCGGCCCGGACGGCTACCTTTACCTGGGCACAGGCGACGGCGGCGGCGCGGGCGACCCGCCGCGCAACGCGCAGAATCTCGGCAGCCTGCTTGGCAAGATGCTGCGCCTCGACGTCGACGGCGCCCGCGCGGGCGCGCCCTACGCGGTGCCGGCCACCAACCCGTTCGCCGGCGAGCCGGCGCGGCGCGGCGAAGTGTGGGCGTACGGCCTGCGCAATCCGTGGCGCTACGCCTTCGACGGCGCCCAGCTCTACATTGCCGACGTCGGCCAGGACCGGCGCGAGGAAGTCGACATCGCCGCCGCGACGCAGGGCGGACTGAACTACGGCTGGAACATCATGGAAGGCACGTTGTGCTACGGCGCCGCCGCCTGCGACAGCACCGGCCTGGCGCCGCCCGCCCTCGAATACGACCACGGCGCCGCCGACGCCAACGGCTGCTCCATTACCGGCGGCTACGTCTACCGTGGCCGCGCCCTGCCCGAGCTGGCGGGCCGCTACTTCTATTCCGATTATTGCGCCGGTTTCCTGAAGAGCTTCCTGGCCGCCGGCGCCGGCGTGCTCGAGCAGACCGACTGGCGCATCCCCGCGATCGGCCGCGTGGTCTCCTTCGGGCGCGACGCCGACGGCGAGCTCTACCTCATCACCGATGGCGGCGCCATCCACAAAATCATCCGCGGTGGCGTGGCGGGGTAAAATTGCGGAATGGCCAGACTACATCTCGACTTCCCCGAACACCAGTATTACTACTCCACCCCGCTGACGGTGCGCGTGACCGACGTCAACGGCGCCAACCACCTCGGCAACGACTCGATGATCTCGATGATTTCGGAGGCGCGCGCGCGTTTCCTGTTCGAGTTCGGCGTCCCCGAGACGGAGGGCGACGGCACCGGCATCATCGTCACCGACCTCGCCACCACTTATCGCGCCGAAGCGCATGCGCGCGACCAGCTGCTGTTCGAAGTGGGCGTCATGGACTTCAACAAATACGGTGGCGACATCACCTTTCGCGTCACCCGTCCGCACGACAAGGCGCTGGTGGCGATGGCCAAGTCCGGCTTCGTCTTCTACAACTACAAGGTCGGCCAGGTGGTCGCGATGCCGCCAGACTTCCGCGCCAAATTCCCGCTCGTCAACTGGCTGGAATAATAAGCCGGTGTCAGGCCTGACAATCGGACAAACACTGGTGTCAGGTCTGACATTCGGACATTCTTGCTGGACAAACACTGGTGTCAGGTCTGACATTCGGACATTCTTGCTGGAAATGTCCGATTGTCAGACCTGACACCAGCGTCTGACCCCGGCGTGTAAATAGTTGGAACTTTTTGGCGGGCAAATGGGAATACCATTAAAGACACCGCCATGACGCCCACCCACGCCCCCGCCGATACCGACCTGCTGCGCCAGATGCGCGCCGGCGCCGCTCCGGCATTCGAGGCGCTGTACATGCGCCACCAGGGCCCGCTGTTCCGCTTCGCCCTGCTGCGCAGCGGATCGGCCGACACCGCCGCCGACATCGTCCAGGAAGTGTTCATGGGCTTGCTCGACGGCCGCTTCAGCTTCGACCCGCTGCGCGGCCTGCTGCAAAATTTCCTGTTCGGCGTGGCGCGCAACCTGGCCATGAAGCACGAGCCGGCGCACCGGCGCGGCCGCGCGCTGCCCGAGGCCGACGACGACGGCGACGACGACCAGGCCGAAGCCGCCAGCGACCAGCCCGAGCCCCTTGCCCGCCTGCTGGGCAACGAACTGGCCGAGGACGTGCGCCGCGCCCTGGCGCAACTGGCGCCCCACTACCGCGACGTCGTCATCCTGTATGAAATGCACGATTTGTCCTACCAACAAATCGCCGACATTTGCCAGCTCGACATCGGCACCGTTCGCTCGCGCCTGTCGCGCGGCCGCGCCGCGCTGGCCAAACGGCTCCGGGCGCACCGCCCCGCCACCACTGATTCCGCCTGACCGAGAGGCACCGACATGACCGAAGACGAACCCCGCGACCCCGCCCTGGCTGCCCCGCTGGCCGCCCTGCGCGCCGAGATGGCACAGATGAACGCCCCGCGCGGCGTGCACAAGGAACTGATGGCCGCCTTCGCCGGCCGCCAACGCCCGCCCCGCCGCTGGTACCAGCGCCTGTCGACTGCGCAATGGTCGCTCGCCGGCGGCATCGGCAGCGTGGCCGCCGTGCTGCTGCTGTTCGTGCTGGCCCTGCAGGCCCCGGCGCCCACCGCCGGCGGCGCCGGCCCCGCGCTGCCTGGCCGCGGCGACAACGGCGCCGTCTTCATCGCCCTCGATTCGTTCGAGCGCATCGAACAGGATCCGGCACCGCGCATGGTCGAAGCGGTCGTGCCGCGCACCGCCCTGGCGTCGCTGGGCGTGCCCGTCAGCCCGGAAAACGCCGGCGACCTGGTACACGCCGAAATGCTGGTCGGCTACGACGGCCAGCCGCTGGCACTGCGCCTGGCGGCGCAATAGTTTTCTCCCTCCCACCCGTCACAACCGCATGAGGATCGCCATGAACAACAAGATCGTGCTCGCAGCATTGACCGCAACGCTGTTTTCGCCCGTCCACGCCGCCGAGGGCGACCCCGGCCCGCAGCCTCACGTCATGCTGCGGCAGGCGATCGAGATGCGTGGCCCGGCCGGCCTGCTTCCGATGAATTTTGGCCCGCACATGGGAATGCGCGCCAAGCCGGTCAAGGGTGCGCCGTACAGCGCCGAAGTCATTTCCGAGCGCCAGCAAAACCTCGCAGACGGCAACCAGATCGCCAGCAAGTCAACGTCCATGAGCTACCGCGACAGCGCCGGCCGCACCCGCCAGGAAATGCGCGACGCCAAGGGCGAGGTGGTGACGGTGACGATTCATGACCCGGTCGAATCGGCCACCTACGTGCTCAACCCGCGCAGCAAGACCGCCACCAAGGTCGTCATCAACAAGGAAATCGGCAAGGCGACGGCCGAAGCGGCGCGCGCGCGCATCGAACAGCTGCGCAAGGACGGCAAGCTGCCGGCCGGCGAACGGCGCGAAATCATCATCCGCCAGATGGAGGGCGCGGATGGGGAAATGAAGGTGCACGTCGACGACGGCACCGCGGTGCGCATCGAGGCGCCGTCGATGACGATGTCGGCGAACTCGCGCGACATGCTGGTGCGCCTCGGGCCGCTCGCCGGCGCCCTCGGCGACATGAAGTGGGCCAAGGGCGCCACCACGCGCGACCTGGGCACGCGCGACATCGAAGGCGTCAAGGCCGAGGGCAAGCTGCGCAGCTACGAGATTCCCGCCGGCGAGGTGGGCAACCGCAACCCGATCGTGGTCTCCGACGAGAGCTGGTATGCGCCCGAACTGCAGGTGACGATGCTGACGAAGCACAGCGACCCGCGCGCCGGCGACACCAGCTATCGCGTCGCCGCCCTCAAGCGCGACGAGCCGGCCGCCGCGCTGTTTACCGTGCCGTCAGACTACACGGTGAAAGACGCGATGGCCAACGTGACGCGCATGATCGAAAAGAAGGCGCCCTGAACAGCGAAGGTCGACCCACCGCTACCGTCGCGCTGACCGGGCGGTGGCGAACTTCTGCTTGAACCAGTCGTCGATCATGCGCTTTTCGTAGCGCAGTGATTCGCCGTCGGCGTAACGCGGCAGGCGGTTCAGGTACATCATGTCGGCGAGCTGCTCCTCGCCGCTGCTGATCACCTGGCCGTTCGACTCGAGCGTGTAGCGCAGCTTGATGCGCGGCCAGTCGGCGGCGCCGCGCAGGATGCGGATGTCGTCGCGGCCGCTGAAATGCGGGCGCAGTTCGCCGGCCAGGTCGACGTCGAGCACTTCGATGCGCAGGTCCTGCCCGGGCGGCAGTTTCTTGCCCAGCTCGGTGAAATGCTCGGCCAGCGCCTTCAGGACGTCCTCGCGGTCGCCCGGCGAAAACGGCATGTCGCGGAATTTTTCAGGGTGCGCAAACGTCACGGTCACCGCCGCCGAAGCGGCGCCCGCCGAGCACAGCACCAGCGCGGCCAGCGCCAGGCTCTTCAATCCGGTGTTCATGGCCTTCCTTTCAAATCTTCCTTCGGAACTACCAAATATACGCCAACACCGTGCGCGTTTGTTTCTTGGCAAGTGTAATGTGTATCGAAATGTTAGTCATCGCACACCGCGCCGGCGTCGTTCCATCCAGAATGGGTCAAAAGGAGACTCAACCATGCCGGAAGGACCATCGCTCGTCATCCTCAGGGAGGAGGCCGCCCGTTTCGAAGGGCAGCACATCATCAGTGCCGAGGGCAACACCGCCGCCTTCGAGCCGGCCCACTTGGCCGGCCAGCCGATCCTGTCGCTGCGCACCTTCGGCAAGCAGTTCATCGTCGAACTGCCGGACATGGCGTTCCGCATTCACTTCATGCTGTTTGGCAGCTATCGCATCGACGAGCGCAAGGACCGCCCGCCCCGCCTCGCGCTGGGAATGGAGGATGGCGGCGAGCTCAACTTCTACGGCTGCTCGGTCAAGCAAGTCGACACCGACCTCGACGCCATCTACGACTGGAGCGCCGACACCATGTCGGACCGGTGGAGCGCGGCGAAGGCGCTGAAAAAGTTGCGCGCGGCGCCCGACATGCTGGTCTGCGACGCCCTGCTCGACCAGACCATCTTCGCCGGCGTCGGCAACATCATCAAGAACGAAGTGCTGTTCCGCATCCGCGTGCACCCGCTGTCGCCGGTCGGCGCGCTCTCGCCCGGCAAGCTGCGCGAACTGGTGGCCGAAGCGCGCCAGTACTGCTTCGACTTTCTCGCCTGGAAGAAGGCCTATGTGCTGCGCAAGCATTGGCTGGCGCACAAGAAAGTGACATGCCCGCGCTGCCAGATCAAATTCACCAAGGCCCACCTCGGCAAAACCGACCGCCGCAGCTTCTTCTGCGAACGATGCCAGACACGCTATCCGCGCTGAGCGTCGCAACAAATAGTTCTTTCAATTGAGGCATTTAACAATGTTTGTTGTTAATGGGCATTTCTCATACTACAATCGTCCGGTTGCCTGCGTTGAGGCAATAACTTGATCGATTAAATTACCCGTATCGGAACTCGTCCATGTCCTTCCTCTCTCCCGCCGCGCCCAAACTCGCCCCGTGGAAAGTTCTGCTTGTCGACGACGAGCCCGATATCCATGACGTCACCAAGCTGACGCTGAGCCGCTTCCGGCTCGAGGAGCGCAGCCTGACCTTCCTGCATGCCTACAGCGGCGCGCAGGCGAAGGAAATCCTGTCGCGCGAGACCGACATCGCGCTGGTGTTCCTCGACGTCGTGATGGAAAAGGAAGACAGCGGCCTCGAAGTGGCGCGCTGGATGCGCAAGGACCTGGACAACCAGTTCACCCGCATCGTGCTGCGCACCGGGCAGCCGGGCCAGGCCCCGGAAGAGCGCGTGATCGTCGATTACGACATCAACGATTACAAGGAAAAAACCGAGCTCGACCGCACGAAACTGTTCACCACCACCTTTGCCGCCCTGCGCGCCTACCGCGACATCATGAAGGTCGAGGATGCGCGGCGCGCCCAGCTCAATTACCGCGAAGGGCTCGAGCGCGTGATCGCCGCCTCCGCCCACATCTTCCAGCAGCGCAACCTGAAAGATTTCGCCAGCGGCCTGCTGCAGCAGGTGGTGGCGCTGCTGCGCTTCGAGCAAAGCATGCTGCTGCGCCTGTCCGGCGCCAGCGTCATCACCGGCGAGACCGAATACGAAGTGCTGGCACAGATCGGCGACCCGGCCGGCGACATGATCGGCCCTGAGCTGCTCGCCCAGCTCGACGATGCGCGCCGCAACCGCATTTCGCGCCTGCACGGCGACACCTATGTCGGCTATTTCCCCAACCCCAGCGGCAAGGCCTCGCTGCTGGTGCTCAAGGGCGTCGAGGAGATTTCCGACATCGACGCGCAGCTGCTGGAAGTATTCTGCTCCGGCGTGGCGATCGCCTTCGACAACATCCTGCTGAACCAGGAGATCACCGACACCCAGGCCGAGCTGATCCTGCGCCTCGGCGACGTCGTCGAGTCGCGCTCGAACGAGGCCGGCAACCACGTGCGGCGCATGTCGCAGATCTGCCATTTGCTGGCGCAGGTGTCCGGCTTGCCGGAAGATGAAACGGCGGTGCTGATGCACGCGGCGCCGATGCACGACATCGGCAAGATCGCCACCCCCGACGCCGTGCTGCTCAAACCTGGCAAGCTGACGGCCGAAGAGTGGGAAATCATGAAGCAGCATCCGACGGTGGGCCTGTCGATCCTCGACGGCTCGTCGCGCCCGATCCTCAAGGCGGCCGCCGTGATCGCCCACCAGCACCACGAGAAATTCGACGGCAGCGGTTATCCGCAGGGCCTCAAGGGCCACGATATCCACAAGTACGCGCGCATCGTCGCCGTCGCCGACGTCTTCGACGCCCTCTGCCACAAGCGCTGCTACAAGGATGCCTGGCCGGTCGCGCAGGTGGTGGCCCACTTGCGCGAAGTGGCGGGCCACCACCTCGACCCGGTCTACGTCGAGCTACTGATCGCCAACATCGACAAGGCGGTCGACATCAACAGCCGCTGGCCGGACTAGCCCGTCGTCCTCGCGCACGCGGGGACCCCATTTCGCGGAACAGTGTTGGCAGACGCCCCGGACGAAACGCGTATTGGGGTCCCGGGCGTCCATATCACATGCGCTACGAAGTCGCCGAAGTCGATGAATTCAGAAATAATCTAACAAAATCAACGTCGTCCTCGCGAAAGCGGGAATGTAATGGACGCCTCCCACCTCAGACAGAAGAGACGGAGGCGATGATGTGGCATTTTTTGAATAGGGTGGATCCTCGCGAGGCAACGGCATCAAAGTGCCCTATAGTGGAATTTCTGACTTAACACTAAAAGCCACAGGAGGATCCACCATGAATGCTACTACTAAAGCTGTATTCGGAGTCGATGTTGCGAAGCTGGTTTTTCAGATTCACACCGTCGATCAGGAAACAGGTGAGGTCATCAGTAAGCAACTCAAGCGCGGTAAGTTTCTGGAGTATTTCTCGAATCGTGCTTCTTGCCTGATTGGAATGGAGGCGTGTGGTGGCGCTCAGCACTGGGCGCGGCGACTGAAGAGCATGGGTCACGAAGTAAAGCTGATGGCAGCAAAACACGTCAAGCCATTCGTCGGGGGGAACAAGAACGATGTAGCCGATGCGCGCGGAATCTATGTCGCGGTCCAGCAAAATTCGGTGCGGACGGTGGCAGTAAAAACGGAAGCCCAACAAGCGGTGCTCGCAATGCATCGGATGCGCCAGCAGATAGTGAAATTCCGGACTGCGCAAGTGAACGGCCTTCGCGGCCTGATGGGCGAGTACGGTGAAGTGATGGGAATTGGGCGCAAAGCATTAAATGAGGGTATGCCGGGCGCGCTGTCGCGGCTGGCCGAGCGGTTGCCGGCCGCCCTGATCGACACCCTGCGCGAGCAATGGAATATGTTGGCCCGTCTCGACGAGCAGGTGCTTCAAATTGAAAGGCGTCTGTCGCAGTGGATGAGGCAAGACCCGGCAAGCAAGATGATCGAAGCGATCCCCGGTGTAGGCCTGCTGACCGCGACGGCTGCAGTGGCAACGATGGGAGATCCTAAAGCGTTCCGATCCGGCCGCGAATTCGCGGCCTGGCTCGGCCTGGTTCCGGCCCAGGTGGGCAGCGGAGGCCAAACTAAGCTGCTGGGCATCAGTAAGCGCGGCGACACTTATTTGCGCACCTTGCTCATACACGGGGCTCGTTCGGTTCTGAAATGCTCGAAGGATCCCGGCAAATGGCTGGAGGAACTGAGCAAACGTAAGCCACCAAACGTCGTGATCGTCGCGCTGGCCAACAAAATGGCTCGAACAATATGGGCCATGCTTGCTCACGGACGGACCTACGAACGTAACTACGCTAGATAGCCCGGCGTAGCAGCAGCGCAGCGGCAGCAGCATGTTCTAAGCACCAACCAGTTTGTGTAGGGTTCAAAGTGTGATGACAACAGGTGAGACCGGGATTTGCTAAACCTGAATGGATCCCAGGGCGTCAAAAGCCCGCTGCGGGACTGAGGCGCAAATCAGCGTATTACATCGGGGCCAAGCAGCGGAAACTCGACTGCACAACAGGCCGGATATAGGTAAGTAACCTTATTCTGTCGCACCACACCAAACAACCCTTGCAAAAGGGAGGCGTCCATATAGGATCCATGCTGGGCAAATTCAGTATGGGTCCCCGCGTTGCGAGGACGACGGTTCAGGTTTTCGAGTTTCCGCAGGGCGATTCCGGCGCGCCCCGAGTCCCCTCACGCAGCCGCCTTCTCCTTGCGCCGGTTGCGCGGAAAGCGCAGGTGGTAGCGCAGCCCCTGCCCCGGCGCGCTTTCGACCCGTACCGTCCCTCCCAACGGCCCCGTCACCAGGTTGTACAGGATGTGCGCGCCCAGCCCGCTGCCGCCGCTGCCGCGCCGCGTGGTGAAGAACGGGTCGAACAGCTTGCCCAGCGTTTCCCCGTCCATGCCGGCGCCGTTGTCGCTGTAGTCGAACACCACCGTCTCCCCGTCCAGCGCCGCCTTGATCGCGATCGTGCCGGCCTGTTCGTGCTCGAAGCCGTGCACCAGCGAATTCATCAGCAGGTTGGTGACGATCTGCGACACCGCCCCCGGGAAACTGTCGAGCGTGATGTCCGGCCCGCAATCGATCTCCACCTTCACCGGCCGCCCCTTCAGCTTCGGCTGCAGCGACAGCAGCACCTCGCTCAGGTAAGTCTTCAGGTTGAAACTGCGGATGTCGTCCGACGACTGGTCCACCGCCACCTGCTTGAAACTGCGCACCAGCGCCGCCGCCCGCTGGGTATTGGTGGTCATGATGCGCAGCGACTGGTCGACGATGTCGAAGAACTGCTCGAGGCTGTCCTCGGTCATGGCGCCGGCGGCCAGCTCTTCGCGCGTGAGCTTCAGTTCCTGCACCAGGTGGCTGGTGGCGGTGACGCAGATCCCCAGCGGCGTATTGATCTCGTGGGCGACGCCGGCCACCAGCCGCCCCAGCGAGGCCAGCTTTTCCTGGCGCACCAGCTCCGACTGCGCTTCCTGCAGCGCCGTCATCGCCGTCGACAGCGCCGCATTCTGCTGCTCCAGCCTGTCCTTGGCCTTGCGGATCGCGCGGTCCGACTGCATCCGCGCGATCGCCACCGCCACGTGGCTGGCCATGAAGGCGAGCAGGTCGAGGTCGGCCTGGGTGTAGACCGTGGCCGGGTCGTAGCTCTGCACGATGATGACGCCGTAGGCTTCGTCGTGCAGCAGCATCGGCGCCCCCATCCAGCTGGCGATGTCGGCATTGCCGAGCGGCTCGTTGACGACGCCGTCGGCCAGCAGCTGCGCGAAGCTGGCACGGTCGTGCAGCCTGGCCTGCTTGCAGTCGAGGATGTAGGAACTCATGCCCACGCCGTGGCGAAAGCGCCTGACCGGCGGTTCCGCGTCCTTCTGGTCGACGAAATACGGGATGCTGATCTCGCGCGTGTCGGGGTGGCACAGCGCCAGCAGGAAGTTTTCGGCCACCATCAGCTCGCCGATGATCTCGTGCAGCCGGCCCGACAGCATGTGGGCGTCGATCGCCGCCGCCGACAGGTTGGCGATGCGGTACAGCGCGTGCTGCACCCCCTCGGCGCGGCGGCGCTCGGCCACCTCGTGCGCCAGCAGCGCGGTGCGCTCCTGTACCGCCCGTTCGAGCCGGTCCATGCTCTGCAGGCCCTGCAGCGCGGCCGAGACGTGGTTGGCGATCAGCGCGAACAGGGCCTGGTCCTCGTCGCTGAAATGGTGCTGCGGCGAATAGCTCTGGATGACGATCACGCCCAGCGCCTGCTGCTGCTGGTCGAGCAGCGGGCAGCCCATCCAGTGCTCGGCGGTGGACCCCTGGCCCCAGCCGTTGCCGTCCGGGCCGCGCGCGTTGTGCTCGGCAGCCGTCATCACCAGCTTGCGCCGGTTCAGGATCACCCATGCGGTCGGCGACTGGTCGGGCGAGGCGAGCCGGATGCGCTCTTCCGGATCGGGGCTGGCGTCGACCTCGTCGACGAAATAGGCGAAGCGCACGGTGCCGTCCTCGCGGTCGCTGAGCGCGACATAGAAGTTGGCGGCGTACATGATGCGTCCGAGTGAACGATGCACCGCCCGGATGAATTCGGTGATGTCGCCACCGGCGGTCGACATCTGCCCGAGCTCGAGCAGCATCGCCTGGACCGTTTCCAGGCGATTGAGGCGGCTTTCCATCTTTTTCCTTTTGTTCTTAAATGCACTGGGGAAATATTATCAGCTTCCCCGCCCGGCGTGTCCGGTCGGCCAACAAAAGGGTGAAATTATGTGGATTTTCAGCGCGGGGCGCGGAACTCTTTCTCGACCCAGTCGGCCGCGCTTGCCGGCGTCAGCTTGAAATTGGCCGCCACCCGCACCTGCGCGATGCGCTCGCCGACCTCGTCGAAGGCACTGAGCAAGGCGTACGGATGCTCGTCGTCGGGCACGATGTCGAGCGTGACCTTCAGCTCGGCGCCCTCGGTGGCCACCACCGTGCTCTTGTGCAGCATCGCGTGCAGCTGCTGCTCGTGGCGGCGCAGCACTTCGGCGGCCGTCTTGACCAGCGTGTGGAAGGCGTTGACGTCGAGCGGCTTGGGGTTTTTCTTGTCGCGTCCCATCGTCCACGGGCCGACCAGCGCCGGCTCCGGCTCGCCGTCCTTGATCATGGCCACCGCCCAGCCCTCGTCGTCTTCGTTCTTGATGACCCGCGCGGTCCAGCCGTTGCCCTTCCACAGCCTGGCCTCCTGCACCGGGGCGTCGTCATCGCTGTCGTGCTCAGTTACTTCATCGCTCATCGGTTGTCACTTTCGGTTGGTTGACGAGCCGGCGCCGCGGCAAGCTCAGCCTCGATTTTACCCAATCAGGGCCGGCCGCGTGCGCACGCATGGGCCGGCCGCCTTTTCTGCCGGCGATAAAAAGCCCGCACACGGCGGGCATCGTTTTCACAGCCTCTGGCGCGGCCCGGGCGGCGGCGCGATGGGCGGCCCCATCGGCGGCACGCGGGGATCGATGGCCGGGCCTGGGGTCTGGTAGCTGAACGGGTGAATGATGATTGGCGGTATTGCCGGTGGCGCGGACGGCGGTCCTTTCGGACCCTTCCAGCCGAACACGATCGACTGCGGCGTGTCCGCTGCACTACAGACGGCTTGCATGGGCTCTCCCTTCGATGACGCAGGGGTTCAGTATAGGCAATGAGGGACGCATTACAAGGCAAACTGCCGCGCGCTGCCGCTTGTCGCCGCTTTGCCCGCCGCCGCCACGCTCAATGTGCAGTCTGTCGCAATCCGCTAGCCGGCGCCGCCGCGCTTGCCTACAGTGCATATACCGAATCACTTTTCCACCAAGAGGCCATGCCATGAAAAAAATCGCACCTGCCGTCGTCATCCTGCTGTTCCTGCTGCTGGCATGGAACGTATTCGGCCATCCGTTCGACATGAATGTGGATATCGATGGCGAACGCTTCGACGGTCCCGTCGGCGCCCTGCTCGGCCTGCTGTTCGCCGGCGGCGGCCTCGTCATCGCTGCGCTGGTGATGGTGTTCGTCGGCGCCGTGCTGGCCGTCGTGTTTGCGGGCGTCGGCCTGCTGCTCACGCTCGGCCTGGGCATCGGCGCGGTGGTGCTGGCGCTGGCGATCTCGCCGCTGCTGCTGCCCTTGCTGCTGCCGCTGGCCATCGTCTGGTTCTTCCTGCAACGGGCCCGCCGCAACCGCATGAAGGCCCAAGCCGTCTGAACCGGCGTCAGATGCCTTCGATCAGCCGCATCGCGGACACGATCGGCAGGCCGGAGGCGATCACCCGCCGCGCCGCCGCGCCATGGTCGTACGGCAAGGGGTCAGACCCCGGTGTTGATGGTTGGGGTCTGACCCCGGTAGCGTTGGCGCCAGCGAACCTCAGATGCCTTCGATCAGCCGCATCGCGAACACGATCGGCAGGCCGGAGGCGATCACCCGCCGCGCCGCCGCGCCATGGTCGTACGGCACCCGGAAGTAGGTCAGCTCGCGCGCCACATCGTCGTAGATCGCATAGCCGGCCGCGCAGTTGCCGTCGCGCGGCTGGCCCACCGCCCCCGGGATCACCAGGTACTGGTGCTGCGCCCGGATGGCGATGCGCACGTCGGGCGTCGGCGCGTGGCTGCCCATGCGGCCGTCGTCGGCGCGCCGGTACAGCGCCGGCCTGTGCACGTGGCCGCTGAACACCATGCGGCTGTGCGTCGCGCGCAGGCTGCGCTCGGCTTCCTCCAGCCCCGTCACGTATTCCCACTTGATCGGATCGAACGCGCTGGCGTGCACGAACAGCATGTTGCCGCGCTCTTCGGTCAGCGGCAGCCCGGCCAGGAACGACAGGTGCGCCGCGTTGAGTTGGCTGCGCGTCCACTCGATCACCTCGCGCGCCTCGGCGTGCATGCGCGGGCGGGTGGCGTGGGTCACCGAATAGTCGTGGTTGCCCTGCACCGCCGCCGCCCCCTGCAGCACGTAATCCATCACCGTGTCGACCACCCACGCCGGATCGGCGCCGTAGCCGACGAAGTCGCCCATGAAGGCGTACTGGTCGGCCTTCTGCTGTTCGGCATGCGCAAGGCAGGCGGAGAGCGCTTCGCGGTTGGCGTGCAGGTCGGTCAGGAGGGCAAGGCGCATGGAAGATTCGTTGTACGCGGAACGTACCGGGATGGCGCTGCGGGCAGAAGAGGCCTTGGGCTGGGCGGCCATCATAACATGGACGCCGCGCGCCCTGAATGCAGGAGCCCGCCTGACCGGCCTTGATATCGCTCAAACCCCGGGCGTTTGGCTCAAGTGCGCCACAGTCAGCAGCCGCCACGCTGGCATATTTGGGAAAAGGCCGGACTACGGCGCGCACTCTAACCGGGAGCCATCATGCGTCAATTCAAATTTGTGCTGGCATGGGTAATGGCCGCGGCGCTGGCGGCGTGCGGCGGCGACCACGACGACAAGCCGCCGGTCAAGCCCACCTTCAGTGCCCAGGTCACCTTCGGCGACAGCCTGGCCGACGTCGGCACCGACGCCGTCGGCGCCGTAGCTGCCGCCGGCGGCGGCAAGTTCACCATCAACGGCGACAATACCGCCATCAATCCCGCGCTGACCGGCAAGGTCTGGAGCGAGCTGATCGCCGCGCAGCTGGGCCTGCCCGCCCCGTGCGCCGCGCAGACCGGGCTCGACGGCGATCCCGCCCTCGGCTTTTCGGTGCCGGTCGTAAACCACGCCGGCTGCTACGGCTACGCCCAGCCGGGCGCGCGCGTGACCGAGCCCATGGGCCCGCGCAACAAGGCCACCGGCTCGCCGCTGGGCCAGCTGACGGTGCCGGTCGCGACCCAGGTCGCCAACCACCTGGCGCTGTCGGGCGGCAGGTTCAGGGGCGACGAGCTGGTGTTCGTCTCGGCCGGCGGCAACGACGCCCTGTTCCTGCTCGACGAACTGGGCGCTGGCGCCGCCGCCGCCGGCAAGGCGGCCGGCGCCAGCACGTTCGCCAATTCGCTGGTGCTGCAGCTGGCCGCCGGCGCCAGCGATCCGGCCACGGCGGCGGTGGCGATCGGCGCCGCGCTGCAGGCCGAATCGGCGCGTCCCGGCCACACCGACGACAGCGTCGTGCGCGCCGCCGTGAACGCCGCGGCCAGCCAGCCCGGCAATGCCCGCGTGGCCGACGCCGCCGTCTACGGGCCGATGGTGGCCAAGGCGCTGGCCGACGGCGCTGCCGCCGGCGCCGCTGCCGGCGCCGCCTACCTTGCCGCCAACAGTCCCGGGGCCGTGGCCGCCATGGCCAAGGCCGGCCTCGAACTGGCGGCCCTGGTGCGCAACCGCATCGTCGGCAACGGCGCCAACTTTGTCGCGGTCAACAATATTCCCGACGTCTCGGTGGCGCCGATCGCACGGGCGCAGCCGGCGCAGATCCAGGACCTGATCCGCGCGATGGTGAATGCCTTCAATACCGCCCTCAAGGACGGCCTGGTGGGCGCGAAAGGCGTGCTGCAAGTCGACCTGTTCGCCCTGGTGCAGGACCAGGCGGCCAATCCGGCGCCCTACGGGCTGACCAACGTCACCACCCCGGCGTGCGGCCCGAACCTGCTGAACTCGGCGGTGCTGTGCAACGCCACCAACCTGAACCCGGGCGACGTCAGCCACTACATGTTCGCCGACGATGCCCACCCGACCCCGTTCGAGCACGCGCTGGTGGCCAGGTACATCGCCCTGCAGATGATCCGCCGCGGCTGGCTGTGAGCGGACGGCACGATGGTTGCCGGCATTCTTCTGTCGACGACCAGCCTTGGCGTTCCCACTCAGCGGGCACTTGGCGAGCGCACCAGAGCGGGCAGGAGGAATGATCCACGCGTTACTACTCGTCGTCTGACTTTGTGTACGTCTGTCGGCAGTGACCCCCGCGACTGCACTATTTCTCGAAGTGAAATCTAGACTGTGCCTTGTGCTTCAATGGCCGCCCCTTGCTTCTACGTGGCGGCCTTGGGGCACATGATGGCGCTGCCGCTGCCGCTGCGGCGCCGGCGGAGGCGACGTTCTATCAGCGATTTGGCGGGCTGCAATAACTGGGAACGCCCAATAGAGACTTTCTGAAAGTTTGCGTAACAATAATATTAGTATAGTCACCACTCCGTAGACTTGGTTCGGTTCGCGCATCGCGCATTCCTTCAACCCGACCCGGCCCAGTCCACGATGAAAAATTGCATTTCCTCAGCGCGATCAGGCGCTGCTTCATTCGTCCTTTCTCTC
>JBBRXM010000014.1:0-82601 GCA_038248405.1 Burkholderiales bacterium
CCTATCACAGCCGGTTCAAGCTGTGGCTGGGCCGCTTCAACGGCGTCGCCAGCCGCTACCTGCCGAATTACCTGGGCTGGCGCTGGGCGCTCGACGACAAACGGATCAGCCTGCCGGAGGTGCTGCTCAGATCGGCATTGGGCGGCTTCCCCGACTTAACGCTCACATAGCCCAAAAAAAACCGCGCCCGAAGGCGCGGCTCGATGAGTGCGACCCGTTTACTTGCGGTTGGCGCTGATCAGGTAGTTCTGCATGCTCGCCTCGGCGACCGACGCCCAGGTGTTCTGCTCGCGGCGGAAAACCTTCCACGGCTCGTAGATGGCTTTGAATTTCGGGTTCTTGGCCGCTTCCTCGTCCATCATCGCGGTGGCCGCCTTGTAGCCGGCATCCATGATGTCCTTCGAGAAGAAGCGCACCTTGGCGCCGTTCTTGACCAGGCGCGCCAGGGCGGCCGGATTCTTGGCGTCGTAGGCGGCCTGCATGTAGACGTGCGCTTCGTACGAGGCCGCTTCGACCGCTGCCTGGTATTCCTTCGGCAGCTTGGCCCACTCGGTCATGTTGATGTAGAACGACAGCTGCGGACCGGCTTCCCACCAGCCCGGCGCGTAGTAATAAGGCGCCACCTTGTAGATGCCGATCTTTTCGTCGTCGTAGGGACCGACCCATTCGGCGGCGTCGATGGTGCCTTTTTCGAGCGACGGATAGATGTCCGCTGCCGGCAGCTGCTGGGTGACGACGCCCAGGCGCGCCATCGTCTTGCCGGCCAGGCCGCTGATGCGCATCTTCAGGCCCTTGAGGTCGGCGACGGTCTTGATTTCCTTGCGGAACCAGCCGCCCATCTGGGTGCCGGTGTTGCCGCCCATGAAGCTGATGATGTTGTAGCTCTTGTAGAAGTCGCGCATGAGCTCCTTGCCGCCGCCGATTTCATGCCAGGCCGACTGCTGGCGCGAGGTCAGGCCGAACGGCACCGCGCAGTCGAAGGCGAAGGTAGCATCCTTGCCGACGTAGTAATAGGAGGCGGTGTGGCCCATTTCGACGGTACCGGAACGCACGGCATCCATCACTTCCAGCGCCGGCACGATTTCGCCGGCGGCGAAGGCGCGGATGCTGAATTTGCCGCCCGTCAGTTCGGAGACGCGCTTGGTGAACAGTTCGGAGGCGCCGAAAATGGTGTCGAGGTTTTTCGGGAAGCTGCTGGCGAGGCGCCACTTGATGGTCGGCAGGTCTGCCGCCTGTGCGGCGATCGGTGCTGCAACGGCGGCGCCAACGGCCGCTTTTTTGAGGAATGAACGGCGTTCCATGTTTTTTCGTCTCCTGAAGGTTTCATCCGGGCGAAGCCCGAGCGTTTTTTGCTGGGGCTAGTGTATTAGCGCAGTTGAAAGCTTGCAATGGAAATGTGAATTTATGGGCATGGGCGAGACGTTCCCGCCGTCGTTCCCGCGAACGCGGGAACCCAATTTCCGTGGCTTAGCGACGAAATTGGATTCCCGCCTGCGCGGGAAGTCATTTCTGCCAATGGCAGGAATGACGGTCTTAAGGGTGTCGGCTAAAAGAAGCAACCGGAAAATCAGCTGCCGGCGACGACCATGTTCTCGATCAGGATCGAGCCGGTTTCCTTGTTGCCACGGATGAGGGTGTCGTTGCCGATGGCAACGATCTGCCTGAACATGTCCTTCATGTTGCCGGCGATCGTGATTTCTTCCACCGGGTACTGGATCACGCCGTTCTCGACCCAGAAGCCGGAAGCGCCGCGCGAATAGTCGCCGGTGACGTAGTTGGTGCCCTGCCCCATCAGTTCGGTCACCAGCAGGCCGCGGCCCATCTTGCGCAGCATGCCGGCAAAATCGTCGGCGCGCTTCGTCTTGGTCGACGTCATCGTCAGGTTGTGCGAGCCGCCGGCGTTGCCGGTCGTTTGCATGCCGAGCTTGCGCGCCGAGTAGGTCGACAAGAAGTAGCCCTGCACGACGCCGTTCCTGACGACGTGGCGGCGCACCGTGCGCACGCCCTCTTCGTCGAACGGGGCCGAGCCGACCGCGCCCGGCACGTGCGGGTCTTCGAGGATCTGGATGTGGTCGGGGAAGGCCGACTGGCCCAGCGAATCGAGCAGGAAGGTGGACTTGCGGTACAGCGCGCCGCCGGAAGTGGCCTGCACGAAGGCGCCCAGCAGCCCGGCCGCCAGCGGCGCCTCGAACAGCACCGGGCAGGTGCGGGTGTCGAGCTTGCGCGCATTCAGCCGCGCCAGCGCGCGCTCGGCGGCGTAGCGGCCGACCGCTTCGGGCGAGGCCATCTTGGAGGCGTCGCGCACCGAGGTGTACCAGTCGTCGCGCTGCATCCTGGCGCCCTTGCCGGCGATCGGCGCCACCGACAGCGTGTGGCGCGAAAACGGGTAGCCGCCGGAGAAGCCGCGCGAATTGGCGGCGACGAAATGCGACTGCTGCACGTGCACGCTGCCGCCTTCGCTGTTGGTGATGCGCGGGTCGACGTCGAAGGCGGCGCCTTCGGCGCGCTGGGCCAGGGCCACTGCCTCCTCGGCCGTTATGCGCCATGGGTAGCACAGGCGCAGGTCGCGCGGCGCCATTTCGAGCAGCTCGGCCTCGGGCAGGCCGGCGCAGTCGTCTTCGGCGGTGAAGCGGGCGATGTTGTAGGCCGCATCGACCGTGGCGCGCATGGCGGCCGGCGAAAAGTCGGAAGTGCTGGCATTGCCGCGCTTCTGGCCGATATAGACCGTCACGCCCATGCCCTTGTCCTTGTTTTGCTCGATCGTCTCGATCTTGCCGCGCCTGACCGACACCGCCAGCCCGCTTCCTTCGCTGATTTCGACGGCGGCATCGGTGCCGCCCTTCTCGCGGGCGAACGCCAAAACGTCGGCGGCGAGCTGTTTCAGCTGGTCCTGGGTGTGGATAAAGACGGAGTCGTTCATAGCGTGTTTTCTGGGCTGGCCGGTAAAACGGTTATCATAGCAGTCGTTTACTGTTTTTACTGGCCGGCCTTGCGCCTACCGGATCCATATCATGCCAAATCCAAACCGCGGTGCCTGCGGGTTCCAATCCTCCGAATTCGAACAAGAATACGAGCGTCCTTCCAAGTCCGAGGCCAAGCGCCAGAGCCTCGAAGTGCAGAAGCTGGGCGAAGAACTCGTCAACGAAGCGCGCGACCGCGTCAAGCGGGTGCCGATGCCGGAAGACGTGCGCGACGCCATCTTGATGTGCCAGACGATCACCAACCACGAAGGCCGGCGCCGCCAGATGCAGTTCGTCGGCAAGAAGATGCGCACGCTGGACGACGAGGAAATCGCCATCATCCAGCGCACCATCGACAGCTGGAAAGGCATGTCGAAGGCCGATACGGCCGCGCTGCACGCGCTCGAGCGCCGCCGCGAAAAGCTGCTGGCCGACGACAAGGCGCTCACCGTGCTGTCGACCGAGCATCCGGAACTGGACGTGCAGCACCTGCGCACGCTGATCCGCAACGCGCGCAAGGAGCAGGCCGAGAACAAGCCGCCGAAAGCCTACCGCGAGATCTTCCAGATCCTCAAGGACCTGGGCAAGAAGGGCCAGGGCGCCAAGGCGGCCGGCGACGATGAAGAAGAACTCGACCTGGAAGCGGGCGACGATGAGCCAGACGACCAATAACGACGGCCTCGTCATCGGCCTGGTGTCGGTGTCGGACCGCGCCAGCGGCGGCGTGTACGAGGACAAGGGCATCCCGGCGCTGGCCGACTGGCTGGCCGTGGCCGTCACCACGCCGTACCGGCTCGAGACGCGCCTGATCGCCGACGACCGCGCCGCCATCGAGTCGACGCTGATCGAGCTGGTGGACCAGCAGCGCTGCCACCTGGTGCTTACCACCGGCGGCACCGGCCCGGCGCGGCGCGACGTCACGCCCGAGGCGACGCTGGCGGTGGGTACCAAAGAGATGCCCGGCTTCGGCGAGCAGATGCGCCAGGTCAGCCTGCAGTTCGTGCCGACCGCGATCCTGTCGCGCCAGGTGGCGGTGATCCGCGAAACGCCCGACCATGCGGCGCTGGTCATCAACCTGCCCGGCCAGCCGAAGGCGATCAAGGAGACCCTCGAAGGCCTGAAGGATGCCGACGGCAAGCAGCTCGTCGACGGCGTGTTCGCCGCGGTGCCGTACTGCGTGGACCTGATCGGCGGCGCCTACATCGAAACCGATGCCGCCGTCTGCAAGGCGTTCCGGCCGAAGTCGGCGCTGCGCCCACAACCCTGACTGGAAGCTTCATGACAGCTCTGCTCGAGAACATCGAAATCGACACCGCGCCGAATCCCGAGGTCGCGGTCATCTGGATGCACGGCCTGGGCGCCGACGGCAACGACTTCGTGCCGCTGGTGCGCGAACTGGACCTGACCGGCCTGCCGGCAATCCGCTTCGTGTTCCCGCACGCCGACCAGATTCCGGTGACCGTCAACGGCGGCTACGTGATGCGCGCCTGGTATGACATCAGCAACGCCGACCTGACGCGGCGCGAAGACGAGGGCGGCCTGCGCCGCTCGCAGCAGCAGGTCGAGGCGCTGATCGCGCGCGAAAAGGCGCGCGGCATCGCGGCCGACCGCATCATCCTGGCCGGCTTCTCGCAGGGCTGCGCGATGACGCTGCAGACCGGCTTGCGCCATCCGGAACGGCTGGCGGGCCTGCTTTGCCTGTCGGGCTACCTGCCGCTGGCATCGAGCGTCGCCGCCGAGCGCACCGAGGAGAGCCTGGGCACGCCGATCTTCATGGTGCACGGCCGCAGCGACGGCGTGATCCCGATCGCCCGCGCCGAGCAGTCGCGCGATCTGCTCAAGGGTATGGGCTACCAGATCGAGTGGCACGAGTATCCGATGCAGCACTCGCTGTGCCAGGAAGAGGTCGACGATATCGGCGCCTGGCTGAAAAAAGTGCTGGCCAAATAATCCGCTTCGCCCCCAGCCCAAGAGTCCTCGTTCCCGCGCACGCGGGGATCCAATTTCGCCGCGACGCCACGGAATTGGCTCCCCGCGTTCGCGAGGAGTCATTTCTTCCAGTGGCAGGAATGACGTCTTGGGGGCGCGTAATAATCTATCAAACGCCGCCAATTTTTTGGCGGCGTAAAATCCCACTACCTTACCCAGAAAGCATCACATGAAAAAAACCGGCATGGCAAAGAGCGACGCCAAGAAATTGATGGGCCAGATGGTCGCACCCGGCGCCGGCGCCTTCGGCAGCAGTGCCGCGCCCGCCGTCGACCGGCGCGAACAGCGCAAGCTCGACCAGGCGGCCGGGCTGGTGCCGTTCGCTGTCAAGCTCAACAGCGATCTGGTGCAGCAGTTGCAGGCGCAGGCGAAGGAACGCGACGTCGACCTCAACGTACTGGTCGCCGACCTGCTGGCCAAGGGCCTGGCGGCCTGACCGAGGAGAACACGATGGCAAAGAAAGAAGAACTCGACGAAGAAACGATGGCGCTGATTAACTGGTGCATCGAAGTCGAAAAATTCCTGGTCGCCGGCGGCGCCACCCTGGCCCAGGCCCAGGAACACATCGAGGACGAAGTCGAGTGGTTCACCGACCAGTTCTACGACGGCCTCACGCCCGAAGAAGCAGCAAAAGAAGCGCTCGCCTGAGCGCTTCCCCTGTTTTACTGATCAGAACTCTTCCCACTGGTCGTTGACCGCGGCCTTCGCGGTCGCGATCCGCGCCTTCGCCGGCGCCGGCTTGCGCGCCGGCGCTGCGGCCGGCGCCCGTGTTGCCGGGGCGACCGTCGGCCGCGCAGGGGCCGCGGCAACCGCGCGCGGCGCCTGCCGCACTTGCTGCCCATCGAGCTTGAACACGCTGACCGCCTGCGCCAGGTTGCCGGCCTGCTCGCGCAGCGATCCGGCAGCGGCCGCCGCTTCTTCCACCAGCGCCGCATTCTGCTGCGTCACCGCGTCCATCTGGCCGATCGCCTGATTGATCTGCTCGATGCCGGCTTCCTGTTCCTGGCTGGCGGCGGTGATCTCGCTCATGATGTCGGTCACGCGGGCGACGCTGGCGACGATGTCGTTCATCGTGGTGCCGGCCTGGTCGACCAGCCTGGAGCCGGTGTCGACGGCGGCCACCGAGTCGCCGATCAGGACCTTGATCTCCTTGGCCGCCGCTGCCGAACGCTGTGCCAGGTTGCGCACTTCGGACGCCACCACCGCGAAACCGCGGCCCTGTTCGCCGGCGCGCGCCGCTTCCACCGCGGCGTTCAACGCGAGGATGTTGGTCTGGAAGGCGATGCCGTCGATGACGCCGATGATGTCGACGATCTTGCGCGCCGAATCGTTGATCGCGCCCATGGTGTCGACCACCTGCGCGACCACCTGGCCGCCCTTGACGGCTACCTGCGAGGCCGATCCGGCCAGCACGTTGGCCTGGCGGGCGTTGTCGGCGTTCTGCTTGACGGTCGAAGTCAGCTCTTCCATCGAGGAGGCCGTCTCTTCCAGCGCGCTGGCCTGTTCCTCGGTGCGCGAGGACAGGTCGAGGTTGCCGCTGGCGATCTGGCCGGAGGCGGTGGCGATGGCGTCGGTGCCGCTGCGCACGTCGCCGACAATCTTGTTGAGGCTGTCGTTCATGGCTTTGAGCGCCGTCATCAGCTGGCCCGTCTCGTCGCGGCTGGTGATCACCACCGTGGTGCTGAGGTCGCCCGCGGCGACGCTTTCGGCCAGCGTCACCGCCGCGCGGATCGGGCCGGTGATGGAACGGGTGATGAACCAGGCGACGGCGGCGCCGCCCAGAATCGCCACCGCGCAAATGAGCAGCATCAGGCGATGCGTAGTGCGGTATTCGGCATCGGCGGCGTCGGCGGCGTCCGCTGCCATCTTCTTCTCGAACGCGACGATTTCGTCGAGCACGCCGATCGCCGTCGCCGTGGCCGGCCCCGACTCGCCGAGCATGTTGATGGTGGCCGCCTCGCGCGAGCCGGCCATGCCCAGTTCGACCGTCCTGTCCACTTTCGGCTTGGCGACCTTGATGGACTGGTCCAGCTTGGCGAGCAACTGTTTTTCCGCTTCGCTCAACTGGGTCGCCAGCAGCACCTTCTTGGCGGCGCCGTAGCGCGCGCGCGCGGCGGCCAGCTTTTCGACCTGCCGCTTGACGTCGTCCGGATCGCTCACCAGCACGACGCTGGCAACGGCCAGCGAGATGTCGCGGAAGTTCTCGCCCATCGTGCCTGCCGAGAAAATCTTGACGTTGTGGTCATGAACGATCTTGTCCATGCGCTCGTCGATGTGGCCCATCGAGACCAGCGCCAGCGCCGCCACCGAAGCGAGCAGTGCCAACACCAGCGCAAAGCCGAGCCCGAGGCGGGCGCCGATTTTCAGATTTGAGAGCGACATGTTGCTTCCTTGAACAGTGGTGGCGCAGAAAAATTTGGAAACGTACGGCCTCGCGCCGGATCACGCAGCGGCGTCGGGACACGGTGCCCGGGTAGTGTGGCGCTGGCTTTGGGGACGGGGTAAGGGCCACTGGCGAGCACCGCCACGGGTTGGATAACCGTGGCGAAGACTTTCATCTTACGTCTAATTTTTGCCAGGCAGCAAGAAAAACCAGAGGACAAGGCCGGCGGCTGTGGCCACGGCGCGACGCTGTCGAAATTGAATCGTTGTCGATTAACTGACGGTTAATCGGGCAGCAGCCAGTCGCAGGCCGGCGCCGCCGTTTGCGCCGTGTTCATCACCATCGCCAGCAGAGTGTAGTAGCCGTTGATGCCCGCCAGGTCCATCACGCCGTGTTCGCCGAACAGCGCCAGCGCGGCGGCGTAGGAGGCGTCGCTGACGCGCTTGTGCTGGTGCAGCTCGGTGCAGAAGGCATACACCGCCGCTTCGTCGGCGGCCAGCTGCGGCGGCGGCCGGCGCTCGGCGATGGCGTCGATGGTGTCACGCGCGATGCCGTTTTGCGCGGCGATCGGCGCGTGGATGGCCCACTCCACCTGCTGGTTCCACTCGCGCGCGGTGAGCAGGATCGCCAGCTCCGACAAGCGGGTGCCGATGGCGCTGCGGTAGCGCAGGTGTTCGCCCATGCGCTGGGCGTTTTCCATCAGCTCGGGGCTGCGCAGCAGCGGCACGAAGGGGCCGTACAGCGCGCCGCGCGGGCCGTCGATGATGGCCTGGGCGGCGGCGCGCTGCGCCGCCGTCATGTCCGCCGCGGCCAGCGGTCCGAGGCGCTCGGTCATGGCGCGCGCACCACTTCCTGCTGCTGCTCGCCGAGCCCGGCGATGCCCAGGCGCAGGGTGTCGCCGGGTTTCAGGAAGCGCGGCGGCGTGCGGCCGATGCCCACGCCCGGCGGCGTGCCGGTGGCGATGATGTCGCCCGGTTCCAGCGTCATGTAGCGCGACAGGTAGGACACCAGCTGCGCCACCGTGAAGACCATGGTCTCGGTGCAGCCGGTCTGCATGCGCTTGCCGTTCAGTTCGAGGTAGAGGTCGAGCCGCTGCACGTCCATCACCTCGTCGCGCGTGACCAGCCACGGGCCGACCGGGCCGAAGGTGTCGCAGCCCTTGCCCTTGTCCCACTGCGAACCTTCGAACTGGTAGGCGCGCTCGGAGACGTCGTTGACGACGCAAAAACCGGCGACGTAATCGAGGGCGCTCGCTTCGTCGACGAACTGCGCGCGGGTGCCGATCACCACCCCGAGTTCGACTTCCCAGTCGCCTTTCCTGGAACCGGGCGGCAGGCGCACCGGGTCGTCCGGGCCGGACAGGCAGGACACCGCCTTCATGAACACGATCGGCTCTTTCGGGATCGGCATGCCGGTTTCGGCCGCGTGGTCGGCGTAGTTGAGGCCGATGCCGATGAACTTGCCCACGCCCGTGAGAGGCACGCCGAAACGCGGCGTGCCGCGCACCAGCGGCAGGCTGGCCGGGTCGATCCTGGCGAGTTTGCGCAGGGCCTTGTCCGACAGCGTCTCGGGGCCGATGTCGGCGATTTCGCCGGCCAGGCTGCGCAGCCTGCCCTCGTCATCGATCAGGCCAGGTTTTTCCTTGCCGGGACGGCCGTAGCGCACGAGTTTCATTTTCTGCTTTCGGGGAGTGGTGACCAGGCCTGCATTTTACCCGGTCGGCCCCGCCGCAGGTCAGGCCCGCAGCGGCGCACCCGCTTCGCGCTGGCGCAGCAGCGCGATGGCGCCGATGCACAGCGCCGAGATGGCCAGCGCGGCGCTGCTTAACACGAACAGCAGCGCGTACGACTGGCGCGCCCCCATCAGCCACACCATCGCGCTGGCGGCGCCGACCTGCGCCAGCGAGAAGCAGAAGTTCATCGCCGTCCAGTAGCGCCGATGCTGCTCGGCGCCGCCGATCTCCAGCGCGTAGCCGGAGGCGGCGCCGACGATCCCGGGCGAGAAGAAGCCGACCAGCACCGACGACACCAGCAGCGCCGCGCCGCCATGCGCGAACAGCGGCAGCGCGACGCCGAGGGCTTTGAGCGCAAAGGCGAAGAACAGGGTGCCGGAAAGGCCGATGCGGTCGGCGATGGCGCCGGTGAGGTACGGGCCGCAGGCGGCGCCGGCGCCGAAGCAGGCCCAGAAAAAACCCGCTTCGACCAGCGGCCGCTGCAGTTCGCGGGTGATGTAATCGGCCCAGAACAGGGTGTGCGGCAGGTAGCCGACGGCATTGAGGGCGTAGGCGGCCATCAGCAGCAGCACCGGCGCCGGGAAGCGCGGCAGCGCCAGGCGCAGCGGCTGGCGCGGCGTGGCGGCCTGCGGCGCCTCGGCGCAGCGCCAGTAGTTCCAGGTGACGATGGTGAGCAGCAGGCAGATGCCGCCGAGCGTCAGCCAGGTCAGCGCCAGCCCGTGCTGCACCAGCGCCGGCACCACCGTGGCGGCGGCGACGATGCCGAGGCCGACGCCGGAAAAGATCACGCCGCCGACGCGCCCGCGCCGCGCCGGCGCGGTGCGCGGCAGGATCAGCACCGGCGCCTGCACCATCAGGATGGCGCCGCAGGCGCCGGCGACGGTGCGCCACGCCAGGCACCAGGCCAGGCCGCCGCCCTGCCAGCCGCACGCAAAAAAGCTGAGGGCGCACAGCAGCATCGACGCCTGCACCATGCGCCCCGGCGTGCAGCGGCGCGACAGCCACGCCGCGATGCCGATGCCAAGGAAGTAGCCGGCCAGGTTGGCCGCGCCCAGGTAGCCCGCCGCCGTCCTGCTGAACCATGCCTGCTGCACCAGCAGCGGCAGGATGGCGACGTAGGCGAAGCGGCCGATGCCCACGCCGGTGAGCGTGGCGGCCAGGCCGCACAGGCCCGGCCACGCCAGCCGCAGCTGCGCTTCGCCGCGCCCTGCCATCAGCTTTGCGCGTCGACGGCCTGCGCCTGCTCGGCTTCCTGCCGGCGCGCCTGGTCGACCGGGCAGTGGAACGGCAGGTGGTCGGCGGCGCCGTGCGCGCGCGGCGCCGCCTGGTAGCCGTCATCGCCGCTGTCGGTCTCGCCCGCCGCCTGGCGCGAGCGCTGCCCGGCCACCGCGTTGCGCGCGGCGATCGCATCCATCATGTGACCGACGGCGCGCCCGGCGTCGACCATGGTGGTCGAATTGGCGCCCGGCCGCGGCAGCACGAAGGTGTAGAACTTGCAGCCCTCCACCAGCGTGCCCAGCGCCCACAAGGTGGTCTGCGAGCCGCCGTCCTGCGCCACCACGTTCATGTTGCGGTCGACCGTGATGCCGCCCGGGTGGAACTGGCCGTTCATGAACGGGCGCACGATCCCGCGCTGCACCAGCTTGCGCATCAGCGGCGACTTGTCTTCCAGCGGGCCTGGCAGCGAAGCACGCCCGCGCACCAGCACGTTGGCGGTGGCCGATTCGCCCGCCCAGTGGCTGTTGACGACGAAGCTGGCGCGGCCCTCGTCGAGGCTGCAGCTGGCGCCGGGGCCGAAGTCGGCGCGCACGGTGCCGGCGTCCATCAGCGCCAGCAACTGGGCGATGCGCTCCTTCGGCGGGCCCACCGCCAGCCGGTTCATGATGGGCAAGAATTCGGACAGCACCCAGCGGTGCGAATGCTCGTACAGGCCGCCGAAGTCGATCGCGCTCCTGACGACGTCGCGGACATCGCGCAACACGTCGCAGGCCGACTTCAGCGGGCCGTCCAGGTTGCCCAGGCATGCCTGTTCGAAGTCGCGCCACATGTGCCCGCGCAGCCAGTCGTCGAACTGGCGCCGGCTCTTCTGCGCCAGCGCCGGAATCGGGTCGACCAGCTTGTCCCACGACAGCTGCTCGCGCCGGTCGATGTGGCGGTCGATCAGCGCCTGACGCGCGGCAGCGCTCTCGCAGGCCATGAACTCGTTGCTGAACATGAGCGCGGCGAGTTTGTCGCGCCGCTTGTGCAGGTAAGCGAAGTAGTAGGCGAACTGCATGTCGCACCACAGCAGCGGAATGATCTGCTTTTCGAAATCGAGCTGGCCGCCGTCGGCTTCGCGGCGCAGCGCCTCGACCTTGGCGAAGGTGAGGAACTTCGGCTTGTACTGGCCGAACACGCCCTTCTGGTTGATCGCGCGCGCCGTCAGCGGCAGGCCGGAGCGCGAGTACAGCAGGATCTTCGGCTCGTGGCCGGACGGCCGGTAGCGCAGCCGGCCGGCGGCGTCCATCTTGCCGCAGCATTCGAACTGGCCGCCGCGGCCCTGGGTCAGCTGCGCGATCAGGTCGAAGGTGGTCAGGCCCATGCCTTCGATGGCGATGGTGTCGCTGGCAGTGACGCTGGAGACGGCGTTGCGGATCGGGTAGGGCTCGAGCACGAGCTGCAGGCGCGCATTGCGCGCGCGCGCCGCATCGACCTGCTGCGTCAGCGCGCGCTCGGACTCGCTCAGCACCTTGCGCGCATGGCCGGTGGTGAGGTAGACGAAATCGGCGGCGTAGCTGCAGCCGTCGTAGGAGACGCGCCACTGCTCGTCCTCCCATGCGAGGTCGTCGACGCCGGCGTAGTTGTGCAGGAAGATCGTCATGTGCGGCGGCGCCAGCTTTTTCAGGTACTCGAAGCCCCAGCGCAGGTAGTCGCCGAACAGCGCGCGCGAGTAGTAGCCGTTGCGGTCGATCTCGGCGCGCGCGCCGCTGGCGTCGCGGTTGCTGCTGAGCCAGTCGGCGAACGAGGGGCCGTACAGCAGCGGGCCGGCGCCGCGCACGGTGTCGTCCGAAAACTGGGTCATCTGGCAGGCCACGGTGTTGACCAGCAAGTGGTCGGCCTGGTCGGTGGTGTGGCAGCCGGGGCCGAATTCCTTGCTGTCGAACAGGTACAGATCGAGCGGTGTCGCGCTGGCGTCGTTGCGGGCATAAGCAATGATGCGGTCGAATACCGATAGGCCGCGCGGCCCCAGGCCGATAATTGCGATCTTGTACATGTGCGCCTCGTGGTGTGGAGAGTTGGGATGCAGGCAGGTTGATCGGGAATAAGGACTATTTCTGTAACAAATTATTTCCGATGGGGAATCATACGAGCAGACTCGACAGCGCAAATTGCGGCAACGCAATGGCCCCCTCAGCGGCGGCGAGGCCTTGCCGCAGCGCCCTGCCCTTGCGCAGGCGCAAAAGGCCGCTTCTTGCCGGGCGGTAAAGTAGATACCGTTAATCAATTTCCCGGAGGAAATATGAAATTGTTCACCACCGCCGCCGTACTCGCCGCCTTCTGTGTCTCGCCGCTCGCCCTGGCCAGCGAGCCGAGCGAAAAAGACGCCGTGTCGATGGTCGAAAAGGGCGCCGCCTTCATGAAGGCCAGCGGCAAGGAAGAAATGATCAAGCGCATCAATGCCAAGGACGCCGATTATCTCCAGGGCGCGCTGTACCTGACGATGCGCGACGCCAAGGGCGTGATCCTGGCCAACCCGGTCAACGCGGCAATGATCGGCAAGGACCTGGTCGACGTACCCGACGCCGACGGCAAGCTGTTCCGCCGCGAAATCCTGGCGCTGGCCAAGTCGAAGGGCAAGGGCTGGGTCGACTACAAGTTCAAGAACCCCAGCAGCGGCAAGGTCGAAGCCAAGACCACCTATATCTACCAGGTGGGCGACGTGACGCTCGAAGCCGGTATCTACAAGAAGTAAGGCGCGGCAGCGGCGGCGCCCGGCGCCGCCTTTTCATTCGTCACAGGCAGGAGCTGGCATGCTGAAAAAATTGCGCATTGGTCCGAAATTATTGCTGGCGCCGGGACTGGTGCTGATCCTGCTGATCGTCACCGCCGGCAGCGCCTATTACGGCATGGTGCGCCAGAACGCGTCGCTGGAAAACCTGGTGCAGGTGCGCGCGGCGCGCCTGAAGGCGGCCGCCGACGTCTCCGGCGACGCCAAGTACGCCCATGCCAACATCTACCAGCTGCTGGCCTGGATCAACGGCAGCTTCGCCCAGGCCCGGGTCGATGGCCTCACCGCCGAGATCCGCGCCAAGCACGGCGCCATCGCCGCCCAGCTGGCGGCGCTGGCGGCGGTGGCCGACCCGGCCGAGCGCAAGATCATCGACGCCTGCAGCGCCGCGCTGGTGGGCTATCGCAAGAGCGTGCAGCAGACCATCGAGCTGGCGCAGGTCGACCAGTCGACGGCGACGGCATCGATGAGCAAGGCGGAGAAGGAATTCGGCCTGCTCAACACCCAGCTGGGACAGCTGTCGACGCTCGAGCGCATGCTGAGCGAACACGCCTTCAGCGCCGCCAAGGCCGACTTCCGCGCGCTGGTGCTGACGATGGCGGCGCTGGTGCTGCTGTCGATCGGGCTGTCGGCGCTGGCCACCTTCCTGGTGCGCCGCGCCATGCTGGGCGACATCCGCGCGATGGCCGACGTCATGGGCGAACTGGCCGAGGGCCGCCTGGTGACAGGCGCCGGCAACGACGGCCGCGACGAGATCGCCGCCACCTCGCGCGCGCTCGACCACACCGTCGTCAAGCTGACCACCGCCTTGCGCCGCATCCTGGCGTCGGTGCGCTCGATCGACACCGCCTCGCAGGAAATCGCCACCGGCAACCTCGACCTGTCGACCCGCACCGAGATGCAGGCCGGCTCGCTCGAACAGACCGCCAGTGCGATGGAGACGCTGACGGTAGCGGTCAAGGAGAACGCCAACAACGCGCGGCTGGCGACCGAACTGGCAGCCAGCGCGGCGACGCTCGCCGCCAACGGCGGCAAGGCGGTCGACCGCGCGGTCAACACGATGGAGTCGATCAAGGCCAGCTCGCGCAAGATCGTCGAGATCATCGGCGTCATCGACGGCATCTCGTTCCAGACCAATATCCTGGCCCTGAACGCCGCGGTGGAAGCGGCGCGCGCCGGCGAGCAGGGACGCGGCTTTGCGGTGGTGGCCTCGGAAGTGCGCACGCTGGCGCAGCGCTCGGCGGCGGCGGCCAAGGAGATCAAGGCGCTGATCGCCGCCTCGGTGGCCATCATCGACGGCGGCAGCGCGTCCGTCAACGAGGCCGGCAGCAGCATGGGCAACATCGTCGCCTCGGTCCAGCAGGTCAACGACATCATCGCGCGCATCAGCGTGGCCAGCTCCGAGCAGGCCGACGGCATCGCCGAGGTCAATCACGCGGTCGGCCAGATGGACGACATGACGCAGCAGAACGCCGCGCTGGTCGAGGAAGCGGCTGCGGCGGCGGCCAGCCTGCACGAACAGACCATCAACCTGGCGCAGGCGGTGTCGATGTTCAAGATGGAGGGCGACGATGCCGCCGCCACCGAAGCCCCGGACCAGGGCGATGCCGACGCCGGCTTCCACGACCCGGCCGAGCGGCGCTCGCCCCACAGCGGCATGCGCGGCAAGGCGCCGCGCGTGCTGGGCGTGCGCGCCGCGCCCGCCGCCGGCTCGGCGCGCAAGCGCTGATGCTAGAACGGCCGGCTGACGAAGCGCGAGCCGGCCAGCCCGAAACGCCAGGGCACGTCCATCGCCTTCGAGATGCCGATGCGCGGCCCTTGCACCACCTCTACCCTCGCCGGCGCCGCCTCCAGCTCGAACGGCGGCAGCGCCAGCGCCATGCCGTTGTGCAGCCGCGACACCCCCAGCGCCTGGCACAGCTTGCCGGGGCCGGAGCACAGCAGCCGCTCCGCCTCCAGGCCGCGCCGCTCGCGCATGCGAGCGATCCCCGCCACCGGCTCGAGCGCGCGGATCAGCACCCCCGCGCCATGGCCGCTTTCGCGGCAGACGAAATTGAGGCACCAGTGGATGCCGTAGGAGCGGTACACGTAGGCGTGGGCGGGCGCGCCGAACATGGCGCCGTTGCGTTCGGTGGGACCGGAAAAACTGTGCGAGGCCGGATCCTCGCGGTCGTACGCTTCGGTTTCGACGATGCGCCCGCCGACGCCGTCGACCAGCAGCAGCGTGCCCACCAGCTGGCGCGCCACCACGTGCGACGGCGCCGCGAAGTCGATGCCGGCAAGGAGGGATAGTTTTGTCATGCGGGAATTCTAGCGCGGAGGCAGGCTTTGCCCGCGCCCGATTTGAACCGCCCATTTCGTCCCATCCCGGCCACACATTGCGCGCCGCAGGTGCGGGCAGGCAGGCAGTGGTTTATAGTACTGGATATTGCCTAAATGCATTACTGAATAGAAATAACAAATGAACAACCTCGCAGTCCCGCGCAATGCCGACCCGGTCGACGCGCTGATCAAGTCGATCCGGATCCCGCCCCGTCCCAGCCTGCTGGCCGACCTGCAGCGCGAGCTCGCTTCCGACGATCCGTCGCCGGCCGCGATCGGCCGCATCATCGCCAGCGACGTCGGCATGTCCGGCGCCCTGCTGAAACTGGCCAACTCGTCGTTCTACAGCGGCGGACGCAAGGCCAAGTCGATCGACCAGGCCATCATTTTCCTGGGGATCAACCAGGTGGCGGCGCTGATGACGGGGCTGCTGGCGCGCCAGGCGATCCCGTCGGACAGCACCGCGCTGGCAGCGTTCTGGGACCTGTCGACGCGCCGCGCGCAGGCGATGGTGTTCCTGTCGCGCCAGCTGCGCATCGGCGCGCCGGACGTGGCACATACCTTCGGCCTGTTCTGCGACACCGGCGTGGCGCTGCTGCTGAACCGTTTTCCCGATTACGCCGCCACGTTCGAAGCCGCCTCGCTCGAGCCGGTGCGCCGCGTCACCGATGTCGAGGAAGAGCGCCACAGCACCAACCACGCCGCCATCGGCTGCCTGTTGGCGCGCAACTGGGGGCTGTCCGCCGAAGTGTCATGGGCGATCATGCACCACCACGACTACACGGTGATCGACGACGACGCCAGCGACGACACGGTGCGCTCGCTGGTGGCGCTGTCGCTGCTGGCCGAGCGTTCGCTGCAGGCCTACCAGGGCCATTCGACGTCGGTCGAATGGGACAAGGGCGGCGAGCGCGCCTGCGCCTACCTCGGCCTTGGCGACGACGAAACGACCGACATGCTCGACCAGCTGCTCGACTGCTTCACGCACTAGAACGCCGGCGCGGACTACAATCGGTGCTTTGCCACGCCGCCTGGCCACGATGGAACGCAACCGCCTGCTCGACCACATCTTCTGGCTTACCCTGACCGGACCGCACGCGCAGTATGCGAGCGGCGCCGGCCTCGCCCGCCGCTACGCGCGCGGCTTCTCGCCCATCCTCGGTTTCGCCGATGCGCGCGCGCCGGACTTCGCCGCGCTGGCGCCGTATTGCGACGCGGGCGAGCACTTCTACTGCGACAGCTGGACCGGCCCGGCGCCGGATGGGTGGCAGATCGAGGCCGAGTCGACCATGTTCAGGATGCTGTGGGATGCGCCGGCACCGGCATGCGACGCGGCGCCGGACGCGATTCTCCTCGGCCCCGAACACGCGGCGCAGGCGCTCGAACTGGCGACGCTGTGCCGCCCCGGCCCGTTCGGCCCGCGCACCATCGAACTGGGCGAGTACTTCGGCTACTTCGACGGCGCGCGCCTGGTGGCGATGGCCGGCGAGCGGATGCACGTGGCGGGACTGCGCGAGATCAGCGGCGTGTGCACCCATCCCGACTACCAGGGCCGCGGCTATGCGCGCAAGCTGATGCAGAAGCTGGTGCAGCGCCAGCTGGCGCGCGGCGAAACGCCATTCCTGCACGTCATGCGCACCAACGACGCCGCCCACCAGCTGTACCTGCGCATGGGGTTCGGGGACTACCTGGAGTCGGTGGTGCGGGTGGTGTCGCCGTCGCGGTAATCCTGCGAATGCGACACCGCGCCTACCCCATCAATTCACGCCAACACATAAGCTTGTCCTCGAACGATAGCGACGCGTGCGCAGGCGAAGTCGACGGCAGCACCACCGTCCGATAGCCGGCCTGCGCGAACCCCGGTGCGAACTTGCCGGAGGTCTGGCCGTTGAATCCCACCGTCTCCAATTGCGGGCACAATTCCCGCAGCCGGGCGAAATCGTTGGCCGCGGGATTGCGGATCGCCGAGTCGAGGCTGCCCTCGCGCTCGCAGGCGCCGAGCACGTCCCACAAGCCGAAGCCGTGCGCCAGCAGGCGCGGCAATCGATCCGCATACGGCAGCGCCGCCAGCTCCTCGCCGCAGAGCACCGACAGGATCGGCCACAGCGCGTTGCGCGGATGCGCATAATATTGTTGCGCCGCCAGTGAAGCGGCACCCGGAAAACTGCCGAGGATCAGGAAGCGCGTGTTGGCGGCAATCACGGGCGCCAGGCCAAGAAGGCCGGCGCCGGCGGAGGATGGGGAAGGATCGGGCATGCCGCGATTCTAGCCGATGGCCGCGGTGGCAACCGGTGTAGAATCGACAGCGCATTGCCACGCCAATAAAAATATACGGAGACAATCATGCAACAGACCGCACCGGCCGGCCACGGCCGCGCCATCGACACGCTGCTGGCCAAATACGGCGAAAGCCACCTGAACCACACCAACGAGGTGATCCACTTCATCTGCGTGCCGGTGATCGTCTTCACGCTGCTGGGAATTGTCTGGTGGATCCATCCGCTGGCGGCGGTGGCCGTCAGCCTGGCGGCGCTGTGGTACTACTTCCAGCTGTCGCGCCCGTTCGCCATCGGCATGCTGGTGATGACGGTGCTGATGCTCGGCCTGCTGAAGCTGATGCCGCCTGCCACCGTGCTGCCCTTGTCGCTGGCAATTTTCGTGCTGGCCTGGATCGGCCAGTTCATCGGCCACAAGATCGAAGGCAAGAAGCCGTCGTTTCTGGAAGACCTGCGCTTTTTGCTGATCGGCCCGCTGTTCGTGCTCAGCTTCCTGTACCGGCGCCTGAACGTCGCTTACTGAACTATTCGTAGCTCGTTTCGGTCAGCTCGCCGGGCGCGGGCGGCTCCGCCTGCTGGTCGCCGAGCACCAGCAAGGTGGTGCACAGCGCCACGTAGCCGATCAGGATGAGGATCTTGAGACGCAGCGAAGGTTTCATGGAGATCGCCTTTTCAGAATGAAAATGATACCGTCCGGCGCCTGCGCCGAAAAACGGATGCGGCCTTCCTTGCGGCAGCTCAAGCATTGGCCGGGCTGCCGTCGTTTTGCCGCCATGGCTGACGGGAAATTGCGAAAGCTCGTATACTTTCGCAATGTCATCACCTCTCCTGTTCGCCATCGCCTCGCTGATCTGGGGCTCGACCTTCTGGGCCATCACGCTGCAACTGGGCGAGGTGCCGCCGGCGGTCTCGGTCGTCTATCGCTTCGCCATCGCCTCGGCCACCCTGTTTGCATGCTGCCTGCTGCGCGGCGACCGCCTGCGCCTGCCGTGGCGCACCCAGCGCTGGCTGATGCTGCAGGGCTTCCTCACCTTCGGCCTTTCCTACATCTGCACTTACAACGCCGAGCAATACGTGGTGTCGGCGCTGGTGGCGGTGCTGTTCGCGCTGATGGTGTTCTGGACGCCGATCTGCAGCCGCATCGCCTTCGGCACGCCGATCGCCTGGCGCACCTGGGCGGCCGGCGGCGTGGCCATGGCCGGCGTCACCTTGCTGTTCTGGCACTCGATCGGCACCGCCTGGCGCGACATCCTGGGCGGCGGCAGCGGCCACTTCCTGCTGGGCCTGGCGCTGGCGCTGGTGGCCACGATCGCCAGTTCGGCCGGCAGCGTGATCGTCACCAGGATCCGCGACCGCTCGTCGAACCTGCTGCTCACCGTCGCCTGGTCGATGTTCTGGGGCACTTCGCTGGTACTGGCCTGGGTCCTTCTCAGCGGCCAGCAGCTGGCGCTGCCGGCGTCGCCGCGCTACTGGATGGGCCTGTTCTACCTGTCGATCTTCGGCTCGGTGATTGCCTTCCTCGCCTACTTCACCCTGATCAACCGGATCGGCTCGCAAAAGGGCGTCTACGTCGGCGTCGTCACGCCGGTCATCTCGGTGCTGCTGTCGATCCGGCTCGAGCATTACCGGCCCGGCCCGCTCGAATGGATCGGCATGATACTCTGCCTGGCCAGCGTCGTCTGGGCGGTGCGCGCTCCGGCCGCGCCGACCGCGGCGCGCGTTCCACCCACCCCTGTTCTCGAGATTCCATGACTTCTTCCACCGCTTTCGCCGTCCGTCCCGCCCAGCCATCCGACGTCCCCCACATCCACGCCATGATCGTCGAACTGGCCGTCTTCGAAAAACTCGAACACCTGGTGGTGGCGACCGAGGCGATGCTCGCCGACGGCCTGTTCGGCGCCAAGCCGTCGTGCGAGGCGATCGTCGGCGAGGAAAACGGCGAAGTCGTCACCTTCGCCCTGTTCTTCCACAACTTCTCCACTTTCCTCACACGCAAGGGCCTGTACCTGGAAGACCTGTACGTCAAGCAGTCGCATCGCGGCAAGGGTTACGGGCGCCAGATGCTGGTGCGGCTGGCCCAGCTGGCCGTCGAGCGCGGCTGCGGGCGCTTCGAATGGTCGGTGCTCGACTGGAACGAGCCGGCGATCCAGTTCTACCGGGGCGTCGGCGCCGACGTCATGCCGGAGTGGCGCATCTGCCGCGTCGCCGGCGACGCCCTGACTGCCCTGGCGAGCGGACAGCGCAGCTGAAAATTGCCGCCGGACAGAAAAAACCCACGGGGAAAATCGCCGTGGGTTAACCCATTTTTTCAGGATGGGGAGGGGAGACTGGGATTACGTGGTGCAACGTATTCAGGCAACCGTTACTGCAATAATTACCCAGCTGGAAAATTGCGGGTTGATGCAGGTCAAACCAGGCACAGCTGTCCGAGCCGCATGACGGTCACCTGCGCCGCCCGGCCAGGATCCATTCGAGCGCTTCGAATGCACCCTGGGTCAGCAGCGCCAGCACGGCCGCCGGGATCGCCCCGGCCAGCAGCATGTCGTTGTCGTTGAGGGCCAGGCCGATCGTGATCCGCTCGCCGTAGCCGCCGGCGCCGATGAAGGCGGCGATGGTGGCGGTGCCCACGCTCATGACGGCCGCCGTCTTCACGCCGGCCAGGATCACCGGCAGCGCCAGCGGCAGGTCGACGTGCAGCAGGCGGTCGCCCCGATCCAGGCCCAGCGCCAGCGCCGCCATCCGCAGGCCGGCCGGCACCTGCAGGATACCGGTGCAGGTATTGCGCACGATCGGCAGCAGCGCATATACGAACAGGGCCACCAGCGCCGGCACCGTGCCGATCGTTCCCAGCAGCGGGATCAGCATCGCCAGCAGTGCCAGCGACGGCACCGTCTGCAGCACGCCCGACAGCGCCAGTACCGGATGGCGCAGGCGCGGCGCGTAAGCGGCCAGCACGCCGAGCGGGATGCCGGCCAGGCAGGCCAGCGCCACCGACAGCAGCACCAGCATCACGTGCTCTCGGGTGAGGCGCCACAGGCTGCGGTCGAACAGCTTGGCCATCAGCGCGCTGCCGCCGTGCGCGCCCGCGTTGGCGCCGCCGGCGAGCCAGTTGGCGGCGACCGCGGCGAAGCCCTGCCCTTCCAGCTCCACCTGAGCGTTCATGGCGGTCATCGCCGCTGGCGCGATGCGGCCTTCCAGCTGTGCGATCGCGCGCCACTGCGCGGGAAAGCGCGCCGGCGCGTCGAGCCGGTACAGCAGCACCGCGTCGTAGCGGGGGAAGTAGTGCAGGTCGTCCTCGAGCAGGCGCAGGCCGTACTGGCGGATCTTGGCATCGGTCGAGTAGATGTCGATGACGTCGACCTGGCGCTGCGCCAGCGCCTCATACGCGATGCCGTGATCGAGCCCGCGCGGCTGCTGCGCCAGGCCGTAGCGCTTCGCCAGCCCCGGCCAGCCGTCGGCGCGGCCGAGAAATTCGTGCGACAGGCCGAGCCGCAGTTCCGGATGGGCGGCCAGGTCGGACAGTTTGGCCACCCCCTTGGCGTCGCCGCGCATCGCCAGCGCGTAGGTGTTGTTGAAGCCGAGCGGCACGCCGACGCCCAGGCCGATGCGCGCGAGCGCGCTGCGCATCTCGGCCAGCGAGGTCGGCTTCGCGTTCTTGAGGATCTCGAGGTCGATCGTGCCCAGGTACTCCGGGTAGACGTCGATGCTGCCCGCCTGCAGCGCGGCGAGCACGATGGCGGTGTTGCCCAGTCCCTGGCGGTGTTCGGCCTTGCCGTGCGCCGCCGCCGCCTGGGTCAGCACCTCGCCGAGGATGTAGGATTCGGTAAAGCGCTTGGAGCCGACCTTGAGCACGTCGTCGGCGGCGCTGGCCGACAGCGAGAATGAGGCGAATGCGAGTACTGCGAACCAGCGTATGGCGTCTTCAAATCTGGTGCGCACAAGCTTCCTTCGATTGATTCAGTCGCGCCAGCTTACCATCGGCGCGCGCGGCACGCCTGCGTTGACCACTGCCCGGCAGGGATTGAAGCCCATCGCATACGACAGGTCGGCCGGGCGGGCGATGTCCCACAGCGCGAAATCGGCGCGCTTGCCCACTTCGATGGTGCCGATGTCGGCATGCAGCCCGAGCGCGCGCGCAGCGTGGACGGTGCAGCCGGCCAGCGCCTCCTGGGGCGTCAGGCGCCACAGCGTGCATGCCATGTTCATCGCCAGCAGGATCGACGTCAGGGGCGAGGTGCCGGGATTGCAGTCGGTCGCCACCGCCATCGGCACCCCGGCCGCGCGCAACATCGCCACCGGCGGCGGCGTGGTGTCGCGCAAGAAGTAGTAGGCGCCCGGCAGCAGCACCGCCACCGTGCCGGCGGCGGCCATCGCGGCGACGCCCGCTTCGCCAAGATGCTCGAGGTGGTCGGCCGACAGGCCGCGGTAGCGCGCCACCAGTTCGGCGCCGCGCTGGTCGGACAGCTGTTCGGCGTGCAGCTTGACCGGCAGGCCGAGCCTGGCCGCCGCTTCGAACACGCGCTCGGTCTGCGCACTGGAAAAGCCGATCCGCTCGCAGAACGCGTCGACGGCATCGACCAGGCCTTCGGCCGCCAGCGCCGGCAGCATCTGTTCGCACACGGCGGCGATGTAGTCGTCGGCGCGGCCGGCAAACTCCGGCGGCAGCGCGTGGGCGCCGAGGAAGGTGGTGGCGACGTTCACCGGCAGCATTGTGCCGACGCGGCGCGCGGCGCGCAGCATCCTGGCCTCCGATTCCAGGTCCAGGCCGTAGCCGGACTTGATCTCGATGGTGGTGACGCCTTCGGCCAGCAGGCTCGCCACGCGCGGCAGGCTTTGGCGCAGCAGTCCGTCTTCGGTCGCGGCGCGGGTGGCGCGCACGGTGGACAGGATGCCCCCTCCGGCGCGGGCGATCTCCTCGTAGCTGGCGCCGTTCAGGCGCGCCTCGAATTCGGCGCTGCGGTTGCCGGAGTAGACAATGTGGGTGTGGCAGTCGACCAGGCCGGGCGTCATCCAGGCGCCGCCGCCATCGACGACGCCCGCGCCCTTCAGCGGGGCGTCCTTGCGCGCGCCGACCCAGACGATGCGCCCGTCCCGCACCCGCACGGCGCCGTCGCGCTGCTCGCCATAGCCGCCAACCATCGTCGCCAGGTGCAGGTTGGTGAAGACAGTGTCGCCGGCCTGCCTCATGGGGCGTCGGCGCCGAGGAAGATGTCGACGATGTACACGGTGGCCTCGTCCGCTTCCATCTTCCACAGCGTGCCGGTATCGAAGACGATGGCATCGAAGCGCACCAGGCCGATGCGTTCGTCGTCGCTGCTCACCGACAGGCCTTCGCCTTCGGCCAGGAACAGCACAGTGCGTTCGCCCCGCGGCGCGAACACCGAACTGCCGGACACGCGCCGGATCCCGAACTTGTGGTGGCACACCGTGCGCCGTGTCATGACGTTGAAGTCGATGGTGGGGCCGCCGCCCAAGGTGGCCTCGATGGCTGCCTCGCCGGCGAACTCGATGATGATGTCGTCGTCGCCCAGCACGAAGCGGCCGCTGTTGGCGACGTTGAGCACGAGGCCCGGCCCCTCCACCATCGCCAGCGTGCGGTCCACGCCCGGAAAGATCGAGAACGGCCCATCGTGCGTGATCGTCGCCAGGCTGATGCGCCAGTCGAAATCGGACAGCAGCGCGCCCGGCGGCTCGATGGCGATCTCGGTGGTGCTGCCGCCGCCATTCTTCCACGGCACCGGAACGAGGCTGGCAAAGGGAATGAGCATGGTCATGAGCGATACTCCCGCAGTTCGGCAATGGCTTGTTTGTAGCGCCGCGCGATGGCGTCCTGGTCGGCGTGGCGAGCGCCGCGCACCACCCAGCGCCCGCCCGCCAGCACGTCGCGCACCAGGTTGTCGCTGCCGGCGAACAGGAAGATGCCGAGCACGTCCTGGGGTGCGGCGCCGTCCAGGCCGGGGTGGTCGGCGTCGAGCACCAGCAGGTCGGCGCGCATGCCGGCGGCGAGCGCGCCGACCTTGCGCCCGCTCGCCTGCGCGCCGCCCTGCAAGGCCCCCTGCCAGAGAAAATCGCCGACGCGGCGCTGGCCGTGCGACACCGCCACGTTGCGGCGCTGGTGCAGCAGGCGCTGGCCGTATTCGAGCCAGCGCAGTTCCTCGACCGGGCTTTGCGAGACGTGGCTGTCGCTGCCGATGCCGAAGCGCCCGCCCGCCGCGATGAACTGCGCCAGCGGGAACAGGCCGTCGCCGAGGTTGGCCTCGGTGGTCGGGCACAGGCCTGCCACCGCGCCGCTGCCGGCGATGCGGTCGACTTCATCGGCGTCGACGTGGGTGGCGTGCACCAGGCACCAGCGCGCATCGAGCGCGACGTGCTCGGACAGGTAGCGCAGCGGGCGCATGCCGGTGGCGTCGACGCACTGCAGCACCTCGTCCTGCTGCTCGGCGATGTGGATGTGCAGCGGCCGCCCGGCCGGCAGCGCGCGCGCCAGTTCGCCGATCTGCGCGATCGAGGCGGCGCGCAGCGAATGCGGCGCCGCGCCCACTTCGAGCTGGCCGCCGCGCAGCGGCTCGAGCGCCTCGACCATCTTCAGCACTTGCGCGACGTCGCTGCGAAAACGCTGCTGGTCGCTGCCGAGCGGCCGTTCGCCAAACCCGGCGTAGCTGTACATCACCGGCAGCACCGTCAGGCCGATGCCGGCCGCGCGCGCGGCGGCCACCACCCGCTCCGCCGTTTCGGCCGGCCGCGGATAGAGCGCTCCGTCCGGTGCGCGCTGGACGTAATGGAACTCGCACACCGCGGTGTAGCCGTGCCGCAGGCATTCGACGAACAGCTGGGCGGCGATGGCCTCGATCTGCGCCGGCGTGATGGTGCGCGCGAAGCGGTACATCAAGTCGCGCCAGGTCCAGAAACTGTCCGGATTGTCGCCGGCCGTTTCGGTCAGCCCGCCCAGCGCGCGCTGGAAGGCGTGCGAATGCAGGTTCACCATGCCCGGCAGGACCAGCTCCGCTATCTCGGTCCCGGCGGCTGGAATCGAACCGGGCGTGACCGTCACCAGCGTGCCCTCGCCGTCCCACTCGAGCAGGACGTCCGCCATCCAGCCCTGCGGCAGCAAGGCGTGGCGGGCGAACAGGCTGGCGTTCACTTGCGCACCCAATCGGCGGCGGCGCCGACCATCTCGCGCAGCGTCGGCTGCACCTGCCCTGCCAGGTCAGGGCGGTAGGCGAAAGGCGCGCGCTCGTCCATGTAGAGATACTGGCACATCTCGAGCTGGATCGCGTGGACTTGATCGGCGCGATGGCCGTAGTGGCGGGTGATGTAGCCGCCCTTGAAGCGGCCGTTGACGGCGACGCTGTAGCGCTCCGACGCCTGCGCCTTCGCCACCACGGCGTTTTCCAGCGCCGGGTCGCACGAGACGCCGCCGGCAGTGCCGATGTTGAGGTCGGGCAGGCGGCCGTCGAAGAAGCGCGGCACCTTCGATGCGATCGAGTGGGCGTCCCACAGCACCACCTTGCCGTGCAGCGCGCGCAGGCGATCGAGTTCGGCGCGCAGCTGCAGATGGTAAGGCCGCCAGTAGCGCTCCAGCCGCTGCTGGACATCGGCCTGCGACGGTTCCTGGCCGGCGATGTAGAGCTGTTCGCTGCCGAAGGTGTCGACCGGGCACAGGCCGGTGGTGTCCATGCCCGGATAGAGGTTGGTATCCTCCGGCGGGCGGTTCAGGTCGATGACGTAGCGCGACCAGCGCGCCGAGATGGTGGAGGCGCCCATCTCGGCGGCAAAGGCGTACAGTTCGGGCAGGTGCCAGTCGGTGTCGGCCAGCGCCTTCGCGCACGGCGCCAGGCGCGCGGCGATGTCGTCCGGGACGTCGGCGCCGGCGTGCGGCATCGACACCAGGATCGGGATACTGCCGGCCTTGAAGGCGAAATCCATCGTTACGGCTCCTGTCGGTACAGCCCGGCGAACAGCTCCTGGCACGACGCGCTCAGCGTCCCCTTGATTACCATTTGTTTCGCCGCTTCGATGTCGGGCGCGAAGAAGCGGTCGGCGTCGAAAAACGGCACCTGCTGCCGCAGCTGCGCGTGCACGTGCTCGAGATGCGCGGAGCTGGCCAGCGGCCGGTGAAAGTCGATGCCCTGCGCCGCCGCCAGCAGCTCGATGCCGACGATGACAGCCGTATTGTGCGCCATCTCGCCCAAGCGGCGCGCCGCGAAGGTGGCCATGCTGACGTGGTCTTCCTGGTTGGCGGAGGTGGGCAGGCTGTCGACGCTGGCCGGGTGGGCCAGCGACTTGTTCTCCGACGCCAGCGCGGCGGCAGTGACGTGGGCGATCATGAAGCCGGAATTGACGCCAGGTTCGCGTACCAGGAACGGCGGCAGGCCGGACAGGGTGGCGTCGATCAGCAGGGCGATGCGGCGCTCGGCGAGCGCGCCGATTTCGGCGATCGCCAGCGCCAGCGCATCGGCGGCAAAGGCGACCGGCTCGGCGTGGAAGTTCCCGCCCGAGATGATCTGGCCGGTGTCGGGGAAGATCAGCGGGTTGTCGGTCACGGCGTTGGCCTCGATGAGCAAGGTGCGCGCGGCGTTGCCGATGATGTCCATCACCGCGCCCATGACCTGCGGCTGGCAGCGCAGGCTGTACGGATCCTGCACCCGCTCGTCGCCGACCAGGTGCGAGGCGCGGATCGCGCTGCCGGCCACCAGCTCGCGGTAGATGGCCGCGGTGGCGATCTGGCCGGGCTGGCCGCGTACTGCGTGCACGCGCTCGTCGAACGGCGCGTCGCTGCCCTTGGCGGCGTCGAGCGAGAGCGCGCCGGCGACGATGGCCGCCTCCAGCAGGCGCTCGGCCATGAAGAGGCCATGCAGCGCCAGCGCGGTCGACACCTGGGTGCCGTTGATCAGCGCCAGTCCTTCCTTGGCCGCCAGTACCACCGGGGCGATGCCGGCGGCGGCCAGCGCGTCGGCGGCGTCGGCCAGTTCGCCGTTCACGCGCACCTGGCCCACTCCCAGCATTGCCAGCGTCATGTGCGCCAGCGGCGCCAGGTCGCCGGAGGCGCCGACCGAACCCTTGGCCGGGATGGCCGGCATGATGCCGGCGTTGTAGAGGGCAATGAGGGTTTCGACGATGAGCGGACGCACGCCGGAATAGCCGCGCGCCAGGCTGCCGATCTTCATCAGCATGACCATGCGCACGACGGCGTCGGAGAGCAGCTCGCCGGTGCCGACCGAATGCGACAGGATCAGGTTGCGCTGCAGCTGCTCGAGCTGCTGTTCGGGGATGCGCTGTTTGGCGAGGATGCCGAAGCCGGTGTTGATGCCGTAGGCGGCGTCGCCCTTGGCGACGATGGCGCGCACCGCGGCGGCCGACGCTTCGATCGCCGGCCAGGCAGTGTCGGCCAGCGTCAGCGCGCCGGTCCCAGCCCAGACGGCGCGCAGGTCGGCCAGCGTCATGGCGCCGGGGGTCAGGGTCCAGCTTTGGGGAGTAGTCATCATTGTTTGATCATCGGAAGGTCGAGCTGGTTCCGCTTGGCGCAAGCGATTGCGGTGTCGTAGCCGGCGTCGGCGTGGCGCATCACGCCCGAGGCGCTGTCGTTGACCAGCACGCGCGCCAGGCGCCTGGCCGCGGCCTCGCTGCCGTCCGCGACGATGACCATGCCGGCGTGCTGCGAATAGCCCATGCCGACGCCGCCGCCGTGGTGCAGCGACACCCAAGTCGCGCCGCCGGCGGTGTTGAGCATGGCGTTGAGCAGCGGCCAGTCCGATACCGCGTCGGTACCGTCGCGCATGCTCTCGGTTTCGCGGTTGGGGCTGGCCACCGAGCCGGTGTCGAGGTGGTCGCGGCCGATCACCACCGGCGCCTTCAGTTCGCCCGTGCGCACCATCTCGTTGAACGCCAGGCCGGCGAGGTGGCGCTCGCCCAGCCCCAGCCAGCAGATGCGCGCCGGCAGGCCCTGGAAGGCGATGCGTTCGCGCGCCATGTCGAGCCAGTGGTGGACCTGCTTATGGTCGGGGAACAGCTCCTTGATCTTGGCGTCCGTTTTGTAGATGTCTTCCGGGTCGCCCGACAGCGCCACCCAGCGGAACGGCCCGCGGCCTTCGCAGAACTGCGGGCGGATGTAGGCCGGCACGAAGCCGGGGAAGGCAAAGGCGTCGGCCACGCCCCGGTCGTAGGCGACCTGGCGGATGTTGTTGCCGTAGTCGACGGCGCGCACGCCCATGGCGTGGAAGTCGAGGATCGCCTGCACGTGCACCGCGCACGACTGGGCGGCGGCGCTGCGCAGCTGCGCGTGGCGGGACGGATCCTTCTGCGCGGCCTTCCATTCCGCCACGCTCCAGCCGGCCGGCAGATAGCCGTTGATCAGGTCATGGGCGGAGGTCTGGTCGGTGACGAGGTCGGGCACCATGCCGCCGGCCTTGGCGCGGCGCACCAGTTCGGGCAGCACCTCGGCGGCGTTGCCGAGCAGGCCGATCGAGACCGCCTCGCGCGCGGCGGTGTGCTGCTTGATCAGTTCGAGCGCCTCGTCGACGCTGGCGGCCTGCTTGTCGAGGTAGCCGGTGCGCAGGCGGAAGTCGATGCTGCTTTGCTGGCATTCGACGGTGAGCGAGACGGCGCCGGCGAAGCTGGCAGCCAGCGGCTGCGCGCCGCCCATGCCGCCCAGGCCCGCGGTGAGGATCCAGCGCCCGCCCCAGTCGCCGCCGAAATGCTGGCGGCCGGCTTCGGCGAAGGTCTCGTAGGTGCCCTGGACGATGCCTTGGGTGCCAATGTAGATCCAGCTGCCGGCGGTCATCTGGCCGTACATGAACAGGCCCTTGCGGTCGAGTTCATTGAAATGCTCCCAGGTCGCCCACTTGGGCACCAGGTTGGAGTTGGCGATGAGGACGCGCGGCGCGTCCGTATGGGTCTGGAATACGCCGACCGGTTTGCCGGACTGGATCAGCAAGGTCTGGTCGACTTCCAGCGTGCGCAGCGAGGCGAGGATCTGGTCGAAGCAGGCCCAGTTGCGCGCTGCCCGCCCGATGCCGCCGTAGACGACCAGGTGCTGGGGATTTTCGGCCACCTCGGGGTCGAGGTTATTTTGCAGCATCCGGTAGGCCGCTTCGGTCAGCCAGCTTTTGCAGGAAAGGCCAGTGCCGCGCGGCGCCCGAACAACGCGGCTCGGATCGAACCGCGGGTCGGCTTCAAGGCTTGGATCGGTGCTCATGACAGCTCCTTCGAATGAGTGGGCGCTGCAAAGTCTAGGTTGTCTATACAAGCTCGTCAACTCTTTTCAGCACCCCGCATCGATGCCATCACTTCTTCTGGTAGACCTTGCGCCCCGCGACCCAGGTTTCGAGCACGCCGGTCTTGTGGATGGCGCTGGCCGGGATGGCAAACAGGTCCTGGTCGACGACGATGAAGTCGGCCCACTTGCCCGCCTCTAAGGAGCCGAGCGTGTTTTCCTGGTGGGCGGCCCACGCTGCATCGAGCGTAAAGCAGCGGAAGGCTTCCTTGAGCGTCATCGCCTGGTCGGCATGCCAGCCGGCGGCGGGCTGGCCCTGGGCGTCCTGGCGGGTGACCGCGGCGTGGATGCCGAAGAAGGGATTGGGCGACTCGACCGGGAAGTCGGAACCGCAGGCGATGCGCGAGCCCTGCTTGAGGAAGGTGCGCCAGGCATAGGCGCCCTTGATGCGTTCAGTGCCGACGCGCTGCTCGGCCATGTTCATGTCCGACGTCGCGTGGGTCGGCTGCATCGACGGGATGATGCCGATGCGCTGGAAGCGCGGGATGTCGGCCAGCGCCACCACCTGCGCGTGCTCGATGCGGTGGCGCAGGCTCGCCGTCGCCGTCTTCGGCAGCAGCTGCTCGAAGCCGTCCAGGATCTGGCGGTTGCCGGCGTCGCCGATGGCGTGGACGTTGACCTGGTAGCCCTTCTTCATCGCCTTTTCCATCATCGCGCGCATCGCCGCGTCGGTGCTGAACAGCAGGCCGTGCGAGGCCGGTTCGTCGCTGTAGGGCGCGATCAGGGCGGCGCCGCGGCTGCCCAGCGCGCCGTCGGAATAGAGCTTGACGGCGCGCAGCGCGTACATGTCGCCGGCATAGCTCTTGAGGGGACCGCTGGCGGCGAGCTGGTCGAAGTCGCGCTCGGTGCCGCCGATCATGCCGTACACGCGGGCGGTCAGCTTGCCATGGTCGGCGTAGTCGCGATAGAGGCGGTCGTTGCCCACTTCGACGCCGGCGTCGTGCACGCTGGTGATGCCGACGCGGGCGATTTCGGCCAGCGCGCGGTCAAGCGCGACGCGGGCGCCGGCCTCGGTCTGCTTCGGCATCACCGAGTGCACCAGGCCTTGCGCGGCGTCGACCAGCACGCCGGTGGCCTTGCCTGCCGCATCGCGCATGATCTTGCCGCCGGCCGGATCGGGCGTGGCGTCGGTGATGCCGGCCAGTTGCAGCGCGCGGCTGTTGGCCCAGCCGGCGTGGCCGTCGACGCGCTCCAACCACATCGGTCGGTCGGCGACAACGGCATCGAGATCGGCGGCGGTGGGAAAGCGCCCCAGCTTCCAGACTTCCTGGTTCCAGCCGCGCCCGCGCAACCATGGCAGTTTCGGATTCGCGCCGGCGTAGCCGGCCGCCATCCTGAGGGCGTCGGCCAGCGTGGCGCTGGTCGACAGGTCGAGCTGGGTGAGCATGTCGCCGAGGCCGAACACGTGGCCGTGGGCGTCGATCAGGCCTGGCAGCACGGTCCTTCCCTGCATGTCGACGTGGCGCGCTTTCGGGGCTTTCGCCGCCACCTCTGCGGCGCTGCCGACGGCGATCACCTTGCCGCCGTCGTCGAAAGCGAGCGCAGCGAAGCGCACCAGTTCGTTCTTGCTGTTCAAGGTGTAGCCGTTGGCGCGGTCGAGCACCGTGTCGGCTTGGGCGGCGGCCAGCGCCCCCATGGAAGCGAGGACGAACAGGGAACGGCGCATGCGCATGAATTTCTCTCGATTGAATTGGTCTGGAACCTGAGTATCAGAGTGTATAGAGATTTGTGCAATGGTCAAACTGGCATGCATGACAGGTCGCTCAGAGGGCGTCGTGGAAGATGATGCCGAGCGTGTGGCGCAGGCCGGAGCGCAGGCGGCTGACGCCATGGCGCATGTTGACGCGGTACGGCCCGCGCGCGCCCGTCACCGGCCGCAGGCTGACGGGGAAGACGACGGCGTCGCCCTGCCGCAGCGGCACCACCTCGGCGCGCGACTGCATGCGCGCTCGCTGTTCGGTCAGCACGAATTCGCCGCCGCTGAAATCCTCGCCCGGGCGCGACAGCAGTACCGCCACCTGCAGCGGGAAGACGTGTTCGCCGTACAGGTCCTGGTGCAGGCAGTTGTAGTCGCCCTCGCGGTACTGCAGCACCAGGGGCGTGGGCCGCAGCTGGCCGGCGGCGTGGCAGCGCGCGATGAACTCCTCGTGCCGCGCCGGGAAGCGGGTGTCGATGCCGAGCGCGCCGTACCAGCGGTTGGCGATGTCCGCCAATGGCGGATAGAGCGACGCGCGCAGCTGCGCCAGCTGCTCCGGCAAGGGATAGGCGAAGTACTGGTACTCGCCACGGCCGTAGCCGTGGCGTTCCATCACCACGCGGCTGCGGTAGAGCTGCGGCGACGCGTAGCCGGCGGCGTAGCCGGCGCATTCGGCTGCGGTCAGCAGGCCCGGCACGACGGCGCAGCCGCGTTCATCGAGTTCGGCGCCGATTCCCTGCCAATCGAGCGCGCTCACGCCGCGCCCTCGCGCCGCAGCAGTTCGGCCTTGCGCTCGACGCCCCAGCGGTAGCCGGAGATGGCGCCGTCCTGCCTGACCACGCGGTGGCAGGGAATGGCGACGGCGACCGGGTTGGCGGCGCAGGCGCCGGCGATGGCGCGCGCGCCGGACGGCAGGCCAATGCGTTCGGCCAGTTCGGCGTAGCTGACGGTGGCGCCGGCGGGGATTGCGCGCAGCGCCTGCCAGACGCGCTGCTGGAACGCAGTGCCGCGCACGTCGAGCGGCAGATCGAGCCCGATCGCCGGCGACTCGACCAGGCCCACCACCTTGGCGACGGTGGCCTCGAAGTCGGCTTCGGCGCCGCGCAGTTCGGCATGCGGAAAGCGGTCCTGCAGGTCGCGCGCCAGCTGGTTGGGGTCGTCGCCCATCAGGATGGCGCAAATGCCCTTGCCGGTAGCCGCGACCAGGATGGCGCCGAGCGAGCAGGCGCCGATGGCGAAGCGGATCGATTCGCCGCTGCCGCCGGCCCGAAACGAGCTGGCGCTCATGCCAAGCACGCCGTCGGAGGCGGCGTAGAAGCGGCCGCTCGAATTGAAGCCGGCGGCGTAGATGGCGTCGGTGACGGTGTGCGCCTGCGCCAGGGTTTGCTGCAGGCGGCGCGCGCGGCCGGCATCGGCATAGGCCTTGGGCGTGATGCCGGTGTGCGCCTTGAAGACGCGGTGGAAGTGGAAGCGGCTCATGGCGCAGGCCTCGGCCAGCGCGTCGAGGTCGGGCGCCTGTTCGGCGGCGTCGATCAGGCGGCAGGCCTGCGCCACCACGGCGGCGTGGCGTTCGGCCAGCGGCGGCAGGTTGGGTTTGCAGCGCAGGCAGGCGCGAAAACCGGCCGCTTCGGCCGCGGCGCAGCTGTCATGGAAGCGCACGTTGCGGCGCAAGGCCGGGCGCGCGCCGCACGAAGGACGGCAGTACACGCCGGTGCTGCTGACCGAGTAGTAGAAGATGCCGTCGGCCGCGCTGTCGCGGCGCTGTACCGCGTCCCAGCGTTCGTCGTCGCTGCAAAAGGGGGCGGCCTGGATGACTGCGTTCATGATCTGCCTCTGTGGAGAAGGTGTCGGGCCATCATCGTGCGCCATCGGGCGGCGGAAGAAACCCCGGGTCTTGCTTTTGAATTGAAGTGCTAGAATCGGATTATCCCCCGCCCTTCGGAGAGTAGTTTGGAAGAACAGATCGCGCAAGACAGCACGCCTATTTTCCAGCGCATCAAGGACTACCTGCTCAGCGAGATCGCGGCCGGCCGCTGGAAGGAAGGCGAGGTGGTGCCGTCGGAGCAGGCGCTGGTGCGCCAGTTCGGCGTCTCGCGCATGACCGTCAACCGCGCCGTGCGCGAGCTGACGGCCGAACAGGTGCTCACGCGCCGCCAGGGTTCGGGCACCTTCGTGGCGCCGAAAAAATACCAGGCCACGCTGGTCGAGATCAAGAGCATCGCCGACGAGATCCGCGCGCGCGGCCACACCCACCGCAGCAGCCTGCGCCTGCTCGAGGCGGGCCGCGCCAGCGAGCTGCTGGGGCGCCAGTTCGAACTGGCGGCCGGCAGCGCGCTGTTCCATTCGGTGATCGTCCACTTCGAGGACGAGGCGCCGATCCAGGTCGAGGACCGCTGGGTCAACCCTGCCTGCGCGCCGCACTACCTGGAACAGGACTTCAGCGCGATCACCCCCAACGAGCACCTGATGGTGGCCGCTCCGCTGCAGGGCGCCAGCTACAGCATCGAGGCGCTGCCGGCGCCGCGCGAGATGGCCGAGATGCTGTCGATCGACGCGCGCGCCAGCTGCCTGGTGCTGCGGCGGCGCACCACGTCGATGGGCCAGGTGGCGTCGGTGGTGACGATGTGGCACCCGGGCGCGCTCTACCAATATACGGGCAGCGTGGGGTGAATCGGGGCTGACGATGCCCGATTGCGAAAACCTCAACATTTCGTGCGAACCTACGCCCCTTTTCGGGAAAATAGGTTATTATTTCGTCTAATCCCCCGCCTGACGTCCTCTTGTCGCCCCTCCACTTATTGTATTCGCGCGATCCGTCGCCATCATAAGTGTTGCAACAAAAGGAAGCCGACGTGCTGTCGCAGGATCCGGCAAACGGCGGATTGGCGGTTGCAGGCGTAATTTGATCCCACCCTCAATTGAGGAAAAAAACATGAGCGAAAATATTAAACACATCACCGATGCCTCTTTCGAAGCCGACGTCCTCAAGTCGGAGCGTCCGGTGCTGGTCGATTTCTGGGCTGAATGGTGCGGTCCCTGCAAGGCGATCGGCCCCATCCTCGAAGAGGTCGCCAAGGAATACGACGGCAAGATCGTCATCGCCAAGATGGACGTCGACGCCAACCAGGCCGTGCCGGCCAAGTTCGGCATCCGCGGCATCCCGACGCTGATCCTGTTCAAGAACGGCGTCGTCGCCGCCCAGAAAGTTGGCGCACTCGCCAAGGGCCAGCTGACTTCGTTCATCGACAGCAACATCTGATATGATGATGGACGGCAGCGCGCCCGCACTGTCGTCTGGCCGGGAAGCGAAGCGGCTTCGACTGACTCCTTCCCGCCTTGATTAACCCACGCAACTCCCTCCCCTACCTTTACTTCCCGTCACGGGACTCAACTCATGCACTTATCTGAACTGAAGGCAATGCACGTCTCTGCGCTACTGGAGATGGCAATCGGCCTCGATATCGACAACGCGGCCCGCCTGCGCAAGCAAGAACTGATGTTCGCGATCCTCAAGAAGCGCGCGAAATCAGGCGAACAAATTTTCGGCGACGGCGCCCTCGAAGTGCTGCCGGACGGCTTCGGCTTCCTGCGCTCGCCGGACGCGTCGTACATGGCCTCGACCGACGACATCTACATCTCGCCGTCGCAGATCCGCCGCTTCAACCTGCACACCGGCGACTCGATCGAAGGCGAAGTGCGCACCCCGAAAGACGGCGAGCGCTACTTCGCGCTGGTCAAGGTCGACAAGGTCAACGGCGAATCGCCGGAAGCGTCGAAGCACCGCATCCTGTTCGAGAACCTGACCCCGCTGCACCCGAACGAGCCGCTGCGCCTCGAGCGCGAGATGATGGGCCAGGAAAACATCACCGGCCGCATCATCGACCTGATCGCGCCGATCGGCAAGGGCCAGCGCGGCCTGCTGGTAGCTTCGCCCAAGTCCGGCAAATCGGTCATCCTGCAGCACATGGCGCACGCGATCACCGCGAACCATCCTGACTGCACCCTGATCGTGCTGCTCATCGACGAGCGCCCGGAAGAAGTGACCGAGATGCAGCGCTCCGTGCGCGGCGAAGTGGTCGCCTCCACCTTCGACGAGCCGGCCACGCGCCACGTGCAGGTCGCCGAGATGGTGCTGGAAAAAGCCAAGCGCCTGGTCGAAATGAAAAAAGACGTGGTGATCCTGCTCGATTCGATCACCCGCCTGGCGCGCGCCTACAACACCGTGATCCCTGCCTCGGGCAAGGTCCTGACCGGTGGTGTCGACGCCAACGCGCTGCAGCGTCCGAAGCGTTTCTTCGGCGCCGCCCGCAACATCGAAGAAGGCGGCTCGCTGACCATCATCGCCACCGCGCTGATCGAGACCGGCTCGCGCATGGACGACGTCATCTTCGAAGAATTCAAAGGCACCGGCAACATGGAAGTGCACCTCGAGCGCCGCCTGGCCGAGAAGCGCGTCTACCCGGCGATCAACCTGAACAAGTCGGGCACGCGCCGCGAGGAACTCTTGATCAAGCCGGACCAGCTGCAGAAGATCTGGATCCTGCGCAAGCTGTTGTACTCGATGGACGAGATCGAAGCGATGGAGTTCATCCTCGACAAGATGAAGGCCACGAAGAACAACAACGAGTTCTTCGACCTGATGCGCCGAGGCGGGTAAAAGCCCTGCTACACCGCGGCGGCCAAGGCCACCGAACGCATCGCAAAAAGGAACGCTTCGGCGTTCCTTTTTTTGGTTTACACACCTTAGATTCAGGTCAACCGAAAGGTAGACCACGGCGGGACAATGAAGGACTACTAGAGGATCCTCATGCAACCCAATTCCGAAACGGATGCCCCTGAGCTTGCCAACGGCGATCCGGCCGCCTATATTCGTAAAATGGACAGGCGCCTCATCATTCTAGAAACGCGGTTCGACACCATCCTGCCGACACTTGCCACCAAAGCTGACCTGATCGAGCTGAGGGCGGAAATGCGCGCGATGAACGCGGACCTCCGCACCGACATGCACAAATGGATGACCACCACTCTCATCAGCATGTTCGTCGGTTTCGGCGGGCTGTTGTTTGCCATGGTCACGCTGATGCGACCCAGCTGAGCCCGTTTGTTGCGTTACGCCCTCAAACGCCTGTATAATCGCCGGTTGCAGTATTAAACCCCTGGCAAGTGATCAGCAACCGGGTCAAGAGGCAAGCAGACCGACGAAGTGCAGATTGGCTACCAAACTTAACCGAGGCAAGACCATGCGTAAAGATATTCACCCAGATTACCGCGATGTCGTGTTCCACGACGTGTCGTGCGACTTCAAATTCGTTTCCCGTTCGACCATCCAGACCCGTGACAAAATCACCCACGAAGGTCAAGAGTACCCACTGGTCAAGATCGAGGTTTCGGCTGAATCGCACCCGTTCTACACCGGCAAGCACAAGATCGTCGACACCGCAGGCCGCGTCGAGAAGTTCCGCCAGAAATTCGGCGCAGTCGGTTCCAAGACCGCCGTCGCAAACGGCTAAGTTTTCGGCCGCATGTGAAAAAAGCAGCTATGGCTGCTTTTTTTTCGCGGATACTACGCACTATTTCAGAATTTCAGGGCTGCGCCCGTGACCAAACAGTTATCAATGAAGCCAGTCCGACTTCCCGCCTCCGCCACCCTCGCCTTGCCACGCTGGGCCATGTTCGGGCTGGGCCTGCTATATATCCTGCCGGGGCTGCTGGGACGGGACCTGTGGAAGGACGACGCCAGCAGCTTCGGCATCATGTGGACGATGGCGCACGGCGGCGTGGCCGATTGGCTGCTGCCCAACATCGCCGGCCTGGCGTCGGCTGACGAAGGGCCGCTGGCATTCTGGCTGGGCGCGCTGGGCATCAAGTTGTTCGGCTGGCTGCTGGGCGACGTGATGGCGGCGCGGATATCGACCATCGGCATCTTCCTGCTCGGCGCACTGTCGGTCTGGTATACCGCCTTCCACCTGGGCCGGCGCGCCGACGCCCAGCCGCTGCGGCTGGCCTTCGGCGGCCAGCCCGAGCCGGACGACTACGGCCGCACGCTGGCCGACACCGCCCTGCTGATCTACCTCGGCTGCCTCGGCCTGTTGCTCCATAGCCACGAGACGCTGGCGGTGACGCTGCAAGGCTCGCTGGTGGCGCTGTTCGTCTACCGGGCGGTACGCTACGTCGAGGCGCCGAGCGTCGGCAATGCCGGACTGATCGGCTTGGCGCTGGGCGCGCTGACGCTCACGCGCGGCTATCTGCCGCCGTGCACGCTGGCGCTGGCGCTGTACCTGTGCACCCGCTTCCTTGGCATCCCGGCCGGGCGCACGCTGCGCGACCTCGCCATCGCCGCGCTGGTGGCGCTGCTGATCGTGCTGGCCTGGATGCTGCCGGCGGTGACGCTGCGCCCGTACGGCCTGTCGCCGGTGGACGCCTGGCTGGGGTGGAATCTGAGCCAGATCGGGCTGCCCAGCTGGGGCTCGCTGAAGGCCTTTTTCAAGGTCGGCATCTGGTTTTTCTGGCCGGCCTGGCCGTTCGCCGGCTGGGCGATCTACGCCTGGCGGCGACAGCGGCGGCTGCTGCACATCGTGCTGCCGCTCAGTTTTGTCGGCGCGCTGACGCTGCTGATCCTGTGCGACCCGACGCCGGAAAGCGGCGACCTGCTCAAGCTGCTGCCGCCGCTGGCCATCATGGCCGCGTTCGGGCTGCCGGCGATGAAGCGCGGCACCATCAATGCGATCGACTGGTTCTCGGTGATGGTGCTGACCATGATCGCCGGCGGCATCTGGCTGTGGTGGATCGCCACGCTGACGGGCTGGCCGGCGCAGGCAGTGAAGAACTCGGCGCGGCTGTCGCCCGGCTTCCAGGCCGAGTTCGGCATTATCGCGTTCCTGGTCGCGGCGGCGGCCACCGTCGGCTGGTTCGTGCTGGTGTACTGGCGCATTTCGCGCCAGCCGTCGGTGCTGTGGCGCGCGGTGGTGCTGTCCTCGGGCGGGCTGATCCTGTTCTGGGTGCTGATGATGACGCTGCTGCTGCCGCAGTTCAATTACACCAAGAGTTACCGCAGCGTGGCGCAGCAGATCGCCGCCAACGTGCCGCCCGGCGGCGGCTGCATCCTGACCAACGTCGGGCCGGCGCAGCGGGTATCGTTCGCCTTCTACGGCGGGCTGACGTTTTCGGGCCTGGGCGGCGCCAGCTGCGACCTGCTGCTGCTGCAGGACAGCACGGACGTGAAGGATGACCACGAGATCGCGCAGGCATTCCTCGGCAAGCAGTGGGCGCTGCAGTGGGAAGGCCGGCGCCCGTCCGACCGCGTCGAGCGCTACCGCCTGTACCGCCGCGTGAAGTGAGGAACGCTAGCCGCCTGGCATAGCGCTCCCCCGCATCTTGGCGGACTCGTCTATTCGGCTTGATGAATATCAATTCGCTACCGAAATTGACGCAGAGAATGAAGGATCGGTCAACGGTTCCACCTCTGGGGGATCATCATGAAGAGCGTATCGATGTCTCGGGTCGTCAGGTCGCACGACGCAGTCCGTTTCCTGTGCCCGATCCAGTCGTGGGGCCAGCTGGTGTCGCTGGCCATCACGCTGGCGGTCGGCCTGACCTTGATTGCCACGCTGTGCATGGCGATCGATCCAACGGCGCCGGTGGCCTACATCGTCATCCCGGTTCTGGTGGGCGGCATGGCGCCGGTGTTCGCGGCGCTGCCGGCGCGCTTCCAGGTCAACACCCGCTTCGATGCGCGCTTCTTCCTGAAAACACTGGACGAGTCGATCCTGTCGTTGGGCTACTGCCTGGCGCCGTCCCAAGACGGCCAGGTCCGCAATTACCTGCCGCTGGCGAAGCTGTTTCGCTGGAGGGAAAACATGATCGCGGTAAACATCAGCGAACACGCGGTGACGGTGGGCGGCCCGGTGTTTGCGCTGCGCTTGCTGCAGCAGAAGCTGACTGCCTGAATGCTCGCCGGCGCCGCCGCCTCACCCTTGCGTTTGTAGGGGGCAAAAGAGTTGCCGCGAACGGGTAAATCAGCCATAATGCGGGTCGCGTTGCCGGGATGGCGGAATAGGTAGACGCACGGGACTCAAAATCCCGCGCTGGAAACAGCGTGCCGGTTCGATTCCGGCTCCCGGCACCACGCACCACGAACACGAAGAAACACTAAAGGACATATTCCCTTGCGATTCAAGGGCTTACGTCCTTTTTTTACGCCTGTCGAGTTTGTTAGTTTTGCGCAAAAGGACACTTAAAAACACTATTTCCTGATACGCTCTACGAACAATTTACGAATAAAGTACGAACAAAGAACGATGGCCACATTCGAAAAAGTTCAGAACAAGAGCGGAATTGTCTGGCGCTTCCAGATCGCAATCAAGGGTCCGACCGGAACCCGGCGAGCATCCGGAACGCGCACCACCAAGGCCGAGGCTACCATCGCCGCGGCCTAGCGCGAGGCTGAAATTCGCCGCGAGGTGTCCACCGGCATCGAGCACGGTCGCACGGTCGACGATGCGCTGCGCCGCTACGAGACCGAAGTTTCAAAGCACAAGGCCGGATATCAATGGGAGGTGCTGCGCCTGAATGCATTCGGACGGAAGGTGATCGGCGGCGTCAAGCTAAGCGATATGCTGCTGGCCGACGTCACGTCCGACACCCTGGGCCGCTGGCGCGACCTGCGCCTCACTGTCGACAAGGTGACCGGCTCAACGGTCAATCGTGAGCTGAACCTGATCTCGAACGTCTTCACGAAGGCAGCGAAGGAATGGAAGTGGATCGCTGAATCGCCAACCACCAACGTGCGGCGGCCCAAGGAAGGCGAATCACGCGATCGCCTGGCCACCGATGACGAGATCGAGCGAATCTGCTTCGCGCTGGGGTTCGACTATGGCGGCACGGAAACGGCCACGGAGACGAAGAGCCAGGTAGTGGCCGTCATGTTGCTGTTTGCCATCGAGACGGCGATGCGCTCAGGCGAGATCTGCAAGCTCGAGCCTGCCTGGGTGAAGGGCGCGGTCGCCCATCTGCCGGCGTCGGTCACCAAGAACGGCACGAAGTGCGATGTGCCGCTGACCAAGCGCGCGCTGCAGCTGCTCAAATGCCTGGCGCCACCGGCCGAGGGGGCGACGCTGTTTGGCATTGAGCCGGACTCCCGCGACGCGCTGTTTCGCAAGGCCATGAAACGCGCTCAAGTGGAAGGCCTCACCTTCCACGACAGCCGCCACCTGGCGATCACCAGGTTGTCGAAGAAACTCGATATTCTGGCGCTGGCGCGAATGGTAGGACACCGCGACCTGCGCCAACTGCAGGTGTATTACAACGAGAGCGCGGCCGATATGGCGGCCCGGCTCGGATGAATGCATTGCCGTTGCGCAACGTCGAACTCAGGCTTATTTGCGCGCATGGCAGATTTCCCCAGATCACCGAAAGTACAGGATCCACTTCACTTTGGAGGATCTATGCCACACGTGTACAACGGGGTAGACAGCTTGCAGGACGCGCCGCTCGTCGGCAAGGGAGACTGCGTGGAACTAGTCAAGCAGTATGCGCCAGGGCTAAAAGGGAAGTTCGCGTCGACGTGGCACCAAGGCGCCAAGGTCATGGATACGCCGGATTTGAAGCGGGGAACGGCGATCGCGACCTTCGTGAACGGACGCTATCCAAACAATAGAACTGGCCAGCACGCGGCGTTTTTCCTCAAGCACGCCGGCGCCGGCATGTGGGTGATGGATCAGTGGAAGAATGATCCGCTCAAGCCGCGCGTCTCGAGGCGGCTAGTGCCCGCCGGCGGACCTGGGGCGCTTTACAGCAGCCCAAGCAACAACGCCCAGGCATTCTTCGTGATCGAATTGAAATGAGCCGGCCATTCCGCTACCTGCTTGTCGCGATGGCATGGATGCTCCCGCTGCAGGCGCGCGCCGAGGCCTGCCCCCCTACGCTGCCGAAGGACGCATTGACCGTGCGGGCGCCAGTCGGCTGGCATGGATACGCTCCGCAAGCGATGCAGTTAACCGGCTTCGGCTTGATGGGCGGCGAACCGGCGTCAATGACCTACCTGAAACCCGAAACCGCCAGCAAGACGAAGGACGGCGGCAAGATCACGTGGCGACACGGTGGTGAGAAGTGGCTCGCTTGCACCTACGACGGTTCCGCCGCGATTCAGATCTCGAAGCGGATCGACGGCGACGAGACTTGCAATGCCACCTACACGAAGAACCACGGGGCGATCGTGGCCATGGACGTCAAATGCTCGCCCCACTCCGCACGGCCGGCGCCGTGACAGGTGCAGACGCCTGCATGCGTCTTCACGCTACTGTACGCCCTTCACCTTTTCGATGGTGCGCAAGCCTCCGAGTCCCAGCATGCCCAACAGCACCGTCGACATCTCGGTGAAGTCCAGTACCGGAAGGGTGATCGGGTGGCCAAAAGCCGTCAGCGCAAACGCCAGCGCAGGCGCCAACACGAACTTGTAGCCAAACGCAGCGCCACAAGTCCAGCCGATGAAGGGCCGCCAGCCGGCCACGAACAGCCCGCCGCTGGCCGCCTCCGCCTGGTTGGTCGACATCTGCCCCTTCGCGATCTCGACGTCGGCCGACATCATCGCCAGTTCGCCGGACTGCTGCAGCTTGATCAGCTCGAGCTTAGCTGCTGCTGCCTGGCCGGCGTCCGGGAATAGTCGATCGATGACCTTCCCGCCAATATCGAGCATCGCGGTTACTGGATCGAGTGCCATCATGCACCACCTTTCAATAAATTTTCGGCGATACGGTTCGCCCATCCGTGCCCAAAGGTGGGCCAATTCTTGAGGTTGCCGAGGTACTGCAACCGGTACGCATTGAAGCGCATGACAACCTTGAGAGGGTCCGCGCGCTGCAGCGCCGCCAGCGTTGCCGGCCCAAAGATCCCGTCCGGGGTCGTGCCCACCGCCTGCTGCAGCCACACGATCGGCTTGCCGCCGTTGTACACGGTGTCGAACACCTGGAAGGCGATCCGCGGCTCGAGGGAATCGCAGTGAGCGACGTCCCAGTAGCGGCGCTTGGGATGGCCGCGCGTGGCCCCTTCCCGACTCCCACTGGCGCGCTGGCACAAGTCCACGAATCAATCAACGGGGCACTGAGCGAATCTAAGCGCGCTTCGATAGCAGCGGCCGCACGCAACGCCGCGCTCGAGGATGCGGCAGTGGCTGCCGAGGCTCAGAACCGGACGGGATACGAATGGGTGAAGGATAGTCTGTGGGACACCATCATCGCGCGAGTGCCTGCTGCGATCCGTAGGCTGAAATCGAATCAAGGCGGCGAGGTGGAGTTGTGAGCGATACAGCACTGATCGAGCAACTGGCGGCCGCTGTCGCGCAGCTGGTGCGGCCGGCCATCCCCATCGAGATCGATCTGTGGGATATCGCCACGATCGCCACGTACCTGAAGCGCGAAGCCCCGGTCGTGCGCGAGCGGATGGCCTGCCTTCCGGGCTTCCCGAAGGCGATCCGACTGCCGACGATGACGGGGGGCAAAGCGGGCCGCAGCCAGCCGCTCTATCAGGCTAAAGAAGTGATCGCGTGGGCGAAAAGCTATCAAGAGAAGCACTAAGGCAACACTGCTGAGATTCATTGGAAACGAACAGCTAACAAAAAAGCCACCTACAAGGTGGCTTTTTTGGGGCCGAAGCGCTAAGTCGTTCGAGCGGCCAGTCAGCAGGCCTGGCGGTACGAATATTCCTCAACGAAATCCTTGAAAAGCAGCTTCTCAGCGATAAGGGCCACCGTTAAACGCATGAGCGATCCGATCAACTCCTGTACTTCTACAGCCTTGCCGAAAATGGACAGCCCGCCCACTTTTAAAATAGAAACGATAAGTTTTACGACCGATAATACAGCGACGACTGGCAACATGAATGCGAACAGAACCAGCAGCGGGCCGGAACTTACGATCATGTAGTTCATCATAACAGCTACGGCGTCACGTCGGAACTCCTCCACAAACGCGCGCTGTTCCGCAGTGTCCGCTTGGAACTTCGCAGTAAATTTTTCAGCGAGCGCAGACTTAATTTTTTCATTCCGTTTTACTTGGTTTTCCAAGTAGATGAACTCTCCGAACGAGTACGACTCCGTGAACCGGAGATACCCATTGATCAGGTCACGAAGACGACGATAAATTGGGAGTTCCAGCGACCACCCCTTTTCGATAAAGGTCAGGCGCAGATGATCCCGCAAATCAAACAGCCGGTCGCGGTGACTGTCGAGTACGCTTTTCTTCAACATCAGGCGCCAGACGAGCATTAAAAGAATCGCGTTGACGCCAATAAGTATAAGTTCCATCAGGTTCCCTCTGTGGTTGGGGTATCGCCAGAAACAGTCAAGCCACTAGTTCCGTGATAAGGATCACTCGCCTCCACTTGTCTTCGTTGCTCAGAGAAACCAGGCAACAGGCGCTTCCGCCCCCTGCGCTCCATCGCCCACCCTCCTGCGCATCCAGCAGCGACGACATAGGCCAAGATGCCGCTGATGTTCAGATGCCGGACCACTTCAGACAAGGCGGTAAAACCTGCTGGGCTAGAGTTGGCGATAGACTTCAGCCCCTCAAAAATGATATAAATCGACCCAAGAATAGTCGCTAAGGTTGCGAGCGTCTTGAGAAAATTCAAGATGGCCCCGTGTTTTTTCGCGTCTACCTGGAGCCTAGCGAACTCGAGTTCGTTCTTATTCAAACATATCCCCTAACACTGCTTTTTTTATTTTAGCCGGCCATCATAGCACGGCATCCCGCCTCACTGAAGTTAAGTGTATATTAAAACAATCTTTACATGGTGGTAAAAAACCACAAGAAGACGGGCCAGCATTCCGAATACCAGTCACTCGACTGGGGAACTGGAACCGAACCAATTCCAGAATCACCCGATAGGCTACGAATAAATTACGAGTCAACGTCGCAACCCATTGATTTTAAACTTAGTCTAATTCCGCTCCCGGCACCACCACACTTCGTATCAAACAGACGCAAGCCGTCGCCAAAATCCCCGTTTTCATCGCCGTTATCTCTTGCAGCCGAATGCAGGAACCCAGGCGCGCTGCTACCGTCGCGCAGAAGCGTCCGCCCACCGCTCGTACTTGTGGTCAATCCGCCTGCTGGTGCCGTCGCGCCCCATCGCCTCCAGCGCCGCATTCATCCTGTCGATCAGCGCGCTGGGAACGGCCGGGTTGCAGGCCAGGTAGACCCCAACGCGGTTGAACGAGAGCACCGGCACGATCTTCTTTCCCCATCCATTTCTGGCCAGCACGGTCGTTCCGCGCTTGAAGCTGGCCGCCCACAGGTCGATGCGGTTCAGCAGCAGCTTGCGCGGATTGATCAGGTCGTGCTGCGCCGGGTCCACCTGGAAGCCGCGCGCGCGCAGGTACTCGTCGCGCGCGTCGCCGTTGTAAGTGCCGATGCGCAGCTTGCGCGCGTCTTCCAGCGTGTGCAGCGCGAAGTGGCGGTCGGCGCGCCCCAGCATCACCCACTCCGCTTCATCGGTGGGACCCACCCATTTGAACAATTGCTCGCGCTCGGGCGTGCGGCTGGTGGAAAACAGGCAGGCGTCGGCCCGCTGCCGGACCAGGGTGTAGGCGCGGCGCCACGGCAGCAGCTCCAGCGTGTAAGGCGTGTCAGTGCGCGCCATGATTTCGCGCACCTTGTCGGTGCCGCTGCCGATCACCCGATCGCCCTCGCGCATGCTGGTGGGCGGGGAACTTTCGGTCAGCAGCAACAGGCCCGGGGCAACCGGCCCCGCGCCGAGGGCGGAGGCGGAGGCGGAGGCGGAGGCGGAGGCGGAGGCGGAGGCGGAGGCGGCCAACGATAGCGCAACTACAAGGAAAACGCGTCTCATCTCATGTAAGGTCTTTGAGCAGGCTGCGGGCGACGCCCGGCGTACCCGTCGAGCATACCAGCTGGCCGACAAAGTGGGGATACCGTAAAACAACAGTCGGCAAGATGCAGGCGCGCCGCGGCCCTAGCCTGCGGCGCCCGGCACGCGGCGCGCCACCAGTTCGTGGTACAGCGCGTTGTAGCTGGCCGCCATCCGCTCGGCGGTAAACAGTTCGTGGTAGCGCGCCTCGGCACGCTTGCCCATGGCCAGCGCCAGCGCCGGCTGGTCCCACAAGGTACGCATCGCCTCGCCGAAGGCCTGCGGGTCGCTCGGCGGCACCACCAGCCCGGTTTCACCGTGGATGTTGATGTAGGACGTGCCGGTGCCGATTTCGCTTGAAATCATCGGCTTGCCGTACATGGCGCCCTCCAGCAGCGAAATGCCGAACGCCTCCGAGCGCAGGTGCGAGGGAAATGCCACCGCGTAACACAGGGTCAGCAAGGCAACCTTGTCGGCATCGTCGAGGGCGCCGACGAACATCACGTGCTTCAGCCCCAGCCGCGCGGCGTGCGCCCTCAGTTCCTGCTCGATCGGCCCGGCGCCGACGATGACGACCGGGTAGTCGGTGCCGGCCACGGCATCGAGCAAAATGTGCAGGCCCTTGTAGTAGCGCAGCACGCCGACGAACAGGAAGAACTTGTCGCCGGCGATGGCGCGCCACCTGGCCATCCGCGCCGGCTCGGCGGCCGGGTAGATGCTCTTGTCGAGCCCGTAAGTGATGGTGCGCGTCTTGTCGCGGTAGCGGTCCAGCACCGCCGACGAGGCCAGGTAATTGGGCGAGGTGGCGACGATGGTGTCGACGCTGCGCAGGAACCTGTGCTTGAGCGGCTGGTACAGGCGCAGCAGTATCTTCTGGCGCACGATGTCGGAGTGGTAGGTCACCAGGGTCGGCTTGTCGATGCCGGCCACAAAGTGGGCCAGGTCCATGAACGGCCAGGGGAAATGGTAGTGCACGACGTCGGCCTCGGCGGCGCGGCGCTTCAGTTCGCCGATGGCGGCGAAGGAGATGCCGTTGGAGGCGATGTTCAGGTCCAGCGGCACGCGGCGCACCAGGTGGCCTTCGAACTCGAACGGCGTCAGGTCCTTGCTGCGCGTTAAGGTCAGCACTTCGTTGCGCACGCCGAGGCGGCCGGTGCCGACGCACATCTGGCGGATCACTTGCTCGACCCCGCCCATGGTGTCGGGAAAGTAGTCTTTGTAAAAATGGAGGACGCGCATAAATCTCAGTTCAAACAAAACAAAGGCGGAGGGCTCAACGGCTTAGCACCGCATGGTACACGGCGGCAGTCTGGCGCGCCGTTTCGCGCCAGGTCAGCTGCAAGGCGCGGCGGCGCCCGGCGGCGATGCAGCGTTCGCGCAAGGCGCCGTCGCGCAGCAGCGCCAGCATCGCGTCGCCGATGGCGCCGGCATCGAGCGGATCGACGCCGAGCGCGGCGCCCTGGCTCACTTCCGGCAGCGAACTGGTGTCCGAGGCCACCACCGGCACCCCGGAGGCGAACGCCTCCACCACCGGAATGCCGAAGCCCTCGTACAGCGAGGGGAAGACGAACACGCCGGCGCCGGCATAGACGTGGCGCAGCGCGGCGCCGTCGGTGAGGTTGGCGAGCCAGACCACGTTTTCGCCGCGCTGGCGGGCGGCCTCGAGCTGGCGCACCAGCTCCTCGCAGCGCCAGCCGGCGGCGCCGACGATGACGAGCTGGCGCTCGGCGCGCACGGCGGCCGGCAGTTGCAGGTAGGCTTCGAGCAGGCGGGCGACATTCTTGCGCGGCTGCAGCGTGCCGACGAACAGGAAGTAGCCGGGCCGCAAACCGTTCGCCTGCAAGGTGGCAGCCACGGCCGCGGCGTCGGGCGCCTGCAGCCACTCGTCGTCGACGCCGCACGGCACCACCGTCACGCGCTGGGGGTCGATGGCGAAACACGACACCAGCTCGTCGATGGCGAAGTGCGACAGCGCAATCACATGGTCGGCCTTGCGGGTGGCTTTGCGCTGCAGCCAGTTTTTCATGCCGCGCAGGCGCGGGCTGCACCATTCGGGATGACTGACCGGCAGCGCGTCGTGCAAGGTTGCCACCAGCGGGCAGTCCATGCGCACGAGGCGGTAATCGGTCACGTGAAAGATGTCGGCCGGCATGTGCACGCGGTGGACGCCGGGCGTGGCCAGGTCGCGCAGCGAGGCCGCCTCGAACGATTGCGGCATCGGCTGGCCGACGCTGATGGCGCCGGCATTGCCGCGCAAGGGGGGATAGGAATAGCCGGTGACGGCGCAGCCGGCGCCGGGCAGGTGGCGCAGCAGCGCGTCGGTATAGACGCCGATGCCGTCCAGCCGGCCGCCGGTCAGGCCCGGTTCGATCATGGTCGTCCCGAGGCCGACACGCAACACACTCACGCCTGGTACATCCAGCGCAGCGTGTCGACCAGCGGAATCGGTTCGAGGGCGCCCACCACGCTGATCAGCTTGTCATTACTGCCGGCCAGGTTCAGCACGTCGTTGCTACGCACGAAGGCGGGATTGACTTCGACCTCGATGCGGTAGCCGGCCAGGTCGGAAATGATGTCGATCACTTCGGCGATCGAATGCGACTGGCCGGAGCAAATGTTGAAGGCTTGCCCGGCGGGCGCAGCCGCCAGCAGGCGACGGTAGGCGGCAGCGACCATGCGCACGTCGGAAAAATCGCGCGCGATGGCCAAGTTGCCCAGTTCGATCTTGCGTTCGCCACGGCGGAAGTGGCTGACGATTTTCGGCAGCAGGAAGTTTTCCGCCTGGCCGACCCCGCTGTAATTAAAAGGCCGGCTGATAATGATCGGCAAGCGGTCCATCCACAGCCTGGCCATGTACTCCATCGCCAGCTTCGAGACCGCATAATCGTTGGCCGGTGCCGGCGCCACGTTCTCGTCGATCAGGCTGACGTCGGCGTTGCCGTAGATGTTGGCCGACGATGCCAGCAGTACCGCGGAACTCTGGTGGCGGGCGCCGGCCAGTGCTTCGAGCAGGTTGCGGGTGCCGGCGACGTTGACCCGGTACATCATCTCGGCGTCCGAGTGCGCCACGAAGGCGATCCCGGCCAGGTGGACGACGACGTCCGGCTGCACCTGTTCGACCATGGCAGCGACCGCGGTGCGGTCGCGCAGGTCGACTTCGAAAATGTCGGGCCCGGCTTCCTCGCCCGGCAGCACGGTGCCGAACACGTGGTAGCCGGCAGCGGTGAGCTCGGCGGCCACGTAATAGCCGGTGAAACCGCGCAAGCCGGTAATGAGTGCGCGCTTGCCCTCGCCCTCGCCGTGCGGGACTTGCGCCGCGTACGTTTCGGTGGCGAGGCGGTTCATATCAGAACGAGACGCCGTGCTGGTTGCGGCGCATGTCGGCCTCGACCATCATGGCGCACAGTTGCTCGAGGGTCGTTTGCGGCGCCCAGCCCAGCACGCGCATGGCCTTGGCCGGATCACCGATCAGCAATTCGACTTCCGCCGGGCGATAGAATTTCGGGCTCACGCGCACCAGCAGCTTGCCGCTGCGGCTGCAATGCCCCGTCTCCTGCTCGCCGCTGCCGCTCCACTCGATGCCGATGCCGGCCGCCTTGAATGCCATGGTGACGAAGTCGCGCACGCTTTCGGTGCGGTTGGTGGCCAGGATGAAGGTGTCGGGCTCGTCGGCCTGGAGAATGCGCCACATGCCTTCGACGTATTCCTTGGCATAACCCCAGTCGCGCTTGGCGTCGAGGTTACCCAGTTCGAGCACGTCGAGCTTGCCCAGCACGATCTTGGCGACCGTGTCGGTAATCTTGCGGGTGACAAATTCACGCCCGCGCAGCGGCGATTCGTGGTTGAACAGGATGCCGCTGGAGCCGAAGATGCCGTACGATTCGCGGTAGTTGACGGTCATCCAGTGCGCGTACAGCTTGGCTACGCCGTACGGGCTGCGCGGATAGAACGGCGTGTCTTCCAGTTGCGGAATGGCCTGCACCTTGCCGAACATTTCCGAGGTCGATGCCTGGTAGAAGCGCGCTGTAGGCTTGATGATGCGGATCGCCTCGAGCAGGTTGACGGCGCCGAGCCCGGTGATGCTGGCGGTGGCGACGGGCTGCTCGAAAGAGACGCCGACGAAACTTTGCGCGGCCAGGTTGTAGACTTCGTCCGGGTCGCTCGACTCCATCAGCCTGATGCCCGACGACAGGTCGGTCAGGTCGTATTCGACCAGGGTCAGGTTGGGGTCGTCCTGAATCCCCAGCTCCTCGATGCGCCAGAAGTTGACGGAACTGGAACGCCGGTAGGTGCCGGTGACGGCATAGCCCTTTTCAAGCAGCAGTTGTGCGAGATAGGCGCCATCCTGACCGGTGATGCCGGTAATGAGGGCTTTTTTTCTTGTTTGCATGTTCGTGATGTGATCGGTGATGACGTGCTGCCGAGGAAAAGATTCTTCTGACAACCGACATTGTAACAGAGGGTCGCGGTGACTCTGCGCCCGGAAAAATCGTGCCATAAACACAAGTAGGTGCGCTATTATGCCCCGAAAGCTGATCTGGACGGCGCGCCATTACCTCTTGTTACGCAATACCGGGGAACTTGGGCCGGACCATGTGGTCCGGCCGATTCCCGCGCTTACCGCTGCGACACGGCGTCTACCACGCACAGTGCCGTCATGTTAACAATGCGCCGCACCGTCGCCGACGGCGTCAGGATGTGCACCGGCTTGGCGCAGCCGAGCAGCACCGGGCCGATCGCAATGCCGCTGCCGGCAGCTGTCTTGAGCAGGTTGTAGGCGATGTTGGCCGCATCGATGTTGGGCATCACCAGCAGGTTGGCGTCGCCCTTCAGGGTCGAATGCGGCATGCTGGCGGCGCGCAGCTTCGAGTCGAGCGCGGCGTCGCCGTGCATTTCGCCGTCCACTTCCAGCCCCGGCGCCTGCTGCTGGATCAGCGCCAGCGCGGCGCGCATCTTCTTGGCCGATTCGGTATTGGCCGAACCGAAGTTCGAATGCGACAGCAGCGCCGCGCGCGGCAGGATGCCGAAGCGGGTCATCTCGTCGGCCGCCATGATGGTGATCTCGGCCAGCTGCTCGGCGGTCGGGTTGTCGTTGACGTGGGTGTCGACCATCGCCAGCTGCCGCTCCGGCAGGATCAGGATGTTCATCGCCGCGTAGACGTTGGCGCCGGCGCGCTTGCCCAGCACCTGGTCGATGTAGTGCAGGTGCAGCCAGGTCGTGCCGAAGGTGCCGCAGATCATGCCGTCGGCATGGCCCTTGTGGATCATCATGGCGCCGATCAGGCTGTGGCGGCGGCGCATTTCCAGCTTGGCCCAGTCCTGCGTGACGCCCTTGCGCATGCCCATCTCGAAATAGGTCTGCCAGTAATCGCGGTAGCGCTCGTCGTGGTCAGGGTTGATGACGTCGAAATGCTCGCCGATCTTCAGGCGCAGGCCGAATTTTTCGATGCGCTGCTCGAGCACCGCCGGCCGGCCCACCAGGATGGGTCGCGCCAGGTTCTCGTCGATGACGACCTGCACCGCGCGCAGCACGCGTTCTTCTTCGCCTTCGGCGTAGACGATGCGCTTGAGCTCGGGCGGCGCGCTCTTGGCGATCTGGAACAGCGGCTTCATGAAGGTGCCGCTGCGGTAGACGAACTGCTGCAGGCTCTGGGCGTAGGCGTGCAGGTCGGCGATCGGGCGCGTGGCCACGCCGGAGTCTTCCGCCGCGCGCGCCACCGCCGGCGCGATGTGGGTCAGCAGGCGCGGGTCGAACGGCATCGGGATCAGGTATTCCGGCCCGAACGCCAGGTTCTTGATGCCGTAGGTGGTGGCGACGATGTCGGACTGCTCGGCGTGCGCCAGGTCGGCGATCGCATGGACGACGGCAATTTCCATCTCGCGCGTAATGGTGGTGGCGCCGCAATCGAGGGCGCCGCGGAAGATGTAGGGGAAGCACAGCACGTTGTTGACCTGGTTCGGATAGTCCGAGCGGCCGGTCGCCATCACGGCGTCGTCGCGCACCGCCTTGACTTCTTCGGGCAGGATTTCCGGGGTCGGGTTGGCCAGCGCCAGGATCAGCGGCCTGGCGGCCATCTGGCGCACCATGTCCTGCTTGAGGACGCCGCCGGCCGACAGGCCGAGGAAGATGTCGGCGCCGGCGATGACTTCGGCCAGCGTGCGCGCGCTGGTTTCCTGCGCAAAGCGCATCTTGTCCGGATCCATCAGCTCGGTGCGGCCCTTGTAGACCACGCCGGCGAGGTCGGTGACGGTGATGTTTTCAATCGGGAAGCCGAGGTCGACGAGCAGCTCCAGGCAGGCCAGCGCGGCCGCGCCGGCGCCCGACACCACCAGCTTGCATTCCTTGAGGTTCTTGCCGCACACCTTGACGCCGTTGATGATGGCCGCGCAGACGATGATGGCGGTGCCGTGCTGGTCATCGTGGAAGACGGGGATCTTCATCCGCTCGCGCAGCTGGCGCTCGATGTAGAAGCACTCGGGCGCCTTGATGTCTTCGAGGTTGATGCCGCCGAAGGTCGGTTCGAGCGAGGCGATGATGTCGACCAGCTTGTCCGGGTCGTTCTCGTTGATTTCGATGTCGAAGACGTCGATGCCGGCGAATTTCTTGAACAGCACGCCTTTGCCTTCCATCACCGGCTTGGCCGCCAGCGGGCCGATATTGCCCAGGCCCAGCACCGCGGTGCCGTTGGTGATCACTGCCACCAGGTTGCCGCGCGCGGTGTACTTATAGGAGTTGGCCGGATCGGCGACGATTTCTTCGCAAGGGGCGGCGACCCCGGGGGTGTAGGCGAGCGCCAGGTCACGCTGGTTGAGCAGCTGTTTGGTCGGCGCGATGCTGATCTTGCCCGGCCTCGGAATTTCGTGATATTCGAGCGCGGCGACGCGCAGTTGTTGACGAAGTTCTTCTTTTTGGTCAGATGACGAATCCATGCTGTGCGGCCTTCCAGTGTGACGTGCGGGGGGGATATTGATTTTATCAGACGGATTCTTTCAATAAGCCGTGTATCTTTTTTTCCAACAGGTCAATAGGCATAATTGATGAAAATCTCCGTCATAAATCATAAAAGCTATCGGTCCCATCCAAACGATCAATTGTACGGCTTGGCTGTATTTGACTATCATCCTTCACATATCGATTGCTTTTATTAATAGACCCCAGGAGAACAGCATGTCCACCCAACCGAAATCGATCACCATCGCCAACCTCGAGGCCGCGTTTGCCGGCGAGTCGATGGCGCACATCAAGTACCGCTATTTCGCCAAGCTGGCGCGCGCCGCAGGTGCAATCGAGGTGGCACAAGCGTTTGAGGCCACCGCCGACCAGGAAGTTCAGCATGCCTTCGGCCACCTTGACCTGCTCTATCCGAAGGACCAGATGACGCCGGCGCGCTCGCTGGAAATCGCCATCGAGGGCGAAACCTACGAGTACAGCGAGATGTACCCGAAGTTCCGCCACCTGGCGATCGAGGAAGGCAACAGCGCCGCCGTCGCCGAGTACGACGAGCAGATCGAGGAGTCGAAGGTGCATGCCGCGCGCTTCAAGCGCACGCTGGAGATTGCCGCCAAGCGCTTTGCCGCGCTGGCCAATGTCGAGGAGCGCCATGCCAACCATTACAAGGCAGCGCTCGACAAGCTCAACGCCGCCGCCTGAACCCACTCACCACCATCTCATACAAGGACCAATCCATGAAAACCTACCAATGCATCGTTTGCGGCTTCATCTACGAGGAAAGCGTCGGCATGCCGGCCGAAGGCATCGCTGCCGGCACCCTTTGGGGCGACATCCCGGACGACTGGGCCTGCCCCGACTGCGGCGTCGCCAAGTCCGACTTCGAGATGGTGGAACTGTAAGTGGCAGCGCCGCTTCCCGTCGTGATCGTCGGCGCCGGCATGGCCGCCTACGCGCTGGCGCGCGAATTTCGCAAGCTCGATAAAACCAGCGCGCTGCTGCTGGTGGCCGGCGACGGCGGCGGCGCGTACGCCAAGCCGATGCTGTCGAACGCGTTCGCGCTCGGCAAGGAGGCGGCGCAACTGATCTCGCACAGCGCCCAACAGATGGCCGCCACGCTCGGCGCCGAGGTGCTCACGCACACCGAGGTCAGCGCCATCGACAGCGCCGCGCGCGTCATCGAAACGGCGCAGGGGACCCGCATCGGCTACCGCGAGCTGGTGCTGGCGCTGGGCGCGCAGCCGATCCGGCTGGCGCTGGAGGGCGACGGCGCCGACGCCATCCTGTCGGTCAACCACCTCGACGACTATGCCCTGATGCGCGCGCAACTGGCGGCGCTGGGCCGGCCGGCGCGGGTGGCGATCCTCGGCGCCGGCCTGATCGGCTGCGAGTTCGCCGACGACCTGGTCGCCGGCGGCCACCAGGTCACGCTGATCGATCCCAGCCCGCGGCCGCTGGCGGCGCTGGCGGCACCGGCGCTGTCGGATGCGCTGCTGCGGGCGTGGGCGCCGCTGCCGATCGCGCTCAGGCTGGGCACCACCGCGGCGGGCGTGCGGCGCGGCGAGGACGGCTTCGTGGTGAGCCTGGCGGACGGCAGCAGCGTGGCGGCCGACCTGGTGCTGTCGGCGGTGGGACTGCGGCCGTCGATCGCGCTGGCCAGGTCGGCGGGGCTGGCCACCGGCCGCGGCATCGTCGTCGACGCCTATGGGCAGACCAGTGCGGCAGGCATTTACGCGCTGGGCGACTGCGCCGAGTACAGCACCGGCGCCGGCGGCGTGGTGATGCCCTACGTCGCGCCGTTGCTGGCGGCGGCGCGCGCGATCGCCGCCACCCTGGCCGGCACGCCGACGCCGATCGACCTGAAGGCCGACGCCGTGCTGGTGAAGACGCCCAGCTGCAAGCTGGCGCTGGCGCCGCCGCCGCCGGGCAGCCGCGGCCAGTGGGTCAGCGCGCCCGACGGCGAACGCACGGTGGCGCGCTTCGTCGACGAGCAGGGCGTGGTGCGCGGCTTCGGGCTGTCGCTGCATACGCCGGCGCTGCGCCAGGCGCTGCTGGCCGAGCTAGGGGTCTGACCCCGGTTCTTCTGTTGGGGGTCTGACCCCGGTGGCGTTGGCGGCTGCACACCGGGGTCAGACCCTTTAGAAGCAACACCGGGTCTGACCCCAGCAACACCGGGTCTGACCCCTCAGGAAGTACAATTGCCCATGCTCTCCGAATTCGACCTGATCAAGCAGTACTTCGTGCGCCAGCGGCCGTCGCGCGCCACCCTCGGCATCGGCGACGACTGCGCCCTGCTCTCGCCCACCCCGGGCATGCAGATGGCAATTTCGTCCGACATGCTGGTCGAAGGGCGCCACTTCTTCGCCGGCGCCGACGCCCGCATGCTGGGCCACAAGAGCCTGGCCGTGAACCTGTCGGACCTTGCGGCGATGGGTGCGCGGCCGGTCGCCTTCACGCTGGCGCTGGCGCTGCCGGCGGCCGAGCCGGCCTGGCTGGAAGGCTTCTCGCGCGGGCTGTTTGCGCTGGCCGACGAATTCGACTGCGAACTGATCGGCGGCGACACCACCAAAGGCCCGCTGACCATCTGCATCACCATCTTCGGCGAACTGGCGCCCGGCCAGGCCTTGCGGCGCGATGCCGCGGCGGCCGGCGACGACGTCTGGATCTCCGGCACCCTCGGCGACGCCCGCCTGGCGCTGGCCGGCTACCGCGGCGAATGCGCGCTCGATGAGCATGTCCTGCTGCAGGCAGCGGCGCGCATGCACATGCCGACGCCGCGGGTGGCGCTGGGCCGGGCGCTGGCCGGCGCCGGCCTGGCGCACGCCGCGCTCGACATCTCCGACGGCCTGGTGGGCGACATCGGACACATCCTCGCCGCCTCCGGCGTCGGCGCCACGCTCGACGCCGATGCGCTGCCGGCCGGAGCGGCGCTGGCCACGCAGGCGCGCTCGCTGCGGCGCCGCTTCAGCGCCGCCGGCGGCGACGACTACGAATTGTGCTTCACGGCGCCGCCCCGGCAGCGCGCCGCCATCGCCGCCGCCGCCGCCCAATGCGGCACGGCGGTGACCAGGGTAGGCGTCATCGACGCCCAGCCCGGCCTGCGCTGGGTCGACGCCGACGGCGCCGCGCTGACGCTGGCGCTGGCCGGCTTCGACCATTTTGCCGGCGACTAGGGGCGCGGCGCCCGTGGTAAAGTATCCCGAAGATAGGCCGGCGGCCGTGGTCAGCTGAAAGGAGCTTTACGTGACGAACGACATTATCGACCTTGCCACGCGCGTCGGCCAGGCATTGAAGGCGAAAAACCTGCTGCTGGCCACCGCCGAATCGTGCACCGGCGGCGGCGTCGCCCATGCCGTCACCGAAATTGCCGGCTCCAGCGAATGGTTCGACTGTGGCTTCGTGACCTACTCCAATGCGGCCAAGACGGCCCTGCTGGACGTGCCGGCGGCGCTGATCGGCCGGCTTGGCGCCGTCAGCGAAGAAGTGGCGGCGGCGATGGCCACCGGCGCGCTGGCCCACAGCAATGCCCACGTGGCGGTGTCGACCACCGGCATCGCCGGCCCGGGCGGCGCGGTGGCGGGCAAGCCGGTCGGCACCGTGTGCTTCGCCTGGGCCATCGCCGGCGCCATCCGCACCGAGCGGCGCGTGTTTTCCGGCGACCGCCAGGCCGTGCGCGAACAGTCGGTGGTCCATTCGCTGCAGGGCCTGCTGCGCCTGCTCCAATAATTGTCCGCCCTGATCCGCCTCGCCGCCGCGCTGCTGCTGCCCGCGGCCGTGCACGCTGCCGGGCCCGCCCCGGCCACGGTCACCGTGTTCGCAGCGGGCGACATCGCCAACTGCAGCGCCGGTGCCGAGCGCTCCGGCGCGGCAGCGACCGCCGCCGTCATTGCCGCCGGCCTGGCCACCGACCCGCTCGCGTCGGTACTGATGCTGGGCGACGCCACCTATCCGCGCGGCGCGCCGGCCGAGTTTGCCAATTGCTATGCGCCGACCTGGGGCCAGTTCCGCGACCGCACCTGGCCGGCGCCGGGCAACCACGAATACGGCACCGCCGGCGCCAGCGGCTACTTCGGCTATTTCGGCGCCGCCGCCGGGCGCGGCTACTACAGCGTGCAGCTGGGCAGCTGGCGCCTGTATTCGCTCGACAGCAACCTCGGGCCGGTGCGGCACGCAGCGCAACTGGCGTGGCTGCGCGAGGACCTGATCCGTCACCGGACGCGCTGCATGCTCGCATACTGGCACCACCCCCTGTATAGTTCCGGGATGCACGGCAACATTGCGCAGATGAAGGACGCGTGGCAGCTGTTGTACGAGGCCGGCGCCGCGCTGGTGCTGTCGGGCCACGACCACATCTACGAGCGCTTCGCGCCCCAGGATGCCGACGGCCGGCGCGACGATGCACGCGGCATCCGCCAGTTCGTGGCGGGTACCGGCGGCGCGTTTCCCACGCCGGTCTTCTGGCCGCGGCCGAACAGCGAAGTGAGCGATGCGAACCACATTGGCGTACTCAAGCTGGTGCTGGGCGCCGGCAGCTACACCTGGGAGTTTCTCGACGCCTCGGAGAACGGCGCCGGCATGCGCCTGGACCGTGGCGCCGCGCGCTGTCGCGCCGGCGCGGCGCCGGCAGATCCGCAATCAGAGTAATTATTGGAGCATTCGATGCAAAACACGGTTCATTTCATCCTGCAAGGCAAAGGCGGCATCGGCAAGACGCTGGTATCGACCATCCTCGCCCAGTGGCTGGCCTCGAAGGACGCGCTGCCGCTGCGCTGCTACGACACCGACCAGGAAAACGCCACCTTTTCGCGCTACAAGGCAATGAACGTCAAGCATGTGCCGGTGATGACCGACACCCGCAACATCGACCCCAAGCGCTTCGACGCGCTGATGATCGACCTGCTCGAGGAAGACGGCAATTGCGTCGTCGACAACGGCGCCAACACGTTTTCGCCGCTGATGGGCTACCTGCTGGAGAACGACTGCTTCGACCTGCTGCAGGAGTCGGGCCGCAAGGTCTACATCCACACCATCGTCGGCGGCGGCGACACGCTGCACGACACCGCGATGGGCTTCGTGTCCACCGCCAAGTCGACCACGGTGCCGCTGGTGCTGTGGGAAAATGAACACTTTGGCCTGCTGCAATCGGCCAGCGGCAAGCTGTTTACCGAGTCCAATACCTACGCCGACAACGCCGCGCGCGTGTGCGGGCGGGTGGTGCTGTCGCAGCGCAACGCCGATACCTTCGGCGCCGACATCAAGAAAATGAACATCGCCCGCATGACGGTCGAGGAAGTGCGCGCCAGCGACAAGTTCAACGTGATGGAAAAGCAGCGCATCAAGGTCGTCTTCCGCGACCTGTTCGAGCAACTCGACAAAGTGCAGTGGTAGGCGCCATGGACCAGCAAAAACTGCGCAACCTCGTCTTTGAAAAGACCGGCGTGCGGATCGACGTCGACGATCCGGTGTTCGCCCTGGTCGCCCTCAACGAAGCGGTGCTGGCCGAAGCGGTCGAGCGCCACGTCGCCCTGCTCGACAACGCCACCGCCGCGCTGGCGCTACGCTTGCAGGACGGCGGCATGACGCCCGTCGCGCCGGCGGCGCCGGGCGCGCAGCGGCCAAGCGAGCGGCGCAGCATCGCCATTGCCGGCGGCGCCGCGCTGCTGGGCGCCGTGCTGGTGCTGCTGGGCCAGGCGCTGTGGTTGCGGCCCCTGCCGGCGCCGGCGGTGCAGGCGAAGGAACTGAGCGCAGAGCAGGCCGGCGCGCTGCGCCACGCCGAAAAGATCACCAACATCGTGCAGAAGCTGGACGCGAAGACACGCGACAAGATCCAGGCCGAGCTGCAAAAGCCCTGACCCTTACCGGAACCCGCACCCATGAGCGAACACAAGCACCACGGCCACGATGATCACGGCCATGATGACCACGGCCACGACCATCACGGGCACAGCCACGGCCACCATCACCAGATCGACCCGGACGGCAACCGCCGCGCGTTCGCGCTGGCCATCAGCCTGAACATCATGTTCGTGGCGATCGAATTTACCTACGGCTTCATCGCCAACTCGACCGCGCTGATGGCCGACGCCGGCCACAACCTGTCGGACGTGCTGGGCCTGGCGCTGGCGTGGGGCGCGGCGGTGCTGGCCAGGCGCGCGCCCGACCGCCACTTCACGTACGGCCTGCGCAGCTCGTCGATCCTGGCCGCGCTCGGCAATTCGCTGCTGTTGATGATGGCGTGCGGGGCGATCGGCTGGGAAGCGGTGCAGCGCTTCACCGCACCGGCGCCGGTGGCCGGCTGGACGGTGACGATCGTGGCGCTGGTGGGGGTGGCGGTCAACGGCGCCAGCGCCTGGTTGTTCATGGCCGGCAGCAAGGAAGACCTGAACGTGCGCGCCGCCTACCAGCACATGGCGGCCGACGCCGCCATTTCGCTGGGGGTGGCGGTGGCGGGCGCGGTCATCATGTACAGCGGCTGGAGCTGGATCGACCCGGCCGTCAGTATCGTCATCGTGGTGCTGATCGTGCTGTCGACCTGGTCGCTGCTGCGCGAATCGCTGCGCATGGTGCTGGCGGCGGTGCCGGCCAACGTCGACCCGCACAAGGTCAGGGAATTCCTGCAGCAGCAGCCCGGCGTGTCGGAAACGCACGACCTGCACATCTGGTCGATGAGCACCACCGAGACGGCGCTGACGGCCCACCTGGTGATGCCCGACGGCTATCCCGGCGACCAGCAGATCGACGACATCGTCGAGCACCTGAAGTCGCAATTCAAGATCCACCACTGCACCTTGCAGATCGAGCAGGGAACCACCGCGCACGGCTGTTCCCTGCACGGCCAGCCGCACTAGTTGCCGAGGTTGGCGAACAGCGCCGTGCTGAGGTAGCGTTCGCCGAAGGACGGGATGATGGTGACGATCAGCTTGCCGGCGTTCTCGGGCCGGCGCGCCACTTCGATCGCCGCCCACAACGCGGCGCCGGCCGAAATTCCCACCAGCAGGCCTTCTTCGCGTGCGGCCGCGCGGGCGGTGGCGAAGGCGTCGTCGTTCTTGACGGTGACGATCTCGTCGTAAATTTTCGTGTTGAGCACGTCCGGCACGAAGCCGGCGCCGATGCCCTGGATCGGGTGCGGGCCCTTGGTGCCTTTCGACAGGATGGGCGACGCTTCCGGCTCGACGCCGATGACCTGGAAGCCCGGCTTGCGCGCCTTGATCACTTCGCCCACGCCGGTGATGGTGCCGCCGGTGCCGATGCCGGCCACCAGGATGTCGGCGCCGCCGTCGGTGTCGCGCCAGATTTCCTCGGCGGTCGTGCGGCGGTGCACCTCCGGGTTGGCCGGGTTGTTGAACTGCTGCGGCATGAACCAGCCGGGGTTGGCCGCCACCAGTTCCTCGGCCTTGCGGATGGCGCCGAGCATGCCTTCCGAACCGGGCGTGAGCACCAGCTGGGCGCCGTAGGCGCGCAGCAGCGTGCGCCGCTCGGTGCTCATGGTATCGGGCATGACCAGCATGCACCGGTAGCCGCGCGCGGCGCACACCATCGCCAGCGCGATGCCGGTGTTGCCGCTGGTGGGCTCGACGATGACGGTGTCGGGACCGATCTTGCCGGCCGCCTCGGCCGCCTCGATCATCGCCAGGCCGATGCGGTCCTTGACGCTGTGCGCCGGGTTGTAGAACTCGAGCTTGGCGACGATCTGGGCCGGCGCGCCCTGCGCCAGCTTGCGGATCCTTACCAGCGGGGTGTTGCCGATCAACTCAGTGACATCGTTTGCGATTCTCATGCTGCGTCTCCCCGCTGGTCGTCCAGGTTATTTAACGTCGAGCAATTCCACGTCGAAGATCAGGTCGGCGTCGGGGCCGATCATGGGGCCGGCGCCGCGCTTGCCGTAGGCCATCTCGCTCGGAATGATCAGGGTGCGCTTGCCGCCCACCTTCATGCCGGCGACGCCCTGGTCCCAGCCCTTGATGACGCGGCCGGCGCCGAGCGGAAACACCAGCGGGTCCCGGCCGGCGTCGAGCGAGGAGTCGAACTTCTTGCCGCGCTGCTTGACCAGCAAGGGCTTGTACAGCCAGCCGGTGTAATTGACCACCACGGTCGAGCCGACGGTCGCTTCCTTGCCGGTGCCGACGACGTTGTCGATCTTGACGAGCTGTTTGCCGGCCTCGGCGGCTGGGGCGGCCGCGGCGCTGTCCTGGCCGGCCGCGAACGACAGGGAAGCTGCCGATGCGCACAGCATGGCGAGGATGAGGGAACGTCGAATCATGGTGTGTTCTTTCATTAAAGGAAGGTCAAACTGGATAATTGCGCAACGCTATCATAACAAGGCCGCATTGGGCTGCACAGAACTCTGCGACGGCACAACAAACCGGCGCGAACCTAAATGGGGTCTGACCCCGGATTGCCGGTGGCCAATTTAGTCAGCAGATGCGCCGCCGCCACCATGCCGAAACTGGCCGTCACCACCACGCTCGAGCCGAAGCCGGCGCAGTTGATGCCGGTGACGCCGCGCTGGTCGGCGTCGAGCGAGCAATTGGCTTCGTCGGCGGGAAAGCGCAGCGGCTCCATCGAGAACACGGCGTCGACGTTGAACTTGTTCTTCTCGCCGCGCGGAAAGCCATAATTGACGCGCAGCAGCTTGCGCACGCGCTTGAGCAGCGGCTCCTGCTCCGTCTTCGACAGGTCGCGCACGGCGATCCTGGTGGGGTCGGTCTGGCCGCCGGCGCCGCCGATGGTGATCAAAGGCAATTGGTGCGCGCGGCAATAAGCGATCAGCGCGGCCTTGGCCTTGGCGCTGTCGATGGCGTCGACCACGTAGTCGAAGCGGCCGACGCCGATCATCTGCTCGAGGTTGCCCGGCTCGATGAACTCTTCCACGAGGGTAACCTTGCAGTACGGGTTGATCTGCGCGACGCGCTCGGCCAGCGCATCGATCTTGGCCTGGCCGACCGTGCTCGAGAGCGCCTGGATCTGGCGGTTGATGTTCGACTCGGCCACGTTGTCGAGGTCGATCAGCGTCAGCGCGCCGACGGCGCTGCGGGCGAGCGCTTCGACGATCCAGGAACCGACGCCGCCGACGCCGATCACACAGACATGCGCGGCGCGAAAGCGTTCCAGTGCAGGCGCGCCATACAGGCGCGCCACGCCGCCGAAGCGGCGCGCGAAGTCGACGTCGTGCGCGTCTTGTTCCGCCAGCTCGGCGGGCATAAAATTGTTGAGGGAATTCATCCGTGCATTTTAACGGACGTTGCTGCGCGGACTGCTCTAAAATGTTCCTTAGCCAACGAAAAAACCCAGGAAAGACCATGACCATGAACGCCCTGCCCGACACCGCCCCGGGATTCGACCAGCCCATCGCCGTGCTCAAGCACTGCCACGACCGCATCCGCAAGCAGCTCGCCACCTTGCAGAAGCTGGGCATCCACCTGGCCGGCCACGGCGCCGACGAGCAGGCGCGCGCCGCCGCCGCGGCGGTGATCAAGTATTTCGACCAGGCCGCCCCGCTGCACCACGCCGACGAAGAGGAAAACCTGGTGCCGATGCTGCAGGCGGTGGCGCGGGGCGAGGACGCGGAAACGCTGGCGGCGATGGTGCCGGACATCCTGCGCGACCACGACGACATGGATGCCATCTGGCAAAACCTGCACGAGGAGCTGGCGTTGATCGCCGCCGGCAGCGCGGCGACGCTGTCGGCGCCGGCGGTGCAGCGCTTTTCCGAGCGCTACCTCGATCACATGGAGCGCGAAGAGCAGCACATCGCGCCGATGGCCAAGCGGCTGTTTTCGGCGGCGCAGATGGCGCAGCTGGGCACGGCGATGCAGGTGCGGCGCGGCATCTTGCCGGCGCCTTCGGCGGGCGAGCGCGTCGGCGCGCTGCGCAAGGATTACGGCCAGGACACGCTCAACGAGGCCGACGCCGCCGCCGACCCGTTCGACCAGTTCACCAGCTGGTTCGAGCAGGCGCTGGCGGCCGAGGTGAACGAGCCGAACGCGATGAACGTGGCCACCGTCGATGCCGACGGCAAGCCCAGTTCGCGCATCGTCTTGATCAAGCAGTTCGACCGCCGCGGTTTTACGTGGTACACCAACTACGATAGCCAGAAGGGACGCCAATTGCGTGCCAACCCGCATGCGGCCCTGCTGTTTTTCTGGAGCGAACTTGAGCGTCAAATTCGCATCGAAGGGACAGTAGAGCGCACGTCCGCGGCAGAAAGCGACAAGTATTTCCACAGCCGGCCATTAAAAAGCCGGCTGGCCGCGATCGCGTCGGCGCAGAGTGCGCCGATCGAGAACCGCGCCGCCCTCGAGCAGCATTACGACGAGGTCGCGCAGCAATACGGCGAAGCGCCACCGCGGCCGGATAACTGGGGAGGCTTTCGCCTGGTGCCGCAACGTATCGAATTCTGGCAGGGCCGGCGGTCGCGTTTTCACGACCGCATCGTGTACACGCTGCAGCCTGACGGCAGCTGGGCACGCCAACGTTTGCAACCGTAACACGCGCAGGCTTTCACCTGCGCTGTAATGCTGGAGGTGGAACGTGTTTAACAAGATTCGACTGACTCAATGGAGTGCGGCCGTGCGCGCGCGTCCGGCGCTGCCGCTGCGGGTGATCCTGTGGAACGGCCAGCAGCTCGATTTTTCGCAGGAGAGCCCGCGGGTGACGATCCGGGTGCCGCGGCCGTCGGCGCTGCGCTACCTGCTGTCGCCGTCGCTGTACAACCTGGGCCGCGCCTACGTCGAAGGCGCCATCGACGTCAGCGGGCGCGCCGCCGACATGGTCGCCATCGTCGGCGCGCTGTCGGCCAGCAGCGCGCGCGCCGCCCACGGCGGCCGCGTCGCGCGCGCCATGGGGGCGCTGGCGGCGCTGCTTCCACGCCACACGCGCCAGCAGGACGCCGCCGCGATCCGCTACCACTACGACGTCTCCAACGAGTTCTACCGCGCCTGGCTGGACCCGGCCATGGTGTATTCCTGCGCCTACTTCGAAAACGGCAGCGAGGACCTGGCCACCGCGCAGGCCAAGAAGATCGACCACATCCTGGCCAAGATCGACCTGCGGCCCGGCCAGAGCCTGCTCGACATCGGCTGCGGCTGGGGCGCGCTGGTGATCCGCGCCGCCCAGCGCTTCGGCGCGCGCTGCGTCGGCGTCACGCTGTCGGAGAACCAGGCGCGCCTGGCCCGCGAACAGGTCGAGCGGGCGGGCCTGGCGCACCTGGTCGAGATCCGGCTGCAGGACTACCGCGACGTCGCCGGCACCTTCGACCGCATCACCAGCGTCGGCATGTTCGAGCACGTCGGCATCGCCCACCTGGCCGAGTATTTCAGCCGCGTCAACGCGCTGCTGGCGCCGGGCGGCGTCGTCATGAACCACGGCATCACCAGCACCGACGTCGACGCCCGCGGCACGCCGTACGGCGGCGGCAGGTTCATCGACCAGTACGTGTTCCCGCAAGGCGAACTGGCGCACCTGGGGACGGTGATCCGCAGCATGCAGGAAGGCGGGCTGGAGGTGCGCGACGTCGAAAACCTGCGCCGCCACTACGCCCGCACCTGCGCCCTGTGGACCGAGAATTTCGAAGCCAATGCCGAGCGCATCGGCCAGCTCACCGATGACAAGCACTTCCGCATCTGGCACGTGTACCTGGCCGGCTGCACCTATGCCTTCGAGCACGACTGGATCAGCCTGTACCAGATCGTCTGCGGCAAGGCCGGCCAGGAGCCGTCGGCGCTGCCGTGGTCGCGCCGCTACATGTATGCGCCGCCGGCGCCGCTGCCGGCAATCACTTCAGGCGATTCGCAAACGTCTTCCTGAACTTGCTGACCTTGGGCGCCACCACGAAGGCGCAATAGCCCTGCAGCGGATGCTGGCGAAAATAATCCTGGTGATAGGCCTCGGCCTTGTACCAGGTCAGGGCCGGCCTCACTTCGGTGACGATCGGCGCATCCCAGACGTTGGCCATTTCGGCCACCACCTGGCGCGCCACCGCTTCCTGCTCGGGCGAAGTGAAGAAGATCACCGAGCGGTACTGGGTGCCGACGTCGTTGCCCTGCCGGTTCAGCGTGGTGGGGTCGTGGATGGTGAAAAACACCTCGAGGATGTCGCGGTAGGTGATCTGGGCGGGGTCGAATTCGAGCCGCACGACCTCGGCGTGGCCGGTGGTGCCGGCGCACACCTGTTCGTAGGTGGGGTCGGGCTGGTGCCCGCCCATGTAACCCGATTCGACCCTGGTCACGCCGCGCGCTTCCAGGTACACCGCTTCCAGGCACCAGAAACACCCGCCACCGAGGATGGCCACTTCGGGTTGGTTCGTCATCTCAGACCCCAGGCAAAAAGTTTTCCGTGGTGTTAACTGTAACGCAAAGCGCCCGCCGCCGCATCCCCGTCCTCGCTTCATTAACGCAAGTCACCTCGGTGGCGGCAAATTTGGCATAATGGCTTAAATACACAAGGCACCGATGAACACAAGCTCACCCCGCGCCGTCTCGCGCGAATTCGATGCGGCGCAGTTTCGCCAGGCCCTGTCGCAATTTGCCACCGGCGTCACGGTCATCACGACCAGGCTGGCGGACGGCACCTTCCGCGGCCTGACCGCCAGTTCGTTCAATTCCGTCTCGCTCGACCCGCCGCTGGTGCTGTGGAGCCTGGCCGAGGGCGCCAACAGTTTGCCAGTGTTCAGCGGCAACTCGCATTACGTGATCAACGTGCTGGCAGCCGGACAGGAAGCGCTGGCGGAAGGTTTCGCGCGCCGCGGCGCCGACCCGTTCGCCACCGCCGAGTACGAACTGTCGCGCACCGGCCAGCCGATCCTGAAGGGGGTCGCCGCCTGGTTCGAATGCCACAACCGCAGCCGCTATCCCGAGGGCGACCACGTCATTTTCGTCGGCGAAGTGGAAAACTGCGCGGTGTCGCCGCAGCCGGCGCTGATCTTTCACGGCGGCCGTTTCGGCAGCACCCAGCCGTTCTGAACCATCGACTAACCACACAGGATATTCCATGACCCGACCACATTCCTCCAAGGCCCAGTTCCATTGGGATGACCCGTTATTGCTCAACAGCCAACTGAGCGACGAGGAGCGCATGGTGCGCGACGCCACCGCCGCCTATTGCCAGGACAAGCTGCGCCCGCGCGTGCTCGAAGCGTTCCGCCACGAGCGGATGGACACTTCGATCTTCCGCGAAATGGGCGAGCTCGGCCTGCTGGGGCCGACCATTCCGGAGCAGTACGGCGGCCCCGGCATGAACTACGTCAGCTACGGCCTGATCGCCCGCGAGGTCGAGCGCGTCGATTCGGGTTACCGCTCGATGATGAGCGTGCAGTCCTCACTGGTGATGGTGCCGATCTACGAGTTCGGCACCGAGGGCCAGCGCCAGAAATACCTGCCGAAGCTCGCTTCCGGCGAATGGATCGGCTGCTTCGGCCTGACCGAACCGAACCACGGCTCCGACCCCGGCTCGATGATCACGCGCGCCAGAAAAGTCGACGGCGGCTACGCGCTGACGGGCGCCAAGATGTGGATCACCAATTCGCCGGTGGCCGACGTGTTCGTGGTGTGGGCGAAGGACGACGAAGGCGCAATCCGCGGCTTCGTGCTGGAAAAAGGCATGGTCGGGCTGTCGGCGCCGGCGATCCACGGCAAGTTCGGCCTGCGCGCCTCGGTCACCGGCGAGATCGTGATGGACGACGTGTTCTGCCCGGAAGAGAACGCTTTCCCGGACGTGCGCGGCCTGAAGGGTCCTTTCACCTGCCTCAACTCGGCGCGCTACGGCATCGCCTGGGGCGCGCTGGGCGCGGCGGAAGACTGCTGGCACATTGCCCGCCAATACACGCTGGACCGCCAGCAGTTCGGCCGGCCGCTGGCGGCCAACCAGCTGGTGCAGAAGAAGCTGGCCGACATGCAGACCGAGATCACGCTGGGCCTGCAGGGCTGCCTGCGGCTGGGACGAATGAAGGACGAAGGCACGGCGGCGGTGGAAATCACCTCGATGATGAAGCGCAATTCCTGCGGCAAGTCGCTCGACATCGCCCGCGTCGCCCGCGACATGTTGGGAGGCAACGGTATCTCCGACGAGTTCGGCGTCATCCGCCACATGGTCAACCTCGAAGTGGTCAACACCTACGAGGGCACGCACGACATCCACGCCCTGATCCTGGGGCGCGCGCAGACCGGCATCCAGGCGTTCTCTTAAGCCGGGCAACGGCGCATGGGCCCTGCGCCAGGCACGCCAGTGCGCAACGCCGGATGGATCTCGGCGCAGGTGAGCGACCCGGTGCAGGGCGTCGTGCTTGCCCTGCATGTCGTCTATCCGACGCTGGCGGCGGCGCATCCGGTGCAGGTCGGCCCCTACCGGATCGACGCTGCCATGGGTGCGCCGGTGGATGGCGCAGACCTGCCGCTGGTGCTCATCTCGCACGGCACGGGCGGCTCATCGCTGACCCACCGCGACCTGGCGATCGGCCTGGCGCGCGCCGGCCGCGTCGTGGTGCTTCTCGAGCACGCGGGCAATAATCGCTCCGACAACAGCCTGGAGGGAACACTCGCGAACCTGGAAAACCGCCCCCGCCACGTGCGGCTCGCCATCGACGCCATCCTTGCCGACAGCGCGATCGGGCCGCGCCTGCTGGACGACAGCGCGGTGCTGATCGGCCATTCGATGGGCGGCTATACCGCGCTGGCGGCGGCGGGCGGGCGCGCTGTGGCCGGCGCACCGGAAAGCGGCCAGGGGCAGGCGGTCGCGCTGTCGCCCGATCGCCGCGTCAAGGCGCTGGTGCTGCTGGCCCCGGCGTGCGGCTGGTTCGGCGCCCACGGTGCCCTGGCCGGGGTCGATGTCCCGATCCTGCTCAGGACTGCCGAACACGATGCGCTCGCACATCACCTGCATGCCCACCTGGTGACGGCCGGCGTGCGCGATCCGGCCAGGGTCGACTTCCAGGTGGTGCCGAATGCGGGCCATCACTCCTTCCAGAGCCCGTTCCCGGCCAGCATGACCCGGCCTGGCTTTCCCCCTTCGCAAGACCCAGCCGGCTTCGATCGCGCCGCTTACCAGCCGATCCTGCTCGCTGAAATCGTCGCGTTCCTCGACCGGGCCGCATGAGGGCACGGGTTGAGACGTCGCCACGCTGACCGTCCCCTGAATCTTTGGCGCGACAGGCCGTCTAACGGGCAGGAACAGACGGAGGCGCCATGGAAATAAATCGACTGTCGGCCAGCATGTTGGCGCTGGCGTTCGTCGCTGCAATCGGCGCGGCGCTTTCGCTGCCGGCCCAGGCGCACTGCGACGGGATGGATGGCCCCGTCGTCAAGGCGGCGCAGCGAGCACTGGCAACGGGTGACCCGAATCCGGTGCTGATCTGGGTCCGCAAGGCGGACGAGCCTCACATTCGCAGCGCGTTCCAGCAAGCCCTGAGCGTGCGCACGCTCGGTCCGGCGGCCAGGAACCTGGCCGACACCTATTTCTTCGAAACGCTGGTGCGCATCCACCGCGCCGCCGAGGGCGCACCTTTCACCGGCCTGAAGCCGGCCGGGCGCGACCTGGGGCCGGCGATTCCCGCGGCCGACCAGGCGCTGGCACCAGGCGATCCGGCCGCGCTGACAGTGCTGCTGACCGAGAAAATGCGCGCGGGCCTGCTTGAGCGCTACCGGAAAGTGATGGCGGCGAAGTCGTTCGCGCCAGGCGACGTCGGCGCCGGACGCGCGTATGTCGACGCTGACGTTCGCTACATCCACTACGTCGAGGGCGTGTACGAAGCCGCGGCAAGCCCTGCAACGGGACACTACCCGGAACGCCCCGGCGGCGAGCACGACAAGTGAGGCGCCATGCAAGGGGCGCCGGCGCAAAAAAACCCGCCGCGGCGGGTTTCTCTTTTACGTACGGCTATCTCAGAACTTGTAGCCCACCGCCAGTACCAGCGCCAGCGGGTCGAGCTTGACGTCCTGCGTCTGCCCGGTCGAGTAATGCGTCCGCGTTTTCAGATAGGTCTTGACGACGGTGAAGTCGACGAACCATTTCGGGTTCAGGTTCAGTACCACGCCCGCCTGCACCGATGCCGCCGCCTTCGAATCGATGTCGAAGGTGGTGGACGCACCGCCGGTATTGAGCAGCGCCGTCAGCTGGCCCGATCCCTTTGCCTTCTGGAAGTACGCGTAGGTCACGCCGACGCCGACGAACGGGCGCACCATCGCTTCCGGCTTGAAGAAACGGTACTGGATGAAGGCGCTCGGCGGCAGCGACTCGACTTCGCCGAGCTGGCCGGTACCGGCGATGGAGCCGGCGCCGTACAGCTTGTGCTTGTAGGGCACGCCCAGCGCCAGCTCGGCCGAAAAGTTGTCCGTGATGCCGTAGGCGAAGATCAGCACCGGCTCGGTGTCGGCGCCAACCGCCACTTTGCTGCCCGGCAGTGCCGGCGCCGAGACGTCGCCGCTCTCGACCTTCGGCGTGATCTTGCCGGCGCCAACCTTGGCGGTGAACTGGCCGGCGCTCTGCGCCGAGGCGCCCGTGGCGAAGGCCATCGCGCAGGCTGCCGCGAGCAGCGTAACTGCGCTTTTCAATCGTTGATTCATGTCGTCTCCTGATTCATTAAGGTGTGGCTCGCGCCAATCGCATGTGCGGGGCGGCGGGCCTTACAGCCAGCCCTTCTGTACCATGTACTTCGACACGTAGCGCGCCAGCAGCAGCTGGACGAACGGGGTCGGGTGGACCTCATCGGCGAACGAATAGTGGCTGACGTCGCCGGCGATCAGGTTGGTGCCGTTGCACACCAGCGAACTGCCCAGTGCATTGCGCGGCGCCGTCAGGTCGCAGGCCGGGGTGGTGACGTTGGTCAGGCCATAGGGACCCGGATTGGTGGCCTGGTCGTGGCTGGCGGCGTAGGCGTCGACATACAGCACCTTGGCGTCGGCCGAAACGCCGGCCAAGAGGGCGTCGTTGAAGGCCTTGACCATGCCGTTGACGAGCGCCTGCGAGCCGGCGTCGAGCGAGCGGCCTAACGGCGTGGTACCGATATCCGGCATGTTGTTGACCACCACGAAGTTGGCGCCTTTGCCGACGATGCGCGTTTCGATCAGCGTTGCCAGTTCGGTGCCGGTGGCAGCCATCGCGGCCACCAGTTTCGGTCCGTTGGCGGCAGCATAGTCGGCGCCGGCCTTGGCGCCGGCGGTCGTCGCGGCGGCCTGGGCCTTGGCGACCATCGGGCCATACACGCTGGCCGAGGCGACTGCCGAGTTACCTGGCTGCACCGCGGCAGCGCCGACGGCCGCCTGCACCACACTGGTGTCGGTGTGGCCGGCACGCGCCGATTCGGTCTGCAGCGCGGCGCCGATTGCCTGCGCGGCCGTCTGCGGATTGGTGGCGCCGGCGGCCAGCAGGCCCACCAGCGTGGAGCCGAAGGTGGCATTGCCGGCGGCGGTGCCGGTCGCGGTGGCGGCGGCCGACAAGCCAGCCAGTTGCATGAAGACGTCGTTGGCGCCGGCCATCACCAGCACCAGCTCGTCGCCCTTGAATTTGCCGCCGGTCGCGTTCAGGTGGTTCTGCACCTGGGTTGCCACCGGCACCGTCAGGGCGCCGACCGGGCTGCCGGTCAGCTTGTTGCTCGGTCCGACAGGATTGCTCACGCGCGCGCCGCCCTGGGCGTAGCCAAAGCAGCCGGCATGCGCCGTGACGGCGACGGCGAAGCCTTTGGTGGCATCGCCCTCGAGCCCGGTCACGGCCGGGCATGGCGCCGGCAAGCCCAGTTGGGCGGCCATCAGTTCAGTCCAGTTCTTGCCCGTCAGAGAAGGGTTGACCGAGGTGAGGTCGCCGTTGATGCCGAACTTGCCGCCGCCGAGCGTCTTGACGGTGCCGACGGCGTAGGTGCCGATGTCGGACAGGCTGTCGCCGAACGACACCTGGGCGCTGTATTTATTCTTGAGGGTCTGGTCGCCGCCGGAGCTGCCGTTGCCGCCGCAAGCGCTGAGGACGGCCGCCGTCAGCAGCGCGAGCGCAATATGTGAGTGACGCATTGTGTCTCCTGATTGTTTTGAAATTCTTAACAGTGTTATCGAACGGGCGTGCTATTCGCATCCGTATAATATGCCAGAGCCCGCTAACCTTGTATAGAAAAAACATTGCAAATTTCGTCAGCCGGAAACAACAGTGGCAGGCGCGGCGCGCCCGTGGTACAAGGCGCGCCGGCAGGGAGAGCTCAGCGCTTCTGCGCTGTCTCGAAGAAGTCGCGCGCGGCCAGCATGCAAAACGGCGCGGCCAGGGCGGCGTGGTAATTCGATTCGACGGCGTCGTCGGCCGACTTGCCGTTGTTGATGGCGTCGGCCCGCAGCGCCACCTTGGCGGCGATGAAGCCGAGCTTGGGCGTGCGGTAGGGGTCCGACAGTCCGGGGATGTCGTCGAGGTCGATCTCGACCAGCGGGTGCTGCAGTGCCTGCGCATGGAAATAGCGCCCCGCCGACACGCTGTTCAGGTAGGGCACGGTGGGGTCGCCGCTGCCGCCGCACAGCATCAGGGGCGAGCCCGGCGTGTAGGTGCGCAGGTCGTTGTTGCGGAAGAATTTGCGCAGCGGGTGGGCCGGCGCGCAGTCGAGCGGCGTGGCGGCGCTGCGCTCGCACGGGTTGGCCGCCATGTCCGCCAGGTAGCCGTCGCGGTAGCTGGTGCGGATCAGGTTGTCGGCGCCGAAATACTTGCCATAGCCGGAAGCCTGCGGCATCGAGTCGGCGGCAAACAGCGCCGTGATCGGCAGCTTGCCGGACGCCACCTGCTCGTTGAGGCTGATCGCGCCCGGCAGCAGCGTCTCGATGGTGGCGGCGTACTGGTCTTCATACACTTGCTGCGGCGCCGCGTACAGCGCCGCGCCGCCGCGCTGCGCCGCGCTGATCAGCATCGGCAGGAAGGCGGTGACGCCGATGCGCGGCGAGCCGGCGAACTGGGTGTCGCCGAACTGCGCCATCGCGTACGGCCCCGACAGGCCGGCCACCGCCGCCGGCGCGAATTCGCCGCCGCCCATCGCCTGCATCGCGCGCTGCGTCGCCAGCGCCACGTGGCCGCCCTGCGAGTAGCCGGCCACCAGCAGCTTGCCGGAATCGGGGGCGCCGATGCCGCCGAAGGCGCGGCGGGCGGCGCGCAGGGCGTCGATCATGTCGGCGCTCTGCTGCGCGGCATCCATGTAGGGGTGGTAGGACAGCGCGCTGCCCGCATAGCCGGCGTAGTTGGGGGCCACCACGATGAAGCCGCGCGCGGCGAACATCGCCGCCAACAGCTGCGCCTCACGGTTGGCCTGCAGGTTGGCCATGTCGTAGGATTTCTCGAAGGAGGTCGCGTGCGCGTACAGCAGCACCGGACGCGCGCCGACGCAGGCGGCGGCGGTCCCGGACGGCACCAGGATGGCGGTGCTCGCCTCGGTCGCTTCGCCGGCGCCGCCCAGCGTGTGATAGCGGACGCTGTAGGTCCTGATGGCGCACTGCGGATTGCCGGTGATCTTGGTGGCGCCGGAGAAGCCGGCGTCGAGCAGCGCCGCCAGCGCCCCCGGCTCGATCGCGCCACCAACCGCGGCGGGCGCGCCGACCAGGGTGCCGCGTTCGGCGGGTGGTGGTGGCAGAGGCGCCGGCGGCGGGACCTGGGTCCCGCCTCCGCCTCCCCCCGGGCTGCCGCCCCCACAAGCTGATAAGGTCAATGCCAGCAGGAGGGGAACGGCGGAGCGCATGGGGATCCTTTACATGGTTGGTTGTCGGTTCAGCAGGCCGCGCACGATGCCACTCGAGCCGTGCGCGGCGCGGCGCAGGCGGTCGTTGATGCCCAGCCAGGCGTCGCCAACGGGCGGCGCCTCGACCAGGATCAACTCAGCACCAGTAGTATCCATCGCGCGCAGCGACGCATATAGCGCGTACGCAAAGCCATCAGGGCTATCAGGCAGCCTCGTCTGCGCATGGGCCGACGGCAGGTCGGAGTAGTGAATCAGGGCGACCTTGCGGCCGCGCTGCTGCAGCTGTTCCAGCGTTTTCTTCAGCGTCGCCGTGTCCTGCATCGCCACCGGCGTGTGCGGCGCGTAGTGCGATTCGAGCGTGCCGGACGCGCGCGGCGCGGCCTGGTCCGGCGCGCCGGGCAGCTGGTCGATCACGGCGGCGATCGCCTCGGCGCTGACCTGGCCGGGACGCAGCAGCACCGGGCCGTGCGTGGCCAGGCGCGACAGGTCGACGATGGTCGACTCGATGCCGACCTGGCTGGGTCCGCCGTCGAGCACCGCGGCGAGCACGCCGTCGGCGCCGAACTCGTCGCGCACGTGCTGCGCGGTGGTCGGGCTGACGTTGCCGAACTTGTTGGCCGACGGCGCCGCGATGCCGCCGCGCCCGCCCTTGAATTGCTGCAGCAGCGCGATCGCCACCGGATGCGACGGGCAGCGCAGCCCCACCGTGTCCTGGCCGCCGGAGACGGCGGCGGGAATGTGGGCGGCGCGCTTGAGGATCATCGTCAGGGGACCGGGCCAGAAGGCCGCGGCCAGCTGGCGCGCTTCGACGGGGATGTCGGCGGCCCAGTAATCGAGGTCGGCGTCGGGCGCCAGGTGCACGATCACCGGATGGTCCTGCGGGCGGCCCTTGGCGGCGTAGATGGCGGCCACCGCGGCCGGGTTCTCGGCGTCGGCGCCGAGGCCATACACGGTCTCGGTCGGAAAGGCGACCAGGCCGCCCGCTTCGAGCGCGCGCGCGGCGGCGGCGACCTGGGCCTGGTCGGTAGCGGCACTCACAATGCGATGCGCAGGATGGCGCAGGCCGCCTGCAGCTGCTGCTGGGCCTCAGCCAGCGTCGGCGCCACGAAGGTCGCGTGCCCCATCTTGCGCCCGCGCCGCGCTTCTTCCTTGCCGTACAGGTGCAGGCAGGCGCCGGGCAGCGCCAGCAGCTGGTCCCAGGCCGGTTCGCGCGCCGCCTGGCTGTCGCCGTCGAACCACAGGTCGCCGAGGATGTTGAGCATGACGGCCGGCGAATGCTGGCGCACTTCGCCCAGCGGCAGGCGCGCCATCGCCCTCACCTGCTGCGCGAACTGGCTGGTGACGCAGGCGTCGATGGTGTAGTGGCCGCTGTTGTGCGGGCGCGGCGCCATTTCGTTGACCACCAGGCTGCCGTCTTCCAGCACGAAGAACTCGATGCACAGCACGCCGACGTAGCCAAGTTTGGCGACGATGGCGCGCGCGGCATCCTGGGCGCGGCGGGCGCAGGCGGCGTCGACGTTGGGGCCGGGCACGGTGGTGGTAAACAGGATGCCGTCGCGGTGGACGTTTTCGGCGATCGGGTAGACCACCGAGGCGCCGTCGGCGCCGCGCGCGGTCAGCACCGACACCTCGTAGGCCAGCGGCAGCATCTTTTCGAGCAGGCAGGTCACGCCCTGCATGGCATCGAACGCGGCCTGGACGTCGGCACGGCTGTTCACGCGCACCTGGCCCTTGCCGTCGTAGCCCATGCGCACGGTTTTCAGGATGCCCGGCAGCAGTTCATTGGGGATGGCGGCTATGTCGTCGAGCGAGGCGATCACCTGGTGCGGCGCCGGCATCACGCCGGACTCGCCGGCGCAGTCGACGAAGAAGCGCTTTTCGGCGATGCGGTCCTGGGCGATCGACACGCCCGCCGCCGACGGCGCCACGAAGCTCTGCCCGGCCAGCAGCGCCAGGCTGTCGGCCGGCACGTTCTCGAATTCGGTGGTGACGGCGGCGCACAGTTGCGCCAGCTCGGCCAGTCCGGCGGCATCGGTGTAGCTGGCGTTGATCAGGCGCTCGGCGACCTGGCCGGCCGGGCAATCGGCGGCCGGCTCCAGCACGGCGACTTTAAAACCCATCGCCTGGGCCGCGTGGGCGAACATGCGGCCAAGCTGGCCGCCGCCCATGACGCCGAGCCAGGTCGACGGGGTCGCTTGCGGAAGAAAAGGTGAATTCTGGTTCATACCCACTTGTGTCCGGGATAATATTGTTGACCTGAGTACGTCGTCCCTGCCATTGGCAGGACCGACTCCTCGCGAACGCGGGGACCCCATTTTACGGGCAGCCAGTTGGCTTTCCGGCTGATCGACGGAATTGGGTCCCCGCGTTCGCGAGGACGACGTTAATTTTTCTGGATGACGATCTTCTTTTGCGGATTCTGCCAAGCTTACACGGGTGGCAGCGTCATCGCTTTGGCGGCGGCGGTCTGCGTTTTGCGGAACGCTTCGAGCTTGTCGGCCAGGGCGTCGTCGGTGGCGGCCAGCATTGCCACCGCGGTCAGCGCGGCATTGGCGGCGCCGGCTTCGCCGATGGCGAAGGTGGCCACCGGCACGCCTTTCGGCATCTGCACGATCGACAGCAGCGAATCTTCCCCGCGCAGGTACTTGGAGGGCACCGGCACGCCCAGCACCGGCACGATGGTCTTGGCCGCCAGCATGCCCGGCAGGTGGGCGGCGCCGCCGGCGCCGGCGATGATCGCCCGCAGGCCGCGCCCGCGCGCGCTTTCCGCGTAGGCGAACATTTCGTCCGGCATGCGATGGGCGGAAATCACCTGCGCCTCATGGGCGATGCCGAACTGCTCGAGCATCGCCACCGCGTGCTGCATCACGTCCCAGTCGGACGAAGAACCCATGACGACGCCGACCAGCGGCTTGGCTTTCTGGTCCATGTCAGGCCTTCAGCTTTTCGCCGGTGAGGCGTTCGATCGCCTCGAAGTACTTGGCCTGGGTGCGGGCAATGACGTCGGCCGGCAGGTTCGGCGCCGGCGCCGTCTTGTTCCAGCCGGTCAGCGTTTCGAGGTAGTCGCGCACGAACTGCTTGTCGAACGACGGCGGCGAGATGCCAGGACGGTACGAGTCCGCCGGCCAGAAGCGCGACGAATCGGCCGTCAGCACTTCGTCCATCAAATGCAGCTTGCCGTGTTCGTCCAGGCCGAACTCGAACTTGGTGTCGGCGATGATGATGCCGCGGGTAGCGGCGTAGTCGGAGGCGGCCCGGTACAGCTTGATGCTGATGTCGCGGATGGTGGCGGCCAGTTCGGTACCGATGCGGCGTTCCATGTCCTCGAATGAGATGTTCTCGTCGTGCTCGCCCAGCTCCGCCTTGGCGGCCGGCGTGAAGATCGGCTCGGGCAGCTTGTCGGCCTGTTGCAGGCCGGCCGGCAAGGTGATGCCGCAGACCGCGCCCGTTTGCTGGTAATCCTTCCAGCCGGAACCGATCAGGTAGCCGCGCACCACCGCTTCGACCATGATCGGCTCGAGGCGCTTGGCGACGACGGCGCGCCCGCGCACCTGTTCGGCTTCCTCGGGCGCCACCACGCTTTCCGGCGCGATGCCGGTCAGGTGGTTCGGCACGATGTCGCCCAGCTTGTCGAACCAGAAGTCGGTCATCTGGTTGAGCACCAGGCCCTTGCCGGGAATCGGTTCGTTCATGACGACGTCGAACGCCGACAGGCGGTCGGTGGTGACGATCAGGATCTTGTCGTCGCCGACGGCGTAGTTGTCGCGCACCTTGCCGCGGCCGAGCAGCGGCAGGGATTGGATGGTGGTTTGGTAAAGGCTGTTCATAGGATGGGATACCGGAGAAGCTGGGCCGGCGCAGGGCCGGCGGAGGAAGTCAGGCCGCCGCGGGCGGCCTGTTCGAAACGAATTTTACTCCAAGGAGTTACTTGACGATCTGCGACAGCTCGCCCTTGGCATAGCGTTCGGCCATTTTCTCGAGCGGGATAGGCTTGATCTTGGCGGCCTGCCCTTCGCAGCCGAAGGCCTGGAAGCGCGCCTTGCAGATCAGCGTGGCGGCGTCGCGCGCGGGCTTGAGCCAATCGCGGGCGTCGAACTTGGACGGGTTCTCGAACAAGAACTTGCGCACCGCCGCCGTCATCGCCAGGCGGATGTCGGTGTCGATGTTGATCTTGCGAACGCCGTGGCGGATGCCTTCCTGGATCTCTTCGACCGGCACGCCGTAGGTTTCCTTCATGTCGCCGCCGAATTCGCGGATGATCGCCAGCAGTTCCTGCGGCACCGACGACGAGCCGTGCATCACCAGGTGGGTGTTCGGGATGCGCGCGTGGATTTCCTTGATGCGGTCGATGGCGAGGATGTCGCCGGTCGGCTTGCGCGAGAACTTGTAGGCGCCGTGCGAGGTGCCGATGGCGATCGCCAGCGCGTCGCACTGGGTGCGGGCGACGAAGTCGGCCGCCTGCGAGGCGTCGGTGAGCAGCTGCTCGCGCGTCATGGCGCCGTCGGCGCCGTGGCCGTCTTCCTTGTCGCCCATCATCGTCTCGAGCGAGCCGAGCACGCCCAGTTCGGCTTCCACCGAGACGCCGATCGCGTGCGAGAACTTGACCACCTCGCGCGACACTTCGACGTTGTATTCGTAGCTGGCGACACTCTTGCCGTCGGCCTCCAGCGAACCGTCCATCATCACCGAGGTAAAGCCCGAGCGGATCGCCGTCATGCACACCGCCGGCGACTGGCCGTGGTCCTGGTGCATGACGACCGGGATGTGCGGATAGGCTTCGACGGCGGCGTCGATCAGGTGGCGCAGGAACGCTTCGCCGGCATACTTGCGGGCGCCGGCGGACGCTTGCATGATCACCGGGCTGCCGGTGGCATCGGCGGCCGCCATGATGGCCTGCACCTGTTCGAGGTTATTGACGTTAAACGCAGGCAGGCCATAACCGTTTTCGGCGGCATGGTCGAGAAGTTGACGCAGGGATACGAGTGCCATGGGTGTACTCCAAACAATAGTAAAAATCGGGGCCTGGGCGGGTAAGCCAGGGGTTATTCGAGTTCGCCGACGCGCACGATCTTGAGCGCGTTGGTGCCGCCGACCTGTCCCATCGGCTCGCCCCAGGTGCAGACGATCATGTCACCTTTCCTGACGATACCTTTGGCGACCATCAAGTCCTCGGCCTGCCTCAGCACCGCACTGCTGTCGCCTTCCTGGGTCAGGTGGTAGGCGTGCACGTTGCGGTACAGCGAGACCTTGCGCTGGGTGCTGATGATCGGCGTGAGCGCGAAGATCGGCGTGTCGACCCGGTGCCGGCTCATCCACAGCGCGGTCGAACCGGACTCGGTCAGCGCGGCGATCGCCTTCACGCCCAGGTGGTGGGCGGTAAACAGGGTGCCGTAGGCAATCGACTGGTCGATGCGGGTGAACTTGACGTTGAGGAAGTCGGCGTCGAGCGTGTTGTATTCGGACTGCTCGGCTTCGACGCAGATCGCCGCCATCATCTCGACCGTCTCGATCGGATAGCGGCCCGACGCCGTCTCGGCCGAGGTCATCACCGCGTCAGTGCCGTCGAGCACCGCGTTGGCGACGTCGGACACTTCGGCGCGCGTCGGCACCGCGTTGACAATCATCGACTCCATCATCTGGGTGGCGGTGATGGCCAGCTTGTTGGAGGCGCGCGCCATCTTGATCATGCGCTTCTGCAACGCCGGCACCGCCGCGTTGCCCACTTCCACCGCCAGGTCGCCGCGCGCGACCATGATGCCGTCGGAGGCGTCGAGGATTTCCTGCAGCACGGGAATGGCTTCGGCGCGCTCGATCTTGGCGATCAGCATCGGCTTGTGGTTGTACGGCTCGCCGGCGATGTTGGCCAGCTGGCGCGCCATCTCCATGTCGGTCGCGCTTTTCGGGAACGAGATGGCCAGGTAGTCGGCCTGGAAACTCATCGCCGTCTTGATGTCTTCCATGTCCTTGGCCGTCAGCGCCGGCGCGGTCAGGCCGCCGCCCTGGCGGTTGATGCCCTTGTTGTTCGACAGCACGCCGCCGACTTTTACCGTGGTGCAGATTTCGTGGGCGACGACCTTGTCGACGATCAGCACGATCAGGCCGTCGTTGAGCAACAGCTTGTCGCCCGGGCGCACGTCGCGCGGCAGCGCCTTGTAGTCGAGGCCGACGCGCTCCTGGTTGCCCAGTTCGCCGTTCTCGCCCCACCTGGCGTCGAGGATGAACTTGTCGCCCTGCTCCAGCATGACCTTGCCATCCTCAAACTTGCCGACCCGGATCTTCGGTCCCTGCATGTCGGCCATGATCGCCACTTCGCGGCCGCACTCGGCAGCGGCACGGCGCACCGCGGCGGCGCGCTCGATATGGTCCTGCGCGCTGCCGTGCGAGAAATTGAGGCGGACCACGTCCACCCCCGCGCGAATCATGCGTACCAGCATATCGAAATCGGACGAGGCCGGCCCGACGGTTGCGACGATCTTAGTGCCACGGAACATAGAGTGCCTTCAGGTTGAGCAGCCCGGCTGCGCTGCAAATCAGGACGATCGGACTAACTGCGGGACGAGCTGCGCTGCAGGAGGATTTCCACCGCCGGCAGGGTCTTCCCTTCGAGAAACTCGAGGAAGGCGCCGCCGCCGGTTGAGATATACCCGATTTTATCGGTAATGTTGTATTTTGCAATGGCCGCGAGGGTGTCGCCGCCGCCGGCAATCGAGAACGCGGGCGAGGCCGCGATCGCCAGCGCCAGCGTCCTGGTGCCTTCGCCGAACTGGTCGAATTCGAACACGCCGACCGGGCCGTTCCAGACGATGGTGCCGGCCTGGGCGATCTGGGCGGCCAGCGTGGCGGCCGTCTGCGGACCGATGTCGAGGATCATGTCGTCGTCCTGCACGTCGGCGACGTTCTTGACGGTGGCCGCTGCGGTGGCCGAAAACTCCTTGGCGCAGACGACGTCGACGGGAATCGGCACCTGGGCGCCGCGCGCGGCCATCATGTCGATGATCGCCTTCGCTTCGACCACCAGATCGGCTTCGACCAGCGACTTGCCGATGTTCAGGCCGACCGCCTTCATGAAGGTGTTGGCGATGCCGCCGCCGACGATCAGGGCGTCGACCTTGTCGGCCAGCGCTTTGAGGATCGACAGCTTGGACGAGACCTTGGAGCCGGCCACGATCGCCAGCAGCGGGCGCGTCGGCGCGCCGAGCGCCTTGCCGAGCGCATCGAGTTCGGCCGCCAGCAGCGGGCCTGCGCAGACTATTGGGGCGAACTTGGCGATGCCGTGGGTGGTCGCTTCGGCGCGGTGGGCGGTGCCGAAGGCGTCGTTGACATAGACGTCGCACAGCTTGGCCATCTTCTGCGCCAGCGCGTCGTCGTTCTTCTTTTCACCCTTGTTGACGCGGCAGTTTTCCAGCAGCACCACCTGGCCGGGGGCGACGTCGACGCCGTCGACCCAGTCCTGCTTCAGTTCCACCGGCTGGCCAAGCAGCTCGGCCAGGCGCGCGGCGACCGGCGCCAGGCTGTCGGCCGGCTTGAAGGCGCCCTCGGTCGGGCGGCCCAGGTGCGAAGTCACCATCACGGCGGCGCCGGCATCGAGGGCGGCGCGGATCGCCGGCACCGAGGCGCGGATGCGGGTGTCTTCGGTAATGTGGCCAGCGTCGTCTTGCGGCACGTTGAGGTCGGCGCGGATGAACACGCGCTTGCCGCGCAGGGCGTCCTGGTCGATCAAGTCTTGCAGTCGGGTGAAATGGAGGTCGGCGTGCATGGCGTCTCGCAAGTGAAAATAGTCAGAACGCTATTTTACCTGATGAACCTTGGCTTCGGACCGGGCGCCGGTGCTGGCGCCGGCAGTGACTTCGGATAGGTGCGTCAGCTACCGAACACTGGAAACAGCCGCAGCGCCGTAAACATCACCATGCCGAATACGATCGTCTGCAACATGTTGCGGCGCACCGCGTAAAACAGGATGGCGGCCACGCCTGCCAGCAGTTTCGGGTTGGCCAGCGCCAGCTGCAGCTCGCCATGGCTGCCCAGCAGCAGGTCCGGCGCGATGATTGCGGCCAGCGCGCAGGCCGGCGCGTAGCGCAGTATCTCCTGCACCCGCTTCGGGATCGTGATGTGGTGGCCGACCAGCCAGAACGAACTGCGGGTGGCGGCGGTGGCCACCGCCAGCACTCCGATGACGGCCCAGATGTCGAGGTCGCTCATGGCCGTCCTTTGTATTTTTCCAGCGTTTCCTCGACCACCATCGCGGTCAGCATGCCCACCACCACCGCCGCCAGCAGGCCCAGCTTGTAGGGCAGGCCGGACGCCAGCACCGCCACCGTGCCGGCCACCACCACGCCGCACAGCGCGGCCTTGTTGACGATCAGCGGAACGGTGATGCAGATGATCGCCAGCGTGCCGGCAAAGCCGAGCCCCCACTGCGGCGGCACTGCGCTGCCGAGGAAGATGCCGGCGATCGAGCCGACCTGCCAGGCGATCCAGTTCGGATACATCAAGCCCTTCAGGAAGGACAGCTTGCCCGGCACCGGTTTCTCGTCCGGATAGCGCTGCAGGAACAGCGCCACCGTCATGTCGCCCGACACGTAGCCGAGCGCGAAACGCTGTTTCCACGGCAGGTGGGCAAAATGCGGCGCCAGCAGCGCGGAAAAAATGACGAAGCGCAGGTTGACCACCAGCGCGGTGGCGAAAATCACCCACACCGGCGCGTTCGCCACGATCAGCGGCAGCGACGCCAACTGGGCGGAACCGGCGAATACCAGCAGGGTCATACCTAATGCCTGCGGCACCGACAGGCCGGCCTTGACCATCGCGATGCCCACCACCAGGCCCCAGGCGGCGATGCCGAACAGGGTCGGCAGGCCAGTCCTGAAGCCGTCGCGCCAGGCGGCATCGTCATGGTCGTCGGGCGGCACAACGTGGCCGGCGGGCGCCGGCTGCTGCACGCTCATGTGGTTTTCCCGCCACAGCAAGTGTGCGCAGGGGCGGCGGCAAGGGGGAGGCGGTGGACCATGAGGTGCAGCTGGAAGGGCAAGGAGGAACGGATGGCGCCTGCCCTGTTGTACTGAAACAGGAACACAGCGGCGGATTTTGTCAGAGCGCTATTTTACCGATCATTCCGGCAAGCTGCGCGAATCGTCTAAAATCGTGGTTTTGCTTCGGCCCAACACGCCCGCCTCACGGAGAAATGATGAACGACAACAAGATACCCGCGGTCCAGCTGGACGCCAAGGACCTGCCGGCCTACTGCCCGAATCCGGCGATGCCGCTGTGGTCGTCCCATCCGCGCGTGTTCCTCGACTTCGGCCACGACGGCATGGCCAAGTGCCCGTATTGCGGCACCGAATACCGCCTGGCGCCCGGCGCCGCGGCGGGCCACCACTGATCGGCGCGCCATGAAAAGCGCCAGGCAACAGGCCGGCAGCGCCGCCGAGGTCGAAGCGGCGTTCTACGACGCCCTCAACCGCGCCGACATCGAGGCGCTGATGGCGCTGTGGGCGGACGACGACGAAATTTTCTGCATCCACCCGGGCGGCGTGCGGCTGCACGGGCACGCCGCCATCCAGGCCTCGTGGGAAGCGATCCTCGAGCAGGGCGCGCTGCAGATCCGCCCTTCGCAGCTGTACGAGACGCACAACCTGATGAGCGCGGTGCATACCGTGATCGAAGGCGTGACCGCCAGCGCCAGCGAGCCGGCCCACCTGGTCGCCACCAACGTCTACATGAAGACGCCGCGCGGCTGGCGCATCGTCATGCACCACGTCTCGGTGGCGCCCGGCCCCGCGCCGACGCCGCCGCACCCGCAGTCGACCAGCCTGCATTGACGATCGCCATGAATTACCCCGCCCCAGCCTGGCTGCCCGGCGGCCACCTGCAGACGATCTACCCGGCGATGGCGATTCGCACGCCAGCGGTGGCGTACCGGCGCGAACGCTGGGACGCGCAGGACGGCGACTTCGTCGACGTCGATTTCGTCGATGGCGAGCCGGGCAAGCCGCTGGTGGTGCTGTTCCACGGGCTGGAAGGCTCGTCCGGCAGCCACTACGCGCGCGCACTGATGGCCGAAGTGGCCGCGCGCGGCTGGTCCGGCGCGGTGCCGCACTTCCGCGGCTGCTCTGGCGAAGCGAACCGGGCGCCGCGCTTCTACCATTCCGGCGACGCCGGCGAAATCGACTGGATCCTGCGGCGCCTGCGCGCGCGCACCCAGGGCCGGCTGTACGCCACCGGCGTCTCGCTCGGCGGCAACGCGCTGCTGCGCTGGCTGGGCGAATCGCAGCACCAGGCCGAACTGGTCGACGCCGCCTGCGCGGTGTCGGCGCCGCTCGACCTGGCGCGCGGCGGCGCGGCCCTGTCGTCGGGCTTCAACCGCGTCTACACGCGCATGTTCCTGCGCACGCTCAAACCTAAATGCCTGGCCAAGCTGGCGCACTTCCCGGGCCTGTTCGACCGCGACGCCCTGCTGGCCGCGCGCGACCTCTACGCTTTCGACAACGTGGTGACGGCGCCGCTGCACGGCTACCGCGACACCGACGACTACTGGGACCGCGCCAGCGCCAAGCATGTGCTGGGCGACATCACGGTGCCGACGCTGGTGCTGAACGCGCGCAACGATCCTTTCCTTCCCGGCATTTACCTGCCGACCGGCGCGTCGCCCAGCGTCACGCTCGACTTTCCCGAGCATGGCGGCCACGTCGGCTTTGCCGCCGGCGCCCTTCCCGGCCGGCTCGACTGGCTGCCGCGGCGCCTGCTCACCTTTTTGGAGAACGGCCCCCATGGATGACATCGTCAGGCAGGCAATGGCCAAGTGGCCGAACGTACCGGATTGCTACGGCTGGCTGGGGCTGGATGCGCGCGGCGCCTGGCGCATGCGCGACGAGCGCGCCCAGCACCTCGGTGAGGCGGGCGACAAGGTCAAGCAGGCGGCGCTGCTCGGCTTCATCAACCGCAATTACAGCGCGGACGAACACGGCCGCTGGTATTTCCAGAACGGCCCGCAGCGGGTGTACGTGAACCTGGAAGCGACGCCGTATATTGCCCGCACCGATCCGCAGCTGGGCCTGGTGCTGCACACCGGCGAGGCGCTTGGCGGGCTGGAGCGCGCCTTCATGACCGCGGCCGGCGCGCTGATCGTCGAAAGCGGCGGCAAGGTGGCGCAAGTCGACGACCGCGATGTGGCGCAGGTGATGCAGTGGCTGGAACTCGATGGCGGCGCGGCGTCGGACGACGCGCTGATGGCGTGGCTGGAGGGTGCGCCGGGGGAGATGATGCTGCGCTATGCAGGACAACTGGCGCCGGTGGAGCGGCTCGCCGCCGATGCCATCGCTGCCCGGCTCGGCTTCGAACGGTTGCCCGCGCCAACGTCGCCAACATCTAAATAAGCGCAATAGAAATTATCGTCCTCGCGCAAGCGGGGATCCATACTGAGCCTGCTGAAACTGTTTGGCGCGCTCGGCATGGATCCCCGCTACGCGAGGATGACGAGTTGGGGGAGCGGGAAAA
>JBBRXM010000015.1:0-78688 GCA_038248405.1 Burkholderiales bacterium
AGCCCGCATGACGTGGTGGCGATCACCATCGACCGCTACCTCACCGGTGCGCAGCTCGAAGTCATCGGCGGCCATTTCCAGAAGAAGCTGCCGAACAACCAGGTGATCGTGCTGCAGAAGGGCATGAGCGTCGAGGTGCGGTCTGCCGCCGAAGTGCAGGCGTCTGCACAGAAGGTCGAGCATGCCAAGGGCAGCGCCTAGACCGTGCACCATGCTCGGATGCCGCACCCTGGTAAGGGACGGCAGCGGCCGGTGCAGTGCGCATCCGCGCGACGCATGGGTCAAATGCACGCCAACGAAGCGCATCACCGGCCGGCGCCTGCAGGCGATGCGCGCCAGTCTGTTCGCGCGGCATCCACTGTGCGTCAAGTGCCTCGAGGACGATCTGGCGGTGCCGGCGACTGAGCGCGACCATGTGATCCCGTTGGGCGAAGGCGGTGCCGACGACGAGTCGAATGAGCAGGCACTGTGCGCGGCATGCCACCAATTGAAAAGCGATGCCGAGAAGCAACGCGGACGTTTCCGCAAGACAACACGATAAATCTGCGATGTTGTCAGCTTGAAACATTTCCACGCAGTAAGGGTGGGGCGGGTCGAAAGTCCGGGCGCGCCGCGGTGGAAACCGTATGCCTAGTCGCAAATTTATGGAAAGCGAAAACTACCCCCTGGGGGTTTGAGCCAAGACCACGTGAACCAACATTTTGGGTTTGTCGATCGCCGCCTGGTCACGCAACCGCAAGGCAAGCATGAATCCAAAACCGAATTTCTCCCCCGAGCTGCCCGCAGTCGGCGCTTCGAACGTGAAGGCGACGTCGGCCATCGATGTCGCCTCGCCCGATCCGCCGCCAGTCATCGGGCTGAAGGACAACGAGCTGCAGGTGTACGAGTACATCTGCGAGTCGCTGCGCACCGCCGGCATCGAGCACCTCACCGCCGGCATGCCGCTGGCGGTGATCGTGCGGACGTTCGTCGATTGGATCGCCGCCTCTGAGGAGTGCGCCGAGAAGGGGCGATCGCAGATTTCTAAGACCGGGTGGGCAACGCCGACGCCATGGGCCGACGACGAAAAGCGGCTCAAGATGGAGTTGGGACAATGGCTACCAAAAGCATGTTTGACAATCCCCTCCCTGGCGCGGGTTCGCAAGGACACAGGGGAGCGGGGAGGCCAGGACGATCTGTTCGGCGATCTCGTAAATCACGCCACCAACTCACCCGGAAGCGGGTCGAGGCACTAACCCCGGCCGTCCTGCACGAGTGGGACGAAGCGTACGGCCTGCCGGTGCTGCGGGGCGAGATCCTGACGGGCCGCCTGGTCTACCTGGCGGTGATGCGGCATTACGTCGACTTGGGCAAAGCGGGGGCGCGGGGGTTGGTGTTCAAGCCGGCGTACAGCTGGCACATCATCGAGTACATCGAGAAGTTCTTCACCCACATCAAGGGGCCGCTGGCGGGCAAGCCGATCCTGCTGGATCCGTGGCAGAAGTTCTGGACCGCGTTGCTGTATGGCTGGCGCCGCATGTCGGATGACGGCCGCCGATTCAACCGCGGCTACGAAGAGGTGGCGCGCAAGAACGGCAAGAGCACCTGGAAGGGGCCGCAGGGCGCCTACCTGTTTTCGATGGATGGCGAGATCGGCGCCGAAGTCTACGCCGTCGCGACGACGCGGGCGCAGGCGATGACGGTGTTCAAGCCGGCGTTCGACAATATCAAGCGGTGGGTGCGGCGTTCCAAGGGCGTCGCCCGCTCGTTCAAGGTGTATGCCGGCCTGAATCAGGAGAAGGTCGAAGTGGACACCTCGGTGTTCGCGCCGCTGCCGGCCAACGCGGAAAGCCTGGACGGCCTGAACCCGTCGGCGATCCTGTTCGACGAGCTGCACGCGCAGAAGACGCGCGACGTGTGGGACGTGATGGAGACAGCGCTCGGCGCGCGGAAGCAGCCGCTGCTGTCGGCCATCACCACGGCCGGCTTCATCCTCGACGGCATCTGCACCGAGATCCGGTCGTACCTGATTTCGGTGTTGGAGGGCAAGCGCGTCGACGACGACTTCTTCGGCTACATCTACACCCTCGACGAGGGCGACGACCCGTTCCATGAACCGAACTGGTACAAGGCCAATCCGGGCTTGGGCAAGTCGAAGACGCTGGACTACATGCGCGGCATGGCGCGCAAAGCCGCGGCAATGCCTGGCGCCCGCGCCAATTTCATGACGAAGGACTTGAACATCTGGTGCAACACGGCCGATGGCTGGTTCGACCTGAGCGTGTGGGACAAGGGCGGCAAGAAATTCAACCCGGAGATGCTCAAGGGGCGGCGCTGCTTCGGCGGACTTGACCTGGCGTCCACGCGCGACCTGACGTCGTACTCGCTGGTCTTCCCGCCGGAGAACGAGGGCGACGAATGGTACGTGCTGGTCTGGTTCTGGTGCCCCCAGGAGAAGATCGACACGCAAGAGCACGACGACGCCGCGCCCTACAAGGCGTGGCAGGAAGCGGGCTGGATCACCGGCACGCCCGGCAACGTCACCGACTACGCGCCGGTGAAGCGGCGGATCCTCGAGTCGATGAAGGAATACGAGGTTGTCGAGGTCGGGTTCGACCGCTGGAACGCGCTGCAGCTGGCGAACGAGCTTCTCGACGCCGACGTGCCACTAGTCGAGGTGCCGCAGAACACTGGCGGCATGCACCCCGGCAGCAAGCGCCTCGAGGAGCTGGTCTACGGCTTCCTGCTGAGGCATTGCGCCAACCCGGTGCTGCGCTGGTGCGCGGCCAACACCGCGCTGCTATTCGACAGCAACGGCAACTTCCGGCCGGACAAGAAGAAGTCCAACGCGAACGGCCGCATTGACGGCATCGTGGCAACCGTCATGGCGCTGAGCCGCGCGGCCTCGTACGAAGAAGAAGGAAATATCGATGATGCCATTTTCAACCCGGTGAGCGTATGAACATAATCAATTCCTTGCGCACCTGGTGGGGCGGAGTCAGTGCCTTCTTCGAATCGATCGGTCCGCAGAACGGCGCGCCGGCCAACGCTTTGGTGCCAGGCACGGCGCGCACGTCAGTCGACGCCGCGATGCAGATCAGCACAGTCTGGGCCTGCATCGATCGTCGCGCCAGCCTCGTGGCCAGTCTGCCGTTCTTCGCGTACGTAAAGAAAAACGGCAAGAAGACGATCGACGAAAACGCGCGGCTGTACACGCTGTTGCACGAGTCGCCCAATGCGCGGATGACACCGTTCGAATTTTGGCGTGCCATCGTCATGAACCATGACCTACGTGGCGCCGGCTATGCCCGGATCGACCGCGACTACCAGGGCGAGGCGATATCGATGTGGCCGATGCCGACTGCGCAGGTCGAGCCGAGGGTGCTGCCCGACGGCTCGATGGTCTACATCTACCGCTTTTCGAACGACGTGGCAGTCCTCGCCGAGGAAAACGTCTATGTGCTGAAGAACCTCGGCAACGGCACCACCGGTATGGACAAGCTTCAGTTCATGCAAGCGGGCCTTGACGAAGCTGCCAAAGCGCAGGCTGACGCAAGCAAGCTGTTCGGCGCTGCGGGTAAGCCGGCCGGCGTCTTGATGATCGACAAGCTCCTGAAGGAGGACCAGCGCGCCGCCGTCAAGCGTAACTTCGCCGACATGGGCGAGGGCAGCACGACGCGGCTTCACCTACTCGAGGCGGACATGAAGTACCAGCAGCTGACGATGACCCCGGAACAGCAGCAGTTGCTCGAGACACGAAAGTACGGCGTCGAAGAACTCTGTCGCTGGTACGACTGCCCGCCGGTACTGGTCCATCACAGCAATGTGACGGCGTGGGGATCGGGTATCGATTCGCTGATCGACGGCTTCTACAAGCTCGCAATCCGTCCGCTGCTGGTCAACATCGAGCAGGGCGTGCGCAAACGCGTGATGACGCCGCGGCAGCGCGTCACCGGCAGCGCCGAATTCGAGATGGCGGCGCTGCTGCGCGGCAGCCTGAAGGACCGCATGGAGATCTACTCCAAGGCGACGCAGAACGGCCTGAAGACGCGTAACGAATGCCGCGCGCTCGAGAACGATCCGCCCCTCGATGGCGGCGACGAGATCACCGCGCAATCGAACTTGGTACCGGTTCGCCTGCTCGGCACGCCCGGCATGGTGACTGCCGGCGGCAGCAGCAGTCCAACAGCACAGTAAGGGAAAAGATGGCACTCGAAACCAAATCAATCACGCTCGACGCCTCCCAGTTCAAGCTGGAAGGCGACGACGCTACTTTTGTCGGCTACGCGTCGACCTTCGGCAACGTGGACTCGTACGGCGACACCATCGTCAAAGGCGCCTACAAAGACACGCTGAAGCTCAATGGCCTGCCAAAGATGTTCTTCAACCATGACAAGTACGCCGTCCCGATCGGCAAGTGGGTCAAAGCTGTCGAGGACGACTACGGGCTGCTGCTCACGGGTGAATTCACCCCAGGCAATGCGTTGGCACAGGAAGTCAAGGCCGCGCTCAAGCATGGCACCGTCGACGCGATGTCCATCGGTTACAGCCTCAAGGCAGGCGACTATCAGGAGACGGCTACCGGCCGGACCATCAAGAAGGTGGCCCGTCTGCCTGAAGCGTCCATCGTGACCTTTCCTGCTGATACGTTCGCCCGTGTCGATCTGAGCAGCGTCAAGGGTTTCGCCGACGAGATCGCCCAGGTTGAGACGATTCGCGATTTCGAAAACTTCCTGCGGGATGCAGGCGGCTTCACCAAAGGGGCGGCCCAGGCACTGTCCGCCCGCGCAAAAACCTTGTTCGCCGTGCGGGATGCCGGTGATCTGGGTGATGCGAAGTTGCAGGCCGAGCTGCTCGAACGGCTCACCAAACTGGCCGTTTAGCGGATTTTCTTACCGAAGCAAACTTTCGTCGCTGTGGTGGCGGCATTTCTATGAGGATTGATATGAATGATAAATTGTTTGGCATCCCGCTGCGCGTGGTTGCCGTATTGGCGATGTTGGCGGTCGGCGCGGCTGCACAGGCATGCGGCATCGATGTACAGCACTTCGTTTCCCAAAACCCGGAAGCGTTGGCGATGTCCGTCTTCGCCATCACCGGCGAAATGGATGTGAAGATCATGCAGGCCCTCGACAGCGTCGAGAAGAAGCTGGAAACGATGTCGCTCAAGGCAGCCGAAGAAACCAAGAACCTGGGCAAGGTGAGCGAAGAAACGAAGACGGCGGTCGACAATCTCGGCACCGAACAAAAGGTGCTCGCTGATCGTCTCGTGCAGCTCGAGCAGAAATCCAGTCAGCAGCAGGACAGCGCACCGGTCGATGAATCGGCCGGCGCTCTGTTCACCAAGAGCGATGCGTTCACCAACTTCATGAAGGCCGACGGCCGCCTCAAAGTGTTCGGCGAGGTGAAGAACACGGTAACCAACGCGATCGCCAACACCTTCAGTGAGCGCCGGCCGGGCCTGGTGGAAGGCGCTTTCCGCGTGTTCACGCTCGAGCAGCTGCTCACCAAGATCCCGACGTCGGCGAACGCGATCGACTGGGTGCGCGAAAACGTCTTCACCAATGCTGCGGGCGAGCGGGCTGAAGGCGCTGCCATGCAGCAGAGCTCCATCACCTTTACGCCAGGCACCATGCCAGTCAGCACGGTGTCGCACTTCCTGCGGATCACGCGCCAGATGGCCATGGACAACGCCGCGCTGGCTGCGTATATCAACCGCCGCATGATTTACGGCGTCGACCTCAAGGTTGAAGGTCAGGTGTTCGCGGGCAACGGCGTCGGCGCTAACATCTCCGGACTGGGCTTGGCTGGCAACTACACGGCACACGGCTACACGGCGGCAAGCCTCACGACACTCGGCCTGTCCCCGACCAACCGCTTCGACATCATCGGCAAGATGGTTGGCGATTGCGCTGGCGCCGATTACCCGGCCGATGCCATCGTCCTGAACACTGTCGACTGGTGGACGCTGCGCCTGACGAAGGACGGCCAAGGCCGCTACATCCTGGGCGACCCGGGCTCGACCGTGGCGCCGATGCTGTTCGGCCTTCCTGTCGTGGCGAGCAACTCGGTGCCGCTGGACATGGTCTGGGTTGGCAATCTCGCGCAGGCTGCCACGCTGCACGAGCGTGAGTCGGTCGGTATCGCCCTGTCCGATTCGGATGGCGACAATTTCACCACGGGCTTGATCACGATCCGTGCCGAGCGCCGCCTGGCGCTGACCGTTGAGAAGCCGGCGGCAGCCCGCTACGGCGACCTGACGCCGGCCTAACCGGCCCCTGCAATCCCAGTGTGACGAATGAAGGGCCGGCACGGCCGGCCCTTCAATAAGGAGCTATTAGATGGAACAAGTCGAAGTTGAAATTCTGGCCCAAGTGATCACCGCTACGCACGGCACGCTGCAGCAGGGCGCGATTTTGCGCACGGACGCTGCGTTCGCCAAGCACCTGGTCGACGATTGCGGCGCGGCCAAGTACGTAAAAGCGAAGACGGCCCCGGCTAAGGCCGAGCCAAAGCCCGCTCCTGCAGCGAGCAAGCCCAGCGCCGCCAAGCCGGCCAAAATGAAGGGCGCTCCTGAGCCTGGCGCGAGCAAGGTCGAGCCGGGCAGCGACAGCGGCCTGGCGCCGGCGAATGCTACAGAGCCTGATCCTGCGGTGCAGACGTCTGTACCGGCCCCGGATGCCGCGTCGACGGATGCGCCTGGTTAAACGCGTCACCGCCGCCGTGGCCAAGCGGTCACGGCGCGCATGGCGGAGCTGGCGCATTTTCATGCACCCGTTCCCACCGGCCGACGCCGCGCGCTGCATCAACCTGCGCGACTGGGCGGCATCGAGCGGCTGTCTCTGCTACTCGATACGAACCAAAAACCGCGGCTCGATCGCCATCTTCAAGGATGACGTCGACGCCTGTACCGACGACTGGCAGCTGCTCGCCTTCGTCAAGGCCCGCTGCAACGAAACCTAGAATGCGATTCCCAGAAAGGGGAGCAAGTGCCAACATCCACGTTCAACAAAATCAATGACTACGGCGAGCAGGAATGCCGCGCGGTCCACAACTGGGGTGCTCACACCTTCAAGGCGGCGCTGACCAACACCGCGCCCGTGGCCACCAATACCGTACTGGCCGACATCGTCCAGATCGCCGCGACGGGCGGCTATGTCGCCGGCGCCGGCGGCGGCTACACGCTCGACAGCGTGACACTCACCGAAGTGGGCGGCGTGGCCAAGGTCACGATCGCCGACGAAGTCATCACGGCAGTTGGCGGCGCGATCGGGCCGTTCCGTTACGTGCCGGTCTACAACGACAGTGCTACCTCGCCGGCCGACGCCCTGGTGTGCTGGTTCGATTACGGGTCCCCGATCACGCTGGCGGACGGTGAGAGCCTGACGCTCGACTTTGACCAGGCTGCGGGCTTCTTCACCAAATCATAAGGACCATCATGGCCACTACCCAAGAACTACTCGGCGCCAACAAGGCGCTGCTGCGCCAGCGCATGGCTGAATTGCGCGCTGCGATCGCCGCCGTCAAGGCGGCATCGGCTCCCCTGCAGGAGCAGCTGGACGTCGCGATCGCGGAACACAATGCCGCTGGCATCCGCGTCACCGAGCTGGCCGCCCAGGTCGATTCGATCGAGCAGCCCTTGCTGCACGAGCTCAAGACAGAGCTGGCAGAGGTCGCGCGCGCTGAGAGCGCGGTCAAGGCGGCGTGATGGGACTGCGTGAAGAAATCCTCGGCAACCCGGACTGCGCGGCCGCGCTGGCGAAGCGCGACTGCGACGAGCTCGCGCGCATCGCCTCAATCGGCCGCCAGCGCCTCAAGCATACAGCCGTCGGCGTGGGGTCCATCCTGGCGGTCATGGATAACGGCGGCGCCTTCCTCGACGCCCTGGTGGCGATGGGCGAAACCGATCGCAATATCCACTGGTCAGTGGTGCTGCTCGAGCGCGGCGTGCTCGACCTTGGCGTGCAGAAGCTGCAAGACCAGCTTGGCCAGATGGCTGCTGGCATGCCTACCTTCGCCGCCGGCATCGAAGCCTTCAAGGCGCTCGGCTATGAGCCCGACACGGTGACGAAAGAGCAGGTTGCGTCGATCATGTTCAACCCTGATGGGAGCGTTAAATAATGACCGCCACCAAAAACCGCCGGCAGCTTACTGCGGCCGGCACCGCAGTCGGCGCCAGCGTAACTGTTTCCGCCACCGAGCTGAACGCCACCGCGCTGTACTTCGGCACGCGCGTTGTCGTCAAGATTACCAACGGCGCCAGCGCGCCGACCACGGCGCCGATAGTGACGTTCTACACGGGTGGCGTCACTGGCGAGAAAGCCCAGGTATGGACCGGCGCCGGCGACACGACGGCCAACAGCGTCAACTACCCATCCTTCGTACTCGAGCAGGGCGATATGTTCGTCAACGTCGACGTCAAGGGCGGCGCCACGAATGGCTCCATCATTGAGGTGTACGCGCTCGAAGCAACGGGGCTGTAAGTGATGCGGTATCAGCAGCCGCAGAGTGGGCCGGTACAGATTGACTGGTCGAACCCGCTAACTCGCGGATTGGTCGTTGCGTTGAATGGGGCAGTGAGCGTGAACGAGGCGGTCAGCGGCCGTCCTACCCAGCCGAACGGGACTGTATCGAATTCGGTTATGCGCGACGGGGTTGCCTTTACCTCAGCATCTGCATCAGGATCGCTTACGATTCCGAAGCCTGCAATCGGGTATGGCGATGTCACGTTCATGGCGCGCACCATACGCACTGCAAACGCCGGCAGCGCGTATCTATTTGCCACATACAACGGTGCTGCTGGTATTGGCATCGTCATGCAGCACTCCAGTATCAGTAACCAATGGGGGACGTTCACATCTAGCGGAGCGAATCGAGTCGGATCGGGTGAGTCTGCTCCGAACGACGGGTTGCCGCACACGTACGTATCAATTCGCGCTGCAAATGGTGACGTAGAGAATTACCGTGACGGAGTCCAAAAAGCCGGGGCAACTGGGCAGGGTGTCTTTGGCGAGGCTGAATCGGTAATTACCTTGCATGGCGTTAATGGGGTGCTATCGGTCGCATCCGGAGGGGCCACCAGTGTCGCCCTTATGTGGCTGAGGCGCCTTAGCCCATCGGAGGTTGCCGCTGTCTCAGCAAACCCCTGGCAGCTATTCAAGTCACCGCAGCGGGCATGGCGCGCGGCGGCAGGCGCGGCCGCCTACGGCCTGGCCACCGCCGCCGGCGCCTACGCGCTGACCGGCCAACCGCCGGCTCTGCGGACCGCCAGAAAGCTGTCATCGAGTTCCGGGACGTATTTCCTCACTGGCGCGGCTGCAACAGCGCTGCGGGCGCTCCAGACCCGCATTGATCGTGGGATTTACGTATTTAGCGGTACACCCGCGGGTATCGCAACGGCGCGCCGGTTAGCTGCATCCGCCGGTGCCTTCGCGCTATCGGGTTCGGCTGCAGGGCTGCGCAGCGCTCGGTGCCTGTCGACTGCCCCAGGCGTGTACCAACTCGCTGGCACAACGGCCAGCCTGGTGTACACCCCGGCCCCCGTGCTCGGGTCTTACAGCCTGGCCGGCTCGAGCGGAACATTCACGCTGGCCGGTGGGGCAGTCGCTTATCGGGCTGCCCGCCAGTTCGCGGTGGCCCCGGGCGCATTTGCCCTGACTGGACCCGCTGCAGCTCTGTTGCGCGACCGCCGGAGCATTATCGGGCCGGGCACCTTTGCGACGGTCGGCAGTGACGTTGCCATCCGGGCGGCACGCCGGATCGCCGCCGACGTCGGCACCTTCGCGATCAACGGTGGCGCGGCGATGCTCGGCTACAGCAGCAGCGTGCAATACGCGCGCGCGCCGGCCGGACCAGGCTACGCCCCGCAACGGGCCGAGTATCAAGTACGGCCGGCGGGAGAGATCCAGCGCCGGCCAACCGACGTGCAAAGGAACGACCGATGAGAACAAGACTTGTAGCGGCGCCAACCACGCTGGCGGTCTCCCTCGACCGTGCAAAGAAGAACCTGCGCATCGCCGGCGACCGCCAGGACGACATCGTCGAAGACTGGCTGGCCGGCGTGATCCGGCATGCCGAGAGCTACACGGGCCGCTCGCTGATGAAGCAGGAGTGGTGCGCGACGCTCGACAGCTTCCCGGCGGCGATCAAGCTGCGCCACCCGCCGATCCTGCAGGTGTCCAGCGTCAGATTCATCGACGTCGACGGAGTCTGGCAAACGCTCGCTCCTGCCGATTACCTGGTCGATACTGCCAGCGAACCCGGGTTCGTGGTGCCGGCGCCGGGAAAGGCATTCCCGGCCACCCAGGGCCGCATCAATACAGTGGAGGTGCGCTACTTCGCCGGTTACGGCGAGACGGCGGACGCGACGCCGCGCGACATTCGCTTGTACCTGTTGGCGAAGCTGCGCGAGCAGTTCGACGCGCTGGCGCGTCCAGAGCGCGACACGGTGCAGGCAAGTTACATCGACAGCCTGCTCGACACCTATATCATCTACTAGCGGCCTGTGCAGACGTCTGCACAGGCTGTTGAAGGCGCATATGTCTTTTTCCACCGAGCTCGACAAGCTGGTCGTCATCGAAGCCCCCATTCAGGGCAAGGATGCGGCTGGCGGCAATACAACGGTCTACACCGATTTCGACGAGGTGTGGGCCGGCTTCCGCAACCTGTCCGGCGCCGAGAAGCAAAGCAGCTCGCATGGCGGCCAGGCTGCGGTGGCGCGAACCGAGATCACGATCCGCTTCCACCCCGACATCAACGAGCGCATGCGGATCCGCTACGACGGCAAGCGCTACAACATCCGTCACATCAACGACTGGAACAACCAGGGCTGGAAGATGATCCTGACGTGCGACACCGGCGCTGCCGTGGCCGGTTGACATGGCGACCCGCATCGAGGGACTCGAACCGCTGCGCAGCGCGTTCAAGGAGATCCGTAGCGACATGCAGTTGCGCACCTCGCGGCTGATGGTGGCGGCCGCCGGCGGGGTGCTGCGCACCGAGGCGCGGCGCCTGGCGCAGGCACAGGGGTTGCGGCTGACCGGCGCGCTCATCAAGAACATCGTTATCAAGCGCGAACGCACGCCGGACGGAATTACGCAATACAACCTGGGCGTGCGCCACGGGCGCGCGCTCGGCAGGAAAGCGGCAAAGCAGCTCGTCGTCGGCAAGTCTGGCCGGGTGACCACCCAGTACCTGAACGACCCGTTCTACTGGATCATGCTCGAGGGTGGACGCAACATTTACCACGGCAACGGTCGCCGGCGCAGAGGCAACAGCATCAAGTCCCGGGTGCCGGCGACACCCTTCATCGCGCCATCGCTCGTCAACAAGCAGCTCGACGCCATCGAGGCGATGGGGACCCGGCTCGCTGCAGCCATCAAGAAAGCGAACTCTCAATGAGCATGGACGAAATCCTGTATGCGGCGCTGTCCGCCGTACTGCCGAACACGCACTCGGTGGAGCTGCCGCCAGCGCCCACCTGGCCGGCGTGCGTGTTCGAAATCGAATCGACGCCCGAACCGGGCTGGGTGCTGGGCGGCGGCTACGACCAACACGACATCAGCGTCGTGACGCTGGCCTCGAGCAAGATCGAGATCGTCGGCCCCGGCGGCCTGAAGCAACGGATCTTCGCGGCAGTGTCGGCCCTCGACGGCTTCATGGGTGACGAGTTCGCCGGCGACGCCGCCTATGAGGGCGACGCCAGCGTCTACGCATACGTACAGAATTTCCGGATCCGAACCCGGAGGTAAGAGCAGCATCTCAACCCCAACGAGCCCGCCCTGCGCGGGTTTTTTTATGGAAGGACCGTATGAAAACAAACCAAGAGGGGCCGCTGGCGACGGATGTGATCCACAGCGACAAATACGCCGGCAAGGGCGGCAGCTTCGTGTTCGATGAGGCGACTGGCCAGCGCGTGCCGAGCGCAGAAACCGCCGCGCAGCTGGCGGAATCCGAGCATCAAGAAGAAGCGGCGGTGACCTATGAGTAAGCTCATGCGCAATGCGGTGCTGCTGGTAAAGATCCAACCGGTCGCCGGCACCGATGCCGTACCCACCGGGCCGCTGAACGCCATCATGGCGATGAACATCTCGGCCCAGCCGATCTCGGCCGAGTTTGCCAAGCGAAACAACATCAAGCCGTACCTGGGCAACATGGGCAGCGTCCCCGTGGCGGTGCACGCAGAGATCTCGTTTGAAGTCGAACTCGCCGGCGCCGGCGCGGCCGGTACTGCGCCCAAGTACGGGACGTTACTCCGCGGCGCTGCCTTCTCCGAAACGGTCACCGCCGGCACCAGTGTCGTTTATGCGCCTGTCACGTCGGCGCAGGAAGCGGTCACGATGTACTACAACCTCGACGGCATCCTGTACAAGCTCACCGATGCCAAAGGCACCGTGGCCTTCGGCTTCAGTGCCAAGGGCATCCCTGTGATGAAGTATCGCTTCATCGGCCTGTACAGCACGCCGAGCGACGTCGTCACGCCGGTCGGCGTCGACTATGCTGGTTTCAAGGATCCGGTCGCCGTCAATGCGGTGAACACGCCGGTGTGCTCGCTGCACGGCATTTCAGGAAAAGTGCAGTCGATCGATATCGACATGGCGAACCAGCTCGTGTACCGCAACGTGATCGGCGGCGAGAGCATCCTGATCACCGATCGCCAGCCGACCGGCAGCTACGCGATGGAGCTCGAATCGGTGGCGACGAAGGACTGGTACACGACGATCAAAACCGGCACGCTCGGGCCCCTGGCTGTCACGCACGGGACGGTGCCCGGCAACATCATCCAGCTGGCGAGCCCGAAGGTGCAGGTGCTCGACCCTTCGCTGAGCGAATCGGACGGCATCGCCATCCTGACCTGCAAGCTCGACATTCAGCCGAGTGTTGGCAATGACGAGTGCGTCCTGACCGTCCGTTAGGCCAGGCGTAAGTACCGCAACACCCGAACGGCTGGCGATCGCCGGCCGTTTTCCATTCCCCATTCCGTACCAACCTCAAAGGAAATCACCATGTTCGTTCTCGATCTCGACCCGACCTATCAGAAAAAAATCATCGTTGAAATCCCAAATGCCAAGGGCGGTTTCGACACCTCCGACTTCATGGCCGAATTCAAGCGCGTCGATATGGACGTCACCGACGAAGAGCGCGCGGATGGCCAGCTGTCGCTCGACGATCTGCGCAAACTGCCGCAGAAGGACGTCATCGAATATGTGCTGGTCGGCTGGTCCGGCATGGCTGACAAGAACAAGGATCAGGTGTCCTTCAGCCTGGCGCACCGCGCCGCCCTGATGCGGATCCCGCAGGCCTTCAACGCCGTTGCCGAAGGCTTCTGGAACTCGATCTTCAAGAAGTCCGAGACCAAAGCAAAAAACTAGAAGCAGCGGCGCGCTACTGGGCCGGCGAGGATCTGCCGGCCCAGACCCAGATGAACAGCGACATCGTCCAGCAGTTGGTCAACCTGGGCGCGCCGCCCGATGTCATCGATGCGGCGCGCGGGAAGGCCGAAGCTGCGCCGGCCACACGCGACTTCGGCGTCTGGGAAGAGAACTGGGACTCGGTCCGCCTGTTCCGCAATCTGGGTACCCAGTGGATCGTTGCCGTCGGCATGGCCGGCGCCCGCTACCTCGGCATCAACTACGGGGTAGTCGAATGCCAGCTGCGCCGTCTCGGCATTCCGCGCAAGCAGTGGCCGGCGTTCTGGGACGACCTCGATGTGATGGAAAGAGCCGCGCTGCCGCTGCTGAACAACACGACGTAATCAACACCACCGCCCTGGCCGATGCCGGGGTGGATCTCCAAGGAATTCAATGTCCGCACTCGGCTCCCTCGTTGTAAAGCTCGCCCTCGAATACGCGGAATACACACAGGGCCTTAACAAGTCCGACCAGGAAGCGTTGAAGTTCGCGCAGAACGCCCAGAAGCATTTCGACAAGGCCAGCGCTGCTACCAGCGATTTCATGAGCGGCTTGGTGGCGAAAGCGGCCGGCGCTGTGGTCGCGGTGGTGGGCGTCAGCGCCGTCATCGACAAGCTGACCAACTCGATCGACACGCTGGCCAAGCTCGACGACATGGCGCAAAAGACCGGAGCGAGCGTCGAGAACCTGTCGCGCCTGCAGAAGGTGGCCAGCGCCTTCGGCAAGGATTTCTCCGAGGTCGACGGCATCCTGGTCAAACTGTCGAAGGGTATGGCCACTGCCGACGACGAGACCAACAAGGTCAACAAGGCATTGAAGGCGCTCGGCGTCTCGTCGAAGGACGCGGCCGGCAAGTTGCGCGATCCGTCCGAGGTGCTGGTCGACGCGGCGAAGCGCCTGCAGGGCTTTGAGGACGGCGCCAACAAGTCGGCGCTGGCGGTAGATCTGCTCGGCAAGCAGGGCGCCGATGCGCTGCCCTACCTGAACGACCTGGCGGAGAACGTCGATAAGTTCACTGGCGCTTCGACGGCTGCGGCACGGCAGGCGTCGGAGTTCCAGGACAACATGGGCCGACTGAAGGTCAGGTCGGAGGAGCTGTACACGTCGGTAGCTTCCGCACTGCTGCCGTCGATGACGGATCTTGCGGGCGCGTTTCTGGACGCTTCCCAGGCTGGCAACGGCATGGCCGACCCTGCAATTCGCGAATGGGCAGATGATCTGGCCGTCGGCCTAGCGCGAGTCGCCGATGTCGCTCTGCTGCTGCCACGCCTGTTCGGTGCGATCGCAAGTAGCTTTACGGTGGTCGCCGCCGATGTGGAATTCGCTAGCAAGCTCGGTGGCGCCCTCACCGGGAAGTTTTCTGATTTGAGTGCGGCGCTCGACAAGCGCAACAAAATTTTAGAGGACGCCAACAAGAAGTACGATGACCTGTGGAACAAGCCGGCCAACCAGTTCGAGCAGGCCATGCTGAAGCGCCTGGCTGCCCGATCGTCAGGAGGGATGGATGCCAATGACTTCGGCGATGGCACGGCCGGCGGCCCGAGCGGCAAGAAGGCTTTGACGTACACCACCGGGAACCAGAAGGCAGGAAAGAAAGACGATTTCGACGCCCTCAACAAGAGCCTGCAGGAACGCTTGGCGCTGACGGAGAAGGAAATCGCGCTGGGTCGTCCGCTCACCGAATCTGAGAAGGAAATCGCTAAGCTGGTGCGCTCCCGTACGGAAGGCACGGTCAAGCTGACCGATGCCGAGATGGTGCTGCTAGAGCGGGGGATCAAGACCTTGAGCCTTAACGAGCAGTTGCTTGCGCGGCGCGGCGCCGAGGAGAAGCTGGAAAAGGAACGTCTTGCCACCACGGAAAAGCAGATCACCGCGGCGTACGAGGGCCTGCAGAAGATGCAGGACGAAGTCGATAATTTCGGCAGGCTTGAGTCGGCCGTTACGGCTGCGAACGTCGCCAAGCTCGAGCTGTACAAAACTCAGCTTGAGGTGAACGAAGGGACGGCCGAGGAGATCCGCACTACCGAGGGTCTGATCGAGGTTGGCAACCGACTCGCAGCGCTCCAGCGGAGTAAGGAGTCCCTCGAGGCGAACAAGAAGAATGCCGAAGAGTGGACCAAGGACTGGAAAAAATCGTTCGACGAAATGTCGGGCTGGATCGGTGACAGTGTGCAGCGGGGATTTGAGGACAGCGGCAAGGTCGTCAAGAGTTTTATCCAGTCGCTCAAGTCCGCCTTCGCGCGCCTGGTGCTCACCCCCATCATCGCGCCGATCAATGCGTCGTACGCGTCGTACATGAATCCAAATGCGCCGCAGGCAGCCGGGATGGCCCCTGGCGGCCCCGACAGCGCGTCCAGTGCGATTGGTGTCGCACAGATGGCGTCGAGCGTCTACAAGGCCATCAGCGGCGGTTTTGAGGCCCTCAGCACGTCCGTCGCCGATGCCGTACAGGTCGGCATGAACGTGACCGGGATGAGCACCAATATCCTGCAGAACGGTCCGGTTGCGCAATTTGCCGGGCAGGCTGCATCGTATGCCGGTGGCGCCTATGCCGGCCATGCGCTCGGCAATATGATCTCAGGCGACTACAGCGTTGGCAATCACGGCCAGGCGGTGGTGAATGTCGGCACCGCCATTGGCGCCGTTATCGCCGGACCGATCGGCGCGGCAGTTGGCGGCGCTGTCGGCGGCTTCGTCAATCGCTTGTTCGGCATGAAGGAGAAGGAAGTCACCAGTGCGGGCATCCGCGGCACGGTCGGCCCTGGCGGCGTGACCGGTGACAGCTTCTCCAACTGGCACCAGGACGGCGGCTGGTTCCGCAGCGATAAAAATGGTACCGATAGCACGGCACTTTCCGCCGACATCACTACCCAGTTCGCTACGGGCCTGAAGTCGATCAAGGATGCGTCGAGCGGCTTTGCGGCGATGCTGGGCCTCAGCGCCGACGCCATCGATGGCTATTCGAAGGACTTCAATATTGTCCTGACAAAGGATGCGGCCGCGAACGAAAAGGCGATCACGGATTTCTTCACCGGCATCGGTGACGAGATTGCAGGCAAGCTGGTCCCGCACCTGGAGGACTTCACCAAGTCGGGCGAGTCGGCGTCGGCCACGCTGCAGCGCTTGGCGGGAGACTTCCAGGCGACCGATCAGGTGGCGCGATTGCTCAGCGCAAGCGCTGCCGAAATGTTCGGCGCCGTCGGCATGGAGTCGGCTGCCGCGCGCTCCCGCCTGGTAGAGCTGGCGGGCGGCGCGCAGGCGCTCGGCGCCAAGGCGGCGGCCTATGCCGGCGCGTTCCTGACCGAGGATGAGAAGATGGCGCCGGTGCTGGCCGCGGTGGCCACGGCGATGGGGCAACTGGGGCTGGCCAGCATTACGACCAAGGAAGATTTCAAAGCCCAGGTCAACAGCATGATCGCCGGTGGTGCCCTGGCCACCGAGAGCGGTGCCAAGCTGTTTTCCCAGCTGATGGACCTGTCGCCGGCGTTCGCCCAGGCTGCGGACTACACCGAGGCATTGCGGCTGGCGACGTCGGAAAAGGCGGCGACCGACAAGGCCGCAGCGGTGACCAGGGGGGCGGAGCAACACCGTCTCGACATCGAACTGATGAGCGCCCTGGGCGATGCCGAGGGTGCGCTTGCAGCCACCCGCAAGGACGCGCTGGACACGATGTTGTCCGACCAAGCGCGGCTGACCCAGCAACAGATATGGGTAGCTGAGGCGACCTCTGAGGCGGCCGCCAAGGCAGCAGAAGCGGCCTCTGCCGTGATCGAGAAGATGAAGTCGTCGTCGGCCGGCTTGCTGGGCGACGTCGACAATGCATTTTCCGTGCTGCAGCGCGTGATGAAGTCGAGTACTGACGTTCTGAGCGCGCGCATCAGCAAGGAGAAAGCGCTTTCGGATGCAATCCGCTCAACGCTCGACGGCATGAAGCTGCCCGGTGCGGATCTGGCAAACCGCGCAAGCGCCCAGGCCAGCATCAAGGCAGCGCTGGCGATCGCCAAGGCTTCGGGCGTGTTGCCGGATGCTGCATCGACCCAGAAGTTGTTGGGCATCGTCAGCCAGGACGCATCGGGCCTGTTTTCGACCTATGAGGACTACCAGCGCGATTTCTACATGACGCAGAACGATATTGCATCGCTCGGCGACGTTGCCGACAGTGCGCTTTCTGTCGACGAGCAATCGCTCAATGCCCTCAACGATATGCTGGCTTCATCCCAGGAGCAAATTGATCTGCTAAAGGGGATCGATACCAGCGGCTTGACCGTGGCCAATGCCATGGCCGGCTTGGGGCTCGCCCTTTCCGATGCCAGGGCAAACCCCTACAGCGGTTCGACGGCGGCCATCAACAGTGCCTACCAGTCGGCCCTGGGCCGCGCACCAGATGCGGCCGGGCTTGAATACTGGCGTAACGCGGCGGCGAACGGCAACTCGATCGCTGACATCGTCGCCAGCATCACCGGCTCGGCGGAGGCAAAGGCACGTAAGGTGCCTGGCTTCGCAATCGGCGGCGACTTTGCGGGGGGCGTTCGTATCGTGGGCGAACGCGGTCCGGAGCTGGAGATGACCGGGCCGAGCAGGATCATGAGCAACGACGTGCTGATGCAGCGCTTGCGCAGTCCGTCGGACAACAACGCGGTGCTGGTGGACGCCGTCGATCGGCTGACCCGTGAGGTGGAAGGATTGCGCGCGGAGGCGAGGGCCGTTGCCGGGCACACCGCCGGTACGGCCCGCCTGCTCGGCGGGGTCATCCAAGACAACGCGCTCATTACCAGGGGGGATACCGCATGAGTTTAATGAAAATCATTAAGCCGACCATCATTACCGATGCCATGCTGGCCAGTTGTACGGTGGCTGAGCCTGATGTCGGCGAGGTGCTTTGGAATGGCGGTGCCGCGTACGCCGTCGGCGACGTCCGCATCCGTACGACGACGCACCGGAAGTACGAGCGCAAGATCGCTGGTACTTCCGCGGCGCTGCCGGAAAACGACCCGGCCAACTGGTTAGACATCGGGCCGACCAACCAGCGTGGCATGTTTGACCGCAAGATCGGTACGCTGACGACGGCCGCCGGCGCCATCGTCACCGTGCTGCGGCCGGGGCCGGTGTCGGGTCTCGGCATGCTCGAGCTGACTGGCCGCTCGGTGTCGGTAGTGATGAAGGATGCGCCTGGCGGAACGGTAGTGTATAGCCGCATCGTCAATCTCGACGGCTCGCTGATTGGCAGCATCTACGAGTGGTTCTTTGCCGACTACGAGCAGCTGACCGATTTCGTCCTGACCGACCTGCCGCAGCACTTCGGCAACAGCGAGCTCTCGATCACGCAAAGCAGCACGACGACCGTTTCGGCCGGTGTGCTGCTGGTGGGCAAAGTGTTTGAGATTGGCGATACGGAATATGGCGCCACCGTCGGCATCGTCGACTTCAGCAAGAAGGAGGTCGACCAGTGGGGCAATTACGACGTGCTCGAGCGCGGGTACAGCAAGCGCGGGAACATGCAGGTCATCACGGCCAAGGCCGACTTCAATCGGATATTCCGGCTTTTCGTTTCCCTCCGGGCGACTCCTTTTATTTCCATCGGCGTAGACGCGCTCGGCTTCGAGCCGATGATCAACTACGGCTTCTACAAGAGCTTTTCCATCGTAGTGTCGTACGCGACAGAACATCTTTGCAATCTTGAAACTGAAGGACTTTAATGCCACTGACTCCTCTTGCTCCGCTGGACCGTACGAGCCCCACATTCCGCAACGATGTCGATACGTTCTTCGCCACGAAGCTTCCTCTGCTGGTCGGGGAAGTGACGGCGACCGAGTCCGCTATGAGTGCGTATGCCGCAGGCGGCGCCTATTCGGTCCCGTTCATATTCGATGGCCTGAGCCAGGCCGACGGCGACCCGGGACCTGGCAAGCTGCGCCTGTCGAGTGCCGCGCAAAATGCCTCGACGACGCTTCGCCTCGATCTATCGAGTTCGGGCGCGCAAGACTACACCGGCATCATCGATACGTTCGACGCCTCGACCAGTTCGACGAAGGGAAGTATTCGCCTCGTCAAGCAGGGCGACCCGTCCAAGTGGTTGACCTTCGACGTTACGGCGCGCGCCGCGCCCGCCGGCTACCGCAACCTGACCGTCGTCAACACGGGCGGAAGCTCAGCATCGCCATTCGTCAACGGTGATGCGCTGATGCTGTTCTTTCAGCGGAGCGGCGACAAGGGTAGTCAGGGCATTCAAGGGACCGGATTTCAGAATCTGGTGGTCATATCCACTACAGGAACTTGGCAGCCTCCCGCCGGCACGACGAAGGCAGAGGTGACGGTGATTGACGGCGGCTGGAGCGGCGGGACTGTGACCAGCGGAAGCACGAGCGGAGGGAAGGGGGGGGATGCGGGGATTTCGATCATAACCGTCGACCCGTTGGCGGTGTACACGGCGACTGTTGGGGCGGGTGGGGCTGGTGCTGCCGCGGGAACCAACAGCAATCCGGTCACCGGGGGCAGTAGCTCATTTAGCGGATCGGGAATTACCACCCTTACCAGTGCGAATGCCGTATTGAAGGTGTCGGGAGGGCAGGGCGTTCCTGCCGGCAGTGGTTATGGCAGCGGCGGCGGATCACTATATGCCCCCTCGACCTACCTTGGTTTTCCTACCGGCTATGGCGGTGGTGGCCCCGGAGCCCAATCAGGTGGTGCCGGGTACAGTGGCCGTGCTGGCGCAATCGTAATTCGTTATTAAGGAGGCACCAATGCGTGCAGCAGCTATTGAAGATGGCATCGTTGTCAACGTCATCGAAGTTGACTCCCTTGAAGCCTTGCCAGATGTACATCTGGAGTACGCGGAAACTGCGGCGGTCGGCGATCGATGGTCGGCCGGGGAGTTTAGCAAGCCACCGGCGCCACCGCCGCCCGTTCCGCAAACGGTCACGAGTCGCCAGGCCATCCAGGCCCTCATTAAGCGCGGCCTCGATGATGATGTAGACGCCGCGCTGGCAGCGATCGCTGACCCGGTGCAGCGCAAGTTGATGAGGGCGGAATACGACAAGTCACAGGTCTTCGAGCGCGACCGTCCGCTGGTGATCCAGATCGGCGCGGCAATTGGCCTTGACGCTGCCGGCCTTGACGACCTGTTCTCTTTTGCGAGCACGCTGTGAGGCCGGGGACTATCCGCGTGATTTTCACGCGGCGGCGCTGGAACCCCATTTCCTGGCTGATCCGCTGGGCGGTGCCGCGCTCGCGCTTTTCGCTGGCACTGTCGTCGCACTGCCTGATCGACACCGGTGTCGCCGTCTACGAAGCGCACATGCTGCACGGCGTGCGCTGCGTGCCGCTCGACGTGGCCATGAAAGGTCAGACAATCGTCAAGATCACCGACTACCAGGTGCCGAGCGTGATGGCTGGCCTCAAGTGGGCCAGCGAGCAGGTCGGCACGCCGTACGACTGGCCGGGCGCGCTCGGGCTCGGCCTGACGCCCGGCCGCGACTGGCTGCAGGACGACAAGTGGTTTTGCTACGAGTTCGCCGCCGGCGTCCTCCAGGCAGCCGGCCGGCCGCTGTTCGCCAACCTCACGCACGTCGGCGAAACGGCGCTGATGTCTATCAGCCCGTAGACGACGCAAAAATGAAGCACTCCACCACCAGCCGCCTCGAGCGGCTTTTTTTATTCAAGGATCAAATGCCAGTTGAAACAACCGCTGCTGCCGGCGCCGCCATTTTCAAAATCTTCGGTGTACCGGTCATCGCCGGCGCGCTCGCGGCAGCGCTCGGTTACCTGCTTATGTGGCCCAAGACTCGCGGCGAGGCCTTCGTCCGCTTCATCGTCAGCATCATTTCGTCGATCGTCCTGGGACCGTTCGTGGTCGTCATGATGCGCTCCGGCTGGCCTCAGCTGTTCGACTCCGCCAACGACATCGCCCGCATGTACGGCACCGATCCGGCGCTCGGCTTCCTCTTCATCGCAGCACCGCTGATGGTGATGGTCGGCCTGCCGGCGTGGTGGGTGATGGGCGCGTGCGTCCGCTGGCTCGACAAGCGGCGCGAAAAAGACATCGGCGAGCTCGCCGTCGACGCGGCCGCGATCGTCAAGGCCGCCCGGGAGGCGCTGTGATAGCCGGCTTCGACGACGCCTTCGAGGCGTTGATGGGAAATGAGGGCGGCTACGTCAACAACCCAGCAGATCCCGGCGGCGAAACGATGTGGGGCATCACCCATCGAGTCGCGCGCGCCGAAGGGTACAGCGGCTCGATGCGCATGCTCCCGCGGGCGACGGCGAAGGCCATTGCCAAGCGCCGCTACTGGGACGTTGCACACTGTGATTCCTTCGATCCGCGGATTGCCTTCCAGGTGTTCGACGCGGTCTACAACGGCGGCAAGCCGATCGTGTGGCTGCAGCAGGCGGTGGGCACGACCCCGGACGGAATTCTCGGGCCGGCGACGCTGGGCGCGCTGAAGCTGGCCGACCCGCTCAAGGTAGTCATGCGCTTCAACGCATACCGCCTGCAGTACCTCGGCAATCTCAAGAACTGGCCCACCTTCGGGCACGGATGGGCGAACCGTATCGCCGAAAATTTACTGAAAGGTGGTGCATGATGGACCCGATCACAATCGCAATGGGCCTGGCGCAGTTCGCCCCGGGCATCATCAAACTGATCACTGGCAGCGACAAGGCGGCCGACGTCGCCGACAAGGTGATCGGCGTGGCCAAGGCCGTCACCGGTGCCGACAGCGGGCCTGCAGCGCTGGCGGCGATCCAGGCGGATCCGGCCAAGGTGCTCGACTTCCAGATGGCCATGGGTGCGCAGCAGCTCGAGCTCGAGCGCATGTACCTGGGCGACACGCAGGACGCGCGCGCACGCGACGTGCAGCTCGTCCAGGCTGGCCACGTCAACAGCCGGGCCAACCTGCTGGCGGCCGGCGCCGGCCTGTTGGTGATCCTCTGCCTGTTGATGACGGTGTGGGCCAGCAGCATGGACGATTTCGCGAAGGCGACGATCACGCTGATCTGCGGCCGCGCGCTCGGATGGGTCGAGCAGGTGTTTTCGTTCGAGTTCGGTACCACTCGCGCCAGCAAGACCAAGGATGACACCATCAACAAGTTGACCAGGTAGTCTCATTGGCGGCGCATGCGCCGCCAATGATCTTCCAAAATTTGGAATTCATCTTCCAAAAAAATTAAAGGGCTACAGCGCGCAAGCGTGTAACCCTTTGATTTTACTGCTAATTCTTTGGGGTGGCTGATGGGGCTCGAACCCACGACAACAGGAATCACAATCCTATTCGCTACGTCCAGCCGTGGGCTGCGCCTTTACCGAAACAACGGTTGCGGTGGTGACCTCCCCGCGGAGCGAACGCGCGTTAATGCTTAAATACACTGGTTCGCGCGACCATTCCGCTCCCTGCAACAAGGCAATCTGCGACTGCTTCAAACTGTTGTCCTTGAATGAGGCTTGGAATTCTTGGGCAGCCCCGACCCGCCTTACGCGAAGCCTAATCTCGTCAGGCTGCCGAAGGTCCGTCGCCACGATCAAATAATTACCGTTCAGCTGCACTTCCTCGGACTCAGCGCGTTTTGCTGTGCCGATAATCCGAGCTGTCTCGCCATCAATTTCGAGTTGATTAACAGCGAGCGTACGAGCGTTACCGCCAGAGCGAACAATCTCTCCGCGCGCGTCGTCAAAGTCGCTCTTAGCGTGCGCCAGAGCTGGTACACGATTGACCGCTTCCCCCATTATTTCTAGGCGCCTCGTTTCCTCCTGGCTAAGTGCCAAGCGAGTTCTGGATTCCTGTTCAATATTCTTGTCACTGCTCTTGGACTTGAGATACGACTTGTAAGCAAGCAAGCTGCCTCCAATAATCGCAATTCCTAGGATCGTGACGGTCAACATTTCGGGTGTCATTTTTGTAGTTACCGCGGTGGCAAGTTTTTCAGCAAAGTCGCCGAGATCGATCTTGATCAGCGAGCTACCTTTTTCTACTTTAGCCTTAAACTGAACGTCTCGGCGCTCGGTATCCGTCAGACTTCTCGAGTTGCTCGTTCCGTGGACCGTACGGGCGTAAGCCCTGTTCACGGCACGTTGAACGTCGACGATCGCCTCGGCAATATCGGACGTAATTGCTGACTCGTATCCCGGCCCGGTCAATCGAATCTGAATGACCGGCCAGTTCTCAAATTTTAACTCATACGGCCGATCGCCCAGCTGCTTCGCCAGGGCCTTCTCCAGCACTTCAAAAGCCTGCTTTTCGTTCTTGATGACAATTTGCTTCAAGGCGATTCCTTTCGATTGCATCAGTTGCTCGCAGCGTTCACTTTTTGCGGCGGGGTAAGTTGATGCAATATTAACCGAAAGGAATCTATCGCGAAAATAAAGATAAGCGTAACTTTTGGCGTAACTTTGGAGGATTGCAGTACTTTTCTATAGAAGAATGTACTGCTGCATCATGGGCGTATATTTTTCGCCGGCGCCGTTCTTGATGGCGGCTGCGTTGATTTCGGTAGGAACCGTGGCCATTTCTTCTTCGTAGGTAAGGCGCCGGCGGGCCAGCTGCTATGCAGCCATTTTACCGCTTTCGCGCTGCCTGGCTGGCGAAACGGTTCAATTGGCGCGCGGCGCCAAGGTGGCCGGCACAATGCCCCGTGCCGCCGGGTTGGCGTAAATTGACCGGAATTTGTCATTTACGCCAAACCTGCTCGTCCGTAGAATTTACTGCATGCGTTTAATAGGTGTACACCGGACAAGGAGTCGTCGATGATCAGAGTTGCCAGGCTGTTGCTCGCTGCGGTCGCAGCGTTGTCCCTCGTTCAGCCCGTGGCGGCGCAGGCGCCGCCCGCGCCGTCGCCCGCCGCGGAAAAGATCGCGCCGTACGCGCCGCGTTTCGGCCGCAGCCGCCCCCTGATCGCCGTGGTGGGCGAAAACAGCAGCACGGTGCTGTCCGACTACGTGATTCCGTACGGCGTGCTGGCGCAGTCGGGCGTCGCCGACGTCGTCAGCCTGGCCACCCAGCCTGGCATGCTCAGCCTGCCGCCGCTGCGCATCCAGCCCGACAGCACCACCGGCGAGTTCGATGTCCGCTATCCGGACGGCGCCGATTACGTCTTCGTGCCCGCCGTCATGAAGCGCGACGACCCGGCCCTGATCGCGTGGGTTGCCGCGCAGGCGAAAAAGGGGGCGACCATGATCAGCATCTGCAACGGTTCGATCGTCCTCGCCAATGCCGGCCTGACCCGCGGCCACCGGGCCACCGGGCACTGGAGCACCTACCGCGCGCGCGTCGACAAGTATCCCGACACCGAGTGGCTGCGCAACACACGCTACGTGGTGGACGGCAAGATCGTGTCGAGTGCCGGCATCTCGGCGGCGATGCCGACCTCGATCGCGCTGGTCGAAGCGATCGCCGGCACGGCGCGGGCGGAACAACTGGCCAATTCGCTTGGCGTTTCCTACTGGGGCACGCAGCACAACAGCGACGCCTTTCACATCACCGTCGGCGACGGCGCCAGCGCGATCATGAGCACGGTGTTCCGTTCCCGCCAGGATGTCGGCGTGCGCATCGCCCCGGGAGTCGACGAGATCGCGCTCTCGCTGCAGGCCGAAGCGTACTCCGCCACGTTCCGCGCCACCGTCGTCACGCTTGCACAGTCGGGCGCGCCGGTGAGATCGCGCGGCGGCCTGATGATCGTTCCCGACAGGGTGGCGGGGCAGGGCCGGCAACCGGACTGGCTGCTGCCGGAACCGGACGGCATCCCCGCGGCGCAGATGCTGGACAAGTCGATCAGCGACATCGCCACGCGCTACGGCGCCGCCGCCGCGCGTTTCGTCGTCCTCGAAGCCGAGTATCCGTGGGCCGGCCTGTGAGCGTGCCGAATGCGGCGCCGCGCCGCGTGGTCTTCCTCGCCTACGAAGGGATGAACCTGCTCGACCTGGCCGGGCCGTTGCAGGCATTTTTTACGGCCAGTCGCATCGGCGAGGCCAACGGCGGCGCGGCGATGTACGAAACCGTGGTCGCCTCCGCCCGCGGCGGCGGCATTGCCTCCAGCGCCGGCCTGGCGGTCGACACGCGCCCGCTTGCCTCCCTCGACGGCCTGCACATCGATACCATCATCGCCGCCGGTGGCTGCGCCGGCGACGAATTTTTCGCCTGTCCCGAGCTGGTCGGCTGGATCGCCGCGCGCGCCGGCAGCGTACGGCGGCTGTGCTCCGTGTGCACCGGCGCCTTCCTGCTGGCGGCGGCCGGACAATTGCGCGGCCGCCGCTCCGCCACCCACTGGGCGTGGGCGCGCCGCCTGCAGCAGCTGCACCCCGACATCGAAGTCGACGCCGACGCCCTGTTCGTGCAGGACGGCGCGGTGTGGACGTCGGCCGGCGTGACGGCGGGGATCGACATGAGCCTGGCGCTGATCCAGGCCGACCTCGGCCACCAGGTGGCGATCCAGACCGCGCGGCAGCTGGTCATGTTCATCAAGCGCACCGGCGGCCAGTCGCAATTCAGCGTGCCGCTGGCCACCCAGGCGGGCGACCGGGGCGATTTCGACAACCTGCATGCGTGGATATCGGCGCACATCGACCAGGACCTCAGCGTCGCCCGCCTGGCCGTCGAGGCGAGGATGTCGCTGCGGACCTTCGTGCGCCTCTATACCGTCGCGGTGGGCAGGACGCCCGCCAAGACGGTCGAGGCGTTTCGGATGGAGGCGGCGTGCCGGGTGCTGGAAACGACCACCCTGCCGCTGAAGTCGATCTGCGCGAAGGTCGGCTACGCCGAGGAACAGAGCCTGCGCCGCGTCTTCTTGCGTAACTTCGGGATCAATCCCTTGCAGTACCGGGAGCAGTTTTCCGGGCGCACGAAATAAGGCCCTGTTTCACCAGTTCATCCGCAAGGAAAAACCGTTCGCCCCCATGGGCGCCTGACGCCGTGGCGGTGCGCCAGAGTGCGCGCCCCCACGGCAGCGACTGTCATATTGGCGCTGCTCGTGGCGACGTGGACGCCCGCCATCCATGCCGCGTAGGCCACGGCTATCCGACGCGCTCGCTTGCCTGCACCTGCAATTGCAGTCGTTTGCCAAGCGCGCGCAACGCCTGGGCGATGCGGTCTATTTTGGTGCTGTGGTCGAGGTCGATCAGGCGGTTGATTTCCTGCGGGATAGTTCCCATACGACGCGCCAATTCCGATGCCGTGACGTTCTGCCGCACCATTTCATTAAGCAAAAAGATCTTTGCAGCAAGGCTTGGCGGCAACTCGACAAGATGCTCTCCGGCTTCCGGTGCCGATGGTGCAGGTATCGCGCGTTTGTCTTCGAAGTAAAAATCCATCGCCGTTATCAAGGCATCTTTGCCCATCGCCAACGAATCGGCCTCATCGTCTCCTTGCGTGATCGCCTCGGGAATGTCTCTGAACGTGATGACAAAGCCGCCATCTTCGGCAGGCGTCAGGCTGGCAGGGTATTCCACATCACCTCCGATTATTTCAGGCCGAGCTGTTTCTTGACCGCTTCCACCAATCCCTTCTTCAATTCCTTCGAAGGATGTCGCGGTCGGGTAGTTTGCTTTTCGTGCAGGTAGACTTTCAGATGATTCGTACCGTCCACAAAGGTCGCGCCTTGCTTGCGCAGCCAGCGCACGAATTCGCTTTGTTTCACGACCCCTCACAATGTGAATGTTAAACAAAAACGTTTAATGCCGCAATCAACATACCGCCCCGTCGTGAGGGTGGCAGAACTTGTGCAGACAACCCTGCGCGCGCACAAGCGTCGGCCGGGCAGGCCGCCAGTGCGCGCCCCGCCCGCCGCCTGGGGTAGACTGCATGGACCGGCTTTCAAGCGCACTTCAACGTCATGCCCACCACCGATGCCCCGGAATTCATCCCTGACGCCCATCCGGATGACGCCGACGCCCCGTCGATCGACCTGGCCGCGCGCCGGCACCAGGTGTTCCCGGTGCTCAGTGCCGGCGAGATCCGGCGCCTGCAGCGCTTTGGCAACTGCCAGCGCTGGAACGACGGCGACCGCATCTTCGAGGCCGGCGGCCATTCGCCCGGCATGCTGGTGGTGCGCTCCGGGCGCATCGCCTTCATCGGCAGCGACGTCCTCGGCCACGACGTCGCGCTCACCGACATCGGCGCCGGCGAATTTACCGCCGAGGTGGCGCAGTTGTCGGGCCGGCCGGCCCTGGTGACCGCGCGCGCCGTCGGCGACGTCGACGCCCTCGTCATCGGCTCCGAAGCGCTGCGCGCGCTGGTGGTGACGGAAGCCGAGCTGGGCGAGCGCATCATGCGGGCCCTGATCCTGCGCCGCGTGCTGCTGATCGAACACAAGGCGGTCGGCACCGTGGTGGTGGGGCCGGCCGACAGCGCCGCCGTATTCCGCGTCGAAAGCTTTCTGGCAAGTAATGGCGAGCCCCACCGCACGCTCGATCCGGCCACCGATGCGGCCGCCGCGCTGCTGGTGGAGCGCCACGCGCCCCACACGCACGACTGGCCGCTGGTGGTGTGCCCCGGCGGCGCAGTGCTGAAAAATCCTTCGCTGGGCGAGCTGGGGCGCACCCTCGGCATGCTGCCCGCGCTTGGCAACGGCGCCCTGTTCGACGTGCTGGTGGTCGGCGCCGGCCCGGCCGGCCTGGCCTGCGCGGTGTACGCGGCGTCGGAGGGCCTGTCGGTGCTGGTGCTCGAGCAGCGCTCCTTCGGCGGCCAGGCCGGTGCCAGCGCCCGCATCGAAAACTATCTGGGCTTTCCGACCGGGATCACCGGGCGGGCGCTGGCCGGCCGCTCGTTCGTGCAGGCGCAGAAATTCGGCGCCCGCATCGCCATCCCCGCCACCGCCGCGCATCTGGTGTGCGACAGCAGTCCGGCCAGGCTGGCGTTCGGCGACGGCACCGAAGTGCGCGCGCGCACGGTGGTGCTGGCCTGCGGCGCGCGCTACCGGCGCCCGCCGTGGGCGCTGCCCGAGTACGAGGGCCGCGGCGTCTATTACTGGGCCTCGCCGCTGGAAGCGAAGCTGTGCCGTGGCGACCAGGCCATCGTCGTCGGCGGCGGCAATTCGGCCGGCCAGGCCGCGGTGTATCTGGCCAGCCACGCCGCCCGCGTGCACATGGTCGTTCGCGGCGCCAGCCTGGCCGACAGCATGTCGCGCTACCTGGTCGAGCGCATCGCCGCCGCGCCCAACATCGTCGTCCATACCCGCACCGAAATCACCGAACTGCAGGGCGACGAGCATGGCGTGGCGCGCGTGCAGTGGGTCGGCGGCGACGGTGGCGGCCAGTGGAGCGAGCTGCGCTGGGTGTTCCTGTTCGTCGGCGCCGATCCGAACACCGAGTGGCTCGGCCAGTGCGGCGTCGGCCTCGACGAACGCGGCTTCATCCGCACCGGCGAGGACGCGGCGCTGGCGCATGGCCCTTGCAGCGGCGGCCCGCACGTGGCGGCCGCGCGCTCGGCGTTGCAGACCAGCGTGCCGGGCGTGTTCGCCGTCGGCGACGTGCGCGCCGGCTCGACCAAGCGGGTGGCCGCCGCGGTGGGCGAGGGCGCCGCCGTGGTGGCCCAGATCCACGCCTTCCTGGCGCAGTCGGACGCGGCGCGCTGAGGAGACGCTACCATGCTCGCTTCAATGCCGCTGCCGCTGCTGTCGCTGCGCAGCATGGAACCGAAGTGGATCTTCCGCATCGTGCTGGTCTTGCTCTTGCTGTGCACCATCGTGGCCTGGCAATACGAACAGCACCAGGAACAGGCGCGCATCGCCGCCGCCTTCGACGAGCTGGCCGCGCGCAAGGCGGCCCAGGTGCATGCGCGCGTCAACGGCTACGCCCGTACCTTGCTGGACCTGCGCGGCCTGTTCGTGGCCGACCCCAACGTCAGCGGCGACGAGTTCAGGCGCTTCCTGCAGGGCATCGAGGCGACGCGCCGCTACCCGGCCCTGATGCACATCGGCTATGCGCCGCGCGTGACGGCGGCCAACCAGGCCAGCCTGGAGCGCCGCCTGCGCGCCATGGGCTTGCCCGATTCCCAGCTGGCGCCCGGTGCGCTGCCGGTCCTGTACGGCTACCCCGCGCCGGGCCCCTTGCTGGGACAGCAGCTCGGCCTGGACGACACCGCCCGCCGGGCGCTGGCAAGGGCGCGCGACGCCAACATGCCGCAGCTGACGGCGCAGCTGCCGCTGCGCGGCGATCCGGCGCGCGAGCCCGGCTTCGTGATGGTGCTGCCGCTGTACGGCTACAGCACCGCGCCGGCCGGCGTGGCCGCGCGCCGGATCGCCCTGTCCAGCTATCTGTTCGCCGCCTTCCGCACCGCCGACCTGGTGTCGTCGACGATCGGCGCGGACCTGGCGCAGACGATGCGGCTGGCGCTGTTCGACGCACCGGCCACCGTCGCCGGCCGGCTGGTCTACGATTCGGGCGGCGCCGCCGGCGGCGACCAGCGCTACCGCAGCATCCAGCATGCCGAGGTGGGCGGGCGGCCCTGGACCTTCGTGTTCGTGGCGCTGCCGCCTTTCGTGCGCGCGGCGCGCTCGATGCTGCCGGCGCTGGTGCTGGCCGGCGGAATCGTCATGAGCGTGCTCGGCGCCGCGCTGGCCTACGTCGGTTCGCGCCGCTGGCTGGCCGAGGGCACCGTGCGCTACCTGGCCTTCCACGATGAACTGACGGCGCTGCCGAACCGCGCCAGGCTGCGCGCCGCCATCGTCGAGGCGCTCGGGCAGCCCGGCCAGGCGAGCCGGCTTGCCTTGCTGATCGTCGAGCTGACGCGCTTTCGCGACATCAACTACACGCTGGGCCACCTGACCGGCGACGAGGTGCTGCGGCAGGCGGGCGCGCGCATCGGCGGCGTCGTCGGCCACGCCGGGCTGGTGGCGCGCATCAGCAACGTCCAGTTCGGCATCCTGCTGCGCGACGCCGACGAAGCCGCCGCCATCGCCATGGCGCAGCGCCTGATGGTGGCGATGGAAGACCCGCTGCCGGCGCACGACAGCAAGTACGAAGTGGGCGCGCGCGCCGGCATCGCCACCGCGGCCGGCCCGGAAGGGCGCCCGGGCGATCCGGACGACCTGGTGCGCCACGCCGACATCGCGCTGCATCGCGCGCGCAGCAACGGCGCCGCCTGGGTGGTGTACGACGCCGCGCTCGACCCGTACAAGCCGCAGCGGCTGGCATTGCTGAGCGCGTTCCGCCAGGCCATCAAGGACGACCAGCTGGAGATCTACTGCCATCCGAAAGCTGACCTCGGCAGCGGGCGCATCACCGGCGCCGAAGCGCTGGTGCGCTGGCGCCACCCGGAGTATGGCCTGCTCACGCCCGACCAGTTCATCGCCCTGATCGAGCCGACCGAACTGATCCAGCTGCTGACGCAGCGGATGCTCGAATGCGCCCTGCGCCATTCGGCTGCCTGGCGCGGCGACGGCGTGGCGCTGCCGCTGGCGGTCAACCTGTCGACCCGCAACCTGCTCAACCCGGCGCTGCCGGAACTGGTGGCCGGCCTGATGAACACCTGCGGCGCCAACCCCAGCTGGATTGCGCTGGAGATCACCGAGAGCAGCATCATGGACGATCCGGCGCTGTCGTTGCGCGTGCTCAATCGGCTGCATGCAATGGGCTTCGAACTGGTCGTCGATGACTTCGGCACCGGCTATTCGAGCCTGAGCTACCTGATGAAGCTGCCGGTGTCGGTGATCAAGATCGACCAGTCTTTCACCATGAGCATGACGACCGATCCCGACGCGGCCGCCATCGTCAAGGCGATGATCGAGCTGGCGCACGCGCTGGGCCTGAAGGTCGTTGCCGAAGGCGCCGAGACGAAAGAGGTGTGGGATGCGCTGGCGCGCCTCGGCTGCGACGAGGCGCAGGGCTTCTACATCAGCGAGCCCTTGCCGGCCGACGCCTTCCGCCGCTGGCTGCAGCGCGCGCCGTCGGCGCTGGCGCTCACAGCGTCCTGACCCAGGCGTGCGCCGCCGGGTTGGCGTGGCGCCGCAGGAAGGCGCGCACTTGCTCGGTGAGCATGCCGTGGCCGTACAGCTGCGAGCCGATGGTGCCGCCCAGGTCGTTCAGTTCGAGGATCACGGGGCCGCCGTCGGTAAGGGCGAAATCCCAGTGGTGCACCTTCATCAGCGGAAACGCGGCGCCGCCCTGGCGGCAGATCTCGAGCACGCGGTCCCAGCCGGGCAGCTGGAAGCCTTCCAGCCGCGCGCCCGTGCGCGGATGGTCGGCGATGACGCTGGCGTGCGGCCACAGGCCGTCGAGCATGCGGGTGACGACGCCGGTGGCGACGTCGACATAGCCCATCAGGTTGCCGTAGGCGCCCTTGCTGAAGTTGTCGACGTAGTTCGGCTCGTTGGCGATTTTCCACAGGCCGAGAAAGGGCAGCACCCCTTCCGGGCCGTTCAGGCAGATCACGCGCACGCCGCAGATCGCGCCCCAGTTGGTCAGCGCGCGCAGTTCCGGCGCCAGGCGCAAAGGCTGCTGGAACACGAAGCCGCATTCGGGCCGGTGGTAGCGGGCGTCGACGCTGGTGCTGAGCCGCTGCACGAACTGCCCGACCGGGATGGCCTCGGCGCCCAGCCGCACGACGCTGTCGGTGTCGCCGTCGTAGCGGGCCAGGTAGTCGCAGCCGACGCCCTGTTGCGAGTAGGCCGGCTTGGCGAACAGCGGATAGTTGGCACCGTCGCGCAGGAAAGCGGCGGCCGCCGCCGGCGTGGCCAGGTGTTCGCCGAGCGCGTCGGGAATCACCCTGGCGCGGTGGTAATAGGCGCGCAGCGGCGCCACCGGCAGCCCGGCGCTGCCGGCCAGCGTCATGAACACCAGCTTGTCCCATGCCGGCAACACCGCGTGGCGGGGATTGAGCGCCATGCTGAAACTTTGCTGCAGGCGCCAGCCGAGGAAGTCGCGGGCGCCGCGGCCGGCCTGGTAGCCGTCGTCGTACAGCTTGTACCAGTAATAGTCGGACGCTCCGCACTGGCCGCCCATCGCGCGCAGCGCGCGGATTTCCTTGAGCTGGGTGAGGGTGCTTTTGCCCGTCTGCCGCTGGGCAAGTGCGCTCCAGCTGCGCCATTCGTCGAGCTTGCCGCGGAGCGATTCTGGCATCGAATAATCCGAAATGGGTGGAATTGTTGTCAAACAATATGCTAACGTACTCCGAGGAATTATTAAACAGTTAATTTAGGAGCGACCATGGCGTCTTTGTTAGGAACCTTGCGGCTGGCACGCGCCCCGGGCAGCAAGCCGCTGGCGCGGCAATTGTCAGAGGCATGCCGGCTGCGTTTCGGCAAACACGCGATCGGCATCAGCGAATATTTCGACTACGGCATTTCACACCAGTCGGTGACGCCGGCGATGTGCAAGGACTTCATCGGCTGGAAGCAAAGCGGCGAGCTCGACAGCCGGCTGAATGCGGGCCAGTCGCGGGTACTGGCCAACGACAAGCTGATCAATCACGTGATCCTGCAGGCGGCCGGCCTGCCGTCGCCGACCCCGCTGGCCACCTACACCGCGGGCGGGCGGCGGGTCGGCGCCGAGACGCGGCTGACCAGCCGCGCCGACGTCCTCGCTTTCCTGCGCGGCGACGTCTACCCCTTCTACGTCAAGCCCATTTCGGCCGGCTACGGTCGCGGCGTGATTGGCGTCGCCGGCCGCAGCGGCGACACCCTCGAGCTGTTCGACGGCACCACCGCCAGCATCGAGCAGTTCATGAAACCGTTCGACTTCGAGCCCTATCGCGGCATGCTGTTCCAGAAGCCGCTGGCGGCCCATCCGGACATTGCCGCGCTGACCGGCACCGCGGCGATCAGCTGCGTGCGCTTCATCTGCTTCGTCACGTCGCAGGGGCCGGTGCTGCACACGGCGTTCTGGAAGATCACCGCCGGCAAGAACATGCTCGACAATTTCTCGCACGGCGACTACGGCAACTGCCTCGGCGCCATCGACCTTGCCAGCGGCACCATCGTGCGCGCGATCGCGAAGCTGGGGCCGGGCGGCGCCATCGAACAGCACCCGAGCACCGGCCTGCCGCTGCTCGGCTTCGCGCTGCCGGACTGGCTGCGCGCGGTGGACCTGGTCAAGTCGGCCTGCGCCAGTTTCCCCGGGCTGCGCCTGCAGAACTGGGACGTCGCCCTGTGCCCGCAGGGGCCGGTGCTGCTCGAACTCAATACCGAGTCCGAGCTGGGCGTGCCGCAGGCGATCTCCGGCGCCGGCCTGATGGACCAGCGCCTGCGCGACATCCTGCGCCAGATGGACGTCGACGACCACCTGCACCGCGCCGCGGTGCGCTCGACGCGCTAGCGGTCCACCGTCGCCATCCGCTCCTGGCTGTAGCGCGGTCCGGCCACCTGCGCCAGCGCCTGCTCGAGCTGGCCGGTTTCGGCGGCGCTGAGCGCAATCCCGGCGGCGGCGACATTCTGCTCGAGCCAGGCGCGCCGCTTGGTGCCGGGAATCGGCACGATGTCCTCGCCCTGCTGCAGCGCCCACGCCAGCGCCATCTGGGCGGGCGTGACCTGGCGCGCCGCGGCCAGTTCGCCGACCACCGCCGCGGCGGCCATGTTGGCATCGTAATTGGCGCCCGTGAGGCGCGGATCCTGGTGGCGGAAGTCGGACGGCGGGTAGTCCTCGGCGCGCCTGGCGCTGCCCGACAGGAAGCCGCGCCCGAGCGGGCTGAACGCCACCAGCCCGATCCCCAGTTCGCGCAGCAGCGGCAGGATGTCGGCCTCGAGGTTGCGCTCCCACAGCGAGAATTCGCTCTGCAGCGCGCTGATCGGGTGCACCGCGTGCGCGCGGCGGATGTTGGCCGCGCCCGCTTCCGACAGGCCGAGGAAGCGCACCTTGCCTTCGCGCACCAGGTCGGCCATGACGCCGACCACATCCTCGATCGGCACCTGCGGGTCGATGCGGTGCTGGTACAGCAGGTCGATGTAATCGGTGCCGAGCCGCTTGAGCGAACCGTCGACGGCCGCGCGGAGATGCGCCGGCCGGCTGTCGACGCCGGTCTGCACGCCGTTCTCGAGCTTGAAGCCGAACTTGGTGGCGATGATGGCCTGGCTGCGCCGGCCCTGCAGTGCACGTCCCAGCAGCAGTTCGTTGTCGTACGGGCCGTACACTTCGGCCGTATCGAACATCGTCACGCCCAGTTCGAGCGCGCGGTGGATGGTGGCGATCGATTCGGCGTCGTCGGCCGGGCCGTAGGCCGTGCTCATGCCCATGCATCCCAGCCCCAGCGCGGAAACGGCGAGCCCGCCCGAACCCAGCTTGCGTTGTTTGATCATCTTGTTCTCCAGAAGGGGTGTGTGCAAACAGTATGGTTTGGAATCGATTGGTACACAATCCGGTTAGAATGCAAAGGATTGTTGATCGAATTGCAACGACGAGAGGGCTCGATGGAGATGTTACGGGAAATGGCGATCTTTGCGCAGGTCGTCGACAGCGGCGGTTTTTCCGCCGCGGCGCGCCAGCTGGGATTGACCACCTCTGCGGTGAGCCGCCACGTGTCGCGCCTCGAAGCGCACCTGGGCGGGCGCCTGCTGCATCGCACCACGCGTTCGCTGGCCCTGACCGAAGTGGGCGAACAGGTGCATGCGGCGTGCGCGCGCATGCTCGCCACCGCCCGCGAAGTGCACGCGCTGGCCGGCAGCTACAGCGCGCGGCCGAACGGCATCATCCGGGTCACCGCGCCGGTGGTGTTCGGCCAGGTCTGGCTGGCGTCGAAGCTGCCGGGCTTTCTGGCCCTGTATCCGGAAGTGGACGTGCGCCTGACCCTGGTCGACCGTACCGTCGACCTGATCGAAGACGGCGCCGACCTGGCCATCCGCATCGCGCGCGAGCTCGCGCCCGGCCTGGCGGCACGCCCCTTGTGCGCGATGCGCTACCTGCTGGTGGCTTCGCCCGCCTACCTCGCCGCGCATCCGGCGCCGGCGACGCCGGAACGGCTCGTCGAACACAGCTGCAGCCACATCGACTACGGCCCCTTCGGCGCCGCCTGGACGCTGCGGCGCGGCGAGGCCAGGGTCACCGTCAGCGTGCCGGCGCGGGTGACGATCAACAACAGCGGCGCCATCCTCGCGATGGTGGAGGCGGGCGGCGGCATCGGCCTGGTGCCGGACTTTACGGCGCGGGCGGCGCTGGCGCAACAACGGGTCCGCCAGGTGCTGCCGGAATGGGAATTTTGCGAGCCCTATGCCGGCGCCGTGCACGCCGTCTACATGCCGGGCCGCCACCTGGCGCTGAAGGTGCGCGCCTTCATCGACTACCTGGTCGACGCGCACGCGGCCGCGCTTTAGCCGCCGGCGCCCGCTGTCGCGATACGGCTCAGTTCGTTGGAGATCAGCTTGCGCAGATTTTCCTTGTGCAGCTCCGCCGCCGCGCGGGCGCGGTGCAGCATCTCGCCGCTGAAGTCGCTCATCATGGGCGTGGCGGCGGGGAACACGATCGACGGCGCCAGCAGGCGCAGCATGTGGTTGACCTCGTCGCCATCGGCGAGGTGGGCGGCGAAGGCGGCCAGCGGCTGCGTCATCGCTTCGAGCCGGTGCCATTTGGCGCGGTCGGCCTGCACCTGCGTCAAGTACGTCGAATTGGCAACGCCGATGGCGACGCGTTCGACTTCATCCATTGCTTCGGCAAGTTGGCCGAGCGCTTGCTGCAGCCTTGCGGCCGCGTCGAGATGGGGTTGTGCGGGAGGATCGTAGGTGCCGTTCATGATGAAATTCCTGGCCGGGACTTCAATTGTGCGCCTTATGCCAATTGCATGACGCACTTCTGACGCAGATCAACGAACGGATCTCTCCGCGTATGAAAGTCGGGGTTCGGCCGGTTTCCGGTCAGCCAGGTGGTTGCGGATGTTCATCATCTTTGCGGCTAGCCGGCGCGGCAACCGGCCGTCCTGCAGCGCCCGGCTTACCACTGCAGCCGGGCTGGAGGTGCCACGTTCATGGCGTCGTTGCGGCGCCGCTTGGGCGGCGATGGCGCCGTCGACCTGATCGTCGCCCTGCTGCGCCGTTCGGGCGAGCGGTCGACAAGGCTGCGCTGCGCTGCAGGCTCGGCGGCATTGTATGGGCGGGTGAGTAATTCAGTCGTGAAGTCCAGCATGACAGCTCCCGAACGAGTTCGAACAAGTAAGCTGTTGCCAGAATAGTTCGGCGGGGCGTGCAGGGTACTGAGCGAGCCCAAGCGTAAAGTTCGCCGGCTTCCCTTTTTACTCGAACGAACGGCGACCGTCGGGTCGCCGTTGTTGGTCACTCGCTTCAAAATGACTATGTCATTTTGACCTTCCGCAGGGGCGTTTGGTTGCGCTCAAACAGATGCCGCTTGATCGCGCTCAGTATCGGTTCGGCGCCTGCGCGTCGATCATGCTTAACCTTGCGCGATGCGCGCCGCGATATGGGCCAGCGCCTCGTCGACCTGGTCGATCAGGATCAGGCACAGGTCGCCCTCGGTCAGGCGCGCCAGCGCCGTGTCGATGGCGACGAACTCGCCGTTGATCTCGTCGACGTGGGTGGTGCGCCGGGCGCCGGCCAGGCCTTCGCGCAGCAGCCGCAGCACTTCGCCGTCTTCGCGCCCGCGCTGGCATGCGTCCTGGTACAGCAGCACGTCGTCGAAGGCGCCGCCGAGGATCTCGGTCTGCTGGCGGATGTCCTGGTCGCGCCTGTCGCCGGCGCCGCTGATCACCACCGAGCGGCGTTTGGCCGGCATGCTCTCGACCGCGCCCACCAGCGCTGCGATGGCGTCCGGATTGTGGCCGTAGTCGGCGATCACGGTCGCGCCGCGGTAGTCGAACACGTTGAAGCGGCCGGGCGCATTGTCGCTTTCGCTGGCAAACGATTTGAGGCCCGCGCAGATCGCCTCCCACGGCAGCTCGATGGCCCATGCCGCCGCCACCGACGCCATCACGTTTTCGACCTGGAAGCCGATGGCGCCGTTGCGCGTGATCGGCACCTCCGACAGCGCCACCTTGTGGACGTTCTTGCCCTGCGCCGCCACCAGGTGTCCGTTGTCGACGTAGACCACGCGCTGGCCGCGCGCGCGGTGCATCGACATCACCGGATGCTGCACGTCGGCGGTGAAGAAGGTGACCGCGCCGCGGCAGTTGTCGGCCATCGTCACCACCACCGGGTCGGCGGCGTTGAGTACCGCCATGCCGTCGTCGGAGACGTTCTGCACGATCACGCGCTTGAGCACGGCCAGGTCTTCGACCGTGGTGATGTAGTTCAGGCCCAGGTGGTCGCCGGCGCCGATGTTGGTCACCACGGCGACCTGGCAGCGATCGAAAGCGAGGCCTTCGCGCAGCATGCCGCCGCGCGCGGTTTCGAACACGGCGGCGTCGACGTCCGGGTGCAGCAGCACGTTGCGCGCGCTGCGCGGGCCGCTGCAGTCGCCGCTGTCGATGCGGCGCCCTTCGATGTAGACGCCGTCGGTGTTGGTCATGCCGGTGCGCAGGCCGCCGGCGGTGAGCAGGTGCGCGATCAGGCGCACCGTGGTGGTCTTGCCGTTGGTGCCGGTGACGGCGACGACCGGGATGCGGCCGTCGTCGCCGTCCGCGAACATCGACGAGACGATCGCTTCGCCGACCGCGCGCCCCTTGCCGAACGAGGGCGACAGGTGCATGCGCAGGCCGGGCGCGGCGTTCACTTCGACCACGCCGCCGTTCTGTTCTTCGATCGGCTTCAAGACGCTGTCGCACACCAGGTCGACGCCGCAGATGTCCAGGCCCACCATGTGGGCGGCGGCGACCGCGCGCGCGGCCACTTCCGGATGGACGTCGTCGGTGACGTCGGTGGCGGCGCCGCCGGTCGACAGGTTGGCGTTGTTGCGCAGGATGACGCGCTGCCCCCGCGGCGGCACCGACTCGGCCTCGTAGCCCTGGGTGGCAAGGCTGGCCAGCGCGATGTCGTCGAAGCGGATCTTGGTCAGCGACGTCGAGTGGCCGTTGCCGCGGCGCGGATCGAGGTTGACGCGCTCGACCAGCTGGCGCACCGTCAGCACGCCGTCGCCGATCACCTGCGGCGGATCGCGCCGCGCGGCGGCCACCAGCTTGCCGCCGACGACCAGCAGGCGGAAGTCGTTGCCGGGCAGGTAGCGCTCGACCAGGATGTCGTCGCGGAACGCGGACGCCGCCGCAAAGCCGGCGTGCATCTGCTCTTTGGTGGTGATGTTGACGGTGACGCCCTTGCCCTGGTTGCCGTCCTTCGGCTTGATCACCACCGGCAGGCCGATTTCCAGCGCCGCCGCCCAGGCGTCGTCGGCGTCGAGCGCCACGCGCCCGTGCGGCACCGGCACGCCGGCCGCGTCGAGCAGCTTCTTGGTCAGTTCCTTGTCCTGCGCGATGGCCTCGGCGATGGCGCCGGTGCGGTCGATTTCCGCCGCCTGGATCTTGCGCTGGCGGCTGCCCCAGCCGAAGGTCACCAGGCTGCCGTCGGTGAGGCGGCGAAACGGGATGTTGCGCGCCACCGCGGCCTGCACGATCGCGCCCGTGGAAGGGCCGAGGCGCACGTCCTCGTCCAGTTCGCGCAACTGCGCCAGCGCGGCGTCGACGTCGAACGGCGTGTCGTCGCGGGCGGCGTTGACCAGCTGCTCGGCCAGGTCGAGCGCCAGGCGCCCGACCGCTTCTTCCGAATACTCGACGACGACCTGGAAGATGCCCTGCTCGAAGGTGGCGGTGGTGCGGCTGAAGGTGACGGGACAGCCGGCCTGCGCCTGCAGGTCGAGCGCGGCCAGTTCGAACACGTGGGCCATCGGGATGGTGTCGTTGTGGCCGGTGGGCTGCAGCGGCGAGAGCGCCGGGAAGCGCGCGCGCAGGCGGGTTTCGAAACCGGCGAGGTTGCCGACACACTCTTCGTCAGGCGTGCAGGCGACGATCGCCTCCACCGACGTGTGGTGACTCCAGAGGTTGGGGCCTCGCAGCGCCCGTACGCGTGATACTTGCATAAACCGTGTTCCTGTCCTGCTACGTTAGTGAGTCGACTCAGTGAGCCGATTGTTTGGGTGCGGGGTCGAACGTGCGCAGGCCGGCAGCGAGCAGTTCCGGTCCCACATCGAGCGCCCACGCCGCCGCCACCGCGGCGAGCACGCTGGCGGGATACTGCGCCATCGCGCCTTTGAGCGCGGCCAGCGGCAGCAGGGCCGTTTCGCTGGCGCCGTCGGCCAGCACGATGGCGCCGGCGCGCACGAACACCGTGCGTGCGCCCGCTTCGCGCTGGCGCCGCAGCACCGCGTTGTCGGCATCGACGGCGTAGAAAATCACCTCGCCGTCGCACAGTTCGGCCAGTTCGACCACCGCCGCGTCGTCCGCATTGAGCACCGCGGCGCCGTGCGGCAGGATCACGTCGACCTGGGTGCGCACCACGTTGGCCATGTCGTCGGCGTCGCGGATGTAGAACTCGGCGAGATCGGCGGCGCCTTCCATGTCGGTGACGATGCCGACCTTGCACTTGTCGTAGGCCAGGCCTTCGGTCAGGATCATGCGCGCATTGCTCTCGAAGACGGCGGCGCCCAGGGTGCGGTTGATCAGCAGGCGCTGGCCGGTTTCCCACTTGATGCAGTCGCCGCTGACGACCTTGCGGTGGTCCAGGTACATGCCCTGGCCGCTGACCACGCCCACGTGCGCGCCGGTCAGGTTCAGCAGGCAGCCGACCAGCCGCGCGACCAGGCTGGTGCCCAGCGTGCCGGTGACGCCGACGATCGGGATGCGGCCGTTTTCATCGGCGGCGAACAGGTGCGCGATAATCGCCGTGCCGACCGGGCGCGCAACGCCCTCGGCCGGTTTCAGGTGCGCCAGCAGGCCCGGGCTGGCATTGACTTCGATGATGGCGCCGCGCTGCTCGCCGAGCGGGCGCGAGATGTCCTCGCACACCAGGTCGACGCCGGCGATGTCCAGGCCCACCACGCGCGCGGCCAGTGCCGCCGCGTGGGCGATCGACGGATGCACCTGGTCGGTGACGTCGTAGGCCACGTTGCCGTTCGGCTGGATCAGCACCCTCTGGCCGCTGAGGGGCACCGAGTACGCCGTCATGCCCTGGCGCTGCAGTTCGAGGATGATCTCGGCGCCGTTCTCCGGCGCCAGTGCGTTCAGCGGCGAGTCTTCGCCGCTGCCGCGGCGCGGATCGGTGTTGATCTGCGTTTCGACCAGGTCGATGATGTTGGAGCTGCCGTCGCCGGTCACCCACAGCGATTCGCCCTTCGCCACGGCCACCACCTCGGTGCCGACCACCAGGATGCGGTGCTCGTCGCCGGCGATGAAGCGCTCCACCAGCACGCTCTTGCTGTCGCCCTTGCGGCTGGCCAGCTGGTAGGCGGCGGTGACGTCGGCCTCGGTCATCAGGTTGAGCGACACGCCGCGCCCGTGGTTGCCGTCGTACGGCTTGACCACCACCGGCAGGCCGATGTCCTGCGCTTCTTCCCACGCTTCTTCGGCGCTGCGCACCAGCGAACCCTCCGGCACCGGCACGCCGCATGCCTTGAGCAGCGTCTTGGTCAGGTCCTTGTCGCTGGCGATGCTCTCGGCGATGGCGCTGGTGCGGTCGGTTTCGGCAGTCCAGATGCGGCGCTGGGCGGCGCCGTGGCCGAGCTGCACCAGGTTGCCGTCGGTGAGGCGGATCGACGGGATGCGCCGCTCCGTGGCCGCTTCGACGATGTGGGCCGTCGACGGCCCCAGGCAATGGTCGTCGACCAGTTCCTTCAGCGCGGCCACGTGGGCGGCCAGGTCGAACGGGGTGTCGTCGATGGCGGCGAGCAGCAGCTCGCGGCCGGCCGCCAGCGCCGCCAGGCCGACGTGCTCTTCGCGGGTGCGGAAGGCCATCTTGTAGATGCCGAGCTCGCCGGTCGAGCGGGTCTTGCCGAAACCGGTGCGCATGCCGGCCAGGTTCTGCAGTTCGAGGACGACATGTTCGAGGATGTGGGCGGCCCAGGTGCCTTCGCGCAGGCGCTCGAGGAAGCCGCCGTGTTGGCCGACGCCGCAGCGGTGCACTACCAGGCCCGGCAGCCATTCGACCAGCCGCTCGTACAGTCCCGGGATCAGGTTCGACGGCGCATCTTCGAGCGCGCCGATGTCGACCACTGCCTCGATGACCGGGCGGTAGGTCCAGATGTTGGGGCCGCGCAGGTGCGTCACACGGAGTACAGCGAGGTCTTTCTTCTTGATCATGTAAATTATTTCTTGATAACAGTTGCGCTTGGTGCCGCGCGCGGGCCCGTGCTGCGGCCTCGCCTGTGGTTGACTGCATCTGGCTGCGCCGAAGGAAGCCGGGGTTTCCTGGAGCGCATCATGTTGTATACTTGTTGAAACGAAGCTTACCGTGTCGAACCAATTTCTGCCAGTGCGATACGGCGCTGGGCATTCGATAGAATACCGTAGATTGCGCCTTCATTCCGGAGCGCCCGTTGGCGGTATGACACCGGATCGCGGCGACCTTTTCCCTTTTACCGAGAGCACTCGCCTGTCACGGGCGGCACGACAATGACATCTCAACAACTTGCTTCCCCCACGGTGCTGCCCCTTGCGGCCAGTTTCCTGCCCGACCAGTGGTTGCCTGAGGTCGAGAAAAAACTCTTACCTGGAGAGAACGTTTTAAGCAGCCTCGAGGTTGACCTCGATGCGAAATTACGCTTCACCAAGGGCATCGTCGTCGTCACCGACCGCCGCCTGATGGCCCGCGCGCCCGGCGAAAAGGAGTGGCGCGACTGGTCTTACCGCGCCGGCCTGCAACTGAAGCACCACGACCACGCCGGCGTCGGCCACCTCGAACTGTTCGACGCGCACGGCCGGCTGGCGGCATGGCGCTTCACGCTCGGCCAGAACCTGCAGGCCATCCGCGTGCTCGACCAGTTCCGCGAGCAGCAGGACGCCCACGCCAGCGGCCGTCCGGTGGCGAAGGCCGAGCAGCACGTCTGCCCGAGCTGCAAGGCGCCGCTCGAGCCGGACCAGGAAGAGTGCCCGATCTGCACCAAGGTGCTCTACACGCCGCCGTCGACGTGGACGCTGTTCCGCCTGTGGCGCTTCGCCAAGCCTTACCGCGGCCAGCTGGGGCTGGGCTTTTTCCTGATGCTTGCCAGCACGGCGGCGCACATGATCCCGCCTTACCTGACCATGCCGCTGATGGACAACGTGCTCATTCCGTTCCAGAACGGCCAGCCGGTCGACGAACAGCTGGTGTGGCTGTACATGTCCGGCCTGCTCGGCTCGGCGGTGCTGGCCTGGCTGCTGGGCTGGGCCAAGACCTATATATTAGCGCTGGTGTCGGAGCGGATGGGCGCCGACCTGCGCTCGGCCACCTACGAACACCTGATGAAACTGTCGCTCGAATTTTTCGGCGGCAAGCGCACCGGCGACCTGATGTCGCGCATCGGCAGCGGCAGCGACCGCATCTGCGTGTTCCTGTCGCTGCACCTGCTCGACTTCGCCTCCGACGTCCTGATGATCATCATGACCGGCGTGATCCTGTGCTCGATCAACCCGATGCTCGCCGTCATCACGCTGGTGCCGCTGCCCTTCATCGCCTGGATGATCCACGTCGTGCGCGACCGCCTGCGCACCGGCTTCGAGAAGATCGACCGCGTCTGGGGCGAAGTGACCAACGTGCTGGCCGACACCATTCCCGGCATCCGCGTGGTCAAGGCCTTCGCCCAGGAAAAGCGCGAAGCGACCCGTTTCCGCGAAGCGAACCGGCACAACCTGGCCGTCAACGACAAGCTCAACAAGGTGTGGTCGCTGTTTTCGCCGACCGTGTCCTTCCTCACCGAACTCGGTTTGCTGGTGGTGTGGGTGTTCGGCATCTGGCAGGTATCGAAAGGGCAGATCACCGTCGGCGTACTGACCCTGTTCATCACCTACAGCAGCCGCTTCTACGGCCGCCTCGATTCGATGAGCCGCATCGTGTCGGTGACGCAGAAGTCGGCCTCCGCCGCCAAGCGCATCTTCGACATCCTCGACCACGTCTCGAGCGTGCCGGAGCCGGCCAACCCGGTCAAGCTGGACAAGATCGAAGGGCGCATCGACCTGCGCGCAGTCGGTTTCCGCTATGGCAACCGCGCCGTCAACCGCGGCATCACCCTCAACATCACGGCCGGCGAATTCGTCGGCCTGGTCGGCCACAGCGGTTCGGGCAAGAGCACGCTGGTCAACCTGATCTGCCGCTTCTACGACGTGTCGGAAGGCGCGATCCTGTTGGACGGCGTCGACATCCGCTCGTTCGCCGTGGCCGACTACCGCCGCAACATCGGCCTGGTGCTGCAGGAGCCTTTCCTGTTCTTCGGCACCATCGCCGAAAACATCGCCTACGGCAAACCTGGCGCCAGCCGCGAGGACATCATCGCCTCGGCACGCGCGGCGCATGCGCACGAATTCATCCTGCGCCTGCCGCAAGGCTACGATTCGATGGTGGGCGAGCGCGGCCAGGGCCTCTCGGGCGGCGAGCGCCAGCGCATCTCGATCGCGCGCGCGCTGCTGATCGACCCGCGCATCCTGATCATGGACGAGGCCACCTCGTCGGTCGATTCGGAAACGGAAAAGGAAATCCAGAAGGCGCTCGACAACCTGGTCCAGGGCCGCACCACGATCGCCATCGCGCACCGGCTGTCGACCTTGCACCGCGCCGACCGCCTGGTGGTGCTCGACCGCGGCGTGGTGGTGGAGGAGGGCAGCCACGACGAACTGATGGCGCGCGAAGGCGCCTACCGCCGGCTGTACGAAGCGCAGGCGCGCAACGTCGACACCGACATGGACGAGGAAGCATAAGATGGCCACCAGCACATTCGAATTAAGCCGCGACAGCTTCGGCGCCTTGCTGCTGACCACGGCCGACGGCCAGCAGCACCATGGCGTGGCGCCGGTGCGCGCCTTCCCGATCCAGTCGCCGAACCAGGGCATTTCGCTGGTGCTGCACGACGGCAAGGAAGTGGCCTGGGTCGACGACATCGCCGACCTGGCGCCGGCCACCCGCGCGCTGCTGCAGGAGGAACTGGACGGGCGCGAATTCATGCCCGAGATCAGCCACATCGCCAGTGTCAGCAGCTATGCCACGCCGTGCACCTGGTTCGTCAGGACCGACCGCGGCGACACCGAATTCGTCCTCAAGGACGAGGGCGACATTCGCCGCATCGGCGACGCATCGCTGCTGGTGGCCGACAACCATGGCATCCACTTCCTGGTACGCAACATGTTCACCATCGACAAGCACAGCCGCAAGATTCTCGACCGCTTTCTTTAATCACTCAAGGAGTCCGCATGCACTACCTGTTGTGTTACGACCTGGCGCCCGACTATCTCGAACGGCGCGGCCAGTTCCGCACGCCGCACCTGCAGCTGGCGTGGGACGCGCAGCAGCGCGGCGAACTGGTGCTTGCCGGCGCCTTGTCCGACCCGGCCGACCAGGCGGTCCTGGTGTTCCAGGCCGACGGTCCCGAGGTAGTGGAAGCGTTCGCCAAGGCCGACCCCTATGTCACCGAGGGCCTGGTGACCAGCTATCGCGTGCGCCAGTGGAATACCGTGGTCGGCGAGCTGGCGTCGACGCCCGTGCGCGGGTGAGCGCGCTCGCCTGGTCGAGCTCGCTGGACGGGATCGACTTCGACGAGTTGTCGGCGCTGTTCGAAGCGTCTCCGCCGATGGGCAACAAGCGGGCGGCGGACCTGAAGACTGCTTTTGGAAACAGCATGTTCGTCTGCTTCGTGCGCGACGGCGGCAAGCTGGTCGGCGCCGGCCGCGCGCTGGCCGACGGCGTGTATGTCGCTTACATCGGCGACATCGCCGTGCTGCCGGGGCACCGCGGCCTCGGCGTGGGCAAACAGATCGTCGCCGAACTGCTGCGCATGGCGGCGGGGCACAAGAAGATCATGTTGTATTCGGTGCCGGGCAGCGAAGGCTTCTATGCCAAGTTCGGCTTTCGGCGCATGCGCACCGCGATGGCCATCTTCGAGAACCAGTCGGTGGCCATGGAACGCGGCTACGTCGAGGGGTCAGACCCCGGTTCTTCTTTCAAGGGGGTCTGAGCCCGGTTGAGGTGGCGTTTCAACACCGGGTCTTTGCTGCCAGCGACAGCGCAGTCAGACCCCATCGACGCCTCCAGCAGCGCGCTCATGCGCCGCCAGTGCGAACCCTTCCAATAGACGCGATGGCAGACGTCGCAGGTCCTGAACGCATCGTGCAACAGGCGCACCGACGCCGGCAGCTGTTCCAGCACCGCCGCCTTGTCGACGTCGCGCAGCGGCGCGTTGCAGTGCAGGCAGCGCGAGAACGGCGCCGCGCTCGCTGCCAGCCCCAGCCGGTCGACCACCTCCACCAGCTGCAGCGCCGGCCGCAGCGCATGCACGTAGCGCCCGTGCACGACGCTGCGCCGCTTGAGCAGTTCGCGGTCGCGCGTGAGTACCAGCCGGCCGTCGTCATGGGCGATCGCCTCGATCTGGTCATCGTTGTAATGGTTGTCATACAGCGTATCGAAGCCTGCCATGCGCAGCAGCCGCGCCAGGCCGCCCAGGTGGGCGTCGGCCACGAAGCGCCGCGGCATCGCCGGCCGCAGCTGCGGCGGGACCTCCAGCGTGGCGAAGCGCGGGTACACCGCCACCCGGTCGCCATCGGCGAGCAGGCGCTCGAACCGCGACGCCTCGCCATTGATCAGCACCATCTCCACTTCCGTATGGGGCACGCCGAGCGCCTCGATCATGTGCTTGGCCGTGGCCGCCTGCGCGCAGCGGCTGGCGAACGCTGCCTGGCGGCGCGCCGGCGCCAGGAAATCGCCTAATTCCCCGTAAAAACGAAAAGTGGCCGTCACCGGCCTCGTTTTGTTGTTTTTCGACAAAAATGTTTCCCCGTTTTCAAATTAAGCGCGATACCGAACATACCGGCTGTCGCCAAAAAGCAATAGTGAACGCCAATGGCCATCACCAGCATTAGATCGGCCACCAACTTTTTTGATCCGCCGGGTGAACCCATCCGGTGCTGGTCAGGAAGCAACAGTTACTACATAAGGAAAACACAATGAACGCTCTGAAGCGCTATTCCAGAACACTAATTTGCTCGGTCGGCTTCCTCGCCGCCGCCCTCGTTGCCGGTTGCGGCGGCGGCGGTGACCAGGGCCGCGACCCTATCCTCGGCCTGCCGGCCGCCGATCTGGTCAGCGTGGCCGTCTCGCCCGCCACCGCCAACGTCGCCCTCGGCGCCAGCCAGAAGCTGGTCGCCACCGCCACCTATTCGGACGGTTCGTCGCGCGACGTCACCGTCGGCGCCGCATGGACCTCGGCCACCCCGGCAGTTGCCACCGTCAACGCCGCTTCCGGCGTCGCCGTCGGCGTCAGCATGGGCAACGCAGTCGTCAGCGCTGCCTTCAACGGCAAGACCGGCTCTTCCACGCTGACCGTCGTCGGCGCGATGCTGCAGTCGATCGCCGTGCTGCCTGCCAACCCGTCGATCAACATCGGCGACGCGCAGCAGTTCACCGCGATGGGAACCTTCACCAACAACACCACGCGTGACATCAGCGCGGTGACCACCTTCACCTCGGCCACCCCGGGCGTTGCCACCATCGGCAACACCAGCGGCCTGGCGCTCGGCGTCGCCGCCGGCACCTCGGTGATCACCGCCACTTCCGGCGCTCTGACGGGCAGCACCACGCTGACCGTCAAGCCGGTCTCGCTGGTGTCATTGGCACTGACGCCGCAAGCGCCGTCGCTGCAGATCGGCGCTACCCGCCAGCTGACCGCCACCGCGACGTACTCGAACGGCACCACCGCCGACGTGACCGCCGGCACCACCTTCACGGCCGCCAGCCCGCTCAACGCGACCGTCGGCCTGACCAACGGCCTGATCACCGGCATCGCCGCCGGCAATTCGCTCGTCACCGCCAGCTACAACGGCCAGAGCGCCACCACCACCGCCACCGTCACCGCCAACGTGACCCTGACCCGCCTCGTGGTGACGCCGGCTTCCGCCACCGTCGCCGTCAACGGTGCCCAGCCTTTCGTTGCCACCGCGACCTATTCGGATAACTCGACCGCGAACGTCACCTCGACCGTAAGCTGGACCTCGCTCAACACCGGCATCGCCACCGTCTTGAACACCGGTGTCGCCACCGGCGTCGCCGTCGGCAGCACCACCATCCAGGCAACTTCGGGCCTGCAATCAGGTAGCGCGACGCTCAACGTCGGTACCGCACCGGTGAGCCTGTCGCCGGTCGACCTGGGCCGTGCAAGCGGCTTCGCCGTCCTCGCCGGCACCGCGCTGACCAACAATTCGGGCGGCACCACGCTGATCACCGGCGATGTCGGTTCGCCGTCGCAGACCACCGACCCGACCCTGGCTGCCGGCTACGTCAACTACAAGTCGGGCGCGCCGCTGACCAATGCGCTCGCTGACCTGCAAGTTGCCATCACCGACGCCAACGGCCGCACCTGCGACGTCGATTCTGCCAGCAGCATCGACCTCGGCGGCGCTACCCTGAAGCCCGGCGTGTACTGCTACGCCGGCTCGATCAACATCACCGGCACGCTGACGCTCGACGGTCCTGGCGTCTACATCTTCCGCACCAAGACCACGCTCAACACGGCCGCCAACTCGATCGTCGCCCTCAACAACGGCGCTACCGCCGACAACGTCACCTGGGTACCGGTTGGCCCGACCACGCTGGGCGCCAACAGCGTCTTCAAGGGTTCGGTCCTCGGGCAGGCCGCCGCCATCACGGTCGGCGACAACACGACGCTGCTCAACGGCCGCGTGCTGTCGGCCGCCGCGGTCACCCTGCGCAATAACCAGATCACCAAATAATTCATCCGGAGAGCCACATGAAACTATCTAACAAAATCGGTACGCTGACGGCGCTTGCGTGCGCCATCCTCGCCGGCCAGGCCTCTGCCGGTGAAGACACCTTCGTCAATCCGGACTGGGCCAACAGCGCCTGGTACCTCGGTGCCGGCATCGGCCAGACGCGCGCCAACATCGACGACGCCCGCCTGATCCGCAGCCTGACCGCCAACGGCGCCACGCTGAACAGCTTCACCACCGACGAGCGCGGCACCGGCGGCAAGCTCTACGTCGGCAAGCAGCTGAACCAGTACTTCGCCATCGAGGGCGGCCTGTTCGACCTCGGCAAGTTCGGCTTTAACTCGACCACGTCCGGCAACGGCGTGCTCAACGGCGAAGTCGGCTTTCGCGGCGTCAACCTCGACCTGGTCGGCCAGTTGCCGCTGTCGCAGCGCTTCTCCGTCTACGGCCGCGTCGGCATGAACTACGCCAAGGCCAGCCCGCACTTCACCGGCAATCGCCTGTACGCGGTGACCAATCCGAACCCGAGCGAGCGCAAGCTGGGCGCCAAGGCCGGCCTGGGCCTCGAGTACAAGTTCAGCGAAGCGCTGGCAGTGCGCGCCGAAGTGGAGCGCTACCGCGTCAACGACGCCGTCGGCAACCGCGGCGACGTCGATATGGCATCGCTGAACCTGGTCTACAAGCTGGGCCGTCCTGCCGCCCGTGCGGCGGTCTACACGCCGCCGCCGGCCGCCGAGCCGATGCCGGCCCCGGCGCCACGCGTCGTCGAAGCGCCGGTCGCGCCGCCGGCGCCAGTGCCGGTGTCCGAGAAGGTCTCGTTCGCCGCTGAAACCCTGTTCGACTTCGACAAAGCTGTCGTCAAGCCGGCCGGCAAGGCCGCGATGGACGACCTGCTGGGCAAGCTGCAGGGCATGAACACGGAAGCGATGATTACCGTCGGCCATACCGACTCGGTCGGCTCGGACGCCTACAACCAGAAGTTGTCGCTGCGCCGCGCCGAAGCGGTCAAGGCCTACCTGGTGTCGAAGGGCGTCGAAGCGTCGCGCGTGTTCGTCGAAGGCAAGGGCGAGAGCCAGCCGATCGCCGACAACAAGACCGCCGAAGGCCGCGCCAAGAATCGCCGCGTGACCGTCGAAGTGGTCGGCAGCCGCACCACGACCAAGTAATTCGCGCACGAGTGTGGTTTGTTTGCGACAAACTGGACCGAAATCCGATCCTATGAGTGTTAGCGAACAGAGCATTTAGTGTGAAGCGGCAATAGTGGAGCCATGGTCGAAACACAAAACGCCTCGACCGCATAGTTTCCCGCCCGGCTGAAATCGCAGTAAGCCGGGCGGGATGAAATTCAGGCTAAACCCAACAACCAACAACACCTTTAACGGATATACAAATGAAACTTTCTAAAAAACTGGTCTCCCTTACCGCAATCGCCGCTGCCATCCTGGCTAGCCAGGCAGCGCTGGCTGGCGAAAACGACTTCGTCAATCCTGAGTGGGCCAACACGGCTACTTACATCGGCGCCGGTATCGGCCAGTCGCGCGCGTTCATGGATAACTCGGACATGTTCCGCAAGTTCGGCGCCACCGGCCCGATCAACAGCTTCTCGGAAGACCACAAAGGTACCGCCGGCAAACTGCTGATCGGTAAGCAACTGAGCCGCAACTTCGCCATCGAAGCCGCTTACTACGACCTGGGCAAGTTCAGCTACAACGCAACCACCAGCAACGGTGGCTCGCTGGTGCGCAACAACAGCGTGCGTGGTCTGTCGATCGACCTGCTGGGCATCCTGCCGATGTCGGAGCGTTTCTCGATCTACGGCCGCGTCGGTGGAAACTACTCGCGCGTCTACGACCAGTTCATCAACAACCGCGGCTACAACGGCGGCGACGACCGCGCCAAGCGTTTCAACCCTAAAGCTGGCGTCGGCGTCGAATTCAAGTTCACCGAAGCGCTGGCACTGCGCGGCGAAGTCGAGCGCTATCGCCTGAAGGATGGCCTGGAGCACCGTGCTGACGTCAACGTCGCATCGCTGGCGCTGATCTACAAGCTGGGCCGCCCGGCAGCACGTCCAGTCGTCATGACCCCGCCGCCAGCAGCTGAGCCAATGCCAGCACCGCGCGTCGTCGAAGCACCAGCTCCAGCACCAGCGCCAGCGCCAGTGCCAGTCTCGGAAAAAGTCTCGTTCGCCGCTGAAACCCTGTTCGACTTCGACAAAGCTGTTGTCAAGCCAGCCGGCAAAGCAGCAATGGACGACCTGCTGTCGAAACTGCAAGGCATGAACACCGAAGCGATGATCACCGTCGGCCACACCGACTCGATCGGTTCGGACGCCTACAACCAGAAGCTGTCGCTGCGTCGCGCTGAAGCAGTCAAGGCATACCTGGTATCGAAAGGCGTTGAAGCTTCGCGCGTTTTCGTCGAAGGCAAGGGCGAGTCCCAGCCAGTTGCTGACAACAAGACCGCTGAAGGCCGCGCCAAGAACCGTCGCGTGACCGTTGAAGTTGTTGGTAGCCGCACCACGACCCGTTAATATTTAACGCGTCTCCCCTAAAAGCCGTCCGGTGCAAGCCGGGCGGCTTTTTTCATGGGCGCTCGGTTTGCACGCAAGATGGTGTCCCCGCGTACGCGAGGACGACGTGCTGCTGTTCGTTAGCCGTAGAGCCGTCGTCCTCGCGAACGCGGGGACCCAATTACGCTGCGCAGCGATGAACGATATCGGTGTGTGAACGCACGGTGTTAAATTGGCCACAGGGTTCTAATATTCTATTGAGATTCAAGGGGACAGAATGCGTGACAAAAATGACGGACCGCCAGCGGGCTACGTGCGCGTTACCGGTGCGCGCGAACATAACCTGAAAAACGTCAGCCTCGATATCCCGCGCGACGCGCTGGTGGTGTTTACCGGCGTCTCCGGTTCCGGCAAGTCCTCGCTCGCCTTCGGCACCCTGTACGCCGAAGCGCAGCGGCGCTACCTCGAATCGGTCTCGCCTTACGCACGCCGCCTGTTCCACCAGATGCCGGTACCCGAGGTCGACGACATCACCGGCCTGCCGCCCGCGGTCGCCCTGCAGCAGCAGCGCGGCTCGCCCACCACCCGTTCCTCCGTCGGCAGCGTCAGCACGCTGTCCAATTCGCTGCGCATGCTCTATTCGCGCGCCGGCGACTATCCGGCCGGCCAGCCGCTGCTGTATGCCGAATCGTTTTCGCCCAATACGCCCGAAGGCGCCTGCCCCGAGTGCCATGGCCTCGGGCGCGTCTACCAGGTCACCGAGCAGTCGATGGTGCCGGACGACTCGCTCACCATCCGCGAACGCGCCGTCGCCGCTTGGCCGCCGGCCTGGCACGGCCAGAACCTGCGCGACATCCTCACCACGCTCGGCTACGACGTCGACACCCCGTGGCGCGACCTGCCCAAAAAGGACCGCGAATGGATCCTCTACACCGACGAGCAGCCCACCGTGCCGGTGTACGCCGGCTTCACGCCGCAGGAAGTGAAGCAGGCGTTAAAGCGCAAGGAGACCCCGAGCTACCAGGGCACCTTCACCGGCGCCCGCAAATACGTGCTGCAGACCTTCGCCAACACCGAAAGCGCGTCGATGAAAAAACGCGTCGCGCGCTACATGGTCAGCGCCGAATGCCCGCTGTGCGAAGGCAAGCGGCTGCGGCGCGAGTCGCTGTCGGTCACCTTCGCCGGCTACGACGTCGCCGACATCTCGCACCTGCCGCTCGAACGCCTGGCCGCCATCCTGCGCCCGTATGCCGACGGCACCGCCGGCCGCAGTGCGAAGGAGGCGGCGCTGCATCCCGAAAAAGTCATCGTCACCCGCCGCATCGCCGAAGACGTGGTGGCACGGCTGAAGGTGCTGCTTGACCTCGGCCTGGGCTACCTCGCGTTAGAGCGCAGCACGCCGACGCTCTCGCCGGGCGAGCTGCAGCGGCTGCGCCTGGCCACCCAGGTGCGTTCGAGCCTGTTCGGCGTCGTCTACGTACTCGACGAACCGTCGGCCGGCCTGCACCCGGCCGACACCGAGGCGCTGCTGACCGCACTGGCGCAGCTCAAAGCGTCCGGCAATTCGCTGTTCGTCGTCGAGCACGCGCTCGACGTCATCCGCCACGCCGACTGGATCGTCGACGTCGGCCCGGCCGCCGGCGAGCAGGGCGGCCATGTGCTCTACAGCGGGCCGCCGCCGGGACTCAAGGATGTCAAGGACTCGCAGACGCGCCGCTTCCTGTTCGCCGACGACAAACCGCCGCACCGCGCGCCGCGTGTGCCGGCCGACTGGTTGAAACTCGAAGGCGTCACCCGCAACAACCTCCATGGCCTCGACGTCGGCTTCCCGCTCGGCGTGCTCACCAGCGTGACCGGCGTGTCCGGCTCCGGCAAATCGAGCCTGGTCAGCCAGGTGCTGGTCGAACTGGTCGCCAAGGCACTCGGGCATGCCGTCGAAGCCGAGCCGGAAGAGGGCGATGAACTCGCACAGGGCGCGGCCGCGCCGCTGGAAGGGCGCATCGTGCAGGGCCTGGCCGGCATCAAGCGGCTGGTGCGGGTCGACCAGCGGCCGATCGGGCGCACCCCGCGCTCGAACCTGGCCACCTACACCGGCCTGTTCGACCATGTGCGCAAACTGTTCGCCGCCACCAAAATGGCGCGCGCGCGCCGCTACGACGCCGGCCGCTTCTCCTTCAACGTCGCCAAGGGCCGCTGCGCGCACTGCGACGGCGAAGGCTTCGTCATGGTCGAACTGCTGTTCCTGCCCAGCGTCTACGCGCCATGCCCCACCTGCAACGGCGCCCGCTACAACGACAAGACGCTCGAAGTGCTCTACCAGGACAAGAACATCGCCGAGGTGCTGGCGATGACGGTCGACGCCGCCGCCGAATTCTTCGCCGAAGAAGCGGCGGTATCGCGCTCGCTCGAGATGCTGCGCGAGGTGGGCCTCGGCTACCTGCGCCTGGGCCAGCCGGCCACCGAACTGTCCGGCGGCGAGGCGCAGCGCATCAAGCTGGCCACCGAACTGCAGCGTGCCTCGCGCGGCAACCTGCTGTATGTGCTGGATGAACCGACCACCGGCCTGCATCCGTCCGACGTCGAAAAACTGATCGTCCAGCTCGACCGCCTGGTCGAAGCGGGCAACACCGTCATCGTCGTCGAGCACACCATGCGCGTCGTCGCCGCCTGCGACTGGGTCATCGATATCGGGCCGGGCGCCGGCGAAGCGGGCGGCACCGTCGTCGCCGCCGGCCCCCCGCGCGACGTCGCCCGGGCCAAAGCCAGCCGCACCGCACTCTACCTGGCCCGGTTTTTCGACCAAAAGTGACTTGTGGAATCATTCGTGCGCGCCGTCAATTACGCTAAACTAGGGGGATTTTGCTAACAACCCAGGTATTCACAGACGATGATCGATAACACACAGTTCCGGCGCATCCTCACACGCAATGTCGCCATGCCGCTGGGCGTGGGTGTCCTCAGCGCATTGGTATTTGTCGTCATCGTCGTCTACCTGATCAACGTACTCAACTGGGTGGAGCATTCGCAGCGGGTGATCGGCGACGCCAACCAGGTCAGCAAGCTCTCGGCCGACATGGAAGCGGGCATGCGCGGCTTCCTCATCAGCGGCGATGCGGCCTTCCTCGCGCCTTACCAGGCCGCCAAGCCGCAGATCGAGTCCGAACTCGAGGCGTTGCTGGTCGAGGTGGCCGACAATCCGCAGCAGCTGGCGCGCCTGCGCAAGGTGCAGTCGGCCCAGAAGCTGTGGGAACAGTTCGCCAGCGAGGCGATCGAACTGCGCCGCAACAACGGCGACTATGTGTCGCTCGTCAGGAGCGGCCGCGGCAAGTCGCTCACCGACGAGGTGCGGCGCCAGTTTGCCGGCTTCCTCGAGGCCGAAGAAAAACTGCTGACCGCGCGCAGCGAGGAGGCCAAGAGCACCACCCGCTGGTCGGTCGTGCTCTTCCTGCTGTTCAAATTGGGCGTCTCGGGCATGCTGGCCCTGTTCGGCCGCCGCGACCTGGTCGCCCTGTCGAAGTCCTACACCACCGCGATGGAGCAGCAGCGCGCCCACACCGAACTGCTGGAAAACCAGGCCTGGCTGCGCACCGGCCAGACCGGGCTGGCGATGGCCATGGCTGGCCACCACGCCATGCAGCCGCTGGCCCAGGCCACGCTCGACCGCGTGACCCGCTACGTCGACGGCCTGGTCGCGGCCATGTACGTGCGCGAGGACGGCGGCGCCATGCGCCGCGTCGCCACCTACGGCTTCGCCGAGGCGTGGGCCGGGCAGCAACAGCTGTTCGGGCCGGGCGAATCGCTGATCGGCCAGGCCGTGCGCGAAGAGCGCCTGCTGGCGATCGACCAGCTGCCGCCCGATTACATCAAGGTGTCCTCGGGCCTGGGCCGCACGGCGCCGCGCCAGCTGCTGATCGCGCCGTTCCGCAACGAAGGCGAAATCAACGGCGTCATCGAAATCGGCTTCCTGCACCCGGTCGAGCCGCGCGACCTCGAATTCCTGACCCTGATCAGCGAGGCGGTCGGCGCCGCCGTCGCCGCCGCCAGGTACCGCCAGCGCCTGCAGGAGTCGCTCGCCGAGACGCAGTCGCTCAACGAAGAACTGCAGGTCCAGCAGGAAGAGCTGCGCACCGCCAACGAAGAGCTCGAGGAGCAGTCGCGCGTGCTGGAGGAATCGCAGTCGAACCTGGAAAACCAGCAGGCCGAACTGGAGCAGACCAACGACCAGCTGGCCGAGCAGGCGCTCAACCTGGACATGAAGAACGTCGCCCTCAACGAAGCCCAGGACCAGCTGCGCCAGCGCGCGCAAGACCTCGAACGCGCCAGCCGCTACAAGTCCGAATTCCTCGCTAACATGTCGCACGAGCTGCGCACCCCGCTCAACAGTTCGCTGATCCTCGCCAAGCTGCTCTCCGACAACGTCAACGGCAACCTCAGCACGGAGCAGGTGCGCTTCGCCCAGACCATTTATTCGGCCGGCAACGACCTGCTGCACCTGATCAACGACATCCTCGACATTTCCAAGGTCGAGGCCGGTAAGCTCGAGCTGGTGCTCGAATCGCTGGCGCTGCGCCGCGTGGTCGAGAACCTGGCCATGACGTTCGAACCGCTGGCGCTGCAAAAGCAGCTCATCTTTACCGTCCAGGTCGAGCCATCGGTGCCGGCCACCGTGTGGACCGACCGCCAGCGCCTCGAGCAGATCCTCAAGAACCTGCTGTCGAACGCCATCAAGTTCACCGACAACGGCGCCGTCTCGCTGCGCGTTTCCAGCACGCCGGGCGGCCCGGTGCGCTTCGACATCACCGATTCGGGCATCGGCATCGCGCCCGAACAGCAGCAGAAGATTTTCGACGCCTTCCACCAGGCCGACGGCACCACCAGCCGCCGTTTCGGCGGCACCGGCCTCGGCCTGTCGATCTCGCGCGACCTGACCGGCCTGCTCGGGGGCGAACTGAGCGTGGCCAGCACGCCCGGCAGCGGCAGTGTGTTCACGCTGGTGCTGCCGCGCACCTGCCCGGCCGAGGCGGCGCCGTCCGAGCCGGATGCGGCGAGCGCGCCGGCATTGCCGGCGGTGACAGCATTCGCCCCGGTGGCGGCGCCGCCTGCGGGCGAGGCCGCCAGCTTCGACGACGACCGCGCCCGGCCGGCCGGCGACGCCACCCGTTCGGTGCTGGTGATCGAGGACGATCCTTCCTTTGCCGCCATCCTCTACCAGCTGGCCCACGAAATGGGCTACCGCTGCCTGGTCGGCATGACCGGCGCCGAGGGCCTGCACCTGGCCACCGTGCACCTGCCCGACGCCATCCTGCTCGACATGCGCCTGCCGGACCGCTCCGGCCTGTCGGTGCTGCAGCTGCTGAAGGAAAATTCGCACACCCGCCACATCCCGGTCCACGTGGTCTCCAGCAACGACAACGGCGGCGAAGCGCTCAACCTCGGCGCCATCGGCTACGCCATCAAGCCGGCCTCGCGCGAGGACCTCGAGCACGTGTTCCACAAGCTGGAGGAAAAGTTCACGCAAAAGATCAAGCGCATCCTGCTGGTCGAGGATGACGAGCGCCAGCGCGACAGCGTGGTGGCGCTGATCGCCGACAGCGACGTCGAGATCGCCGCCGTCGGCACCGGCGGCGAAGCGCTGGCGCTGCTGCGCACCGAATTGTTCGACTGCATGATCATCGACCTCAAGCTGCCCGACATGCAGGGCAACGAGCTGCTCGAAAAAATGTCGGCCGAGGACCTGGTGTCGTTCCCGCCCGTCATCGTCTACACCGGCCGCAACCTCACGCGCGCCGAGGAAAACGACCTGCTCAAGTATTCGCGTTCGATCATCATCAAGGGCGCCCGCTCGCCCGAGCGCCTGCTCGACGAGGTGACGCTGTTCCTGCACAAGGTCGAGGCCAAGCTGTCGACCGAGCGCCAGGGCATGCTGAAAACGGTGCGCGGGCGCGACCGCGTCTTCGAGGGCCGCACCATCCTGCTGGTCGACGACGACGTGCGCAACGTGTTCGCGCTGACCAGCGCGCTCGAGCAGCGCGGCGCCAGGGTCGAGATCGGCCGCAACGGTTTCGAGGCCATCAGCAAGCTCGACGAAGTGGCGACGATCGACCTGGTGCTGATGGACATCATGATGCCCGGCATGGACGGGCTGGAGGCGATGCGCCGCATCCGCGCCGACGGCCGCTACCCGCGCCTGCCGATCATCGCCATCACCGCCAAGGCCATGAAGGACGACCAGGAACAATGCCTGGCCGCCGGCGCCAACGACTATCTGGCCAAGCCGATCGACCTCAACCGCCTGTACTCGCTGCTGCGGGTATGGATGCCCAACCTGGACCGCATTTGAAAACCCAGCCCAGCGCCATCGACATCGAACTGCGCATGCTGATCGAGGCCGTGTATTTGCAGTACAACTACGACTTCCGCGACTACACGGGAGCGTCGCAGAAGCGCCGCGTGCTGCACGCGCTGCGCGAGATGGACTGCGCCAGCATCTCGGCGCTGCAGGCGCGCGTGATGCACGATCCGGCCGCCTTCGGCCAGCTGCTGCAGTACCTGACCATTCCCGTCACCGAGATGTTCCGCGACCCGTCGTTCTTCGCCGCGCTGCGCGAGCACGTGGTGCCGCTGCTGAAAACCTACCCGTCGCTGAAGGTGTGGATCGCCGGCTGCAGCACCGGCCAGGAAGTCTATTCGATGGCCATCATGCTGCGCGAGGAAGGCCTGCTCGAGCGCACCATCCTGTACGCCACCGACATCAACCCGCAGTCGCTGGAAACGGCCAGGCGCGGCGTCTTCCCGCTCGACCAGATGCAGCTGTACACGGAAAACTACCAGGCGGCCGGCGGCAAGCGCGCCTTTTCCGACTATTACACGGCGGCCTACGGCGGCGCCCTGTTCGACAAGACGCTGATGGAGAACGTCACCTTCGCCGACCACAGCCTGTCGACCGACAGCGTGTTCGCCGAGACCCACCTGGTCAGCTGCAGGAACGTGATGATCTACTTTAACAAGCGGCTGCAGGACCGCGTGTTCGGCCTGTTCCACGAGTCGCTGTGCCACCGCGGCTTTCTCGCGCTCGGCAGCAAGGAAAGCATCGAATTTTCGGCCTTCGCCGACAAGTTCGAGCCGCTCGCCAAGCGCGACCGCGTCTACCGGAAGCTGCCGACATGACCAGCGCCATGCCGTCCTGGTTCACGCCGCCGCTGGCGGCGCGCCGCTGGCAGGCGCTGATCGTCGCCGGCTCGGCCGGCGGGGTTGATGCTATGCTGAAAGTCTTGCCCGGCTTGCCGGCGCAAACGGCGGCGCCGGTGATCTGCATGCTGCACCTGCCGCCCAACCGCGACAGCCGGCTGGCCGAATTGTTCGCCGAGCGCGTGGCCTTGCCCGTGCGTGAGGCTGCCGACAAGGAGCCGCTGGCCGGCGGCACCGTCTATTTCGCCGGCGGCGGGTATCATCTGTCGGTCGAACAGGACCGCAGCTTTTCGCTCAGCTGCGAGCCGCCGGTGCATTATGCCCGCCCGGCCATCGACCTGCTGCTGACGTCGGCTGCCGACGTCTACGGCGACGGCCTCGCCGCCATCCTGCTGACCGGCGCCAATTTCGACGGCGCCGACGGCATGGCCGAGGTGCATGCGCGCGGCGGCCTGACGGTGGTGCAGGAACCGGCCGAGGCGCAGGTGGCAACCATGCCGCAGCGCGCCATCGACGTCGATGCGCCCGACCTGGTGCTGCCGCTGGCGGCCATCCGCGAACTGTTGCAACTGCTGGGGGAGAGAACATGACGAAAACGACGGACAAGGTGCTCAGTAAAGTGCTGATCGTCGACGACCTCGCCGACAACCTGCAGGCGCTCGACGCCCTGATCCGGCACGAGCAGCGCATCGTGTTCCACGCCGCCTCCGGCGAACAGGCCTTGCAGCTGCTGCTCGAACACGAGTTCGCGCTGGCCATCCTCGACGTCCAGATGCCGGGCATGGACGGCTTCGAACTGGCCGAGCTGATGCGCGGCACCGAGCGCACCCGCCACATCCCGATCGTGTTTACCAGCGCCGCCGGCCGCGAGCTCAACTACGCCTTCAAGGGCTACGAAAGCGGCGCCGTCGACTTCCTCTACAAGCCGCTCGACAGCGACGCCGTGCGCAGCAAGGTCAACGTCTTCGTCGCCCTCGACCAGCAGCGCCATGAAGGGCGCCGCCAGGTCGCCGCCCTGGAAGAAGCCCGCCGCGAGCAGCAGCAACTGCTCGAGCAGCTGCACGTGACCCAGGCCGAGCTGCAGCGCTCGCTGCGCATGCGCGACGACTTCATGTCGCTCGTTGCCCACGAACTGCGCACGCCGCTCAACACGCTGTTCCTGGAAAGCCAGATGCGCATCCTGCAGCTGCAGCGCGGCAATTTCGCCGCCCTCGGCCCCGACCGCCTGCCGGCCATGGTCGCGCGCGACCAGCGCCAGATCCAGTCGATGATCCGGCTGATCGACGACATGCTCGACGTTTCGCGCATCCGCAGCGGCAGCCTGTCGATCCACCCGACCGAATTTGAACTGATGGGCCTGCTCGAGCGCGTCGTCAGCGACCTGTCGCTGCAGGCGAGCGGCTACGGCAGCCGGCTGCACCTGCATCCGCATGGGCCGGTGGCGGGGCACTGGGACGAGTTCCGCATCGAACAGGTGATCGTCAACCTGCTCACCAATGCCTTGCGCTACGGCGGCGGCGCGCCGGTCGACATCGTCGTCGAAGCGGGCGATGCCGAAGTGCGCATCGACGTCGTCGATGGCGGCATCGGCATCCCGCCTGCCGACCAGCAGCGCATCTTCGAGCCCTTCGAGCGCGTCAGCGGCAATGGCGAAGTCAAGGGCCTGGGCCTGGGGCTGGCGATCTCGCGCAAGCTGGCCGAGGCGCACGGCGGCCGCCTCGGCGTCGTCAGCGACGGCAAGACCGGCTCCACCTTCAGCCTGGTGCTGCCGCTGGGCGGCGCTTGAACGAATGCTATCGCACGACTAGTTAAATACTATTTCAGTTGTTATACCAATAGTTCTATACTGACCACCTACCGATTTTTCTCACCGCAAGAAGGAAACTAAACAATGAAAACTGTTGGCGATAAATTAGATCCATTCAGCGTCCCGGCGGCCAAGCCAGGTTTTAACCAGCACGAAGAAAACGGCGTCTCCGCTTTCGAGACCATCACCGAGTCTTCGTTCCCGGGCAAGTGGAAAGTCATCTACTTCTACCCGAAGGACTTCACCTTCGTGTGTCCGACCGAAATCGTCGAATTCGGCAAGATCGCCGACGACCTGGCCGATCGCGATGCAGTCCTGATGGGCGGCTCGACCGACAATGAATTCGCGAAGCTGGCATGGCGCCGCGAGCATCCTGACCTCAACAAGCTGAACCACTACTCGTTCGGCGACTCGCGCGGTTCGCTCGTCGACATGCTCGGCGTGCGCGACAAGGATGCCGGTGTTGCCCTGCGCGCCACCTTCATCGTCGATCCGGACAACACCATCCAGCACGTGTCGGTCAACAACCTGAACGTCGGCCGCAACCCGCAGGAAATCCTGCGTATCCTCGACGGCCTGCAAACCGACGAACTGTGCCCATGCAACCGGGCACTCGGCGGCAACACGCTGTAAGCGCTTCGCACCAAACCCGCTTCGGCGGGTTTTTAAACCCTCACTTAATAGGATTTCTAAATGGATTTTCTAACTTCGATTAAAGAGCTGATTCCCGATTACGCCAAGGATATCCGCCTCAACATCGACGGCACCATCGCGCGCTCTTCCCTGGTGGGCAACGATGCGGTCGGCGTGGCGCTGGCGGCGGCGTTCGCGGCGAAGAGCCGCAAGATCATCGACATTATCAGCGACAGCGGCGCCCTGTCGGAAGAAGAGAAGAATGCGGCGATGACGGCGGCAGCCCTGATGGGCATGAACAACGCCTGGTACCCGTACGTGGAGATGACGGAAGATGCGGACCTGAAAAGCCAGCCGGCCCAGCTGCGGATGAACGCCTATGCCACCAACGGCGGTGTGGACAAGCGGCGCTTCGAGATGTACGCGCTGTCGGCGTCGATCATCGGCAAGTGCCAGTTCTGCATCAAGTCGCACTTCGACCTGCTCAAGAAAGAAGGCATGTCGTCGCAGCAGTTGCGCGACGTCGGCCGGATCGCTGCGGTCGTCAATGCGGCCTCGCAGGTGATCGCGGCGTCGGCGTAAAGCATGATCAGTGGATGAAGATGGCGGCGCCGCGCAGCAGGTCGGTAGCGCAGACGACGTACGCGGAGGCGCCGGCGAGTGCCATTTGAATCGTGGTCCAGGTGACTGGAAATAAGCGCATCATGGTAGTTCTCCTGAATTTGTTTGGTGTTGCGTGTGCCGATGACTGAATCTTACGTACAAGCGGACCCGGCCGGCATCGGCCAAGTGTCCGCCACCCTGTAGGACGATTGCCTAAGAGTTTGTATGACGCGCAACAGCCGGGCTGGAGAGCGCGTCCTACGGCTGATGTAGGCTGCGTCCTATGGAAAATTCGTAACGTGCGCTCTAAAGTTGTGTCATGACCAAACACGACCCCCTCCTCATGCACCAGGGCTTGCGCGCCGTGCGCCGCAACGCCATCACCAACATGCTGCGTAGTGTCTTCGGCATCGAACGCCTGCGCGACGGCCAGCAACACGTCATCGACAGCGTCCTCGACGGCAAGGACACGCTGGCCATCATGCCCACCGGCAGCGGCAAGTCGCTGTGCTACCAGATCCCGGCAAAAATGCTCAAAGGCATGACCATCGTCGTTTCGCCGCTGATCTCGCTGATGAAGGACCAGCTCGAAAAGCTCGAGCAGCTCGGCATCCGCGCCGTCCAGGTCAACAGCAGCCTCAATGCCGACGAAGAGAGCGCCGCGCTCGAAGGCATCGCCAGCGGCGCCACCGAAATCGTGTTCTGCACGCCCGAGCGCCTGTCGGTGCCGGACTTTCTCGCCGTGCTCAAGCAGGTCGAGATCGCCCTGGTCGTCATCGACGAAGCGCACTGCATCTCGCAATGGGGCCACGATTTCCGCCCGGCCTACCTCGAGATGGCCGCCTCGATCGAGGCGCTCGGCCGCCCGCCGGTGCTGGCGCTGACCGCCACCGCCACCGACGACGTCATCGAGGACATCGCCAGGCAGCTCGGCCGCCCGCGCCTGAACGTCATCAATACCGGCATCTACCGGCCCAACCTGCATTACAGCGTCGTCCAGGTGGTCAACGCGCGCGAAAAGATCGGCGCCGCGCTGCGCATCGTGCGCGACGCGAACGGCTGCGGCATTATCTACGCCGCCACCGTCAAGGCCGCCGAGGAGATGCTCGATGCGCTGGTGGAAGCGGGCGAGAGCGCCACCATCTATCATGGCAAGCTGCCGGCGCGCGAGCGCAAGGAAAACCAGGACCTGTTCATGACGGGCGAGCGCCGCATCATGGTCGCCACCAATGCCTTCGGCATGGGCATCGACAAGAGCGACACCCGCTTCGTCGTCCACCTGCAGGTGCCGGCCAACCTGGAAGCCTACTACCAGGAGTCCGGCCGCGCCGGCCGCGACGGCAAGGATGCCTGGTGCACGCTGCTGTTCCTGCAGGACGACAAGCGCATCCAGCAGTTCTTCCTCGTCAAGCACTATCCGGACGCCGCCGAGCTGACGGCCGTGTATGAAGCCGTCGCCGAACTGGCCGCGGACGGCCCGGTGAGCTTCAACCGCATCGACGACGCCCTCGAGGAACTGGCCGCCAGCAAGATCAAGATCTGCCTCAAGCTGCTCAAGGACGGCGGCCTGCTGCGCCAGAACCGCTCGCTCGCCTACGCCATGGGCAAGACCGAGCGCAGCCCCGCGGCCTTCGAAGAGCTGGCGCAGGTGTACGCGCAAAAGCAGGAGCGCGACCGCGAGGCGCTCGAGCAGATGGTGTCGTACGCGGTGAGCGGCTTCTGCCGCTGGAAGGTGCTGCTCGATTACTTCGGCGACGCCGTGCCTGGCTTCGAGAAGTGCTGCCGCTGCGACAACTGCCTCAATCCGCCGGCGGCGCTGGAGCTCGAACCGATCCGCGACGACGAGTTCGACCGCGAACCGGAAACGCCGGCGCCGCCGCCTTTGTTCGACATCGGCGCCCGGGTACGGGTGCCGAAGTACGACGTCGGCATCGTGCAGGCGGTGGCGGGCGACGAGATCACCATCGAGTTCCCCGACCACAGCAGCCGCACCTTCATGGCCGATTTCGTGGCTCCGGCCTGAGTGGGGGCGCACATGGCGGACATGGTGGTGGTGCGCAAGGAGGGACTGTACTGCGTTCCGGGCAATTTCTACATCGACCCGTGGCGCCCGGTCGACCGCGCCGTGATCACGCACGCGCATGGCGACCATGCGCGCATGGGGCACGGCCACTATCTGTCGGCCGCCAGCGGCGTGGGCATCCTCAAGTCGCGCCTGGGACAGGACATCCACATCGATGGCCTCGAGTATGGCGCGCGCATCGAGCATAACGGCGTGACCATTTCGCTGCACCCGGCCGGCCACGTGCTCGGCTCGGCGCAGGTGCGCATGGAACACAGGGGCGAGGTGTGGGTGGCCTCGGGCGACTACAAGGTCGAGCCGGACCGCACCTGCGCGCCGTTCGAGCCGGTGCGCTGCGACACCTTCATCACCGAGTCGACCTTCGGCCTGCCGATCTACCGCTGGGATCCGGAGCAGTCCATCTTCGACGACATCAACGGCTGGTGGCGCAAGAATGCCGCCGACGGGCGCTGCAGCGTCATTTTCGCCTACTCGTTCGGCAAGGCGCAGCGCATCCTGTCGGGCCTGGACCCGTCGATCGGCGCCATCATCTGCCACGGCGCCGCCGAGCCGCTCAACCGCGTCTACCGCGAGGGCGGCGTCGACCTGCCGCCGACGCAAATGGTCACCGACGTCGACAAGGCGACCATCAAGACGGCAATCGTCATCGCGCCGCCGTCGGCGGCCGGCTCGCCCTGGATGAAACGCTTCGGCGACTACAGCGATGCCTTTGCCAGCGGCTGGATGCAGCTGCGCGGCGCCCGCCGCCGGCGCGGCGTCGACCGCGGCTTCGTGCTGTCGGACCATGCCGACTGGCCCGGCCTGATGACGGCCATCCGCGCCAGCGAGGCGCCGCGCGTGATCGTCACCCACGGCTCGATTCCCGTGATGGTGCGCTGGCTGCGCCAGGTCGTGCTCGACGCCTCCGGCTTCAATACCGAGTACGGCGACGACGAGGCCGACGAGGTGGCGGCCGCGGTTCCCATCGAGCCAGCAGCGCAGGCCGCCGATGCGTGAATTTGCCCGCCTGTTCGCCGAGCTTGACGAAACCACCGCCACCAACCGCAAGCTCGAGGCCCTGCAAGCCTACTTCGCCAGCGCGGCGCCCGAAAACGCCGCCTGGGCGGTGTACTTCCTCGCCGGCGGCAAGCCGCGCCAGGCGGTGCCGGTCAAGCTGCTGCGCCAGTACGCGGTCGAATTTGCGCAGCTCGACGAGTGGCTGTTCGAGGAGTCCTACCAGGCTGTCGGCGACCTCGCCGAGACCATCGCCCACATCCTGCCGCCGCCCGAGCGCCACAGCGACATCGGCCTGGCCGAGTGGATGCAGGAACGGATCGGCCCCTTGCGCGGCGCCGATCCGGCCGCCATCCGCGAGGCGCTGTTCACGTACTGGAATGAGCTCGAACCGCGCGAACGCTTCCTGTTCTCCAAACTGATCGGCGGCGGCTTCCGGGTCGGCGTGTCCAAGCTGCTGGTCACGCGCGCGCTGTCGACCATCGCCGCCGTCGACAGCAAACTGATCGCCCAGCGCCTGATGGGCTGGACCGACGGCAGCGTGCGCCCGACGGCGGCCGGCTTCCTGCAGCTGATCGCGGCGCAGTCGGACGACGAGCACAAGCTGCGCGGCGGCCAGCCTTACCCCTTCTTCCTGGCGCACCAGCTGCAGGGCGAGCCGGGGGCGCTGGGCGAGCTGGCCAACTGGCAGGTCGAGTGGAAGTACGACGGCATCCGCGCCCAGCTGGTGCGCCGCGGCGGCCAGAACTACCTGTGGTCGCGCGGCGAAGACCTGATCACCGAGCGCTTCCCCGAGCTGGCCGCGCTGCGCCTGCCCGAGGGGACGGTGGTCGACGGCGAGGTGCTGATCTGGCAAAACGACGCGCCGGCGCCCTTCGCCGACCTGCAGAAGCGCATCGGCCGCAAGACCTTATCTAGCAAGCTGCTGGCCGAACTGCCGGCCGTGCTGGTGGCCTACGATTTGCTGGAGGAGGGCGGCGTCGACCTGCGCGCGGTGCCGCAGCACGAGCGCCGCGCCTTGCTCGAAGCGCTGGTCGCCGAGGCGGCCCAGCCGCAGCTGCGCCTCTCGCCGCTGGTCGACGCCGAGGGCTGGGACCAGTTGGCGCAGGTGCGCACCGAGTCGCGCGCGCGCGGCGTCGAGGGCATGATGGTCAAGGCGCGGCAGGCGCAGTACGGCGTCGGCCGCACCAAGGACGTCGGCACCTGGTGGAAGTGGAAGATCGACCCCTACACCATCGACGCGGTGCTCATCTACGCCCAGGCCGGCCACGGCCGCCGCGCTTCGCTCTACACCGACTACACCTTCGCCGTGTGGGACGAGGAGGAGGGCGAGCGCAAGCTGGTGCCTTTCGCCAAAGCCTATTCGGGCCTGACCGACGCCGAGATCGCCGTCGTCGACGCGGCGATTCGCAAGACGACGGTCGAGAAATTCGGCCCGGTGCGCAGCGTGCGCCCGACCATGGTGTTCGAGATCGGCTTCGAAGGCATCGCCCTGTCGAGCCGACACAAGGCCGGCATCGCCGTGCGCTTCCCGCGCATCTTGCGCAAGCGCGACGACAAGACCATCGAGGACGCCGATTCGCTCGACACGCTCAAGGGGCTGCTCGCGGCGTCGTCCGCATGAGCAAGAGCCAGATGGCGGCGGCGGTCGATGCCTGGTTCGCTTCGCGCGGCTGGAAGGTGTTCCCGTTCCAGCGCGCGGTATGGAAAGCCGCACTGGCCGGCGAATCGGGCCTGCTGCACGCGAACACCGGCTCCGGCAAGACCTATGCGGTGTGGCTGGCGGCGCTGCTGCGCGGCGCGCTGCCGGCGCAGCGCAAGAAGGGCGGTTTGCGGGTGCTGTGGATCACGCCGATGCGCGCGCTCGCCGCCGACACCCAGCGCGCGCTGGAAGAATCGGCCGCCGCGCTCGCGCCCGGCTGGACCGTCGGCGCGCGCACCGGCGACACCAGTTCCGCCGAGCGCGCGCGCCAGGGACGCAAATTGCCGACCGCGCTGATCACCACGCCCGAGAGCCTGTCGCTGCTGCTGTCGCATGCCGCCGCGAAGGAGCAGTTCGCGGGGCTGGACATGATCATCATCGACGAGTGGCACGAACTGATGGGCAGCAAGCGCGGCGTGCAGGTGCAGCTGGCGCTGGCGCGGCTGCGCCACTGGAATTCCGATCTGGTGGTGTGGGCGCTGTCGGCCACCATGGGCAACCTGGCGCAGGCGCGCGAGGTGCTGTTAGGCGCTGGGCAGGGCGTGCTGGTCGAGGGCGACCTGAAAAAGCAGATCGTCGTCGATTCGCTGGTGCCGGCCAACGTCTCGCGCTTTCCGTGGGGCGGCCACCTCGGCATCCAGATGCTGATGCCGGTGATCGACGAGATCGAGGCATTCAACGCCACCCTGGTGTTTACCAACACCCTTTCGCAGTCGGAGCTGTGGTACCAGAACATCCTCGAAGCGCGCCCCGACTGGGCCGGCCTGATCGCGCTGCACCACGGCTCGCTCGACCGCGAGGTGCGCGACTGGGTCGAGCTGAGCCTGAAAAAGGGCGAGCTGAAAGCGGTGATCTGCACCGCCAGCCTGGACCTGGGCGTCGACTTCCTGCCGGTCGAGCGGGTACTGCAGATCGGCAGCGCCAAGGGCATTGCCCGCCTGCTGCAGCGCGCCGGGCGCAGCGGCCACGCGCCGGGCCGCATCTCGCGCGTGACGCTGGTGCCCACCAACAGCCTGGAACTGCTGGAAGCGGCCGGCGCAAAGCAGGCGGTGGCGTCGCGCCGCATCGAGGCGCGCCTGGTGCCCAACAAGCCTTTCGACGTGCTGGTGCAGCACCTGGTGACGGTGGCGCTGGGCGGCGGCTTTCGCGCCGGACAGCTGCTGGCAGAAGTGCGCACCGCCTGGTCCTATCGCCACTTGAGCGACGAGGAGTGGCAGTGGGCGCTCGACTTCGTCGCCCGCGGCGGCCAGAGCCTGACGGTGTATCCCGAATACCAGCGCGTGCTGCCCGACGAGGAGGGCGTCTACCGCGTGCCGAACGTGGCGCTGGGGCGGCGCCACCGGATGGGCATCGGCACCATCGTCTCCGATTCGAGCGTGCAGGTGAAGTACATGTCGGGCGGGCGCATCGGCAGTGTGGAGGAATCCTTCGTCGGCCGCATGAAGGCGGGCGACTGTTTCATCTTTGGCGGTCGGGTGCTCGAATTCGTGCGCCTGCACGAGATGACCGCGTTCGTCAAGAAGGCCACCGGCAAGAAGGGCGCGGTGTCGCGCTGGATGGGCGCCAAGATGCCGCTGTCTTCCGAACTGGCGCACGCCGCGCTCGAGCAGCTGCGCCTGGCCTCGGAAGGCCATTTCATCGGCCCGGAAATGGAGGCGCTGCGCCCGCTGATCGAGATCCAGCAGCGCTGGTCGGCGCTGCCCACCATCGACACGCTGGTCGTCGAAAGCATGAAGAGCCGCGAGGGCCATCACCTGTTCTTCTATCCGTTCGCCGGCCGCTCGGTCCACATGGGACTGGCGTCGCTGCTGGCCTGGCGCGTCGGCCGGATGCTGCCGATCACGTTCTCGATCGCGATCAACGACTACGGTTTCGAGCTGCTGTCGGCCGAGCCGGTCGACTGGAAGGGCATCTTTGCCGGCGCCACCGGGGCGCAGGTCGGCCTGCTGTCGACCGAACGCCTGCTCGAAGACGTCATGGAAAGCCTCAATGCGACCCAGCTGTCGCAGCAGCGCTTCCGCGAAGTGGCGCGCATCGCCGGGCTGGTGTTCCAGGGTTATCCGGGCCAGCCAAAGAGCGCGCGCCAGGTGCAGGCCTCGTCGTCGCTGTTCTTCGAGGTGTTCCGCAAGCACGATGCCGGCAACCTGCTGCTGACGCAGGCGCAGCGCGAAGTGATGGAGCAGGAGCTCGAACTGACCCGCTTGCGCGAGACGCTCGCCGAGCTGCATGCGCGCGATGTCGCCTACCGCGACGTCAAGCGCGCCACGCCGTTCGGTTTCGCCCTGATGGTCGAGCGCTTCCGCGAAAAAATCACCACCGAAAAGCTGTCCGACCGCGTGGCGCGCATGGTGCGCGAACTGGAAAAGGCGGCCCAGCCTTGAGCGCGTCGCGTGAAGTCGTCGTCGCCGGCGAGACGCTGCTGCTGCTGGCGCAGAAGGCGCTCTATTGGCCGGCCCGAAAAATGCTGATCGTCGCCGATATCCACTTCGGCAAGGCGGCCTCGTTTCGCGCGCTGGGCGTACCGGTGCCGCGCGGAACCACCAGCCAGAACCTGGCCGCGCTCGACGCGCTGATGGCCGAACACGACGTCGCCCACATCACCTTCCTGGGTGACTTCCTGCACGCCCGTGCCGCGCACGCGACGGCGACGCTGGCGGCGATGCTGGCCTGGCGGCTGCGCCATCCGTCCCTCACGCTCACGCTGGTGCGCGGCAACCATGACCGCCATGCGGGCGACCCGGCGGCGTCGCTGGCAATCGACCTGGTCGACGAGCCGTATGCGGTGGCGCCGTTCTCGTTCTGCCACCATCCCGACATCGAAACGGGCGGCTACGCGCTGGCCGGCCACATCCACCCCAGCTACCTGCTGGCGACCCGCTTCGACGCGCTGCGCCTGCCGTGTTTCGTGGTCGGCGCCTCGCGCATGATCCTGCCGTCGTTCGGCGCCTTCACCGGCGGCTTCCTGATCACGCCGGAGACGGGCGACGCCATTTACGTCAGCTCCGGGGAGGCGGTGCACTTTGTACGCTAGCGTACGGACGCCCAGTCGAGCTCAGCGTAACTTACCCTTGTTCGCTGTCAATACGGCGCCTCTGTCAAACCTCCCCAAGGAGATAATTATGAAAACCAAACAAAAACTGATCGCCGTGCTCATGTCGGCAGTGCCGCTGTTCGGCGCCGCACTGGTCGCCGCTCCCGTTCACGCCCAGCAATACAACAACGGCGCTGCCGCCAATGCCTACGTGCCCGTCATCCGCGGCTTCAACGTCGACGAAGTGCGCCGCCTGGTTCCTGGCGCCGAACTGAACTTCGACGTCTACGGCACCCCGGGTGGCCGCGTGTTCCTGCAGATCGCAGGCGCCAACCGCAACCTGCAACTGACCGAAACCGAGCCAGGCCAGTATGAAGGTACCTACACCATCGGCAGCCGCGACCGCATCACCGCCAGCAGCGCCGTCACCGCCAACCTGCGCGTCGGTAACCAGGTCACCAGCGGCGTGCTGAGCGAATCGCTGGTACGCGGCTACGGTCGCCATGAAGGCCGTCGCGGCGAAATGGCGAACATGCCGCGCATCGAGCGCTTCGACGTGCGCGGTACCGAAGACCTGCGCCCAGGTAACGATCTCGACTTCATGCTGCGCGGCACCCCAGGCGCCAAGGTCGACATGACCATCGCCGGCACCCGCGGCGTGTTCTTCCTGCCGGAAGTGCGTCCAGGCGAGTATGAAGGTTCCTACGTCATCCGCCGCGGTGACCGCATTGCGACCAATACCCCGGTAACGGCCAACATGCGCATCAACGGCCGCGTCGCCACTGCGACCCTGGGCAAGCCACTGCAACTGGTCTCGACCGCCCCGGCCGGCACCCCGCGCGTGGTGCGCTACTGCAGCAACTGCGCCACAGTGGAAGCGATCAACGTCGTTGAAGTCAATGGCGACGGCAACTACCTCGGTACCGTCGGCGGCGGCGTCGTCGGCGCCCTGCTGGGCAGCCAGGTCGGCGGCGGCAATGGCCGTACCGCGGCACAAGTTGCCGGCGCACTGGGCGGCGCCTACGTTGGCCGCAACATCGACCGTGCCAATGCCAAGCAGACCCGTCACTATGAAGTGGTGATCCGCTTCGCCAACGGCGGCACCCAGACCGTGCAGTTTGCCAACGATCCAGGCATGCGCGTCGGCGAAAAAGTCAAGATCAACGACGGCGTGCTGACGCGCGACAACTGATCTGGCCAGGCATAAGTGAAAGCCGGCGTCCGCGAGGACGCCGGCTTTTTTTTCGTGCGGCCCAAAGAAAAGCCCGCCGGACGGCGGGCTGGGGCAAGGGGTGGGGAGGGCTAGATCGTGGTGGCCAGCACCTGATCGTCGCCGGGCGCCTCGAGTTCCGCCTTTTGCTTGGCCGCGCTGGTCTGCTTGGCGCGCGAACGCGATGGCGGCAGCCGGCGCAGGGTCTTGAGCGCTTCGGCGTCCTTGATGCCGATGGTGCGCTGGTCGACCGTGATGAGGCCGATTTCGTTGAACGCCGACAGCGTCCGGCTGACCGTCTCCAGCGTCAGGCCCAGGTAGCTGCCGATTTCGTGGCGGGTCATGCGCAGGTTGAACAGCTTGCTCGAATAGCCCATCGCGGCGAAGCGGTCGGCCAGCGACACCAGGAAGCGTGCCACCCGGGCTTCGGCCGACAGCGCGCCGAGCATGCCGATCATTGCCTGCTCGCGCACCAGTTCGCGGCTCATCACGCCGTACATGACGTTTTCGAGTTCGAGGTGGACCCGGCCGAGCGCCGTCAGCTTCTTGAACGGCAGCAGGATCAGGTCGCAGTCGGACAGCGCTACCGCTTCCGAAGCGTAATGACGGGTATGGATCCCGTCGACGCCAAGCATATCGCCCTTCATCGGGAAACTCAGCACCTGCTCGTTGCCGAACTCGTCGATGAGTACGGTTTTGAGGAAGCCCGAGTTCACGATGTACAGTGTGTCGAATGCCTGTCCGATGGTATGGACGCGCTGCCCGGTCTTGAACTGGACATGCTGGAACAGCAATTCTTCAGTATTGACCGACACCGCCGCCGTAATATGCAGCAGGTCGCACACTTCTTTCAGGTTGGACCACAGCCGGCCCTGGCGCTGGCGGCCTGCTTCCATTGGCGAGGAATGCATGGTCGACGAGGAATTGGAACGTGGTTCTGACGTTTGCGTAGACATTCTCATCTCCATGTGAAGGTACTTTTGTTTCAGGCTGCAGGCGATCACAGTAGGAACAACGATCTGTGAGTGCCGGACCGATGCTTCATCAGTGATGGAACAGCGCGCTGGGCCAAACTCACGTGAAAGAAAATTACCGCGAGCAAGTCGGATCGCTGGATTTAGTATGCCAACACGAGTTCGGCATTGATATCGGCGAACGCTGAATATGATGGTAGGAGTAAGCGCGAGAATGTAGGAGTTATCTTACTAACAAAGTGCATCGACAGAGTGAAACCAGTCCTTACGGCAGAGCTGGAAAACTGGTGCCTGGGAAACCGATCTGATTGAAGAGTGACGCATATCGGCACAAAACCGTGGCGCCGATGTCTAAATCTTTTCGCCGTTTGCGCTCCGCCGTCAGGTCTTGAACGGCGACAGCAGGCGGTGCGCGACGGCATATTGCACCATTTCCGACAGCGACGTCATGCCCATCTTCTGCATGATGCGCGTCTTGTGGGTGCTGACCGTTTTCACCGACAGGTGCAGGCTGTTGGCGATCTCGGTGATCGACTTACCGCCCACCAGCAGCGAAAACACCTCGAATTCGCGGTCCGACAGTTGCTTGTGCAGCAGCTGCTCGTTCGGGGTCATGATGTTCAGCGCGAGTTGCTCGGCCACCTCGGTGCTGATGTAGGGCCGTCCCGACGCCACCTTGCGGATCGCGCCCACCAGCTGGGTGCCGGCGCTTTCCTTGGTCAGGTAGCCCTGGGCGCCGGCGCGGATCGCGCGCACCGCGTATTGCTCTTCCTCGTGCATGGTCAGGATCAGGATCGCCAGCTTGGGTGCTTCGCTGCGGATCTGGCGGATCAGGTCGACGCCGCTGCGGCCCGGCATCGACAAATCGAGCAGCAGCAGGTCGAAGCCGCCCTGGCGGACATGCGACAGTACTTCGAAGCCATTGATGGCTTCGCCGACGATATCGATGTCGACGGCGCCGTCGAGGATGCGCTTCAAGCCTTCGCGCATGATCGTGTGGTCATCGGCTATGACAATGCGAATCATAAGTCGCCAATCTGGAAAATTAAGGAACCGCTCCCGGGCCTGGCGTTGTATCGAGCGTACGTCCGACCGGCTCGCGCGCGCAATAATGACCTTGATAGCTTGACGAAATGGCATCGATGCACTACGGCGCCGGCTCCCGGATCAGGCGGTGCACCAGCACCGGCTTCAAGGTATGCGACAGCACCTTGTTGGTGACGCTGCCGAGCAACAACTGTCCCCAGCCGCTGCGCCCGTGCGAACCCATGAAGATCAGGTCGCAATGGTGCTGCTCGGCGATGTCGACGATCTTTTGCGCCGGCGAATCGGCGAATTCGGTGATGGCGCTGTGCACCAGGCCGGCCTCGGCGGCGGCGCGCATGATCGGGCCGGTGTGCTCGGCGCCGGTGCGCTGCATCGTCTCGACGTATTCCTCTTCCAGCGGATAGGAAGGCGGGATGATTTCGACGTACACCGGGTACTGGTACTCGGGCGCGACGAACAGGATCAGCACTTCGGCACCCATCTGTTGCGCGAAGGTGACGCCGGCGCAGGCGGTCTGCTTCGACACCGCTGAGCCATCGGTGGTGATCAGAATTTTCCGGTACATGGCAGGTCCCTCCGACAAAACCGTCTCATTTCTTATTGTAGTGGGTGTTATGACTATTGCAAGAGCGAACGCGTTTGATCTTGCTCAATTGCTCATCCGTGTGCACCCGTTTGCGTCGCGCCCTGCGAAGGTTAAGGTAACGGAATACAACACTTGCTCAGCGAAAAGTGTTGCTAAATGCCGATTTGGTTAGCTTTGCTATAAGTTTCTATGACGAAATCAAGCTGTGGCACGGCGAAAGATTTACCAACGGCAACTACGCTGCTAAACTCGTGAGATCGCGGCCTTTCGTCGCACTGCTTTGCCCCGAGCCCGCACAGCATCACCAACAGACACGCAATAGTTCATTGCAAATTAGCAAACATGGAGAAGCAGGGATATGACCGACGCCGCTGATGATTTCGACGCACTATTCGATGAGGTGTCCGCGCAACGTGCCGCCGCCCCGGTGGTAACGGCGCCCGCGCCGGCACCGGCCGCCGCCGACGACGACCTGGAGGCGCTGTTTGACCGCGTCGCGCTCGACCAGGTCGCCGCCGCCGCACCGGCCGCCGCACCCGCGCCTGCCGCCGAAGCAGGCGCCGAAGCAGGCGCCGAAGCAGGCGCCGACGGCGCGGCCGAGAAGCCGATGTTCGAGCGCCTCGGCGGTATCGTCCGCCTGCTGCACGATTCGCTGCGCGAACTGGGTTACGACAAGGCGCTGAACGAAGCGTCGTCGCAGATCGTCGACGCCCAGGACCGCCTCGAGTACGTCGCCTCGCTTACCGAACAGGCCGCCAACAAGGTGCTCAACCTGCTCGATGACGGCATGCCGGCCCAGGACGCGCTGTCGAAGCAGGCCAAGACGATGGACACGCGCTGGGCCGCGCTGTTCGACGGCAAGCTCAGCATCGACGAATTCAAGGCCCTCGCCGGCGATTCGCGCCAGTTCGCGCAGGCCGTGGCCGAGGCCACCGAGGCGGAGAAGGCGCGCCTGCTCGAGATCATGATGGCCCAGGACTTCCAGGACATCACCGGCCAGCTGATCAAGAAAGTGGTCGCGATCACCAAGACGGTCGAGCATGAGCTGGCCGAACTGCTGCGCGACAACGCGCCGCCGGCGGTGCGCGAAAAGCTCGCCGCCAAGCCGATCGCCCTGATGTCCGGCCCGGCGCTGCCGTCAGTCGCGCTCGACCAGGACAATGTTGACGACCTTCTTGCCGATCTGGGATTCTGATGGACGATATGCTCAAGGATTTTGTCGTCGAGGCGATGGATCTGGCAGTCAACGTTGAGGAACACTTGTTGCGGCTCGAACGCGATCCGAACAACAAGGAGACGCTCAATGCCGTGTTCCGCTCCTTCCATACGATCAAGGGCGGCGCCGGCTTCATGAACCTGCCGGCGCTGGTCGCCGCCTGCCACCTGACCGAAAACCTGTTCGATGCGCTGCGCAACGGCGCCGCGCCGGTGACGCCGCTGGCGATCGAAGCGGCGCTGCAGGCCTCCGGCTTCGTCGCCGATCAGCTCACCGACCTCTCCAACGGCGCCGCGCCCGAGCAGCTGGCATCGATGCCCGACTCGCTCGAGCGCATCCTCGTCAACGCCATCGAAGGCAACGTCGATGCGGCGCCGGCGCCGGTCGCCGCGCCGGTCATCGCGGCCGCGCCGGCCGCAGCGACTCCGGCAGCCGCTCCGCCAGCGGCCGCCGCCGGCGCCGATGGCCTCGACTGGGAAGCGATGTATATCGCGGTCGTCCCCGCCGGCACCCACGCGCCGGCCGCCCGCAGCGAAGCGGCCGTGCGCGCCGCCGTCGAACCTGCGCCCGCTGCCGCCGCGCCGGCCGCCGCCGCCAAGCCGGGCTGGGACGGCAACGAGCGCCGCGAAGAGAAGGTGCAGGAGTTCCGCGCCGCCTCGGCGCCGGTCAAGGAAGACAGCATCCGCGTCGACGCCGTCAAGCTCGACGCGCTGCTCGAAGTGGCCGGCGAATCGGTACAGGCGGCCAACCAGGCCGCGGTGCTGCTCGAGCGCCTGCTGCAGTACAAATTCGAAGGCCCGGCCGCCAGCCTGATGGCCACGCTGACCGAAACGCTGGAACGCGCCTCGCGCTACTCGGCCGAACTGCAGCGCGCCACGCTGGCTACCCGCATGCAACCGGTCGGCCGGCTGTTCCAGAAATTCCCGCGCCTGGTGCGCGAGCTGGCCAAGGACCTCGGCAAGGACGTCGAACTGACCATCGAAGGCGCCGAGACGGAAGTCGACCGCGTCGTCGTCGACAGCCTGTACGATCCGCTGGTGCACATGCTGAGGAACGCCCTCGACCACGGCGTCGAGTCGCCCGAAGCGCGCCTGGCGGCAGGCAAGCCGGCCAAGGCCTTCATCTCGCTCAAGGCCTGGCAGGAAGCCAACAGCGTCATGATCGTGCTGCAGGACGACGGCAAGGGCATGGACCCGGTCGGCCTGCGCAAGAAGGCCTTCGAAAAAGGCCTGATCAACGAAAACGGCGCGCCGAGCGACGAGGAAGCCTACCAGCTGGTGTTCCTGCCTGGCTTCTCCACCAAGGAGCAGGCCACCTCGGTGTCGGGCCGCGGCGTCGGCATGGACGTCGTCAAGACCGCCGTCGAGAAGAACCGCGGTGCCATCCACATCGAGTCCTCGCTGGGACACGGCACCAAGTTCGCCATCCGCCTGCCGATCGAACTGTCGATCGTGCCGACCATGCTGGTATCGACTTCCGGCGCCGCGCTGGCGCTGCCGATGGCGGTGGTGCAGCGCGTCGTCGAGCTGCCCGAAACCTTCATGATGGTCGGCGGCGCCCCGGTGCTCAAGGACCAGGGCCGTCCGCTGCCGGTGCGCTCGCTGGCCGGCGCGCTTGGCTACGAAAACTGCTCCGAACGGGTCGGCATCGTCGTCGCCGCGCCGCAGCCTTACATCCTGGCCGTGGCCGCGGTCGACGGCACCGCCGACCTGGTGATCAAGCCGATGACCGCCATCGCGGTAGAAGGCATCACCGGCACCGCGCGTTCGGCCGAGGGCGAGCTGGTACTGGTGGTCGGCCTGTCGTTCCTGATGGACGGCTGCCGCGGCGCGGTCAGGCTGGCGGCGTAAAAACGCACGAAAAGGGGGCGGCTTTTAAAAAAGCCAACCCAGGTCAAACGACACTAAAAATGCCTGCTATCACTAGCGGGCATTTTTTATTTGCATTGAAAATTTTTTACGAACTTAAAATTCGCAAATTAGTCTAATAATACAAATAAGATTCAAAATAGGCCCGTCCCTGACGCAGTGCACAAATATGGCATAATCAAACTCGCCACTTGATTCCTACCTCACGCCATGATGAAAACGCTCTACGACAAACTCTGGGAATCGCACGTCGTGCGCGCCGACGACGACGGCACCACGGTGCTCTACATCGACCGCCACCTGGTCCACGAAGTGACCAGCCCGCAGGCCTTCGACGGTCTGCGCGAAGCCGGCCGGCCGCTGTGGCGCACCTCGGCCAACCTCGCCGTGGCCGACCACAACGTGCCCACCACCGACCGCAAGGGCGGCATCGCCGACCCCACCTCGCGCCTGCAGGTCGAAACGCTCGACGCCAACGCCAAGAGCTACGGCCTGACCTACTTCAACATGAACGACAAGCGCCAGGGCATCGTCCACGTGATCGGGCCGGAGCAGGGCGCCACGTTGCCGGGCATGACGGTGGTGTGCGGCGACTCCCACACCTCCACCCACGGCGCCTTCGGCTGTCTCGCCCACGGCATCGGCACCTCGGAAGTGGAGCACGTGCTGGCGACCCAGACCCTGCTGGCCAAAAAATCGAAGGCCATGCTGGTGCAGGTCGACGGCGCCATGCCGCCCGGGGTCACCGCCAAGGACATCGTGCTGGCCGTGATCGGCAAGATCGGCACCGCCGGCGGCACCGGCTACGCCATCGAATTCGGCGGCTCCACCATCCGCTCGTTGTCGATGGAAGGGCGCATGACGGTCTGTAACATGGCCATCGAAGCGGGCGCGCGCGCCGGCATGATCGGCGTCGACGACACCACCATCGACTACGTCAAGGGCCGGCCGTTTTCGCCGGCCGGGCCGCACTGGGACCGCGCGGTCGACTACTGGCGCACCCTGCATACGGATGCCGGCGCCAGGTTCGACCTGGTCGTCACCCTCAACGCCGCCGAGGTCAAGCCGCAGGTCACCTGGGGTACGTCGCCCGAGATGGTCACGTCGATCGACGGCCGCGTGCCCGATCCAGAACTCGAAAAAGACGCCGTGCGGCGCGACGCCATGGAAAAGGCGCTGGTCTACATGAACCTCAAGCCGAACACGCCGATCGCCGACATCCGCATCGACAAGGTGTTCATCGGCTCCTGCACCAACTCGCGCATCGAGGATCTGCGCGCGGCCGCCGCCGTCGTGCGCGGCAAGCAGCGCGCCTCCAACGTGCGCCTGGCGCTGGTGGTGCCCGGTTCCGGCCTGGTCAAGGACCAGGCCGAGCGCGAAGGACTCGACAAGATCTTCCGCGACGCCGGCTTCGAATGGCGCGAGCCCGGCTGCTCGATGTGCCTGGCGATGAACGCCGACCGGCTCGAGCCGGGCGAGCGCTGCGCCTCCACCTCGAACCGCAATTTCGAAGGCCGCCAGGGGCAGGGCGGACGCACCCACCTGGTGTCGCCGGCGATGGCCGCCGCCGCCGGTATCGCCGGCCATTTCGTCGACGTGCGCGCGCTGCGCTGAACGTCATTTACCGTCAACTCCACGTTGTCCCCGCGCAGGCGGGGACCCATTGAGGCAAGCAAACGAAGGTCATGGATAAATTCACGATATATGAAGGCCTGGTCGCTCCGCTCGACCGCGCCAACGTCGACACCGACGCCATCATCCCGAAGCAGTTCCTCAAGTCGATCCACCGCACCGGTTTCGGCCCCAACCTGTTCGACGAATGGCGCTACCTCGACCACGGCGAGCCGGGCAGGGACAACAGCAAGCGGCCCCTGAACCCCGACTTCGTGCTCAACGAGCCGCGCTACCAGGGCGCCTCGATCCTGCTGACGCGCAAGAACTTCGGCTGCGGCTCGTCGCGCGAGCATGCGCCGTGGGCGCTCGACCAGTACGGTTTTCGCGCCGTGATCGCGCCCAGCTTCGCCGACATCTTCTTCAACAACTGCTACAAGAGCGGCCTGCTGCCGGTGGTGCTGTCGGAGTCGCAGGTGGACCACCTGTTCGACGAGGTCAAGGCCTTCCCCGGTTTCCGGCTGGTCGTCGACCTCGAGCAGCAGCGCGTGTCCACGTCCAACGGCAGCCTGTCGTACCAGTTCCAGATCGACCCGTTCCGCAAGTACTGCCTGATGAACGGGCTTGACGACATCGGCCTGACCTTGCGCCACGCCGACGAGATCCGCGCCTTCGAAGAGCGCCACCTGGCCCGCCAGCCATGGCTGGCCAACGTCATCTAAACCATCCGAACGAGAACAGAACATGAAGATCGCAATCCTGCCCGGCGACGGCATCGGCCCTGAAATCATGAAGCAGGCCGTCAAGGTACTCAATGTGCTGGGCGAACGCTTCGAGATGGAAACGGCCGACGTCGGCGGCGCCGGCTACGCCGGCCACGGCCACCCGCTGCCGCCGTCGACGCTGGCGCTGGCCAGGTCGGCCGACGCCGTGCTGTTCGGCGCCGTCGGCGACTACAAGTACGATTCGCTCGAGCGCTCGCTGCGCCCGGAGCAGGCGATCCTCGGTTTGCGCAAGGAACTCGGCCTGTTCGCCAACCTGCGCCCGGCGATCCTGTATCCGGAACTGGCCGGCGCCTCCACCCTCAAGCCGGAAGTGGTGTCGGGCCTGGACATCCTGATCATCCGCGAGCTGACCGGCGACATCTACTTCGGTAAACCACGCGGCGTGCGCGAGTGCCCGGACGGCCCGTTCAAAGGCGAGCGCGAAGGCTTCGACACGATGCGCTACGCCGAGTCGGAAATCCGCCGCATCGCCCACGTCGCCTTCCAGGCGGCGCAAAAGCGCGACCGCCGCGTCACCAGCGTCGACAAGGCCAACGTGCTCGAGACGTTCCAGTTCTGGCGCGACGTTGTCACCGATGTCCACAAGGAGTATCCGGACGTCGCGCTCGAGCACATGTACGTCGATAACGCGGCCATGCAGCTGGTGCGCGCGCCGAAAAAATTCGACGTCCTCGTCACCGGCAACATGTTCGGCGACATCCTGTCCGACTGCGCGGCGATGCTGACCGGTTCGATCGGCATGCTGCCCTCGGCCTCGCTCGACGCCAATAACAAG
>JBBRXM010000016.1:0-76808 GCA_038248405.1 Burkholderiales bacterium
CCGTGGCCAGCGCGGGCGCCGGCCACGGCAGCACCTTCACGGTCCGGCTGCCGCTCGACGGCGACTGAGCGGCCAGGTCATTGCGTAGTAAAATTTCTTGATAAATACGCTTTTGTGTAGTAAATTTACATCATCATTTCTTTCGCGTGCGCCAGTGCGGCGGCGATAGCGGCATCATCCATACGTTTCCTCATTTGACGATTACCCACTCATGGCTCTTAAAGACTTCGACCTCGTATTATTTGGCGGCAGCGGTGACCTGGCGATGCGCAAACTGCTGCCGGCGATGTACTCGCGCGACGTCGCCGGCGACCTGCCGGCCGATTCGCGCATCGTCTGCGTCGGCCGTCACCCATGGTCGCGCGACGAGTTCCTGCACGAGGTGGAGACGACCTCGAAGCCGCACATCAAGGCGCCCGCCGAGCCGCAGTGGACCGATTTCCTCAAGCGCATCGTCTATGTTTCGCTCGACGCCACCGCCCCCTCCTCCTACGGCGCGCTGGACGAAGCGCTGCGCGAGGACGACAGCCTGATTCGCGTCTATTACCTGGCTACCCCGCCGCACCTGTTCTCGCGCATCTGCGACAACCTGTTCGCCGCCGGCCTGGTCACGCCCAATTCGCGCGTGGTGCTGGAAAAGCCGCTCGGGCGCGACCTCGCCAGCGCCAGGCAGATCAACGCCGAAGTGGGCAAGGTGTTCGCCGAAACGCAGATCTACCGCATCGACCATTACCTGGGCAAGGAGACGGTGCAGAACCTGCTGGCGCTGCGCTTCGGGAACATCCTGTTCGAGCCGCTGTGGCGGCGCGAATGGATCTCCGACGTGCAGATCACGATCGCCGAGAAGATCGGCGTCGGCAACCGCATGGGCTACTACGACACTTCCGGCGCGCTGCGCGACATGCTGCAGAACCACCTGCTGCAGCTGCTGTGCATCGTGGCGATGGAGCCGCCGACGTCGATTTCGTCGGACGCGGTGCGCGACGCCAAGCTGCAGGTGCTGCGTTCGCTCAAGCGCTTCACCCCGACCACGCTGGCGCAGAACATCGTGCGCGGCCAGTATCGCGCCGGCCACGTCGAAGGCAAGCCGGTGCCGAGCTACCGCGACGAGCCGGACGCGCCGGAAAAATCGAGCACCGAGACCTTCGTCGCCCTCAAGGCCGAAATCGACACCTGGCGCTGGGCCGGCGTGCCGTTCTACCTGCGCACCGGCAAACGGATGGCCGACCGGCTGGCCGAGATCGTGGTGCGCTTCAAGCCGATCCCGCATTCGATCTTCAACCAGCCGACGTCGAGCTTCCAGCCCAACAGCCTGGTGATCCGCCTGCAACCCGACGAAGGCCTGTCGCTGAACCTGATGGCCAAGACGCCGGGCGACAGCATGCGCCTCAAGCAGGCCGAGCTCGAACTCGACTTCAAGGAGCAGTTCAAGACGCCGCGCATGGAAGCGTACGAACGCCTGCTGCTCGACGTGCTGCGCGGCCAGCTGACGCTGTTCATGCGCGGCGACGAACTGGAAGCGGCATGGGAGTGGGTCGAACCGATCCTCGAGTACTGGCAGCACGGCGACAGCAATCCGACGCCGTACACCGCCGGCACCTGGGGCCCGGCCGCGGCCAGCGCACTGATCGGGCGCGACGGCCTGCAGTGGCGCGAAGAAGTGCTGCCGGAAGACTGAGGACTTACCCATGCTTCTCGACTCCATCCGCACCCAGCTCGACTCGCTGTCGAAATCCGAGAGGAAGGTCGCGCTGGCGGTGCTTGAACAGCCGTCCGCCACGGTCAGCCAGAACATCACCGCGCTGGCCAAGAGCGCGCAGGTGTCCGAGCCGACGGTGGTGCGCTTTTGCCGCACGCTCGGCTACGACGGCTGGCACGAGTTCAAGCTCAAGCTGGCGCAGGGACTGGCGCTGGCGCTGCCCGGCGTCACCGAGCAGCCGGCGCAGGACGACCTGGCCGCGGACCTGGTCAACAAGATCTGCAGCCGCTCGATCAACACCCTGCTCGACCTGCGCAACAACCTCAATCCCGAAGCGATCCAGAAGGCGCTCGACATTCTCACGCGTGCCAACAAGATCGAGTTCTACGGCCAGGGCACGTCCGGCATCGTCGCCGCCGACGCCCAGCACAAGTTCTTCCGCTCGGGCGTGCCGACGGTGGCGTATGCCGACCCCAACATCCACAGCATCGCCGCGGCCCTGCTGCACGAGGGCGACGCGGTGGTGGCCATTTCGCAGCGCGGCAACAGCCCGGCGCTGGTACGCTCGGTGAAGCTGGCGCGCCGCGGCGGCGCCGACGTCATCGTGCTGGCGCCGTCGGGCACCCCGCTGGCGGACCTGGCGACGGTGCTCATCCCGATCGACCTGGTATTCAACACCGATCCCTACACGCCGATTTCGGCGCGGCTGGCCTACCTGGTGGTGATCGACGTGCTGGCGGTGGGCCTGGCGCTCAAGCGCGGGCCGGAGTTTCGCAAGAAGATGCAGAACGCGCAGAAAGCGCTGCAGGAATTCGACATGCAGTTCGACTCCTTCATCGGCTGACGCCCGCGGATGCGGGAACTGCCACTATAATTTGGCAGATGCCCGGGAAAACCTTCTCGGGACCCAAGGAGATATGCATGTTCAGCCACATCATGATCGGTTCGAATGACATCGAACAATCGAAGCGCTTTTACGACGCCGTGCTCGGAACCCTCGGCGCGGGCGAGCCGTTTCGCAACACGGGTCCTTCCGGCCACACCCGCCTCTTCTACCGCCACGCCGGCAGCACCTTCTGCATCAGTGAGCCGATCAACGGCGACGATGCGACGTGCGCGAACGGCGGCACCATCGGTTTCCAGTGCAGCTCGCCGGAGCAAGTGAAGCAATTTCACGACACCGCAATGGAACATGGCGGCGTTTCGATCGAAGACGCGCCGGGCCTGCGCGAGGGCGCGATGGGGCCGATGCACCTGGCTTACGTGCGCGATCCCGACGGCCACAAGCTTTGCGCTATTTACCGCGCCAAGTAATCACCGGTGAACGTCACGTTCGAAACCCCCGATCAGCCGGACGTGCAAGCGCTGATCGGCGAACTCGATACCTACCTGTACTCGCTGTACCCGGCCGACAACGTCTACGCGCTCGACCTCTCGTCGCTGCTGCATCCGAGCGTGCTGTTTGCCGTGGCGCGCGATGGCGCCGGTGCGCCGGTCGGCTGTGGCGCCATCGTCCTCAAGCCGGAATATGGCGAAGTCAAACGGATGTACGTGCGCCCGCAGGCGCGTGGCCAGGGAATCGCCCGCCGTCTGATCGAAACCCTGGAAGCGAAGGCGGTGGAACGGGGCTGCCATACGTTCATGCTGGAGACCGGGCCGACGATGCCCGAAGCGCTGATCCTCTACGAACGCCTGGGCTACCAGCGCTGCGGCGCCTTCGGCGACTATCCCGAGCATCCGCTGTCGGTCTTCATGCAGAAGACCGCAAGGGAACGCCGCGCGGCCTAGTCCTTTCTTGGATCGCGATAGAGGAACGGGTCGGTGGCGTTCGGCTGGCGCGGCAGCACGTTGCGCGGCATCGGCGTGTCGCTGTCGGCGGCCTGCAGCAGCACCGTCGCCAGGATTACCGCCGCCTGACGCAGGTCTTCGGTGCGCAGGTGGTCGTAGGTATCGAGATTGGTGTGATGGACCTTGCTGCCGTAGTCGAGCGGATCCTGGATGAACTGGAACGCCGGCAAGCCGATCCCCGCCATCAGCTCGTGGTCGGTGCCGCCGGTGCGCTGGGCCACGACCTTGCTCGCGCCCAGGCTGTCGAACGGCGCCAGCCAGGTGTGCAGGATCGGCACCGCGGCGAAATTGCCCTCCGCGTAGATGCCGCGGATCTTGCCTGAACCGTTGTCTAGGTTGAAGTAGCCCGCCATGTCGTGAAAGCCGGGCAGCGGCGTGACCGGGTAGGTCTGCGCGAAGTAGGCCGGATACCTGGCCAGCACCGGGTCGGTCGACAGCGGGCGCTTGGCCAGGTGGCGATCGATGTAGGCACTCGATCCGAGCAGCCCCTGCTCCTCGCCCGACCACAGCGCGAAACGGATGGTGCGCTTGGGCTTGACCGGCAACGCCGCCAGGATCCGCGCCGCTTCCATGATCACCACCGTGCCGGCGCCGTTGTCGGCGGCGCCGTCGCCGGCGACCCAGCTATCGAGGTGGGCGCCGGCCATGACGTAGCCAGCCTTCGGATCCTTGCCGCGGATATCGGCGATGATGTTGTAGCCATTCTGGTCCTTGTCCTCGAAATGGACGCGGCTGTCGATTTCCAGCGTCACCTCGCCGCCCTTTGCCAGGCGCGCGAGACGGCGATAATCCTGCGCGGCCATCTCGATTTCCGGCAGCGGCGGCGTGCTGCCCGCCTGGTAGAAATAGCCTTCGCCGTGGACCAGGCCATCGCCGGCGCGCGACATTTTCACCAGCGCCAACGCACCTTCGGCCGCCATGAAGCGCGCCGTTTCGCTGGAGAGGTCGAACCAGCGCTTGATCGCTTCGGCGCTGGCATCGGGCTCGTAGTTGGGCTGGTGATAGGCGTTCAGCTTACCCAGTTCGGCTTCATCGAGGCGCTTGAAGGACGCGGTGGTGTCGTCCTTGGGCGCGTCGGGATAGCTGACCAGGACGATCTTGCCTTTCAGCTTGCCCTGCCACTTGGCGAGGTCGCGCGGATGGCGGATCGGCGCGACGATCACCTGGGCCGAGACAGGTCCGTTGGTCGGCGGCGTCCATGCGACCGGGATCGAGCGCAGTTCGAGGGCGCGCGGCGACACCATGCGGCTGTGGGCCGACTCGATCCACCATCCGCGCCCGAACGGGAAGGCTTCGCTGTGCACGTCCTGCAGGCCCCACTGGCGGAACATCTGCTGCGTCCATTTTTCCGCTTCGCGCATCGACGGCGAATTGGTCAGGCGGGCGCCGATGCGGTCGGTCAGGTGGCTCGCCAGCGAGGCGACCTGGCCGTGGTTGTAGCCTTCGTCAGCGATGCGGTTGATGGTGCCGGCATCGACGCCTTTTTCGGCGTGAGCGCAATTGGATACGAAAGCGGCGACGGCAAGCAGCGAAACTGTTCTAAACGATTTCATCCAGGTCCCTCGAAAGAATTAACTACAAAGAAAAAATAGCGGATTAGCCTCTTGTGCAGCCCAGGCGGTGGAGTCGCAAAATCTGGTGTCAGGTCTGACATTCGGACATTTGTCCGAATGTCAGACCTGACACCAGCGTTTGACGTTGGAAAACCGCAAGACCGTCGCCGGCCATCATACGTCAAGGTTGACTGACTGTTAACGCGTCTTTGCGAAGCAGAAATACTCGCCCGCAATCGGCAGCCCTCGCGGTCCGAGCGCGCGGCGCTGGTCCTCGCCAAGCAGGTCGACGCTCGCGTGCACGCCTTCCACCGCGAAACCGGCCGCGCCCAGGAAGCGCGCCAGACCCGCGCGCGCCATCCCGGAGACCAGCGGCTCGCCGCGCAGCCACAGCCAGAAATCGACCAGCCGGCTGCGCGGCCTGAAATTGGGCTTGCCGCCGGCCTGCGGTTCCATCCAGGTGAACGCGACACGGCACTGCGGCGCGGCCGCCGCCATCTGCGCGAACAGCGCCGCCACCGCATCGAGCGGCACGTACATCAGCAAACCTTCGGCCACGAACAGCGTCGGCGCATCGCCACGAAAGGCCTCGCACGCTGACAGCACCTCGCCGAGCGGTTGCTGCGCCAGGTCGGCGCCGATGAAGTCGATCCCCTGCCCGCCCTCGCCGGCCGCGCGGCGCTTGACGGCCTGCGTCGCCGGATGGTCGATCTCGATGCAGCACAGCTGCGGGTGGGCAGCGTGCAGCTCCATGCACAAGGTATCCAGGCCGGCGCCGAGGACCACCACCTGGCGGCAGCCGGCCGCGATGGCGGCGTGCGCATGGTCGCGCAAGGCGCGCTTGCGCAGCGCGAAGTGCAGGCAGATGCCGCGCAAGGTGGCGCGCTCGAGAACGCGGCAAACGGCGCGGAACCAGCCCTTGCGCAGCAGGCCGGCCATGCGCGGATGCGCCGCGCGCAGCAAGGCCTCGCCGCGGCGGATCGCTTCGCCCGGCAGCGCGGCCGCGGTCGCGGCGCAGGGGCGCGCCAGCTGCAGTCCTGCCGCGACGATCAGCGCGGTATTGCTTGGTTTGTCCGGCCTCACGCGGCCAGCTCCGCCGGCGACGCTGCGAGCAGGTCGCGGTAGTGCCGGTACCAGGTACTCTGGAAGCGCTCCTGCGGATCGAACCGGCGCTTGCAGTCGAGGAATCGCTCGAAGCCGGGATGGCAGGCGCGCAGCTGGCGCGCGCTGGCCGCCTTCGAATACGTCAGATAGTAGCTGCCATTGCGCGCGATGGCCATGTCGATCAGGCGCCGGAACGCGCGCGCGGTCGCCTCGATACCCTCGGGCGTGAGGACGGTGTGCAGGTTGAAGATGACGCAGGCGTAGTCGTCCTTCGCCCACGGCAGGAAGCTTTCGCGGTCGCGTTCGATGAGCCGCACGGTGCCGTAAATGAGGTCGATCGAATGCCTGCGCAAGTCCGCCGCCGCTTCGCGCATGAACGGGGCCAGGCTGGCGCGCGGGACGTAGATTTCGCCGATCATCTCGGCGCCGCGGTGGCCGAGCGCGCAATCGATGTCGTCGTGGTAGCCATCGAGATAAGTGCTTTGCTGCAGCCGGTCGCTCCAGTCGACCTGGCCGTCGCTGGCGAGGTAGTGCGCGGCATAGCATTCGAAGGCCTTCGTCTTGTGACTGTGCGCGAGGCCGAGCAAATGGCGCCAGTCTTCATCGGACAGCGCCTTGTCGTCCTCACCCATCGGCGTCGCCTCGCCAACCGGCAGGTAGCACGAGAACACGCCCCGCTGCAGGAAGTCGACGCTGTCCGGGTCGATCGCGAACTGGAAGTCGCCATACACGTAGCCGGCCGCGATGCGCTGTTCGAAAGCCGCCATCAGGTCATCGAGATCGAGCAGCGTGACGTCGCGGCGCATCTTGCGGCGCGGCGCCAGGCGCAGGGTGACGCTGGCGATGACGCCGAACAGGCCGTAGCCGCCGATCGCCAGCGCGAACAAGTCGCTGTCGATGGAGCGGCTGCACGCCCTGACGGCGCCGCCGGCGTCGACCAGCGTGAAGGCCTCGACGTCGGCGATAAAGGGCTGCATCGACAGGCCCCGTCCGTGCACGTTCGACGACAGGCAGCCGCCCAGGCTGAGCGTGTCGGCGCCGGTCTGCTTCTGCCGAATGCTCCAGCGCGGCCCACGCTGCGGCGCCTGCTCGAGGTAGTCGATCAGCGCCGGCCACTGGATGCCTGCCTCGACTTCGATGAGGCCACGCAGATCGTCGAACGCAAGTACGCGGTCCATGCCGCGCATGTCGAGCAGCAGCGCACCCTCGCCGAACTGCTGTCCGCCCATCGCGTGGCGGCCGCCGCAGATGGCGATCGGCAGGCCGCGCGCGGCGCCGGCAGCGACCGCCGCCTGGATGTCGGCGACGCTGCGCGGCGCGACGATGTCGGCGACGCCGGTAGCGTTCTGCCGCGAATGCACGTCGTTGACGAGGAAGGAAGGCTGGTTCATGGCAGGCGATCGAAGGTGAGTGACCAGCGCATTATTGGCGCGAACGTCGGCTCGGCCTACCGAATCCGCGCGGGTATCGCCACATGCCACCGAAAGTCCCATTGTGTTACCTTTACAATATTGCATTCATAGAACGCCCATGAAAACCAACGCCCTTTTGCTGTCGCTGCTGTTCTTTTTGATGCCGCCGGCGATGGCCGATATCCAATACCACGGCTTCACCATCGACGACCACCTGCTGGGCGAGGACGACAAGGCCAGGTTTGCGTCGCAGTCGGCGCCGTCGGTGATCGCGCAGCTGGGCATCGTCGAAGCGGCCGGACTGCCGCCGGAGATCCTCGCTTTCTTCATGAAAACGCCGATCCTGGTGGACCCTGAATTGCGCGGCAACCCGGGCTTTTTCAGGGTTCGCCAGGGCGTCGGCGCGGTCCACATCCAGCCCATCGCGTTCCCGTCTAACAAGCCGATCCTGCTGCACGAACTGCTGCACGCCTACCATTTTCACGTGCTGTCGCTGCAGAACAAACCCATCATCGATGCGTACGGCATGGCGCTCCACAGTGACGCTTACCCGGCGCAGTTCCGCAAGGCGCACTTCCTGGAGAACGGCCGGGAATACTTCGCCGTGACCGCGACGCTTTATCTGTCCGACCCGATCCAGCAGCCGCCGTTCAATTGCGCCGTGCTGTCGCAAACGGACCCGGCCTACCTTGCCTTCCTCGAAACCACCTTCGGCAAGCACGATTGCCGCTGAAAGAAAGCCATGCCCCATTCGCCGATCAAGACCGTCGACGTCTTCACCAGCGTCCCGTTCAAGGGCAACCCGGTGGCCGTCGTGCTCGACGCCGACGGGCTCACCACCGAACAGATGCAGCAGATCGCGCGCTGGACCAACCTGTCGGAGACGACCTTCATCGTCCCGGTCACCGCCGACGGCGCCGACTACCACGTGCGCATCTTCACGCCAGGCAGCGAGCTGCCCTTTGCGGGACACCCCACCATCGGCACCGCGCACGCGCTGCTGGAAGCCGGACGGATCGCCGCCCACGACGGCCGGCTGGTGCAGCAGTGCCGCGCCGGCCTCATTACATTGAAAGTCGAGCTTGCGAGCGACGGCGAACGCTGGATCTGGTTCGAGCTGCCGGCGCCGGCGATGACGATGCTGGACGAGGACCAGGCCGCCGAGCTGGAAGCCATTCTCGGCACCCCGCTGGCGGCATCTCCCTGCCTGGTTGACGTCGGCGCGCGCTGGGTCATCGCGCAGTTGCCGACGGCGCAGGCGGTGCTCGACGCCGTGCCTGACCTGCAGCGTATGAAGCTGCAGGACAGCAAGGGCAAGCACACTGGCGTCGTCATCTTCGGCAAGCACCAGCACGGTTCGCCGGCGACGATCGAAGTGCGGGCATTTGCGCCGGCACACGGCATCGGCGAAGATCCGGTGTGCGGCAGCGGCAACGGCGCCCTCGCCGCCTACATCCGCCATACCGGCCAGACCGGGGAGTTCGGCACCGACCTGGTGGCGACCCAGGGCGCGGTAGTCGGCCGCGCGGGGGTGATCCGGCTTGCCATCGACGACAGCGCGATCCGGGTCGGCGGCTGCGCCATCACCTGCATCGACGGCAGCTTGTCCATCTAAGCAGGGCGTGCTCATGAACAAGGACAAACCGTACTGGTTCCCCGCCAAGCCTTACGGCAGCGGCGTGGGATGGGGCCTGCCGCTCACGTGGCAGGGGTGGGTGGTATTTGCGGGCTACTTCGGCGGCATCATCGCAGCGGCGGTCTTGCTGGCGCCGCGCAACGGCATCGCTTTCTTTATCGCCGTGGCCTTCCTCAGCCTCGCGCTGGTAGCGATCTGCATCCTCAAGGGCGAACCGCAGCACAGGCGCGATCAGCTAAAATAGCCGTTTCGACAGCCACTTTTCAGCCCCATGCACATCACTCCCGCCGCCAGCAGCAAACCCGACTATGCCATGCTGGTCCGCCAGGTCGACAGCATCCTCGAAGGCGAGCGCGACCTTACCGCGAATGCGGCGCAGTTTTCAGCATTCATCTACGACACCATCGCCGACCTGAACTGGGCCGGCTTCTACCTGACCCGCCCGGCCAAGAACGGCGGCGGCGCGGAATTGCTGGTCGGCCCGTTCCAGGGCAAGGTGGCGTGCGCGCGCATCCCGTTCGGACGCGGCGTGTGCGGCGCCGCGGCGGCCGAGCGGCGCACGATGCTGGTGCCGGACGTACATGCATTCCCGGGCCATATCGCCTGCGATTCGGCATCGAACGCCGAGATCGTGATTCCGCTGGTGAAGGATGGCGTGGTGCTGGGCGTGTTCGACATCGACAGCCCGACGCTGAACCGCTTTAGCGAAGAAGACCAGCAGGGGCTGGAGGCGCTGGTGGCGGCCTTCCTGGCGGCGACCGATTTCAGCTGAGAACAACCTCGGCAGCAATAAAAAAGCCCGCCGAAGCGGGCTTTTTACATGGCGAACCGTACTTAGAACTTGTACGACACGGCGATGTTGACGTTGCGCGAATCGCTGCTTGGCTTCTGTACTTCGACGCGAGCGGCGATTTTTGCATTGAAGGCATAGCCGACACCAACGCCGTACATGGCTTTGTTGTCCGACTCGGCGGCGGTGAAACCAGGCACGCTGGCTTTGACTTCCAGGTGGTTGTAGCCGACGCGGCCGAATACGTTGAAACCGTTCGACAGTGGCAGGGTGCCAACCAGCGACAGGGCGGTCTGGTTGACTTTGACGCCGACCTTGGTGCCCGAGTAGGTGGTGTCGAAGTCGGCCAGGCTGCGGTAGCCCAGTTCAACTGCGATATTCTGGTGGAATTGGTAGCCGATAAAGCCGCCAAAGCTGGTTTCACGATCCGACAAACCGTCGAGCTTGGTCGCGCCGACGTCGGCGCCAGCGTAAAACGCCGGGTTCTCGGCAGCAAACGACGAAGCCGACAGGATTGCCAGGGTGGCAGCGAAAGCGATCTTTTTGAACATGGTAGAGCCTTTTCTTAGAGAATAAAGTAATGCTGGCCGATGTCACCCATCAGCCGGCGGTGCGCATTGTAGCACATCGTTGCCGAAAAGAAATAGTTATGAATTGGCACCGCCTCCCGGGCCGCGGCAGTAGAAAACAGACGGGCGTAAAAAAGGCCATCGCAGGATGGCCTCTCGCGCACGCCGACGGCGGCGCTTACATGCTGGACGCCTTCGCTGCCTTGGCGGCCTTGGCCGCTTCGGTGGTGCCGCCGGTCGACGAGTGATCGTTCGCTTCGCCGGTGACCGGCGCCTTCACTGCCGGGTGCCGGGTCTTGTGCTTCATCTTCTTCGCCTTCGGCGTGCCTTGCTGCACGGCGTTGTCCGAGGTGTGGTCGTTCGCTTCGCCCGTCTTTGGCGGCACCACGCCGGTGTTGGTGCCGCGGTCCATCGGCCGCGCCTTGCCGTCAGGCTGCATGGTTGCGCCCGAGGAAGTGTGGTCGTTGGCTTCGCCGGTGACCGGCGGCGACTTTTGCGCGTGCGCCGCAAAGGCGCCGAGCAGCGCTACCGTGGCCGAAACGCCGAGCAATCCCTTGATGACTTTGTTGAACATGGTGAATCTCCTTGAATGGGTTGAATGAAGAACATTGATTGGTATTAATGAACTTAACCCAGTGTATCGATGCCACGCCGACAGCAGCGCGCGTTTGCAAATGGGCAATTAATGCGTGAAGGGCAGTATTGCGGGCCGCCATGCGGGCTGCTTGGTACAATACCGCTCCGCTTTCTTCCGACATTCGCCCGCCATGAATCAACTCGAACAGCTCAAGCAATTCACCACCGTCGTCGCCGATACGGGCGACTTTCAGTCGATCAAGGCTTACACGCCGCGCGACGCGACCACCAATCCGTCGCTCATCCTGAAAGCGGTGCAAAAGCCCGAGTACCGGCCCCTGCTCGAGCAGGCCGTGCGCGACTTTCCGGATCTGTCGACGGGCGACGTCATCGACCGCGTGCTGATCGGGTTCGGCGTTGAAATCCTGAAAATCATTCCGGGGCGCGTATCGACCGAAATCGATGCGCGCCTGTCGTTCGATACCGAGGCGAACGTCGCCAAGGGCCGCGAGCTGATCGCCCTGTATCAGGCGGCCGGCATCGAGCGCGAGCGCGTGCTCATCAAGATCGCCTCGACGTGGGAAGGCATCCGCGCCGCCGAGATCCTCGAGCGCGATGGCATCCACTGCAACATGACGCTGCTGTTCGCGCTGCCGCAGGCAATTGCCTGCGCCGAAGCCGGCGCCCAGCTCATTTCGCCGTTCGTCGGCCGCATCTACGACTGGTACAAGAAGTCGACCGGCATCGAGTACACCGGCGCCGACGACCCGGGCGTGCAGTCGGTCAAGCGCATCTACAACTATTACCGCAAGTTCGGCTACAAGACCGAGGTGATGGGCGCGAGCTTTCGCAACACCTCGCAGATCCTGGAACTGGCCGGCTGCGACCTGCTGACCATTTCGCCGGACCTGCTGCAGCAGATGGCCGACACCGACGCGCCGGTCGAGCGCAAGCTCGCCGCCGACGGCGGCGGCGGCGCGGTGGACAAGGTGTCGATCGACGAAAAGACGTTCCGCTTCATGATGAACGAGGACGCGATGGCGACCGACAAGCTGGCCGAAGGCATCCGCGCGTTCTGCGCCGACTCGGCCAAGCTCAAGCAGATGATTGCGGGCATGCGCTAGGACCCTGGGGAAGGCCGTAGTCGTCACCAGCGACCGCGCGGTTCAGTAGCGCCGCAAAGAATTAACCTCATACTCGCGCATGCGGGACAGATACTGAGCGGGCTTGACCATCTCGGTATGCTCAGCATGGATCCCCGCGTGCGCGAGGATGACGACGCTACTGCCACGTGGACACGGACACTTTGCTTATGCGCGCAGCGAACCCAGGTGGTTGTCGACGATCTGCGCCCCCAGCTTGACCACGTCGAAGGCCTGCTGGTCCAGCAGCCACGCGCGCAGCAGTCCGTCGACCACCACCCAGGAACCGAGCGCCACCGCGTACGGATCGACGTCCGCCCTCACCTGCCCCTTGGCCATCGCTTCCCGGATGCGCGTTTCGGTGCGCGCCATCCAGGCCGCCTGGTTCTGCTTGCGCCGCTCGCGCACCGTGCTCAGCTCGTCGACATATTCCATTTTCAAGGTTGCAATTTCGAACACGCGCCGCGCCTTCGGGTCGGACACCGCCCGCCGGAACACGCTCATCATCGATTCGCGCAGCGCCTCCATCGGGTCGGCCGGGTTGGCGTCGGCGAACTGCTGCATCGCCAACTCCAGCGGCGTCTTGACGCGCTCCATCATGGCGTTGAACATCGCGCCCTTGTCGAGAAAGTGCCAGTAGATCGCCCCGCGCGTCACCCCCGCTGCCGTTGCGATATGCTGCAAAGTAGTCCCCGACACACCCTGCTTGACAAAAAGTTGCTCTGCCGCATCCAAGATGCTGTCGCGGGTCGCCGCCGCGTCTTCCTTGGTCCTGCGTGCCATTGGCGTTTCTCCGTTTTGGGGCCCTGCAAACATTAAACATACACTCGTGATAGTATATACGCAAATTCAACAATAGATCGCCGCGCTTGTTCTCCGGAGCCTGAGCCGCCGACACCATAAGGATGCACACCTAATGCGCCACGCCCACTCCTCCACTTTGTCCATGACGCGGCTCGCCGTCGCCACCCTCGCCGCGCTGGCCCTGCTCAGCGCCTGCGGCCCGAAAGAGGCCGCGGCGCCAGGCGGCCCGGGCGGTAACCGGCCGCCGCCGGAAGTCGGCGTCATCGTCACCAGGTTCGAACCGGTCTCCCTGCAGACCGAGCTGCCCGCCCGCGTCGAGCCGGTCCGGGTTGCCCAGGTGCGCGCCCGCGTCAACGGCGTGGTGCTCAAGCGTTTGTTCCAGGAAGGCAGCGAAGTGAAGGCCGGCCAGGTGCTGTACCAGATCGACCCGGCGCCCTACCAGGCCTCGCTCAACAGTGCCCGCGCCAACCTCGGCAAGGCTGAGGCGAACCTGAACCAGGCCGCGGCGCAGGCGGCGCGCTACAAGCCGCTGGTCGAAGCGAATGCAGTGAGCAAACAAGAATACGTCAACGTCGTGGCGACCCAGAAATCGGCCGAAGCCGACGTCGCCGCCCAGCGCGCCGCCGTGCAGATCGCCCAGATCAACACCGGCTACGCCAACGTGCAGGCGCCGATCGCCGGGCGCATCGGCCGCGCGCTGGTGACCGAAGGCGCGCTCGTCAGCGCCACCGAAGCGACCCCGCTCGCCGTGATCCAGCAGACCAACAACGTCTACCTCAACATCACCCAGTCGGCCACCGAACTGCAGCGACTGCGCAGGGACGCCGGCGGCAAGATGCGCGGCGCCGACAGCGCGCTGGCCGTCACCGTCATCAACGAAGACGGCTCCGAACTGCCGCGCAAGGGCAAGCTGCTGTTTTCCGACGTCACTGTCGACCCGACCTCGGGCCAGGTCACGCTGCGCGCCGAAGTGGCCAATCCGGACGGCATGCTGCTGCCGGGCCAGTACGTGCGCGTGCGCCTGTCGCAGCAACAGCTGCCGGCCGCCATCGTGGTGCCGCAGCAGGCGGTCACCCGCGGCGGCCAGGGCGACACCGTCATCGTCGTCGGCGCCGACGGCAAGCCGGCGCCGCGCCCGGTCAAGATCGGCTCGCAGCAAGGAGCGAACTGGATCGTCCTCGACGGGCTCAAACCTGGCGAGCAGGTGGTCGTCGACGGCTTCCAGAAGATGATGGTGCCGGGCGCCCCGGTCAAGGCCGTGCCATGGACAGCCACCGCTGCGGCGCCTGCCGGCGCGCCGGTCGCCACCGCTGCCGCCCCGGCCGCCGCCAAATAATAGTTACAGGAACCCTACATGGCTCGCTTCTTTATTGACCGCCCCATCTTTGCGTGGGTGATCGCATTATTCATCATGGTGATCGGCGGTGTGGCAATCAAACAATTGCCGATCGCCCAGTACCCTACCGTCGCGCCACCGTCCATCGTGGTCACCGCCGCCTACCCGGGCGCGTCCGCCCAGACGCTCGAAGACAGTGTCATCAGCGTGATCGAACGCGAGATGAACGGCTCGCCCGGCCTGATCTACATGGAATCGATCAGCCAGGCCAACGGCACCGGCACGCTGACGCTGTCCTTCGAGACCGGCACCGATCCGGCGCTGGCCCAGGTCGACGTCCAGAACCGCCTCGGCCGCGCCACCCCGCGCCTGCCGCAGGCGGTGGTGCAACAAGGCGTGCGGGTCGACCAGGCCCGCGCCAACTTCCTGATGTTTACGATCCTGTCGTCGGACGACCCGAAATGGGATCCGATCGCGCTCGGCGACTACGCCTCGCGCACGGTGCTGCCTGAAATCCAGCGCATCAAGGGCGTGGGCCAGGCCCAGCTGTTCGGCACCGAAAAGGCGATGCGCATCTGGATCGACCCGGCCAAGCTGCAGGGTTTCAACTTGTCTCCCGCCGACGTCAACGCCGCCATCCGCAGCCAGAACGCGCAAGTGGCGTCCGGCACCATCGGCGACCTGCCGCTGGAAGCGGGCCAGACCATTTCGGCCACCGTCGTCGTCACCGGCCAGCTCAGCACCGTCGAGCAGTTCGGCGGCATCGTCCTGCGCGCCAATACGGACGGCTCGACGGTGCGCTTGCGCGACGTCGCCCGCATCGAAATCGGCGGCCAGAGCTACGCCACCTCGGCGCGCCTGAACGGCAAGCCGTCGACCGGCATCGGCATCCAGCTGTCGTCTTCCGGCAATGCGCTGGAGACGGCCACGCTGGTCAAGAAACGCATGCTGGAACTGTCGAAGTACTTCCCGCCGGGGATGAAATACGCCATCCCGTTCGACAGCTCCAAGTTCGTCGACATCTCGATCAAGCAAGTGGTCGAAACGCTGGTCGAAGCGGTGGTGCTGGTGTTCCTGGTGATGTTCCTGTTCCTGCAGAACTTCCGCTACACCATCATCCCCACCATCGTGGTGCCGGTCGCGCTGCTCGGTTCCCTCGGCGCCCTGCTCGCCTTCGGCTTCTCGATCAACGTGCTCACGATGTTCGGCATGGTGCTGGTGATCGGCATCGTCGTCGATGACGCCATCGTCGTGGTCGAGAACGTCGAGCGCATCATGAGCGAGGAAGGCTTGCCGCCACTCGAGGCCACGCGCAAGGCAATGGGCCAGATTTCCGGCGCCATCATCGGCGTGACCGTGGTCCTGATGTCGGTGTTCGTGCCGCTGGCGTTCTTCGCCGGCGCGGTCGGCAACATCTACCGGCAGTTCTCGGCCGTGATGGTGTCGGCGATCTTCTTCTCGGCCTTCATGGCGCTGTCGCTCACGCCGGCCCTGTGCGCCCACTTCCTCAAACCCGTCGAAAAAGGCCACGGCCACGCCAAGACCGGTTTCTTCGGCTGGTTCAACCGCGGCTTCGCCCGCACCGCCAAGAACTACGAAGGCGCTGTCGCCGGCACGCTGGGCCGCACCGGCCGCTCGCTGGCGGTGTTTGGCATCGTCATCGGCGTCGTCGCGCTGATGTTCATGCGCATGCCGTCGTCGTTCCTGCCGAACGAAGACCAGGGCTACATCATCGCCAACATCCAGCTGCCGGCCGGCGCCACCACCCAGCGCACCGCCAAGGTGCTCGCCGACGCCGAGGCGTTCATCCTCAAGCAGCCGGAAGTGGCCGACATGGTGGGCGTGGTCGGCTTCAACTTCTCCGGCCAGGGACAGAACGTGGCGCTGGGCTTCATTCCGCTGAAGGACTGGCATGAACGCCGCGGCCCAGGCCATGGCGCCCAGGACGTCGCCAACCGCATCACCGGCGCCTTGTCGAAGCAGCGCGATTCCTTCGTCTTCGCCCTCTCCCCGCCGCCGATTCCGGAACTGGGTCGCGGCACCGGCTTCTCGTTCCGCCTGCAGGACCGTGGCGGCAACGGCCGCGAAGCGCTGCTCGCCGCGCGCAACCAGCTGATGGGCATGGCCAGCCAGAGCAAGATCCTGGCCGGCGTGCGTCCTGAAGGCCTGGAAGACGCGCCGCAGGTGCAGCTCGACATCGACCGCGACAAGGCCAACGCCCTTGGCGTGAGCTTCGACTCGGTCAACGCCGCGCTGTCGACCTCGCTCGGCTCGGCCTACATCAACGACTTCCCCAACGCCGGCCGCCTGCAGCGCGTGGTGGTGCAGGCCGATGCGCCGGCGCGCATGCAGCCCGACGACCTGCTGCGCCTGACCGCGATGAACAGCAAGGGCCAGCCAGTACCGCTGTCGGCGTTCGCCAGCACGCGCTGGGTCACCGGCCCGATGCAGACGGTGCGCTACAACGGTTATTCGACGATGCGCCTGTCGGGCGACGCCGCGCCGGGCCACAGCACCGGCCAGGCGCTCGACGAAATGGAACGCCTGGCGGCGCAGCTGCCGGCCGGCTTCGGCTTCGAGTGGACCGGCCAGTCGCGCGAGGAAAAACTGTCCGGCTCGACCGTGTTCGTGCTGCTCGGCTTCGCCATGCTGGCGGTGTTCCTGGCGCTCGCCGCGCTGTACGAAAGCTGGTCGATCCCGGTGGCGGTGCTGCTGGTGGTACCGCTCGGCGTGCTCGGCGCGCTGCTGGCGGCGACCGCGCGCGGCTATCCGAACGACGTCTACTTCAAGCTCGGCCTGATCACCATCATCGGCCTCGGCGCCAAGAATGCGGTGCTGATCATCGAGTTCGCCAAGGACCTGCAGGCGCAGGGCGTGCCGCTGAAGGAAGCGGTGCTGCGCGCCTGCCACCTGCGCTTCCGGCCGATCCTGATGACGTCGATGGCCTTCATTCTGGGCGTGCTGCCGCTGGCGATCGCCAGTGGCGCCGGTTCGGCCGGCCAGCGCGCCATCGGCACCGGCGTGATGGGCGGCATGGTCACCGCGACCGCACTGGGACTGTTCTTCGTGCCGGTGTTCTTCGTGTTGGTGCGTACACTATTCAAAGGCAGCGACCGTCAGCGCAAGAAGTACGCGCACGAAGACGTCGCCCTGCCAGCAATCGAGGAAAAAATATGATCAAAAAAATGACCCTCCGCGCCACCCCGCTGGCGCTTGCGCTGGCGCTTGCGCTGGCGCTGGCCGGCTGCATGTCGCTGGCGCCGAAGTATGAGCGGCCGGCGGCGCCCGTCGCCGCCGCGTTTCCGGCGATGGCCACCAGCAGCGCCTCCAACGAAGCGGCGGCGCAGATCGAATGGCAGCGCTTCTTTGCCGACGCCCGCCTCAAGCAGCTGATCGACCTGGCGCTGGCCAACAACCGCGACCTGCGCGTGGCGATTCTCAACATCGAGCAGGCGCGCGCGCAGTTCCAGATCCGCCGCGCCGACCAGCTGCCGACGGTCAGCGCCGTCGTCTCCGGCAACCGGGTGCCGGGCGCCAACGACACTGTCAACAGCAACTATAGCGCCGGCTTCGGCGTCAGCGCATTCGAGCTCGACCTGTTCGGCCGCGTGCGCAACCTGTCGCAGGTGGCCCTGGCGCAGTTCCTCGCCACCGAGGAAGCGCGCAAGAGCACCCAGATCAGCCTGATCTCGTCGGTTGCGAACGCCTACCTGGCGGTGCTGGCCGACGACGAGCTGCTGGCGCTGACGCGGCAGACGCTGGACGCGCGCCTCGAGTCGCAGAAGCTCATCCAGCTCAAGTACGACAACGGCGTCGTCTCCAACCTCGACCTGCAGCAGGCGCTGTCGCTGGTCGACACCGCCCGCGTGGTGCTGGCGCAGCAGCAGCGCCAGCGCGCCACCGACGCCAACCTGCTGGTACTGCTGGTGGGCCAGCCGCTGCCGGCCACCCTCGCGCCCGGCAACACGCTGGCGCAGACCGAGTTGTCGGAGCTGCCGGCCGGCCTGCCGTCGGACCTGCTGTCGGTGCGCCCGGACATCCGCGCCGCCGAACAGCAGCTGATCGGCGCCAACGCCAACATCGGCGCGGCCCGCGCCAACTTCTTCCCGCGCATCGCGCTGACCGGCTCGGTCGGCACCGCCAGTTCGCAGCTGTCGGGCCTGTTCAAGGGCGGCTCGTTCGGCTGGACCTTCGCGCCGCAGGCGGTGCTGCCGCTGTTCGACTACGGCCGCAACGTCGCCGTCCTCGGCAGCGCCAAGGCCGGCCGCGACATCGCCGTGGCGCAGTACGAGCGCAGCATCCAGATCGCCTTCCGCGAGGTGGCGGACGGGCTGGCCGGCCAGGCCACCTTCGCCGAACAGCTGCGCGCGCAGCGGGCGGTGGCGGCGGCCGAAGCGGAGCGCTTCCGGCTGTCGGACCTGCGCTACCGTTCCGGCGCCGCCTCCTACCTCGACCTGCTCGACGCCCAGCGCTCGCTGTTCGCCGCGCAGCAGGCGGCAGTGCAGGCCAACCTGCAGCGCCTGCAGAACCAGGTGACCCTGTACCGGGTACTGGGCGGCGGCTGGAGCAATCCGGTTCGCTGATGGTCCCGGTGCGCCAGCGTTAGCACGCCCGCCCGCAGGCCGGATCGACCGATCCGGCCTGCCCCGTAACACCCTTCCCCTTGCCGCCACGCTTTCCCTTGCTTGCCACACGCCCGCCATGCTCGTTGCGCCGCGCTGCCCGCTGGCCCAGTAGCGGTTCAGGCCGCCGGCCGGCAGCACTCTCTTCTTATCAAAAAAACATTCGTTTCCCTAAAACAACAAAACGATAATCATTTGTGGTCCTGGTCCTACATACGGCTCATACTAATTGCTCTCAGGTATTACTTTATGACTTTTTGATCGGCACATACCATGTTCTCGAATATACGCATCGGCTCGCGCCTGGCAGTCGGTTTCGCAACCGTTCTCCTGTTGTCCATCGCTTCGACATCCTATTCGCTGATTGTGGCGCGCAACGCGGCGGAATCTACCAGGCACCTGACCGAGCAGCCGCTGACGAAGGAACGGCTGGTGTCGGACTGGTTTGTGCTGACCAATTCCGCGATCGTGCGCACAGCGATGATCGCCAAGAGCGCCGACGACAGCCTGGCCATCACGTTTGCCGCCCCCATCGCCGATAGCGTGGTGAAGGGATCGGCCATCCTGAAGCAGGTCGAGCCGTTACTGAGCAGCGAAGAGGAAAAGGCGCTGATGAAGGAAATCGTCGGCGCCCGCGCGAAATACCAGGCGGCGAAAGTGGAAGTCATGAACGCGAAAAAAGCCGGCGAGGCCGACAAGAGCGCGCGCGCCTTCAGCGAGGCCTTCACGCCGGCCGCGGATGCGTATTCCGGCAAGCTGAAGGCGCTGCTGTCGATGCAGCGCAAGGCGATCGATGACACCGCCGTCGCCCTCGACGCAGCGAGCGCGCGCGCCTTCAACCTCTTGCTGCTGCTCGGCGTGCTGGTGGTGCTGATCGGCGCTGCTGCCGCCTACCTGATCACGCGCAGCATCACGCGCCCGCTGCAGGCCGCCGTGACGGTCGCCGAAAAGGTCGCCGAGGGCGACCTCACCACCGCCTTCGAGCAGGCCCCGCGCGACGAGATCGGCGACCTGATGCGCGCCCTCAAAGGCATGAACGAGTCGCTGTTCAAGGTGGTGTCGGAGGTGCAGTCCGGCACCCGCTCGATCGCCACCGCGTCCAATGAAATCGCCGCCGGCAACCTCGATTTGTCCGCGCGCACCGAGGAGCAGGCCAGTTCGCTCGAGGAGACCGCGGCGTCGATGGAAGAACTGACGTCGACGGTGCGCCAGAACGCCGACAATGCCGAGCAGGCCAACCAGCTCGCGCTGACGGCGTCGAACGTCGCCGAAAGAGGTGGCGCCATCGTCGGCAAGGTGGTCGAGACGATGGGCTCGATCGACGCCTCCTCGCGCAAGATCGTCGACATCATCGGCGTCATCGACGGCATCGCGTTCCAGACCAATATCCTCGCGCTCAACGCGGCGGTGGAAGCGGCGCGCGCCGGTGAGCAGGGCCGCGGTTTCGCGGTGGTGGCGGCCGAAGTGCGTTCGCTGGCGCAGCGTTCGGCCAGCGCCGCCAAGGAAATCAAGGAGCTGATCGGCGACTCGGTCGGCCAGGTCAACATCGGCACGAAGCTGGTGCAGGAAGCCGGCACGACGATACGCGAGGTGGTCGACAGTGTCGCCCGCGTCAACGACATCATGTCGGAGATCACCGCGGCCAGCCACGAGCAGCGCATCGGCATCGACCAGGTCAACGAAGCGATCGCCCAGATGGACCAGGTGACGCAGCAGAACGCGGCGCTGGTGGAGCAAGCGGCGGCGGCGGCGGCCAGCCTGGAAGACCAGGCGGCCACGTTGGCCAGCGCGGCGGCGGGGTTCAAGCTGGTGGCCGACGCGCCAGCCAATCGTCGGCGGCCGACGGCGGCGGCGACCGAGCCGCAACTGCGCCTCGCTTAACTAATCACCCCGCAAACGTCATTCCTTTGCTACCTTAAAAACCGTCATTCCCGCGAAGGCGGGAATCCCATTTCGCCGATACGCCGCGAAATCGGGTCCCCGCGTTCGCGAGGACGACGGTTCTTAACCTACTGGCTACTCAAAAACATCTGCTGCAGATCGTTCAAAAAACGCTGACCAAGCTCGGTCGGCCGGATGATCAAGTGGTCGCGGTACAGCAGCCCCTTGGCCTCGGCCGCATCGAGCATGGCGTCGATCGCATTGATCCCCATGCCGGTGCGCTCGCCGAACAGGTTCGGCGAAAAACCGCCGGTCAGCCGCAAGGTGTTGAGCATGAACTCGAAGCCCATGTCGGCGCGCGAAATCTCGTGCTCTTCCTGCACCGGATTGCCGGCGCGGGCGGCGTTGATGAACGACTCCGGCTGCTTGAAGCGCGCCTGCCGCAACACCCGGTGCGGGAACGATATCTTCGAGTGGGCGCCGGCCCCGATGCCCAGGTAGTCGCCGAACTCCCAGTAGTTGACATTGTGGCGACCGCGCCGGCCAGGCCTGGCGTAGGCCGACACTTCGTAGTGATCGAAACCCGCGGCAGTCATCGTCTCGGCGATCATGTCCTGCATGTCGGCGCTGGCGTCGTCGTCCGGCAGCGCCGGCGGGTACTTGGCGAACACCGTGTTCGGCTCCATCGTCAGGTGGTACAGCGACAGGTGCGGGGGCGCAAACGACAGCGCCGTCTCGAGGTCGCGCCTGGCCTCGTCGAGCGTCTGCATTGGTAACGCGTACATCAGGTCGAGGTTGAAGTTGTCGAAGTTGGTCTGCGCGATGTCGACCGCGCGGCGCGCCTCGTTGTCGTCGTGGATGCGGCCGAGCGACTTGAGGTGGCCGGCATTGAAGCTCTGGATACCGATCGACAGGCGGTTGATGCCGCTGGCGCGAAACGACTTGAACTTCTCCGCCTCGAAGGTGCCGGGATTGGCCTCCATCGTGATCTCGGCGTCGATCTCCAGCGGCAGCAGCGTGCGCACGTCCGACAAAAGGCGGTCCAGGCCCGCGGCCGACATCAGGCTGGGCGTGCCGCCGCCGATGAAGACGGTGTGGATCTTGCGGCCCCAGATCAGCGGCAGCGACTGTTCAAGGTCCAGGCGCACCGCGTCCAGGTACTCCTGCTCCGGAAAGGCGCCGCGCGCCTCGTGCGAATTGAAGTCGCAGTACGGGCACTTGCGCACGCACCACGGGAAGTGGATGTACAGCGACAACGGCGGCAGCGCGGTCAGATTGAGCGCGCCGGGTTTGAGGTACTGCAGCGCGCTGGTGGCCGGCGAGCGCGGCTCGCCCGGGACGGCGGCGCCGACCAGCTTAATCGGGATCATCGCAGCTTCCCGACCAGCGCGCGCAGCGCCTGGCCGCGGTGCGAGACCGCGTTCTTCTCGGCCGGCGTCAGTTCGGCAGCCGATTTACCCAGCGCCGGCAGCCAGAAGTGCGGATCGTAGCCGAAGCCGTTGGCGCCGCGCGCGGTGGCGCTGATTTCCCCCGCCCAGACGCCGTCGGCGATCACCGGCTGCGGGTCATTGGCATGGCGCACGTAGACCAGCACGCAGTAGTAATAGGCCGACTTGTCGGTGTGGGCGGCCAGGTCGGCGATGACTTTTTCGTTATTGCGCGCGTCCGACTTCGGTTCGCCAGCGTAGCGCGCCGACCAGACGCCGGGAGCGCCGCCGAGCGCATTGACGCACACGCCCGAATCGTCGGCCAGCGCCGGCAGGCCGGTCAGGCGCGAGGCGTGGCGCGCTTTTTCGAGCGCGTTCTCGATGAAGGTGGCAAACGGCTCCTCGCATTCGGGAACGTCGAATTCGCCCTGGGCGTGCAGCGCGAAACCGAGCGGCGAGAGGATCTGGCCGAATTCTTTCAGCTTGCCGGCGTTGTTGGAGGCGAGGACGAGGCGTTGGGTCATGGCGAGCTAGCGTTGGGAGAAGGCGGTATTTTACTCCTTCCCCGTGCACCCACTCTTGGCTCCTAATTGCGCACTTCCGGAATGAAAAGCACCTGGACCACCTTGCCCCTGCCCTTGTCCGTCACAAAAGCCAGCAAATAGCCCCGTCCATAGTCGCTTTGGATCGACTTGGGTCCGACCATGTACGCGGGATCTTCGTCGTACAAATAATAGCTCGTCGGCGCTCCCAGCAAACCGATGACGTCCCTGGCGGTGAGAGTGCCGGGGGCGTGCTGGGCTAGAAAGGAGCCAACCATTTCGCCACGCTGTTCTTGGGTTCCCGCGGCCCAGGCGGCCACCGTAAACTCCCGCGATCCCAGCGCCTTAGCCTGATCGGTAACGCTCTTCCCGCCACATCCAGACAGGAAAAACACGAGCCATGCCGCGACGAGTATCGAGCGCATCCTATTGCCTCATTGAACCAGCACTTTAAGCCGACCGCTAGCTAGCGCCGCCATGCAGCGCGCGCTCAGTATCGCATCGGCGCCGTTGGCCCGGCCAATTTGCAGGCCGACACCATTATTAAACAAATCCATCTGCTTTTCGGCTGGATCGTTGGTCGGCGAGGACTCGTGCGCCGTCGTGAACTGAAGTGCGGTCGCGTAGCCGATATCGCGCGCAAGTAGCGCCGACCAAAAACAAGGTCGAAACGCGTCTGACTTGTCGTTATGACCATTCCGACCAAATCGACGTTTTGTCTCGGCCACGGCGGTTTCCTTGGCGTACGCGAGGACGAGAATCTTACGACCAATAACGTTAAAGCCATTCCCGCGCTTGGCGGGGCATCAGATCCCCAGCGCTTGCTTCTGCAAGCGCACCAGGTCAGCAATGCCTGTCTGCGCCAAATCCAGCAGCCGGTTCATGCCGGCGCGGTCGAAGGCGGCGCCTTCGGCGGTGCCCTGCACTTCGATGAAGTGGCCGGCCTCGGTCATCACCACGTTCATGTCGGTGTCGCAGCCGGAATCCTCGACGTAATCGAGGTCGAGCACCGGCATGCCCTTGTATACGCCGACCGAGATCGCGGCCACGAAACTCTTCACCGGAATCGCCTCGATGGCGCCGCGCGCCTGCAGTTTGCTGAAGGCGTCATACGCTGCCACCATCGCGCCGGTGATCGACGCGGTGCGGGTTCCGCCGTCGGCCTGGATGACGTCGCAGTCCAGGTGCAGCGTGCGCTCGCCGAACGCTTCGAGGTCGAAGGCGGCGCGCAGCGAGCGGCCGATCAGGCGCTGGATCTCCTGCGTGCGGCCGGACTGCTTGCCGCGCGCCGCCTCGCGGTCCATGCGCGTATGGGTCGAACGCGGCAGCATGCCGTATTCGGCCGTCAGCCAGCCCATGCCCTTCCCCTTCAGGAAGCCGGGCACCTTTTCTTCGATACTGGCGGTGCAGATGACCTTGGTGTCGCCGCATTCGATCAGCACCGATCCTTCGGCATGCCTGGTGTACTGGCGCGTCAGGACGATGTCGCGCAACTGGTCTACTGCACGCCCACTCGGGCGGTTTTCAAACGTCATGGTATTCCTTGTGGTGTGAATTTATTTGAGGACCTGGGTCGACTTCTCGATGGCGCCGCGGATCTCGGCGATCGCCTTTTCGATCTCGTCGTCGTTGAAGGCGTCGATCTCGATCGGCTCCTCCGGTTCGGCGCTGGTCTGGATGGTGGTGCTGACCAGGTTCTCGGGCAGCATCTGGGTGGAGATGACCGTGGCCATGTCGGCGCTCAAGGTAGACGGCGTCTCGACGTCGGGACTGCCCTGCCACATGATCGCCAGCGCGGTCGTGTTGTCGCCGGTCGGGCCGGCGATGGTGGTGGCCATTTCGATCAGCTCCGGCACGGCGCGCACGATGGTCTGCGTCGTCAGGCGGTGCGTGATTTCTTCGTCGGGCAGCATGCCCCACAGGCCGTCGGAGCACAGCAGCAGCACATCGCCGGCCTGCAGGCTGGCCTGGCGCGCCACGTCGATCTTCGGCAGCATCGACGCGCCCACGCAGTTATACAGCTTGTTGCGGTCCGGGTGCGTCGCCCGTTCGGAAGGATCGGCCAGGCCGCGCGAGATCAGGTGCTCGATGTGCGAATGGTCGCGCGTGCGCGCCAGCACCTGGCCGCGCCGCAGCCAGTACAGGCGCGAATCGCCGCAGTGCGCCCAGATCGCCGTGTTGTGCTGGATCAGGCAGGCCACCACGGTGGTGCGCGGCGTCTCCGGCATGTTGTGATCAAAGCGGTAGCGGTGGATCGCGTGGTGCGCTTCGAGGAAGGCGTCCTCCAGGAAGCGCTCGGGCTTCTTGACGTAGGGCGTGGCGTGCTTCTGGAACAGCGCCGACATCGTCTGCATCATGATGGTGGCGGCCATCTCGCCGCGCAGGTGGCCGCCCATGCCGTCGGCCAGCACCAGCAGCAGCGCGTCGCGCGTGAAGCTGTAGCCCATGCGGTCCTGGTTGACCTTGCGGCCACCGATGTGGCTCTCCTGGTAGACTGAAAATTGCATATGGCGCTCCGGAGCTAGTTCTTTTCTGCGGTTTTCTTGCGGCCCAGGCTGCCGACGCGATCGACCAGCGCGCGCAATTGGCCCGACAGTTTTTCGGCCGTGCCCACCGCCACCGGGGCCGCCGCCGGCATCGCCGCCTGCAGCACTTTCTGCAGCGCGAACACACTTTGCGGGCGCGCCAGCGGGTCCATGTCCAGGCATGAGCGCACCATCGCCACCAGTTCCGGCGAATAGGCCGCATCGAGCTTGTCGAAGTGCGGCGCCATCTTGTCTTCCGCCTTGCGCTGGTCGGCCGGCTGCGGCGGCGCCCCCGCCATGCAGGCGAACATCGAGGCGCCGATGCTGTAGATATCGGACCATGGCCCCAGCGACGCCGCCTTCGAATACAGCTCGGGCGGCGCGAAGCCGGGCGTGTACATGGGCGTCAACTTGGGCACGTCGGCGTTGATGGTCTGGCGCGCGGCGCCGAAGTCGAGCAGGATCGGGGTGCCGTCGGTGCGCAGGTAGATGTTGGCAGGCTTGAGGTCCAGGTGCAGCAGCTTGTTGGCGTGAACCTCGCGCAGGCCGCCGCACACGCCGCTGAAGATCTGGCGGATGAATGCTTCGCCCAGCTTGCTGCCCTTGGCGTTGCCGCGCGCGATGTGCTCCTGCAGCGAATAGCCCGATTCGTAGGCCATCACCATGTACACGGTCTCGTTGGCGCGGAAAAAATTGAGCACCCGCACCACGTTAGGATGGGAGATCAGCGCCAGCGCCCGGCCCTCTTCGAAAAAGCACTTCAGGCCGATCCGGAAAACCGGCAGGTTGGCCTTGGCGATGACGGGAATGAGCTCGCCAGGCTGGCGCAATGCGAGGGCGCTCGGCAGGTATTCCTTGATGGCCACCGCGTTGCCGTCCGCGTCGTAAGCCAGATATACAATACTGAACCCGCCGGACGCAATTTTCTTTACAATGCGATATCCAGCAATTTCCAGCCCATCGGGCAAGGGAGCGTTGTTTTGTGCAGCCATGAGGGGTTCCTTGCTTAACACGGCGATTGTGTGGATAAATCACAGCTTTGTAAAGAAAAGATAAAAAAACAAACCGGGGACTCCATTGAGCATTTCAAGCATGACAGGTTACGCGGTCGCCACCAGCGAAGGGGCTGCAGGCACGCTGACGATCGAGATCAAGAGCGTCAATTCGCGCTTCCTCGACCTGCAATTTCGCATCAACGACGAATTGCGCGCCCTCGAACCGGACCTGCGCGCTGCGATTATGGCCGCCATTACGCGCGGCAAAGTTGAGGCGCGTCTGAGTTTCGGCCGCAAGGTCGCCGGCGGTTCCCAGGCACTGAACGCGGCCATGCTGGCCGACCTGGCGCGCATGCAGACCGAAGTGGCGCGCCACTTCACTTCGGCCCAGCTGATGTCGGTGGCCGAACTGCTGCGCTGGCCGGGCGTGATCGAAGAAGCGCAAGTGGCGCAGGAGTCGCTGCAGGCCGACGTCGCCGCCCTCACCGCGCGCACCGTCGCCGCCTTTGTCGACAGCCGCCGCCGCGAAGGCGCCGCCCTCGAAGCGATGCTGCTCACCCGCATCGATGCGATGGACGTCATCGTCAAGCGCATCACCCCGCTGATCCCGCAAGTGATCGCGCAGTTCCAGCAAAAAGCGGTCGAGCGCATGCAAGACGCGCTCGGCCTGGCCGGCCACGGCACGCCGTCGACCCTGACGCGCCAGGAAGCGTTCGAGCGCATCCGCCAGGAAGTCACGCTCTACGGCATCCGCATCGACGTCTCCGAAGAACTGTCGCGCCTCACCGCGCACCTGATGGAAACGCGCCACATCCTCAAGAAGGGCGGCCAGGTCGGCAAGCGCCTCGACTTCATGATGCAGGAGCTGAACCGCGAAGCGAACACGCTCGGCGCCAAGGCCTCGGTCAAGGAACTGGCCGACGCGTCGATGGAACTGAAGCTGCTGATCGAGCAGATGCGCGAACAAGTACAGAATCTGGAATAGTTAAGGAATAGTCATGAGCATCCAACCCGCCCTCGCCGGCAGCCTGTTCATCGTCGCGGCGCCGTCGGGCGCCGGCAAGTCGACCCTGGTCAACGCCCTGCTGGCCGAGGAACCCGGCATCAAGCTGTCGATCTCGACGACCACGCGAGCGCCCCGTCCGGGCGAAACCCACGGCAAGGAGTACTTCTTCACCAGCGCCGAGGATTTTGTCGCGCGCGCCGACGCCGGCGAGTTCCTCGAGTGGGCCGAAGTGCACGGCAATTACTACGGCACCTCGCGCCTGATCGTCGAGCAGGAGATGAAGACCGGCACCGACATCCTGCTCGAAATCGACTGGCAGGGCGCGCGCCAGGTGCGCAAGCAGTTTCCCACCGCCGCCGGCATCTTCATTTTGCCGCCGTCGATCGCCGCGCTGGAAGAGCGTCTTTACAAGCGCGGCCAGGACGAACCGCACGTCATCACCAAGCGTTTGCTGGCCGCCGGCGGCGAGATCGCTCACGCTCCGGAGTTCGAGTATGCTATTATTAATGAAGAGTTCAACGTCGCCTTGTCCGAGATGAGGGCGATTGTCAGAGCGACACGTGCCCGCTTTCCCCAGCAAGCCGCGCGTAACGCCTCGCTTTTTGCCCAACTGGGTATCCATGCGCTGCAGTCGTCGTAACCCATCCGTTCGGCACACACATCACCAGATCAGGAGTAATCATGGCCCGCATTACCATTGAAGATTGTTTGAAGCAAATTCCTAACCGTTTTCAGCTGACCCTGGCCGCGACCTATCGCGCCCGCCAGTTGTTGCAGGGCCATACCCCGAAAGTCGATGCCAAGGACAAGCCGACCGTCGTCGCGCTGCGCGAAATCGCCGCCGGCAAGGTCGGCATCGAGATGCTCAAAAAGGTACCGATGTAATTTTGCTCCCGGCTTGCCTGCTTACGTGTCAACCCGCCATTCTGGTATCCTTTCATCACACTGCGGCTGATTGACTTTGCGTATGAACCTGACCACTCCGGATTCGACACATTCAGGCACGCCCAAGACCCGCGCCGCACGCGCGGCGTCCAAGTCGCAAGACAGTGCTGCGCCGGCTCCTGCGCCCGGCGTCGCCTCCGTCACCCAGCTGTCGGCCAAGCTGTCCGAATACCTCACCCCTTCCGAACTGAAAAAAGTCAAGGAAGCATATCGTTTCAGCGACGAGATGCACCTCGGCCAGGTTCGCAAGTCGGGCGAACCCTACATTTCCCATCCGATCGCGGTCGCCGAAATCTGCGCCGACTGGAAGCTCGACGCCCAGGCCATCATGGCCGCGCTCTTGCACGACGTGATGGAAGACCAGGACGTCAAGAAGGAAGAGCTGATCGAACGCTTCGGCGCGCCGGTCGCCACCCTGGTCGACGGCCTGTCGAAGCTGGAAAAGATCGAGTTCCAGAGCCTCATCGAAGCGCAGGCGGAAAACTTCCGCAAGATGCTGCTGGCGATGGCCTCGGACGTGCGCGTGATTCTCATCAAGCTGGCCGACCGCCTGCACAACATGCGCACGCTCGAGCACATGACGCCGGCCAAGAAGCGCCGCATCGCCGCCGAGACGATGGAAGTGTACGTGCCGATCGCGCACCGCCTGGGCCTGAACAACATCTACCGCGAGCTGCAGGACCTGGCCTTTTCGCACCTGTACCCGATGCGCTACCGCACGCTGTCGAAAGCGGTCAAGGCAGCGCGCGGCAACCGCCGCGAAGTGGTCAAGAAAATCCTCGAGTCGGTCAAGGCCACCTTGACCACCGCCGGCATCCAGGCCGAAGTGTACGGGCGCGAAAAGACGCTGTACGGCATCTACAAGAAAATGCGCAACAAGCACCTGTCGTTCTCGCAGGTGCTCGACGTCTACGGTTTCCGCGTGGTGGTCAACAATTTCGCCGATTGCTACGTGGCGCTGGGCACCCTGCATGGCCTGTACAAGCCGATGCCGGGCAAGTTCAAGGACTACATCGCGATCCGCAAGCTCAACGGCTACCAGTCGCTGCACACCACCCTGATCGGCCCCTACGGCACACCCGTCGAATTCCAGATCCGCACCCAGGAAATGCACCGCACCGCCGAGTCCGGCGTGGCCGCGCACTGGCTGTACAAGACGGGCGAATCGAACCTGACCGACCTGCAGCAGCGCACCCACAGCTGGCTGCAGTCGCTGCTCGACATCCAGCAGCAGACGGGCGACTCGGCCGAATTTCTCGAGCACGTCAAGGTCGACCTGTTCCCCGATTCGGTGTATGTGTTCACGCCGAAGTCGAAGATCATCGCGCTGCCGCGCGGCGCCACCGCGCTCGACTTCGCCTACACGATCCACACCGGCATCGGCGACCATACCGTGTCGGTCAAGATCAACAACGAAGCGGCGCCTCTGCGCACCGAGCTGCGCAACGGCGACATCGTCGAGATCGTCACCGACCCGAATTCGCGCCCGAGCCCGACCTGGCTCAGTTTCGTTCGCACCGGCAAAGCGCGCTCGGCGATCCGCCACCACCTGCGCACGATCAACCTGAACGAATCGGTCGAGCTCGGCCAGGAATTGCTGGCGCAGGCGCTCACCACGCTCAACATCAACCCCGAGCTGCCGCAGCCGACCATCGAGAAGCTGCTCAACGAATCGTCGGCCAAGTCGATGGAAGAGCTGTACGCCGAGATCGGCATCGGCAAGCGCATGGCCGCGCTGGTGGCGCGCCACATCTTCGGGCTGATCGACGACGACCAGGGCAACCTGCCGTCGGTGCATCACCTGGTGCCGTCGGAGCTGGACCCGGTCACCATCTACGGCAGCGAAGGCGTGTCGGTGCAGCTGGCGCCATGCTGCCTGCCGATTCCCGGCGACCAGATCACCGGCCAGCTGCGGCGCGACCAGGGCCTGGTGGTGCACACCAGCGACTGCATGCCGGCCAAGCGGCTGCGCATGAAGGAGCCGGACCGCTGGATCGCGGTGCAGTGGGGTGCGGAACTCAACCGCCGCTTCGACTGCCGCATTCGCCTGCTGATCAACAACGAAAAAGGCATCCTCGCGCGCGTGGCGGCCGAGATCGGCGAGTCTGACGCCAACATCACCTACGTCGGCATGGACGAGGATGAAGAACACGTCATGACGCAGCTGCGCTTCACCATCCAGGTCAAGGACCGGGTCCACCTGGCGCACCTGATCCGCAACCTGCGGCGGGTAGCCGGCGTGACGCGGGTCGAACGCGAGCGGGCGTAACGCTTCTTAATAAGTTCGAGGATGGATTGCCCAATCGCTCACTTCACAGGCAGCGTTTTAAGAAGGCATCCACTTCTTTTTCCAGAATTTTCGCGAGCTGCGCGCCACCGCTGGGGCCGCCCCACCAGGCTGAACTACTGTTATCGCACGTGGCGTGCCCTGCCGCGTTGCGTATGGCGGAGCGCACCGACAGGAACCGGTAATCGACGTCGCCGGACCGATAAACGTAGTCAGCGACGAATATTAACGAGTGGCTCGGATGAGGGCTGGTATCTGCGGTCACGCCATGACGTGTCAGCGCATCGTTTACCATGTCGACGAAGACTTTCTCGTTTATCGAAGCGTCGTTCTGGGAGCCGTTCAGACTCACAAATTTTATCGATTTGGCGTATGAAGGGTCCTTTGCCGCTTTCTTCGCAGGCGCAGCAGAAACTGCGCTTGCCGTCATTCCCAAACAAAGCGTAGCCAAGAAAAGAGCGCGAAGTTGCATCGTGGTGACCTCATCATTATTAAGTGAAAGTTGAGCATTAGCATTTGCAAGCTCCATCCGCTCAATTGGGGACGATTCTAAAATGCCAACAGCGAATTGCCAGCTTACACGTTTAATTTCTTTAATGCAATTAATCTCAGATTTGCTCAGCTCCGAACCCATTGCTTACACAACCGTCGAGTGCGAACGGGCCTGAGCCTCCCGACTTGGCGTCATCCCCGCGCAAGCGGGGCCGTGCTGAGTGTGATGATCGATACAATCCGCCGCCCCGCTGACATCAAGTCAACGTTCTCAGGGCGGGCGTCGAATTCCGCTCGGCAGCCGTAAAAGCTTGCGCTAATATTTAGTCATCCAGAACGGAGGGGAAATGGCCAGCAAAACCACTATTTGTCTTTGGTACGACGGCGCCGCCGAGGAAGCCGCACGGTTCTACGCCGACACCTTTCCCGACAGCGCAGTCGGCGCCATCCACCGCGCACCCGGCGACTACCCGGCCGGCAAGCAGGGCGACGTCCTCGTCGTCGAATTCAAGGTGATGGGCATTCCTTGCGTGGGCCTGAACGGCGGACCGGGAATGAAACACAACGAAACGTTCTCCTTCCAGGTCGCCACCGACGACCAGGCCGAAACCGACCGCCTGTGGAATGCGATCATCGGCAATGGCGGCCAGGAAAGCGACTGCGGCTGGTGCAAGGACAAGTGGGGGATCTCGTGGCAAATCACGCCGCGCGTGCTGCTCGACGCCTTCGCCGATCCGGACCGGGTCGCGGCCAAGCGCGCTTTCGACGCGATGATGACGATGCGGAAGATCGACGTCGCCGCGATCGAAAAGGCCTGGCGGGGTTGAGCTTGGGGATGCGCCTGTAAGTAACCGCGCAATCGGGCTCGCACGGCCGTTTTGGGCGTAAAAAAACCCGCGCCTGGCGGGTTTTGCCACGAGTGGCGCGAATACAGCTTAGTGCTTCGCTTTCATTTCGTCGGCGATCTCGTCGCCGCCGCCCTGGTTCTCGCCCAGTTCGGCGTCCGCGCTTCCCTCGGGCACCTCGCTGGCGTCACGCGCCGGCGGCGGCGGCTGGCCGAGGGCGCCACCGACCCCAGGATCGGCAGCCGGACCGGTCGACTTGATCGCGCCTTCCGATGGCGGAGCGTTGTAGTCGGGCGTTTGCAGGACTTGTTCACCGACGACCTTGCCGGCGTCGCCCTTGGCTGCGGGGTTGGCAGGATGGGTTGGGATCGGCGGCTGCCCTTCCAGTTGGATGTCTTCGTTAATTGTCATGATTCCTCCTCGTTAATACATTGATGATAACGAAAATAGGAGAAAGATGACGAAGTGTTGCCGTGCGCCCTACGAATCACTCCCAGACAAAGGCAGGCGTCCATTGTGTCGCCCGATATGAAGCCAGCAGAACCGCTTCCGCATTCTGCCTCGCGGTCGCCCGCACCGCCGGCTGGCTGCACGAGCGCAGAACCTCCTTCTGGGCCAGCCCAAGCGCAAGGTCGATGGCTTCGGTGCGATTCCTCGAGTCGGGAATGATCGGTTCCAGTCCATGGCTGCTGATCGCATAGAAGTAAGAGCCGCCCTTCTGCCGCGCATCATGATTGATGCGCGCGTTCAGTGGCTGCGGCGCCGGCAGCACGACGGTCACGGTGCGGTTTTTCGTATCGACCGACTTGTAGCGCGCGCCGCCCAGGTTGGTGGCGACCATGCAATCGCCCCTGGCGACCAGCAAGACCTTGGTTCCGCCCAGCTTCACTTGCCATTGAGACCAGGGGATGCCGAGTGTCCTGTCGTTATCGAACTCGATGATGTCCGAGTAATTCACTTTGACCGAAACGAGATGCCCCATTTTTTCGAGCGAAATGAGGGGCGCCTGCGCTGGCGCCCGATCGGCGAACCTGGCAAACAGCGACTGCAATCCCCATACCGCCAGCACTGCGGCGGCGAACAGGATCAGCGAGGCGAATGGGCGTTGAATCAGCTTCATCTCTGTCGTATCGGAAGGCGCGCCGGACGCCGGCTCAGTGCCCGGCGATCGCTGCTCCACGCCGGCCCTCTTCCCGCAGCTCCGATTCGAGCGACTTGAGGTTGCCGATGCTGGAGCGGTGGGCCGCGCCCAACTGGCCCAGCATGCGGTACAGGTCGCGCGCGGTCACCTTGTCGATCTCGATATCGCTGACGGTGTCCATGTACTGCGGCAGGCTGACGAACGCGTTCGACGCACCCGCCAGCGCGCTTTGCATGTCGCGCGTGACGGCGTACAGCCTGGCGTAGCGCTGCAATCTGGCGGCATCCATATAGCTCAACGCCTGGTTGGCGATGGCCACGTCCCATGCCTCGCGCTGCAGCGACGGCGAACGGATATTGAGGCCGAACTCATTGCCCGCCTCCTTCATCATGTGCCTGAGCGTGTCGTGGTCGCTGGCGCCGGCCTTGATGTCGGCACCGACCACCGCCTTGAGGCGCGCGAGCTTGTCGACCTGCGCGGTATTGTGCTCGATGACCTTGTGCGTTTCGACCATATTGGCGGCGATCTCGGTGTTGAGGCTATGGACCGCTTCTTCGACCACGTGCCAGCGGTGATAACGCTGCGCCGCGTGCTCCAGCGCCAGCGCGGTCAGAATACTGACGACGATCATGACGTACTCGCCGGCGAACGCCTTGAACGACTTCGCTTTCGGTATTTCAAAATGCATGCGGTCTCCACGGCCTGACAAAGGAATCGAGACTGTAATGGAGATTTGATCTTTTCACAACATCGCCCGGCGCTGGGCCGGGAGCGGCCGAAAAAAAACCCGGCCGTCCGTTTGAGGCGGACAGGCCGGGTTCTTCGACTACAGATTCGTTGGTGCCAACTGCCGGATTCGAACCAGGCGACCCGATGATTACTTTTCATCCGCTCTTCCAACTGAGCTAAGCCGGCACGTGGAGGCATATTACCGTATAAGCGGGCTCATCTGCCGCGCGATTGAATCGCGCACATCAATTTCGTCATGTCCGCCCGGCGAGCTCGGCGCGCTGGCGTTCTTCCTGCTCGCGCAACTCGGGCGTAAATTCGGCGCCGAAATCCTCCGCTTCGAAGATTTGCCGGATCTCGATCTCAGCCTCGCCGCTGGCCATCGGCATCGGCACCTTCTTGACCCACTCGATCGCTTCCTCGCGCGAGTTCACTTTCCAGATCCAGAACCCGGCCAGCAGCGCCTCGTTCAGCGCGAAAGGCCCGTTGCTTACCGTCACCTGGCCGCCGGCAAAACGCACGCGCGCCCCTTTCGAGCTCGGCTGCAATCCCTCGCCGGCCAGCATCACGCCGGCCTTGATCAGTTGCTCGTTGAAGTTACCCATGTCCGCCAGCAGCTGCTCGCTGGGCATCACGCCCGCTTCGGTATCCTTGTCCGCTTTCAGCAAAATCATGAATCGCATCGTCGTCTCCAGTGGTTGGGGGATAGATAAAATTATCACAAAACGACAGCGGAGAGCTAGTGCAAAGCGTTGCGCGGCGCGCTTGTCAGTCGGCCGGCGGCGCCGGGTATGCCACGCTGAGGATTTCAAGCTCCTCGGGACCGAGCGGCGTCTGCAGGGTGATGAGGTCGCCTTCGCGCGCCTTCGTCATTGCCCGCGCCACCGGCGACACCCAGCTGATCTTGCCGTTCAGCGGATCGAGCTCGTCGATGCCGACGATGGTGACGGTGTGTTCCTCGCCGGCGGCATTGCGGTAGCCGACGGTGGCGCCGAAAAACACCTGGTCGTTGCCGTGATGGACGCTGGGATCGACCACGGCGGCCGAGTCCATGCGCTTGGTCAGGAAGCGGATGCGGCCGTCGATCTGGCGCAGCCGCCGCTTGCCGTATATATAGTCGCCGTTTTCGGAGCGGTCGCCGTTCGATGCCGCCCAGTGCACGATGCGCACCACTTCGGGCCGGTCGACGTCGATCAGCTGCAGCAGCTCGTCCTTGATGCGCTGGTAGCCGGCCGGCGTGATGTAGTTCTTGGCGCCGGCAGGGATGGCCTGCGCGAGGGCAATCGCTTCCTCGTCGTCGTCGTTGTCGGACTCTTTGACAAATGCTTTATTCATAAGGCTATTGTAACGCCTGTACCGACGGCGGGCCATGGCGCCCGGACGTGTGCGCGCCAGGGGTTTTGCCGTATCATGGCCGCAATGAAACGATCCCGCACCTTGCGCAACCGCTTACTGTCGCCCCTGATCTACCTGGCGGCGCTGCTGCTGTTGCTCGAGGACTGGTTCTGGGATCTGGGGCTGCGCCTGGTCACCCATGTCGTCTCGTGGCCGCCGTGGAAGGCACTGGAACGGCGCATCGTCGCGCTGTCCCCGTACGCGGCGCTGTGCGCCTTCGTGCTGCCGGCCCTGCTGCTGCTGCCGGTCAAGCTGCTGGCGCTGCTGGCCATCGCCAGCGGCCACCCGATCTCGGGCATCAGCGTGATCGTCGTCGCCAAGGTCGGCGGCGCGGCGCTGGTGGCGCGGCTGTACGTGCTGACCAGGCCGACCCTGCTGTCGCTGCCCTGGTTCGCGCGCTGGCACGACACCTTCATGACGGTCAAGGATCACTGGGTCGGCCGCCTGAAGGCCACCGATGCGTTTCGCCGCGTCAGCATGCTGTCGGCGATGATGCGCGGCGCCGCCCGCGCCGCCCTCGCCCGCCTGCGCCCGCGCGGCCGCTTCGGCGCCCGCCACGCCAGCCGGCCGGCGCGCATGCTGCGCCGCTTCATCGCCATCTGGCGCGCACGGCGCTGACGATGGCGCCGATTCCCATGTCCCCCGGGCGCGAAGCGGACCTGGTACAGGAGCTCGAGCGCTGCCAGGCGCGCTTCAATGCCATCGTCAGCAACACGCCGGGACTGGTCTACCAGTTCGTGCTGGCCGCCGACGGCGCCGTCAGCTTCCCCTACCTGAGCGAAGGCTGCGCCGCGCTGCTGGGGCTGACCGCCGCGGCGCTGCAAAAAAAGCCGCAGCTGTTCCTGCGCCTGATCCTGCCCGAGGACCGCAGGAGCTATACGGAGTCGATGCACGCGTCGGCGGCGGCGCTGTCGAGCTGGAACTGGGAAGGCCGCATCTGGATCGATGCGTGGAAAGACGTCAAGTGGATCAACCTGCGTTCGACGCCGCGCCCGCTGCCGGACGGCGCCGGGGTGCAGTGGGAAGGCATCATGACCAACATTACCGCCAGCCGCGCGGCGCAGCTGGAGGTGACCAACTCGCGCGCCCGGCTCGCCGAGCTGACCGCCCACATCGAGGACGTCAAGGAACAGGAGCGCACCCGCATCGCGCGCGAAATCCACGATGACCTGGGCGGCAACCTGACGGCCATCAAGATGGCGCTGGCGATGCTGTCGAAGCGCCTGCCGGCCGACCAGCCGCAACTGGCCGACAAGGCCGCCTATGTCGACGCGCTGGTCGACCGCACGATCGAGGCGGTGCACCGCATTTCGCTCGACCTGCGCCCGTCGATGCTCGACTTCGGCATCGTCGCCGCGCTCGAGTGGCAGGTCAAGGAATTCGACAAGCACGTCGGCGTCGCCTGCAGCTTCAGCTCCAGCGACAAGGACATCGACCTGCCCGACGAGCACGCCAGCGCGCTGTTTCGCATCTTCCAGGAAGCGCTGACCAATATCGCCAAGCACGCCGGCGCCACGCGGGTGACGGTGGCGCTGCAGCGCCGGCGCGGGCAGCTGGTGCTCAAGATCGCCGACAACGGCGGCGGCATCGCCACGGCAGACCGCATCAAGCCAGGTTCGTTCGGCCTGCGCGGCATGAGCGAGCGCGCTCTGGCGCTCGGCGGCACAATGGCCTTGTCGCGCGCGCCCGGAGGTGGCACCATTGTAACCATCAAGATCAAGCTGGCCGCGCCGGCGCCCGAATCGCCTACATGACCGAAAAAGCCACCATCCGCGTCTTCATCGCCGACGACCATGCCATCGTGCGCGAGGGCCTCAAGCAGATCCTGGCCGAATCGCGCGACATCATCGTTGCCGGCGAGGCGGAAAACGGCATCGATGCCATCAAGCTGTTCCGCAAGGCCAAGTGCCACGTCATGCTGCTCGACATTTCGATGCCCGACCGCAGCGGCATCGAAGTGCTCAAGCAGGTCAAGAAGGAATACCCGGAAATGGCGGTGCTGATGCTGTCGATGCACCGCGAGGACCAGTACGCGATCCGCTCGCTCAAGGCCGGCGCCGCCGGCTACCTGACCAAGCAGAGCGCGCCGGCCGAACTGGTGGTGGCGATCCGCCAGGTGGCCGCCGGCCAGAAATACGTCAGCGCCGCGCTGGCGCAGGAGCTGGCCAGCCAGCTGGGCGACGAGCACGCGGCGGCGCCCCACGAAGCGCTGTCCGACCGCGAATACCAGACCCTGACGATGATCGCTTCGGGCAAGACGGTGACCGCCATCGCCGAGGAGCTGTCGCTGTCGGTCAAGACCATCAGCGAATACCGCGCCCGCCTGCTGGTGAAGATGAAGCTCAAGAACAGCGCCGAACTGACCCACTATGCCATCAAGAACCAGCTGATCGAGTAGCGGCGCACTGGGGTCCAGGCCGACATTTTTTAGTGCCATACGGTAAGAGGGATATTTTTCCTTCTATTCGAACGATCATTCCGCGGTAATGGGCTTATCATTACGGCATCAAATACTAACCGCAGCTTCCTGGTTTCCTCATGTCCTTACCTACCGCCAAACCGCCCGCCCCGGCACAAAACCCCGCCGACATCGCGCGTGAGGCGTTTCGGCGCCTCGCCACGCGCCGCATCGCGCCCACCCCCGACGCCTACCGCGACATTTACAACGACATTGCCGGCATCGCCCCCGAGCCGGTGGCCGCCCCCGTGGCGACGCCGCCGGGCGCCGAAGTGGTCCTCCACAAGTTCGCCACCAAGCTGACCGACAGCCCGGGCGAGCTGGCCGAGGTCGGCCGCAACCTGACCCGCGCGGTCAAGTTGCGCGACTGGGAGGGCTACGCCCGCAGTATGTCGCAACTGGTCGACAAGCATTTTCGCAAGGCCAGCCCGATCGAGCTGGCGCTGCAGTCCGACGACGTCGACTCCAAGCATCTGCGCGACCTGCTCAGCCGCACGCTGACGTTCGCGGTGGCGTCGCTGCTCGACGGCGCGCCGGCGCTGGCGAGCGAGGCCGAATCGCTGGGCGCCGCCGTCAAGGTGGCCTACTCCGACGAAGCTGTCGGCGACATCGCGCTGCGCCTGAAGCAGCTGTGCTACCAGATCGAGGTCAAGAGCGGCGACGTCGCCGAACAGCAGGAAATGCTGCTGCGCCTGTTCAAGCTGCTGCTGGAAAACGTCAGCGAACTGCTCGACGACGACAGCTGGCTGCGCGGACAGATCGACGCCGTGCAGAACCTGATCGCCGGGCCGATGGATCAGCGCAAGCTGGAAGACGCCACCCGCAGCCTGAAGGACGTGATCTACAAGCAGAGCCGGCTCAAGCACAGCCTGTCGGACGTCAAGGTCACCGTCAAGAACATGATGATGACCTTCATCGACCGGCTCGGCTCGGTGGCGGCCAGCACCGGCGACTTCCATGAAAAGATCGGCGGCTTTTCCGAAAAGATCAGCCGCGCCGACAACATCGGCGACCTCAACACGGTGCTCGGCGAAGTGCTGCGCGAAACGCGGCTGGTGCAGACCGAGGCGCTGGCCTCGCGCGACCGGATGGTCGAGGCGCGCCAGGAAGTGCAGGACGCCGAGCAGCGCATCGTGACGCTGGAGTCCGAATTGCGCCACATGAGCGAGCTGGTGCGCGAAGACCAGCTCACGGGCAGCCTCAACCGACGGGGGCTGGACGACGTCTACGAACGCGAGGTGGCGCGCGCCGACCGCCGCAACACGCCGCTGTGCCTGGCCATCCTCGACCTCGACGACTTCAAGCGCCTCAACGATACCTACGGCCACCTGGCCGGCGACAACGCCCTGAAGCACCTGGTGAAGGTGGTCAAGGACACGCTGCGTTCGATGGATGTGATCGCCCGGTTCGGCGGCGAGGAGTTCCTGATCCTGCTGCCCGAAACGACGGTGGAGGCGGCGGCGCAGACGATGACGCGCCTGCAGCGCGAGCTGACCAAGCACTTCTTCCTGCACGATAACGAGAAGCTGCTGATCACCTTCTCGGCCGGCGTGGCGCTGCGCAACCCCAACGAAACGCAGGCGGCGCTGGTGGCGCGCGCCGACAAGGCGATGTACCAGGCCAAGAAGAGCGGCAAAAACCGGGTGACCATCGCCGAATAGTGTCGTTCGCACAATAGCAGTACCCAGACCGCCTTCCAGGGCGGTTTTTTTGTCCGTCGGCGCCACGAGATGGGGTCCCGGCGTGCGCGAGGACGACCTATCCAAGGCCCGGGCCCCCGGCACGTCGTCCTCGCGCACGCGGGGACCCCATTTTTGCATGCCGAACCAACAACTTCCTCAAAGCCAATTGTGAATTAAATGGCTTAATCGACAACGAAACAGCAGCGCCGAGGCAGAAAAATAAAATTATTTTCACCCTAAAGTTTGCCGCGCCAGCGTCGTTTAAGCGCGCCGCATTTCCCAAAATTGAGAGCAAAAACAAAGATTTATTATTGTTTTCGCCTATCAACTTTTCAAAAGGACCGACGTTACCAGCTTCAACTGCGGTTTGATTGTCTCGGAGCAGCGAGGCAGACCAAGGTAAAACGCGGCACGTCGCCCACCCCGGAAATACCTAGTTTGGAGAAATATCATGGCAGCTTTTATCAACACCAACACCGCTTCCCTCAACGCACAACGTAACCTGAATTCGTCGCAAGGCGCGCTGGCTACCTCGCTGCAGCGTCTGTCGTCCGGTCTGCGCATCAACAGCGCAAAAGACGACGCCGCCGGCCTGGCAATTTCGGAGCGTATGACGTCGCAGATCCGCGGTAACGACCAGGCAGCTCGCAACGCCAACGACGGTATCTCGCTGGCTCAGACGGCTGAGGGCGACCTGACCCAGATCGGCAGCAACCTGCAGCGTATGCGTGAACTGACTGTTCAGTCGTCGAATGCATCGAACAGCACTGGCGATCGCGCTGCACTGCAAAACGAAGTCAACCAGCTGCGCCAGGAAATCGACCGCGTCGCCTCGAACTCCAGCTTCAACGGCGTCAAGCTGCTCGACGGTTCGTTCTCCAGCCAGGCTTTCCAGATCGGTGCGAACAACTCCAGCAACGACAAGATCACCATCGCCAACATCGACAGCTCGCGTACTTCGTCGCTCGGCATCAGCTACTCGTCGACCGTCACCAGCGGCTCCATCACCGGCGCGTCCACCGGCAGCAACCTCACCGTCAACGGCCAGAACGTGATCGCATCGGTTGCCGGCAACCAGAACGGCCAGACCGCCGGCAGCGCATATGCGGTGGCACAAGCGATCAATGCATCGTCGACCGGCGTGACCGCAACGGCCGTGGCAGCGACTGCTACCGGCACCGCCACCGCCTTCGCTTCGACCGAGACAGCCGGCTCGATCACCATCAACGGTGTCAACGTCGGCGCAATCGCCGCAGGTTCGGACGCGACTGACAAAGCCAGCAAGGTTGCCGCAGCAATCAACCTGGTGTCGGCCGCTTCGGGCGTCACTGCAACCAACACCGCCGGCGCCCTGACGCTGACCGCAGCCGATGGCCGCGAAATCACGGTCGCCGGTGCCGGTGCTGTCACGGCCAACACTGGCTTGACCGCCGGTACGACGCAAGGCACTGTCAAGCTGTCCAACTCGGGTGCATCCGCTGCTACCTCCAGCATCACGATCGGCAGCACCGCGCTCGGCTTTACTGGCGCCACCACGGCAGCAACCCAGGGCGGCCAGGCACTGTCCGTCATCGACATCAGCACCGTCGCCGGCGCTGACAAGGCACTGAGCTCCATCGATTCGGCCCTGTCGTCGGTGAACAGCTCGCGCGCATCCCTCGGTGCTTACCAGAACCGTTTCGCCTCGGTCGTGTCGAGCCTGCAAACGACGTCGGAGAACTTGTCCGCTTCGCGTAGCCGGATTCAAGACACCGACTTCGCGCACGAGACCGCTTCGCTGACCCGTGGCCAGATCCTGCAACAAGCTGGTACCGCGATGCTGGCGCAAGCTAACTCGCTGCCAAACGGCGTGCTGGCCCTGCTGCGCGGCTAATTGCAGTTTCGCAAGTCCGATCAACCCGGCCCGGATTTCCCGGCCGGGTTTTTCACCTTTTAGGAAAAGCCCATGGATATCCAGTTACCCGCGGCCGCGCCGCAGCCGCAGCCGGCCGCCGAGCGCGGCATCCGCATCGCGCCGTCGATCATGGTCGACAAGAAGGCCGAAGCCGCCATCGCCCCGGACATCGCCGTGCAGCCGGCCAAGTCTGTTCCCGACGAGCAACAGGTCACCAACGCGCTGAAGAGCATCAACGAGGTCCTGAAGGCGCGCTCGCCCGACCTCGAGTTTTCCGTCGACAGCGACAGCAAGCGCAGCATCGTCAAGGTAGTCGACAAGAACACCCAGGAAGTGATCCGCCAGATGCCCACCAAGGAGGCGCTGGAAATTGCCAAGGCCCTCGACCGGCTGCAGAGCATGCTGATCCGCGAAACCGCTTAGGCGCGCCGGAACAGACAGGTAATTCACCCTCTCAAGTCTGGATCGGGACGGCCGTTAACAAGATATATTCTAATCTTTCGTGGGAGGCAACATGGGTCTATCGTCCGCAGGTATCGGTTCCAATCTGGACGTCGACGGCATCGTTTCGAAGCTGATGTCGGTTGAGCAACAGCCTCTCACCAAGCTGGCCAGGCAGGAAGCAAGCTACCAGGCCAAGCTGTCCGGATTCGGCACCCTCAAGGGCGCGCTGGCGCAGTTCCAGACCGCCGTGCGCGGCTTGTCCGACCTGAGCAAGTTCCAGGGCGTCAACGTCGCCGCAGCCGACGCCACCATCATGACCGCCAGCGGCAGTTCCAGCGCCGTGCCCGGCACCTACGCGATGAAGGTCACCCAGCTGGCCCAGGCGCAAAAGCTGGTCGCCCCCGGCACCCTCAGCGACAGCGCGCCGATCGGCAACGGCGTGCTCACCATCGACTTCGGCACCATCGCCGGCGCCACCTTCACCACCGGCGGCGCCGGCCTCAAGACGATCGTCATCGACGACACCAACAACTCACTGGCCGGCATCCGCGACGCCATCAACAAGGCCGACGCCGGCGTCACCGCCACCATCGTCAACGATGGCGGCGCCAGCCCGTACCGGCTGGCGCTGACGTCGCAGAAAACCGGCGAAGCGGCCAGTATGAAAATTTCCGTGGCCGACACCTCGCCCGGCAACAAGCTCTCCGCCCTGCTCAACAGCGACCCGGCCGGCATGCAATCGATGACCCAGACCAGCGCCGCCCAGAACGCCAAGCTGACCGTCGACGGCATCGCCGTCTCCAAGCCGACCAACTCGGTCACCGACGTCATCGCCGGCGTCACGCTCAACCTGCTCAAGACCAACCCGGACACCGCCACCGCCGTCACCATCACGCGCGACACCGCCGCGGTGACCACCGCCGTCAACGGTTTCGTCAAGGCCTATAACGAGATCAGCCAGAACCTGCGCGACGCCGGCGCCTACAACGCCGCCACCAAGTCGGCCTCGATCCTGAACGGCGAAGCGTCGGTACGCTCGATCCAGACCCAGGTGCGCAACGTGCTGACCAGCTCGGTAGCGGGCGGCGCCAGCGCCTTTTCGCGCCTGTCCGAAGTGGGCGTGACATTGCAGAAAGACGGTTTGCTGGCGGTCGACAGCAGCAAGCTCTCCACTGCCCTCAGCAAGAACTTCGGCGACTTCGCCGGCCTGTTCGCCGCCGCCGGCAAGAGCAGCGACAGCCTGGTCGGCTACAAGGGTTTCTCTTCCGACACCGTGCCCGGCGCCTACGGCATCAACGTCACCCAGCTCGCCACCAAGGGCAGCACCACCGGCACCGGCGCGGCCGGCACCAACATCACCAGCAGCAACAACACGCTCGACGTCGTCCTCAACGGCGTCGCCGCCACCATCACCCTCACGCCCAAGGCGAACTACACCTTCGCCGAGCTGGCCGCCGAAGTGCAGTCGAAAATCAACAGCGTCGCCGCCTTCTCGTCGGCCGACTCGTCGGTGACGGTCTCGCAAGCGGGCGGCACGCTGTCGCTGACGTCGAACAAGTTCGGTTCCGGCTCGAGCGTGAAAATCACCGGCGGCACCGCCCAAGGCTACCTGCAGCTGCCGGTCGGCGGCGGCACCGAACTGGCCGGCCTCGACGTCAAGGGCACCATCAACGGCGCCCCGGCCACCGGCAACGGCCAGTCGCTCACCGGCGACGCCGGCAACCCGTCGGCTGGCCTGGCGGTGACGGTGGCCGGCGGCGCCCTCGGCAACCGCGGCACGGTCAATTATTCGCAGGGATACGCGTTCCAGTTCGACAAGCTGACCACCGCGCTGCTGGCCAGCACCGGCACGCTGGCCGCGCGCACCGACGGCATCGCCGCCTCGATCAAGGGCATCGGCAAGAGCCGCGACGACCTCAGCGCGCGCCTGCTGGTCACCGAAAAACGCTACCGCGCGCAATTTACCGCGCTCGACATGACGATCAGCAAGATGAGCACGACCAGCACCTTCCTGTCCCAGCAACTGAGCCAGCTCAGCAGCCTCAGCAATTAATAGAAATCGAAAGGAAATCCATGTTTGGATCGTCGCAAAAAGGCGCCAGTGCCTATGCCAAGGTCGGACTCGAGACCGGTGTGGTGGCGTCGAGCCCGCACAAACTGATCGTCATGCTGTTCGACGGCGCGCTGGTGTCGGCGCGCGCGGGCGTGGCGCACATGCGGGCGGGCGAGATCGCCAAAAAAGGGATGGCGATCTCGAAAACGATCATGATCGTCGAGAACGGCCTGCGCGCCAGCCTCGACAAGAAGGCCGGCGGCCAGATCGCCGACAGCCTCGACGCGCTGTACGACTACATGGGCCGGCGCCTGCTCGAGGCCAACATCACCAACCAGCCGGCCATCCTGGAAGAAGTCATCGGCCTGCTGGCCGAACTGAAAGGCGCCTGGGACGCGATCGGCGACGCCGCCGCGCCCGCCCCGGCGATCGCGCCGCCGCCGAAAGCCTACGACAGCCTGTCCCCGAGAACAGCTTCTTTTGTGAGTGCCGGATAATGATGAATAGTGACCAGGTAATTTCGCTGTACGAAACCGTGTCCGAGCTGACCGGGCAGATGCTGCAGGCGGCGCAGTCGCGCGACTGGGAAAACCTGGCCGTGCTCGAATCGCACTGCGCCAGCCACATCCAGTGCCTGAAAGAGGGCGAGCCGGTTGCCCCGCTGACGGGCCCGATCCGCGCGCGCAAGGTCAAGATCATCCACCAGATCCTGGCCCATGACCGCGAGATCCGCAACCTCACCACGCCGTGGATGGCCGAGCTGGCCGCGTTGATCAACAGCACCAGCGCCGCGCGCAAGCTGTCGGCCGCCTACGGCGCTTAACGCGATGCTGGCCATGCCCGCGCGATGATTCCGGCCGACAGCGTCTCGGTCGCCCCGGTCAGCCGGGTCGCCGCGGCAGCGGCCACCGAAGCGGTCGCCGACGCCCGCCAGCAGGATTTTCAGCGCGCCCTTTCCGGCATGGTCGGCAAGTCGATAACGGCGGCGGTGCTCTCGCGCCTGGCCGACGGCAGTTTCCTGGTGCGGGTGGCCGGCACGCCGGCACGCATGATGCTGCCGTCGAACCCGCTGCCGGGCAGCGAACTGCCGCTGACGCTGGTGTCGAACACTCCCCGTCCCACGTTCCAGGTAACGGGCGAACAATCGGCCGCGTTTCCGGCCTTTGCCGCTGACCCCGCATCGACCGCCGCGCCGGCGAAGGCGGCCGCCATGCAGCGCGCCGCCAGCCTGTTCGGCGAGGCGCCGGCCGCCGGCCACCTGCCCGAGGCCGATACTTCCGGCACCCGCTCGACGCTCTCGGAGGCGGCGCGCGTCATCACCAGCGTGCTCGGCGTTGCCGCGCGCGCGCCCAACCCCCAGACCGCCATCGTGGCGCCGCTGCCGCTGCTGGCGGCCGCCTCCGCCGACCCGGTCAAGCTGGCCACGGTGCTCAAGGACGCCATCGGCGCCAGCGGCCTGTTCTACGAGTCGCACGTGGCTGAATGGTCGGCCGGCCAGCGGCCCCTGGCCGACCTGCAGCGCGAGCCGCAGATGCAGCGCGCCACCCCCGCCGGCGCCGGCGCGGTGCCGGCCGATGCCGCCACCGCCCAGTTCATCAACCTGCAGCTGTCGAGCCAGGAACAGGGCCGCGTCGCCTGGCAGGGCCAGCTGTGGCCGGGCCAGGAAATGGCCTGGCAGATCAGCCGCGACGCCCCTGAAGGCGGCGCCCGCCAGGGCGGCGGCGAGGCGCCGGCAGCGCCGTGGCGCAGCGCGCTGCGGCTGCGCTTTGCCGCGCTGGGCGAAATCGGCGCCACCGTGGTGCTGGCCGGCGACCAGCTGCACATCGCGCTGCAGCCGGGCTCGGACGACGTGGGCGACTTGCTGCGCGCGCGCGCCGGTGAACTGCAACGCTCGCTCGAAGCATCCGGCAACGCGCTGGCGTCGCTGACGATTGCGCCACGGGAGCCGCGCGATGGCTGAGCTGCCCAGCCGCCAGCACCAGAGCGCGGTCGCGCTGGCCTACCAGGAAGGCGACGGCGCGCCGCGCGTGGTGGCCAAGGGCAAGGGAATGCTGGCCGAGCAGATCATCGGCCGCGCGCAGGAAGCGGGCGTATTCGTGCACGAATCGAAGGAACTGGTCGCGCTGCTGATGGAAGTGGACCTCGACCGGCAGATTCCGCCGGCGCTCTATCGGGCGATTGCGGAACTGTTGGCATGGCTATATTATATTGAAAATGCGCAAGGGAACGGCGCTCCAGCTACGCCGGCCCCGAATGTAACCCGACTTATCGATACGTAAGAACAACCCGGCTGGGAACGATGCAATCAACTGACGACACAGGTTCGGAGAACTGGCACGATTTTGAAGTGGGCTCGCGCCGGGAAATCATCGCGCTGCTGCGCAGCATCGGCGAAAAACACCAGCTGGTCAGGATGCTGGTGCACGGCGAAAAGGACGTCTGCGTCACCTCCATCCTCGACGTCGATGCGGACAACAATGTCGTGGTGCTGGACCGCTCGATCGACAGCGAGCAGAACGGCCGCATCCTGCGCGCTGGCCGCCTTTCCTTCGAAACCTCGCTCGACAAGATCCGCATCCTGTTTGCCGGCGACGGCATCAGCGAGACCACCTACGAAAACGCGCCGGCGCTGAAAATCGACCTGCCGGCCTCGATGGTCCGGCTGCAGCGGCGCGAGTTCTACCGGATGGCCACGCCGGTCAGCAACCCCGTGCGCGCGATCCTGCCGCTGCCCGAAGCGCTCGGCGGCGGCAGCTCCGGCTTCCCGCTGTCGGACATCAGCTGCGGCGGCATCGCCATCTTCGACAACAAGATGATGCTGGGCGAGCCGATCGGCATCGAATACCCCAACTGCAGCATCGACCTGCCCGGCGTCGGCCTGGTGACCACCACGCTGCAGGTGCGCAATTCGCTCGACATGACGCTGCTCAACCACAAGCCGAACCGCCGTCTCGGCTGCCAGTTCATCGACATCTCGCGCGGCAACCTGGCGATGGTACAGCGCTACATCACCAAGCTCGAACGCGAACGCAACGCCCGCATCGCCGGCCTCAGCTAGCGTCCCGCCCCAGCCCCCGGCACGGAACTTGCGTGCACCGGTGGCATGAAATCGCTGCAACCTCTTCCCCCGAAACTGCGCATCGTCGTCGCCACCACCATCGTGCCGCCCGGCGAGCACGATGACGCCGCCCTTGCCGCACAGGTCAGGCGCGGCAATGCGCTGCGCATCGGCCTGCTCGAAGCGGGCTACGACCTGGTCGCTTCGCTGCCGGCCGACATGTTCCTGCCCGAGCGCATCGCCCAGCTGCAGCCCGACCTGATCATCATCGATGCCGAGTCCGACGCCCGCGACGTGCTCGAGCACATCGTCGTCACCAGCCGCGACGAGCGCCGCCCGATCGTGCTGTTTACCGAAGACGCGACCACCTCCAGCATGGAAGCGGCGATCGCCGCCGGCGTGTCGGCCTACATCGTCGCCGGCCTGCAGGCCGAGCGCATCAAGCCGGTCCTCGGCGTGGCGCTGGCGCGCTTCCGGCAGGAACAAAAGCTGCTCGACGAGCTGGCCGATACCCGCCACAAGCTGGCCGAACGCAAGCTCGTCGAGCGTGCCAAGGGAGTGCTGATGGCGCACCAGCAGCTCACCGAAGAACAGGCCTTCCAGAAGCTGCGCAGCATGGCCATGAACAAGAAACTGAAACTGTCCGAGATCGCCCAGCGCATCCTCGACGTCGAAGACCTGCTGGGCTGACCCGGCACCAACGAGGAGTTGTATGGCAGTATTGGCAAATGGCGGCGCCGGCGCGCCCGAGCAGGACGTCGTGCGGGTCGGCTTCATGCCGCTGACCGACTGCGCCGCGCTGGTGATGGCGTCCGTGCTCGGCTTCGACCGCCGCTACGGCATCCGCATCGAACTGTGCCGCGAAATGTCCTGGTCGTCCGTGCGCGACAAGCTGTGCGACGGCGCCCTCGACGCTTCGCACGCGCTGTACGGGCTCGTCACGGGCGCCCACCTGGGGCTCGGCGCGCGCCAGCGCGACATGGCGGTGCTGATGGGCCTCTCCCAGAACGGCCAGGCCATCACGCTGTCGCGCCGCCTTGCCAGCCGCGGCGCCGTCGACGGCCCCTCGCTCAAGGCGCTGCTGCCGATGACGGGCCGCCTGACCTTCGCCCACACTTTCCCGGGCGGCAACCACGCGCTGCTGCTCAATTACTGGCTCGCCGCGCACGGCATCGACCCGCGCAGCGACGTGCGGCTGGTCACCCTGCCGCCGTCGCAGATGGCCGCCAACTTGCAGGCCGGCCACCTCGACGGCTTCTGCGCCGGCGAGCCGTGGAGCGCGCGCGCGGTGCAGGACAGCTGCGGCGTTACCGTCGCCACCAGCGGCCAGGTGTGGCGCACCCATCCGGGCAAGGTGCTCGGCGCCGGCGCCGATTTCGTGCGCCGCAATCCGCGCACCTGCATGGCGCTGGTGGCCGCCGTGCTCGACGCCGCGCGCTGGATCGAGGCCGATGACGCCCACCGCGAGGCCGCCGCCGAAGTGCTCGCCAGCCCCGCCTTCATCAACGCCGACCAGGCGCTGATTGCCGCCCGCCTGCTGGGGCGTTACGAGGACGGGCTCGGCAAGGCGTGGACCGACCCCGACCGCCTGCGCCTGCACGGCAATGGCGAAGTCAATTTCCCCTGGCTGTCGGACGCCATGTGGTTCATGACCCAGCAGCGCCGCTGGGGCATGCTCAGGACCGATCCCGATTACCTTGCCGTTGCCGGCGCCATCAACCAGGTGGCGCTGTACCGCGAAGCGGCGGACCTCAGCGGTACGCCAGTGCCGGCCGGCCTGATGCGCAGCTCGGTGCTGATGGACGGCAAACCGTGGGATGGCAGCGACCCCGCCGGCTACGCTGCATCGTTCAACCCCTCCCCGTAGGTTTGCCATTCGCGCCAATCGACATGCACGCTTCACGCTGCAGCGCATCATTTTCGGGCGTGTCCGCACCGCGATGATGCGCGCCAGCCGCAATTGCCGCGCCCCACGGGCAGCAGCTTCTGGCACGCTTCCTGCTCATACAAAGGCAAGGGATCAACGGCGATCCCCATAGATTGGCAGGGCTGGTCCTCGGCGGACCGGCATGGACAACGGCGTCCGCCCAACCTGGTTGCTTCAACCGGGCTTGTGCGGACGCCTTTTTGTTTTTAACGGGGACCACAATGGCCAGCAAAGCGACCAGCATCAAGCTCTTCTCCTTCTCGACGCCGCCGATGCGCGCCTTCCACCTGACCTGGATGGCGTTCTTCGTCTGCTTCTTCGCCTGGTTCGCCTGCGCCCCGCTGATGCCGGTCATCAAAGGCGAATTCGGCCTGTCGATCGCGCAGATCGCCAACATCAACATCGCCGCCGTCGCCATCACCATCCTCGTGCGCCTGATCGTCGGCCCCATGTGCGACCGCTTCGGCCCGCGCAAGACCTACACCGGCCTGCTGCTGGCGGGCGCCATCCCCGTGCTGGGCGTGGCGCTGTCGCAAAGCTACGAAAGCTTCCTCTTTTTCCGCCTCGGCATCGGCGCGGTCGGCGCTTCCTTCGTCATCACCCAGTACCACACCTCGGTGATGTTCGCGCCCAACGTCGTCGGCACCGCCAACGCCGCCGCCGCCGGCTGGGGCAACACCGGCGGCGGCGCCGCCCAGGCCCTGATGCCGCTGCTGATGGCCGCCGTCATCATGCTCGGCGTGAGCGAAACGCTCGGCTGGCGCGTCGCCCTGCTGGTGCCGGGCGTGCTGATGCTGGTCATGGCCGGCGTCTACTACCGCTACACCCAGGACTGCCCGCAAGGCAACTACGCCGAAATGCGCGCCGCCGGCATTCCTGTGGATGGTGGAAAGAAAGGCGGCTGGGACAGCTTCAAGGCGGCCAGCGCCAACTACCGCGTCTGGCTGCTGTTCGTCACCTACGGCGCCTGCTTCGGCATCGAGATCTTCATCCACAACATCGCCGCCGTCTACTACGTCGACCACTTCGGCCTGTCGCTCAAGGCTGCCGGCATGGCAGCGGGCAGCTTTGGCCTGCTCGCATTGTTCGCCCGCGCGCTGGGTGGCTGGTTGTCCGACAAAGGCGCCGCCCGCGGCAACCTCAACAGCCGCGTCACGCTGCTGTTCGTGATGATGATCGGCGAGGGCCTCGGCCTGCTGTGGTTCGCCAACGCCGGCACCGTCACTTATGCCGTCATCGCCATGCTGTGCTTTGGCCTGTTCACCCACATGGCCTGCGGCGCCACCTACGCGCTGGTGCCCTTCATCGACAGCAAGGCGCTCGGCGGCGTCGCCGGCATCATCGGCGCCGGCGGCAATGTCGGCGCGGTGGCCGCCGGCTTCCTGATGAAAGGCACCGGCAATATCCAGCAGACCCTGAGCATCCTCTCCGCGCTGGTGGTGATCTCGGCGCTGTGCGCCATCGCCGTCCGCTTCACCATCAATACTGAAATCGCCCCGGTCGGCGCCGCAGCATAAGGAGAATCGCAATGAAGATCATCGTCATCGGCCACGGCATGGTGGGCCACAAATTCCTCGAAACGCTCGCCGCCGACGGCGCCCCGCACATGGAAGTGACGGTGCTGTGCGAAGAGCCGCGCCCCGCCTACGACCGCGTGCACCTGTCTGAATTTTTCGCCGGCAAATCGGCGGACGACCTGTCGCTGGTCGCCCCCGGCTTTTTCGACAAGGGCAACGTGCTGCTGAAACTGAACGCGAAAGTGGTCGCCGTCGACCGCGCCGCCAGGACCGTCACCGTCGGCGACGGCGAAGTGCTCGCCTACGACAAGCTGGTCTTCGCCACCGGCTCCTACCCCTTCGTCCCGCCGCTGCCGGGCAAGGACCGCAAGGACTGCTTCGTCTACCGCACCATCGAAGACCTGGAAGCGATGCTCGAATGCGGCCAGCGCTCGAAAACCGGCGTGGTGATCGGCGGCGGCCTGCTCGGCCTCGAATGCGCCAAGGCCCTGCGCGACATGCACCTGGCCACCCACGTCGTCGAATTCGCGCCGCGCCTGATGGCGGTGCAGGTCGACGACGGCGGCGCCCGCGTGCTGCGCAAGAAGATCGAACAGCTCGGCGTCACCGTCCACACGCAGAAGAACACCCTGGAAATCGTCGACGGCGAAGACGGCACCCACCGCATGCGGTTCGCCGACGGCAGCCATCTCGACGCCGACATGATCGTCTTCTCGGCCGGCATCCGCCCGCGCGACGAACTGGCGCGCGCCTGCGGCCTGGACGTCGGCGCCCGCGGCGGCATCGCGATTGACGACAGCTGCCTCACCTCCGACCCCGACGTCTACGCCATCGGCGAATGCGCGCTGTGGGGCGGCCAGATCTTCGGCCTGGTGGCACCCGGCTACGACATGGCCCGCACCGCCGCGCGCCACCTGCTGGGCGTGCAGTCGGCCTTCACCGGCGCCGACATGAGCACCAAGCTCAAACTGATGGGCGTGGACGTGGCCAGCATCGGCGACCCGCACGCATCGGCGGCGGGCAGCCGCTCCTACCAGTTCACCGACGAACGCAAGCAGGTCTACAAGAAGATCGTCGTCTCCGATTGCGGCAAGTACCTGCTCGGCGGCGTGCTGGTGGGCGACGCCGCCGAATACGGCACCCTGCTGCAGATGATGCTCAACCGGGTCGAGCTGCCGGAGTCTCCCGAATTCCTGATCCTCCCGCAAAGCGACGGCAACGCCCGTCCCGCGCTCGGCGTCGACGCCCTGCCCGACAGCGCCCAGATCTGCTCCTGCAATGACGTCTCCAAGGGCGCCATTTGCGCCGCGGTGTGCGGCGGCGCCGTCACCATCGGCGAAGTGAAGAGCTGCACCTCCGCCGGCACCAGCTGCGGCGGCTGCGTCGCGCTGGTCACGCAGGTGATGAAGGCCGAGATGAGCAAGCAGGGCCTGGCCGTCAACAACCACATCTGCGAACACTTCGCCTACTCGCGCCAGGAGCTGTTCCACCTGATCCGCGTCGGCCAGATCAAGACCTTCCCCGCCCTGCTGGCGCAGCACGGCAAGGGTTTGGGCTGCGACGTCTGCAAACCGGCCGCCGCCAGCATCCTCGCCTCCACCTGGAACGATTTCGTACTCACCCCCGTGCATGCGGCCCTGCAGGACACCAACGACTACTACCTCGGTAACATCCAGAAGGACGGCACCTACTCGGTGGTGCCGCGCATGCCGGGCGGCGAAGTCACCGCCGATGGCCTGATCGCGGTCGGCCAGGTCGCCAAGAAGTATGGCCTTTACACCAAGATCACCGGCGGCGCCCGCGTCGACCTGTTCGGCGCGCGCGTCGACCAGCTTCCGCTGATCTGGGAAGAACTGATCGCCGCCGGCTTCGAATCCGGCCATGCCTACGGCAAGTCGCTGCGTACCGTGAAGTCCTGCGTCGGCTCGACCTGGTGCCGATACGGCGTCGGCGACAGCATGGGCTTTGCGATCGCGCTGGAGAACCGCTACAAGGGCCTGCGCACGCCCCACAAGATCAAGTTCGGCGTCTCCGGCTGCACCCGCGAATGCGCCGAGGCGCAGGGCAAGGACATTGGCCTCATCGCCACCGAAAATGGCTGGAACCTGTACGTCTGCGGGAACGGCGGCATGAAGCCGCGCCACGCCGAACTGCTCGCTACCAGCCTCGATGAAGCCACCGCGGTGCGCTACATCGACCGCCTGCTGATGTTTTACACCCGCACCGCCGACCGCCTGCAGCGCACCAGCGTCTGGCGCGACAACCTCGAAGGCGGCCTCGATTATTTACGCGCCGTCGTCGTGAACGATTCGCTCGGTCTCGCTGTCGAACTTGAAGCGGACATGCAGCGCGTCGTCGACACCTACACCTGCGAATGGAAGGCCGCCATCGAGAACCCTGAAACGCGCAAGCGCTTCCGCCACTTCGTCAACAGCGAGCAGGCCGACCAGAACGTCGTGTTCATGTCCGAGCGCGGCCAGATCCGCCCCGCCACAGTCGAAGAACGCCAGCGCAAGACCATTCCGATCATCGCCCTTTCAGCCTGACCAAGGAGAACCACATGCACCGCGACCTTCAAATCGAACACTGGACCGCCGTTTGCGCGCTCGACGAGATCGTGCCCAACACCGGCGTATGCGCGCTGGTGGGTGGCGAACAGGTGGCCGTCTTCCACGTCGACGACGGCGCGCCGCAGGTCTACGCGATCGGTAACTACGATGCCAATTCCGGCGCCGCCGTGATCTCGCGCGGGCTGGTCGGCAACCTCGGCGAACGGATCGTCGTCGCCTCGCCCATCTACAAGCACCACTTCGACCTGCGCACCGGCGAATGCCTGGAAGCGCCCGAGCATTCGGTCGGCAGCTTTCGCGCCCGCATCGCCGAAGGAAAGGTCTGGGTCGGGGCATGAATGCGCCGCGGCAGTCGCTGGTCGTGATCGGCAACGGCATGGCCGGCATGCGCACGGTCGAAGAACTGCTCAAGCTCGCGCCAAGCCTGTACGACATCACCGTGTTCGGCGCCGAACCGCATGGTAACTACAACCGCATCCTGCTCTCGCCCGTGCTGGCTGGCGACAAGAGCATGGACGACATCATGCTGCACACGCGCCAGTGGTATGCCGACAACGGCATCACGCTCTTTGCCGGCGATCCAGTCGTCCACATCGACCGCCGCCGCCGCATGGTGCGCTCCAGATCGGGCCGCGAAGTCTGGTACGACCGCCTGCTGCTGGCCACCGGCTCAATGCCCTTCATCGTCCCGGTACCGGGCCACAAGCTGGCCGGCGTGATCGGCTTTCGCGACATCTGCGACGTCGACACCATGCTGGAAGCTGCGCGCAGCGGCGGCCGCGCGGTCGTCATCGGCGGCGGCCTGCTCGGCCTGGAAGCGGCCAACGGCCTGCTACGGCGCGGCATGCACGTTACCGTCGTCCACGTCACCGACAGCCTGATGAACCAGCAGCTCGACAAGCCGGCCTCGCTGCTGCTCAAGAGCGCTCTCGAACTGAAGGGCCTGCGCTTCATGCTCGACGCCCACACCGCCGAAATCGTCGGCGCCAGGCGCGTGACGGCGGTGCGCTTCAAGGACGGCAGCGAGATCCCGGCCGACCTGGTCGTGATGGCGGCCGGCGTGCGTCCCAACATCGCGCTGGCGCAGGAAGCGGGCCTGCACTGCGAGCGCGCCATCGTCGTCGACGACACCTTGCAGACCTACGACCCGCGCGTGTATGCGGTGGGCGAATGCGTGCAGCACCGCAGCAGCACCTTCGGCCTGGTGGCGCCGATCTGGGACCAGGCCAGGGTGTGCGGCGCCCACCTGGCGCGCAGCGGCCATCGCCGCTACGTGCAGACTGCGACACCAACGAAACTCAAGGTCACCGGCGTCGACCTGTATTCGGTGGGCGACTTCATCGGCGCCGACGGCACCGAAGACCTGGTGCTGCGCGACCCGCGGCGCGGCGTCTACAAGCGGCTGGTCCTGAACGGCAACCGCATCGCCGGCGCCGTGCTGTACGGCGACGTGCAGGACGGCCCGTGGTATTTCAGCCTGATCCAGGACCGCACCGACATCTCCTCCATGCGCAACCACCTGCTATTTGGCGAAGCGCTGTGCGCGCAAGCCGCCTGACGAGGAAACTATCGTGAATCTCTCCCCTGTTCCGCTTGCAGTACGCACCACCTGTCCCTATTGCGGCGTCGGCTGCGGTGTCAAGGCCACGCCCGTGGGCGACGGCAGCGTCGCCATCGCCGGCGACGAAACGCATCCCGCCAACGCCGGCCGCCTGTGCGTCAAAGGCTCGACGCTGGGCGATACCCTGAGCCTCGATGGCCGCCTGCTGCTTCCGGCGGTGCGCGAAGGCGGCGCGCTGCGCCAGGTATCGTGGGACGAGGCGCTCGACAAGGTCGCCGGCGGCTTTCGCGACATCATCGCCGAGCACGGCCCCGATGCCGTCGCGCTGTACGTATCGGGCCAGCTGCTGACCGAGGACTACTACGTCGCCAACAAGTTCATGAAGGGCTACATCGGCAGCGCCAACATCGACACCAACTCGCGCCTGTGCATGTCGTCGGCGGTGGCCGGCCACAAGCGCGCATTTGGCGAGGACCTGGTGCCCGGCTGCTACCACGACTTCGAAGAGGCCGACATGGTGGTGCTGGTCGGCTCCAACACCGCGTGGTGCCACCCGATCCTGTTCCAGCGCATCGCCGCCATCAAGGAAGCGCGGCCCAGCGTCAAGGTGGTTGTCATCGACCCGCGCCGCACCGCCACCTGCGAGCTGGCCGACCTGCACCTGCCGGTCAAGCCGGGCACCGACGTCTGGCTGTTCAATGGCCTCTTTTGCTACCTGGCCGCCCACGGCCACCCTGATGCCGATTTCGTCGCGGCGCACACCAATGGCCTCGATGCCGCGCTCGATGCGGCGGCTGTCGACTGCGCCGACCCGCTGGAGGTGGCGAAGGCATGCCGCGTCGATCCGGACAAGCTGCTCGACTTCTACCGCTCGTTCGCCGCTACCGCGAAGGTCGTCACCGCCTTCTCGCAGGGCGTCAATCAGTCGTCGGCCGGCACCGACAAGGTCAACGCCATCATCAACTGCCACCTCCTCACGGGGCGCATCGGCAAGCCGGGCACGGGACCGTTCTCGCTGACCGGGCAGCCGAACGCGATGGGCGGGCGCGAGGTGGGAGGCCTGGCCAACATGCTGGCCGCGCACATGGAGCTCGACAACCCGCTCCATCGCGAGACGGTACAGGGGTTCTGGAATTCGCCGCATGTCGCCAGCAAGCCCGGGCTGAAAGCGGTCGACCTGTTTCGCGACATCGAGGCCGGCAAGGTCAAGGCGGTATGGATCATCGCCACCAATCCGCTGGTCAGCCTGCCCGATGCGAACCAGGTCCAGCGCGCGCTCGAGAAATGCGCGCTGGTGGTGGTGAGCGACATCGTCGCCGGAACCGACACCAACGCCTTTGCCGACGTGCTGCTGCCGGCGCTCGGCTGGGGCGAAAAGGATGGTACGGTGACCAATTCGGAGCGCCGCATCTCGCGCCAGCGCTCTTTTCTCGCCGCACCCGGCGAAGCGCGCGCCGACTGGAAGGTACTGTGCCAGGTTGCGCAGCGGATGGGCTTCGACGGCTTCGGCTTCGCCGGCCCACACGAAATCTTCGATGAACACGCGCGCCTGAGCGCCTGGCGCAACGACGCCGCCGGCGCGCCGCGTGCCTTCGACATCGGCGCGCTGGCGGGCCTCGACGCCCGTCGGTACGATGACCTGGGACCGGTCCAGTGGCCGGTGGTGGCCGACGGCGCCGGCACCGCGCGCCTGTTTGCCGACGGCCGCTTCGCGCACGCCGACGGCAAGGCGCGCTTCATCGCCACAGCCACGCGCGCACCGATACACTCGCCGGACGCCGGGTATCCGCTGGTGCTCAACACCGGCCGCGTGCGCGACCAGTGGCACACCATGACGCGCACCGGAAAAGCCGCGCGGCTGTCGGGCCACGTGGCCGAACCTTTCATCGACATGCATCCGCAGGATTCGCTCAAGTTCGGCGTGCGCGAAGGCGAGCTGGCGCGCGTGTCGAGCCAGTGGGGCGCGATGGTGGCGCGGGTGCAGCACGGCGGCGGCATCGCCCGCGGCGGCGTGTTCATCCCGATCCACTGGAGCGGCCAGACGGCGTCGGATGCGCGCGTGGGCACGGTGGTCAACCCGGCGGTCGACCCGGTTTCGGGCGAACCCGAATTCAAGCACACGCCGGTGATGATCGAGCGCTTCGGCGTATCGTGGCACGGCTTTGTCCTCAGCCGCAGCGATCTCGCGCTGGACGGTGTCGCGCACTGGACGCGGATCCAGGGCGAGCAGTTTACCCGCTACGAGATGGCCGGCCGCGGCGCGATTGCCGACCATGGCGCCTGGGCGCGCGCGCTGCTTGGCGTGACTGACCTTGATGCCGACTGGCTCGACTACGAAGACCGCAGCGGCGCCGTCTACCGCGCGGTGCACATCGTGGACGAGCGCATCGAACAGTGCGTGTTCGTCGCGCCGCGCCCCGACCTGCCGTCGCGCGCGTGGCTGGCGAGCCTGTTCGCCAGGGAAGCGCTGTCACCGCTGGACCGGGCGGGCTTATTGAGTGGACAGGCGATGGAGAAAGGCGCCGATGCGGGGCCGACAGTGTGTTCGTGCTTTGGGGTGGGGCGCAACACCATCTGCAGCGCTATCCGTACGGATGGCCTCACTACGGTGGCGGCGGTAACGGCCTGCGTCAAGGCGGGCGGCAATTGCGGCTCCTGCGTGCCCGAAATCAGACAGCTGCTCGCCGAGACGCTCGCCGCCGAAACGGCGCGTTAAATCGGAATCAACAGGCAACATTGCAAAGCAATTACGTTCGAAGTGAAAACGTTCCAAAACCGGGGTCAGACCCAGTTCCTGGCCCTTTGGCCGCAAAACCGGGTCTGACCCCGGTCTTGGAAGTTATACCTGCATGTTCATGATTTCGTGGTACGCCGAGACCAGCTTGTTGCGTACCTGGACCGTTGCCTGGAAGTTAATGCTGGCCTTTTGCATCGAGATCATTACGTCCGACAAGTTGACCTTGTCGTCGCCCATGGCGAAGCTCTTGCCCATCTCGTCGGCCTTGATCTGGCTGCTGCTGACCTGCTCGAGCGAGGATTTGAGCGCGTCCGAGAAGTTGACTTTCGTCGCCGACGCTTCGCCCACGCCGGCCGGCGCCAGCGCCGCGCCGGTCGGCTTGGTCGCCGCCGCCTTGAGCTGGGCGATCATCGCTTCGATGCGCCCGCTGTCAATTGCTCCTACGTTCATTATGTTGCCTCCTAGTATGTAAGCCCGCGCGCAGGTACAATGTGCGTACAAGCGGAGTCAGGCTGTCACAATAGCACTGCGCCCGCGCCTTTTCCCGTAGAGCAAGGCCCCAAACCACGCTCTGTTTCAGCGATTGATTGCGGGCCGGCGCCGCCATACTTGTGGTTAAGCCCCAGTCCTTGTCCAAGGCGCGGGAAAACATTCACACACTGGGCGTGTCGCTCTCGGAAATCAACATGGCAGCAGCAGCGGAAAACCTGGTCCTCGACGCACCCGGCCAACCATCCTTCCTCCAGAGCTCGTTTGGCCGCAATATCTTGCTCGGCGTCGGTGCGGCGGTCGTGCTGGCCGTGATGGTGGCGGTCTGGATGTGGAGCCAGCAGCCGGAATACCGCGTGCTGTTCGCCAATTACACCGACCGCGACGGCGGCGCCATCACCGCTTCGCTCGACCAGATGGCGGTCAAATACAAGTTTTCGGAAGGCGGCACGGCGATCCTGGTGCCGGCCAGCCAGGTCCACGACGTGCGCCTGAAACTGGCCGCCCAGGGCCTGCCCAAGGGCGGCAACGTCGGCTTCGAGCTGATGGAAAACCAGAAGCTGGGCGTGTCGCAGTTCCTCGAGCAGGTCAACTACCAGCGCTCGCTCGAAGGCGAACTGGCGCGCTCGATCCAGTCGCTGGCCGCCGTCAGCGCCGCCCGCGTGCACCTGGCGCTGCCCAAACCCCAGGTGTTCGTGCGCGACCAGCAAAAGCCGACCGCCTCGGTGCTGCTCAACCTGCAGACCGGCCGCACCATCGACGCCGCCCAGGTCAGCGCCATCGTCCACCTGGTGGCGTCGTCGGTGCCGGAACTGCCGCCGTCGAACGTCACCGTCGTCGACCAGGCCGGCAACCTGCTGTCGGATACCTCCAAGCCGGCCGGCCCCAAGAACCTCGACCCGAACCAGCTCAAATACGTCATGCAGCTCCAGCAGGGCATCGTCAAGCAGGTAGAGTCCCTGATCATTCCGCTGGTCGGCCAGGGCAACGTGCGCGCCGAAGCGACCGCCGACGTCGACTTCGCGCAGGTCGACACCGCCGCCGAAATCTACAAGCCCAATTCGCCGCCGGCCGCTTCCGCCATCCGCAGCCAGCAGTCCTCCGAAGCGGCGACGCCGGGATCGACCGCCAGCGGCGTGCCGGGCGCGCTGTCGAACCAGCCGCCGGGCGTGGCCACCGCGCCGATCACCGCCGGCGCCCCCGCAGCGGGCGCAGCGCCGGGCGCGGGCCCGAGCCGCAAGGACAGCACCACCAACTACGAAGTGGACAAGACGGTGCGCTTCGAGCAGCGCCCGATGGGCGGCGTCAAGCGCCTGTCGGTCGGCGTGGTGGTCAACTACCGCCGCATCGTCGATCCGCGCACCGGCAAGGTCACCATCAAGGCGCTGTCGGCGGCCGAAGTGGCCCAGATCAACGACCTGGTCAAGGAGGCGATGGGCTTTTCGAAAGAACGCGGCGACACTCTCAACGTGACCAACGCGCCGTTCGACGGCGTCGACAAGCCGGTCGCCGCGCCCGAGGCGCTGGCCTGGTGGCGCGACCCGGAGCTGCAGGAGATGGGGCGCCAGGCGCTGAAGTACCTGGCCGCCGGCGCAGTGCTGCTGTTCCTCTACTTCCGCCTGCTGCGTCCGATGATGCGGCCGGTGCTGCGCAAGTTCGACCAGATCACCGAAGTGCCGCCGCTGCCGGTCCGGCCAAGCGAGCAAGAGGCCGAGATCGTGGCCGAGCGCGCCGAACACGAGGCGGTGATATCGCAGCAGGTGGCCGGTTACCGCGAAAATTTAAACATGGCGAAGAAGCTGGCCCACGACGATCCGCGGGTCGTGGCCAACGTCGTCAAGGCATGGGTAGGCGCAAATGAATGATAACGGCATCCAGAAGGCTGCCATCCTGATGCTCGCCATCGGCGAGACCGAAGCTGCGGAAGTGATGAAGTTCCTCGGCCCGCGCGAGGTGCTCAAGCTCGGCGCGGCGATGGCGACGATGAAAAGCGTGCAGCACGAGCAGGTGGTCACGGTACTGGACGCGTTCCGCGCGCAGACCGAGCTCAATTCGACCGTCGGCCTCGACTCCGACGAATACATCCGCCAGGTGCTGACCAAGGCGCTCGGCGACGACAAGGCGTCGGTGCTGCTGTCGCGTATTTTGGGCGGCAAGGACGCTTCCGGCATCGAGAGCCTGAAGTGGATGGACGCCTCGTCCGTGTCTGAACTGATCCGCAACGAGCACCCGCAGATCATCGCCACCATCCTGGTCCACCTCGAGCGCGACCAGGCCTGCGAAATCCTCGGCAACTTCACCGACCGCCTGCGCAACGACGTCGTGCTGCGCATCGCCACGCTCGACGGCGTGCAGCCGGCCGCGCTGCGCGAGCTGAACGACGTGCTCACCAAGCTGTTGTCGGGTAACGAGAACATCAAGAAGTCCTCGCTCGGCGGCGTGCGCGCGGCCGCCGAAATCCTCAACTTCATGAGCGGCGAGCAGGAAGGCTCGGTGATGGACAACATCAAGAACTACGACAACGACATGGCGCAGAAGATCATGGACGAGATGTTCGTGTTCGATAACGTCATCGACATCGACGACCGCGGCATCCAGCTGCTGCTGCGCGAAGTGCAGTCCGAAATGCTGATCATCGCCCTCAAGGGCGCCTCGCAGGACCTGCGCGAGAAGATCTTCCGCAACATGAGCCAGCGCGCCGGCGAGATGATGCGCGAGGACCTCGAGTCGAAAGGCCCGGTGCGCCTGTCCGAAGTCGAAGCGCAGCAGAAGCAGATCCTGCAGATCGTGCGGCGCCTGGCCGACGAAGGCCAGATCGTGTTAGGCGGAAAAGGCGAGGATTCGTTTGTCTGATACGCCCAAAGAGATGCAGACGGCCTACCAGCGCTGGGAGATGAACTCCTTCGGCGACGACCGTCCAAGCGTGGTCGCCAAGCGGCCGCCGCCGCCGCCGCCGGAACCGGTCGTCGAAATGCCCAGCGAGGAACTGCTCGCCGCCATCCGCGAGGAAGCGCGCCAGGCCGGCCATACAGAAGGCCACGGCGCCGGCTATGCCGACGGCATGGCGATCGGGCGCGCGGAAGCGGCCAGGGAGCTCGAACACCTGCAGTCGATCGCGCTCGAATTCAACCAGGCGCTGTCGGCCGCCGACGAAACCATCGCCGCCGACGTGCTCGACCTGGCGCTGCACCTGGCCAAGAACATGCTGCGCAGCGCGCTCGAGGTCAAGCCGGAACTGGTGATCCCGGTGGTGCGCGAGGCGATCGAGTACCTGCCGGTGCTGCAGCAGCCGGCGGTACTGATGCTCAATCCGGCCGACTTGCCGATCGTGCGCGAGGCGATCGGCGAAGAACTCGACAAAGGCGGCTGGCGCGTGGTGCAGGACGCCTCGATCGCGCGCGGCGGCTGCAAGGTCGATACCGCCACCAACCAGATCGACGCCCAGGTGGCGACGCGCTGGGAACGCCTGTCCCACGCGCTGGGCAAGAACCTCGAGTGGATCGGCCCGTGACGACGCCCAACAGCGCGCCGGCGCACGACCGCCACACCGCGCGCTGGAAGGCTTACCTGCGCGACTGCGACTCGCTGCTCGGTTTCGTCGAGCCGATGCAGGTGTCGGGCCGCGTCACCCGCGTGGCCGGCCTGGTGATGGAATGCGTCGGCCTGCGCCTGGCCGTCGGCAGCGCCTGCACCATCCCGATGGCCAACGGCATTCGCGTCGAAGCCGAAGTGGTTGGCTTCGACGGCGATCGCCTGTTCCTGATGCCGCAAAGCGACGTCGAGGGCATCGTGCCCGGCTCGCGCGTGTTCCCGGTCGAGGCCTCGGTGCCGCGCCCGGGCAGCGTCGCCCACCCGCGCCGCCGCCCGAGCGACCGCGCGCGCCACCTGCCGGTCGGCGAGAAGCTGCTCGGGCGCGTGGTCGACGGCGCCGGCCGCCCGCTCGACGGCCTGGGCCCGCTGGGCACCGACCACATGGCGCCGATCAGCGCGCGCCCGGTCAATCCGCTCGACCGCGCGCCGATCACCGAAACGCTCGACGTCGGCGTGCGCGCGATTAATTCGATGCTCACCGTCGGCCGCGGCCAGCGCCTCGGCCTGTTCGCCGGCACCGGCGTCGGCAAATCGGTGCTGCTGGGGATGATCGCGCGCTACACCACCGCCGACGTCATCGTCGTCGGCCTGATCGGCGAACGTGGGCGCGAGGTGAAGGAATTCATCGAGCAGATCCTCGGACCCGAGGGCCGCGCGCGCTCGGCGGTGGTGGCGGCGCCGGCCGACAGCCCGCCTTTGATGCGCCTGCAGGGCGCCGCCTACGCCACGGCGATTGCCGAACACTTTCGCGACGAAGGCAAGAACGTCCTGCTGATCATGGATTCGCTGACCCGCTACGCGATGGCGCAGCGCGAGATCGCGCTGGCGATCGGCGAGCCGCCCGCCACCAAGGGCTATCCGCCGTCGGTGTTCGCCAAGCTGCCGGTGCTGGTCGAACGCGCCGGCAACGGCGTCGAGGGCGGCGGCTCGATCACCGCCTTCTACACGGTGCTGTCGGAAGGCGACGACCAGCAGGATCCGATCGCCGACGCCGCGCGCGGTATCCTCGACGGCCACATCGTGCTCGACCGCCACCTGGCCGAAGCGGGCCACTATCCGGCCATCGACATCGAACAGTCGATCAGCCGCGCCATGCACGGCATCACGACGACGCCGCACCAGCAGGCGGCGCGGCGCCTCAAGCAGCTCTATTCGCGCTACCAGCGCTCGCGCGACCTGATCAGCGTGGGCGCGTACGCCCCCGGCAGCGACCCGGTGCTCGACCAGGCCATCGCGCTGCACGACAAGATGGAGGCCTTCCTCTGCCAGGAAATCCCGGACAAGGTCGACATGCTGCAGAGCTTGGGTCAACTTACGGCTCTGTTCGAGTGATGGTGCGCGCGCCCCGCACCCTATAATTTGACTCAATGGCCACCCGTTCCGCACTAGATACCCTGATCGAACTGGCCCAGCGCGACTGCGACGACGCCGGCAAGCGGCTGGGGGCGGCTCTGGCCGCGGCCGAGGAAACCGAGGCGAAGCTGACCATGCTGCTCGGTTACCGCGACGACTACGCGATGCGGCTCGATGCGGCGCAGGTGGCCGGCATCACGCCGATGGCGTACCGCAATTTCGTCGCCTTCCTGGACAAACTGGACAACGCGATCAATGGCCAGCGCGAAGTCGTCAAGCACGCGCACTACAAGAGCGCGATGGAGAAAACGGCGTGGCAGGCCGCCGAGCGCAAGCGCCTCTCCTACCGCACCCTGAACGAACGGGCGGCCAGCGAGGCGCTGCGCATCGAGAACAAGCGCGACCAGAAACAGATGGACGAACACGCCGCACGCCAGGCTTATTACAAGCGTTGACCTGAAAAGACACCACGATGAAAATGCAGACTCAAGCCCTTCCGATCCAGGTCACCGGCGCCGCGCCGGCGCCGCAGCGCGCCAACGCCGCCCAGCAGGGCGACGGCGCGCAGTTCAGCCAGACGCTGTCGCGCGAGATGGAGCAGCGCCAGCCTGCTGCCGCCCCCACTCCTTCCCCCTCGCCGGCAAAACCGGCCGGCGCGCCGCACCAGCAGCAGGGCGCGAAGGCGCCGGCCAAGAGCGACGCGGATGAGGAACGGGACGATGCGGCCGATGCCGCCAACGCCGCGGCCGCCGGTCCGGTGGCCGACATGCTGGCGCTGGTGGCAAGCTTCAATCAGCCTGCCACGCCGCCGGCCGATCCTGCCAGCGCCGCCGCGCAGGCGGCCGCGGCCAGCGCATTGAAAGGCGGCCGGCCCGACAGCGCCATCGCCGGATCGCTCCAGCCCGATGCCGAAGCGGCGCCGCCGGCGGCCGACGCGCTCGCCCCGCTCATGGGCGCGCTGCAGATGCCGGAAGGCGCCGGCCGTTTTGCGCTGAAGGGCCTCGACAGCGCGCCGCAAGACACCGACCTGGCGCTGCCGCGCGTGAAGCCGGAAGCTGCCAGCCTGGCGCAGGCGGACGACGGCCAGGGCGCCGACGCGCGCAAGGCCGGCGCCGGTACCGACTTCGCGGCAGCGGTGAAGGCCGCGGTCAGCGCCGAGCCGGCGCCGCTGCGTGCGCGCGACGCCGTGCCCGATATCGCCGTCGCCAGGGAGCCGGCGGTATCGGCGCCGCTGATGGCGCCGGTGCGGCAGGCGTCGCTGGCGATGACGCAGGCGGTCGGCGCACCGACCGACCGCATCGCCGCGCGGGTCGGCACGCCCGGCTGGGACAACCAGGTCGGGCAGAAGATCGTCTGGATGGTGGCCGGCAAGGAGCAAAGCGCGACGCTGACGCTGAACCCGCCCGACATGGGCCCGATGCAGGTGGTGCTGAGCGTGACCAACGACCAGGCGAGCGTCACGTTCAGCGCGGCGCAGCCGGAAGTGCGGCAGGCGCTCGAGAACGCAATGCCGAAACTGCGCGAGATGATGGGCGAAAATGGCATCGCCCTCGGCAATGCGTCGGTCAACGCCGGCTCGCCCGAGCAGCGCCAGGCGCAGTCGGAACAATCGCGCAACCAGGGCGGCGGCAATCGCTTCGGTGCCGGCGGCGCCGATCACGGCGGCGTCATCGAGGTGCCGCGCGTGGCCTCGTCGGGCACCGGCACCGGGCTGGTCGACACCTTCGCATAATCTGCCGCGGTCGTCCTCGCGAACGGGGGGACCCCATGTTGGTGCCTGGCCGGGCGCTAACAGTATTTAGGCGAAATGGGGTCCCCGCGTGCGCGAGGACGACGCCAAATGACTTTTTAATATGCGCGTTTTGTGATTTCTGCAACTGCCATGCCGGGTTAATAACGGCGGCATTATCTTCTCGACATCCTGTCCCCCGCAAGCGACGAGTTGGATGCTGTTATTCCCTCTTTTCAACGCATCTCACCGCTCAGTTAATCCCGATAATGACATAATGACGGCGATAAGCCACTCACAGCACATGGTGTACCTTGAAAGCGAATGCAAAAATGAAGGCTGATTCAAAAGCAGATACCGCGGCCGCGCCCAGCGGCTCGAAAAAGAAGCTGCTTGTCATGATTATCGCGGCGGTCGTGGTGGTCGCCATCGGCGGCGGCGCCGCGTGGTATTTCATGCAGCCGAAAGCGGCCGGCGCCGCCCACAAGTCCACCAAGGCGGAGCCGCCGGTGTACGTGCCGATCGAATCGTTTACCGTCAACCTGCAGCCGGAAACGGGCGAGCAGTTCCTGCAGATTGCGTTCACGCTGCAAGTGGGCAATGAGAAGGAAGGCGCCGCCATCAAGGAAAACATGGCCAAGGTGCGCAGCCGCGTGCTGCTGCTGCTGTCGGCAAAAAAGGCGTCGGAAATCTCGACCGTCGAAGGCAAGCAGCTGCTGGCCAAGGAAATCATCGCCGCCGTCAGGCAGCCGTTCGTCGACAAGGGCGAGGCGCAACAGGTCAGCGACGTGCTGTTTACCGCTTTCATCATCCAGTAACGCGCCATGGCCGATAATTTTCTCTCCCAGGAAGAAGTCGATGCCCTCCTCAAGGGCGTCAACGGCGACCAGGACGACACCGCCGCGCCGGAAGAGACGACTGGCGTTCGCACTTACAACCTGGCCACCCAGGAACGCATCGTGCGCGGCCGCATGCCGACGCTCGAGATCATCAACGAGCGCTTCGCGCGCCTGTTGCGGGTGGGCCTGTTCAACTTCCTGCGCCGCAGCGCCGAGGTGTCGGTCGGCTCGGTGCGGGTGTCCAAGTACAGCGAATTCATCCGCAACCTGGTGGTGCCGACCAACCTGAACCTGGTGCACATGAAGCCGCTGCGCGGCACCGCGCTGATGGTGTTCGATCCGGGCCTGGTGTTCCTGCTGGTGGATAACCTGTTCGGCGGCGACGGCCGCTTCCACACCCGCGTCGAGGGCCGCGACTTTACCCAGACCGAGCAGCGCATCATCCTGCGCATCCTCGACATCGTGTTCGAGGCCTACACCAAGTCGTGGGAGCCGGTCTTCCCGGTCGAGTTCGAATACATCCGCTCCGAGATGAACACCCAGTTCGCCAACATCGCCACCCCCAACGAGGTGGTGGTGTCGTCGACCTTCACGGTGGAGCTGGGCTCGGTGTCGGGCCAGATCCACTTCTGCATGCCGTACTCGATGATCGAGCCGATCCGCGACGCCCTCACCTCCAGCCTGCAGGGCGAGGCGCTGGAAGTGGACAAGCGCTGGATCCGCCTGATGACGCAGCAGATCCAGATCGCCGAAGTCGAGCTGATCGCCACGCTGGGCACCGGCCGCGCCTCCTTCGACGAGATCCTCAACATGAAAGTGGGCGACATCATTCCGCTCAACGTGCCCGAGCAGATCCAGGCCACGGTCGACGGCGTGCCGGTGATGGACTGCACCTACGGCGTGCTCAACGGGCAGTACGCGCTGAAGGTCGAGAAGCTGCTCGCCAATTCCGATTCCACCAAATAAAGCCGCGCAATCCAGGCCGCCCAAGTCAAGCCGAATACACAGGAGAACACGATGTCCGATAATCAAGACGACCAGAGCATGGACGACGACTGGGGCGCCGCCATTGCCGAGCAGGCCAAGGCGGAAGCGGATGCGCTGCAGAGCCAGGCCGCCAGCGCCGCCGTGTTCAAGGATTTCTCCAACAAGGGCACCAAGAACGAAACGCCGAACGACATCGACTTCATCCTCGATATCCCGGTGCAGCTGACGGTCGAACTGGGCCGCACCAAGATCGCCATCAAGAACCTGCTGCAGCTGGCGCAGGGCTCGGTCGTCGAGCTCGACGGCCTGGCCGGCGAGCCGATGGACGTGCTGGTCAACGGCTGCCTGATCGCCCAGGGCGAGGTGGTGGTGGTCAACGACAAGTTCGGTATCCGCTTGACCGACATCATCACGCCGTCCGAGCGGATCAGAAAATTGAATAAATGATGTGTCGTTTCCTGCTCGCCTGCGCCTTCGCAGCCAGCCTTGCGACCGGCGCCGCCGAGGCCCGCCAGGCGCCACCGGCCGCCGCCGTCACCGCTTCAGCTCCCGCCACTGCCGACGCAACCGCCCCCGTGGCGAGCGCGCCGGCGCCGATCCCTTCCGCCGTGCGCCAGCCCGGCGTCACCGGCCCGGCCGCCGGCAGCCTGGTGCAGACCATCCTGGCGCTGTGCGCGGTGCTCGGCCTGCTCGCGCTGCTGGCCTGGTTCATGAAGCGCTACGGCCCCAAGGCCGTCGGCGGCACCGCCCACGTGCGCCTGGTGGGCGCGCTCAGCCTTGGCGGGCGCGAGCGCATCATGGTGGTGGAAGTGGGCGACCAGTGGATCGTGGTGGGCGCTTCGCCCGGCCGCGTCAATGCGCTGGCGACCATGCCGCGCAAGGAAAGCGCGCCGGACGCCGGCGCCAGCCTGCATCCGCACCAGATGCCGGCGTCCAGCTTCGCCGAGTGGCTCAAACAGACGATCGACAAACGTAATGCGAAATAAGAAATTCCTGCTGGCCGCGGCGCTGCTGCTGCCGGCACTGGCGCTGGCCGCTCCCGGCATTCCCGCCTTCACCAGCGCGCCGGCCGCCGGCGGCGGCACCGCCTACTCGCTGCCGGTACAGACGCTGCTGCTGATGACGGCGCTGTCGTTCCTGCCGGCGGCGCTGCTGATGATGACCAGTTTTACCCGCATCATCATCGTGCTGTCGCTGCTGCGCCAGGCGCTCGGCACCCAGTCGGCCCCGCCCAACCAGGTGATGGTCGGGCTGGCGCTGTTCCTGACGCTGTTCGTGATGGGCCCGACCTTCGACAAGATCTACACCGAGGCCTACCTGCCGCTGCAGGAAAACAAGATGCAGATGGGCGAGGCGATGGAAAAGGGCGTGGCGCCGCTGAAAGCGTTCATGACCCGCCAGACGCGCCAGTCCGACCTGGCGCTGTTCGTCAAGATTTCGCGCTCGCCGGCGCTGCAGGGGCCGGAAGACATCCCGCTGCGGATATTGATCCCGGCCTTCGTCACGAGCGAACTGAAGACGGCGTTCCAGATCGGTTTTGCCATTTTCATACCGTTCCTGATCATCGACATGGTGGTGGCGTCGGTGCTCATGTCGATGGGCATGATGATGATGTCGCCGGCGGTCATTTCGCTGCCGTTCAAGCTGATGCTGTTCGTGCTGGTCGACGGCTGGCAGTTGCTGCTCGGTTCGCTCTCGCAGAGCTTTTACTAGGGAAGCGGCGATGACTCCCGAAACCGTCATGACGATGGGCCGCAACGCGATGGAAGTGACGCTGATGGTGGCCGCGCCGATGCTGCTGGTGGCGCTGATCATCGGCCTGATCGTCTCCATCTTCCAGGCCGCCACCCAGATCAACGAAGCGACCCTGTCGTTCATCCCCAAGCTGATCGGCATTTTCGTCGCGCTGGTGGTGGCAGGCCCGTGGATGCTGGCAGTGATGCTCGACTACATGCGCCAGGTGTTTACCAGCATCCCCGGCCTGATCGGCTAGGCGCGCGCGCCCTCCTCCCATGCTCACGCTGACCAGCGCGGAAATGAACACCTGGATCGCGGCCCTGTTGTGGCCGCTTTCGCGCATCCTCGGGCTGATCACCGCCGCGCCGCTGTTCGGCAACTCCAGCGTGCCGGTGTCGATGAAGGTCACGCTCGGCGTGCTGCTGGCGGCGATCATCGCGCCGGCCATTCCGGCGCTGCCGGCGGCCGATCCGCTGTCGATGGCCGGCTTCCTGATCTTGCTGCAGGAGATGCTGATCGGGCTGGCGATGGGTTTTGCGATGCGCGTCGTGTTCGCCGCCATCGAGATGGCCGGCGAAGTATCGAGCCTGACCATGGGCCTCGGGTTTGCCACCTTTTTCGATCCGATGTCGTCGGGGCGCTCGTCGGCGGTGAGCCAGTTCCTGGCGCTGATCGCCACCATGGGCTTTCTCGCCGCCAATGCCCACCTGGTGCTGCTGCAGGCGCTGGCGGAAAGCTTCATCACGATGCCGGTGTCGGCCACGCCGCTGTCGACCGGCGCGCCGCTGGAACTGGCGCGCTGGGGCGCGCGCATCTTCAGCGCCGGGCTGCAGCTGTCGCTGCCGATCGTCGCCGCCTTGCTGATCACGCAGATTGCGCTGGGGATCCTGACGCGCGCGGCGCCGCAGCTGAACATCTTCGGCGTCGGCTTTCCCGTCACGCTGGGCGTCGGCCTGCTGGTCATCAGCCTGGCCCTGCCGTACCTGAGCACGCCGATCCAGAACCTGTTCAACCAGGGCATCGAGGCAGTGCGCAGCCTGCCGCGCGCCGGCGCAGCGCGCACGCCGGCGCTGCCGGCACGTTAATGCCGGGATGACGGTTGCAGGGCCGGAGGGTGCGGCTGGCGCGAACGGGAGATAGCGGCGCCAGGGCGGCGCCGGCGGGAATCAGCCGATGTAGTTGAACAGCGACAGGCTCGACACCGACTTGAAGGTCTTCTGCGCCGCTTCCAGCGAGGCCTGCTGCTGCGTGAAGGTGGAGATGGCCTTGATGATGTCGAGGTCCTGCAGGTTCGACAAGGTGGCGGCGTACTGGATGTCGGCATCCTCGCCGGCCGCATCGAGGGTGTCGAATTCCTTCATGCGGCTGCCGACCGACGAGCGCACCGTGAGCACGTTGTCGAGCGCGATGGTGAGGTTGCCGTTGGCTGCCGACAGGCCGGCGGTGGAGGCCTGGCGCTCGCTGTCGGTGCCGATCGGGGCGCGCAGCGTGGCGATCATCTGGCTCATGGTCTCGAACAGCGACTGCCGCTCGCTCGGCGCCACGCTGAACTTGTCGCCGGTGGCGGGGGCGCCCTGGATGTCGAACTTCATGCCGCCGACGGTGATGGCCTCGCCGCTCTTGTACGACGCCGCCGGCGCGGCGGTGTTGGTGGTCTTGTCGGTGACCACATAGGTGGTGACGTCCGGGGTGCCGGCGACGACCGTGAAATCGATGCTGTAGGTGTGGCCGGTCAGATTGCGATCGTCGGCCACCGTGCCGGCCGAGATCACCCCGGTGCCGCCGTTGAGCGGAGCCGGTGCGGTGACGAAGTTGCCGTTGCCGGTGGCAAGGTTGGTGAACACGGCACTGCCCGGATCGCTGATGGCAACCGTGCGCGCGGACGCGATCTGCAGCTTGGTCTGGCCCTGGTCGCCCAGGTAATCGATCTTGCCGAGGCCGTTGCGCACGAACGGGACCGTGCCCGACTGGTAGCCGGAAAACACGTAGCCGCCGTTGCCGTCGGAACTGTTGGCCAGCGACAGCAGGTCGTCGAGCCGGCCTTGCAGTTCGTTGGCGTAGGTGGCGCGGTCGCTGGCCGAATTGGTGCCGTTGGCGGCCGCCACCGCGATCACCTGCACGTCCTGGATCACCTTCTGCACGCCGGTGAGCGCCACTTCTTCCTGTGACAGCGCGGAACGGGCGTTTTGCCGGTTGGTGGCGAACTGGGCGTTGATCGACTGCGCCTGCGTCACTTCCAGCGCGCGCGCCGACGCGATCGGGTCGTCCGCGGCGCTGAGCATGCGGCGGTTGGTCGACAGCTGCTGCTGGGTACGCGCGAGCTGGCTCTGCAAGGTACCGATCTGGGCGCCCGAGCTGGAGTAGATGAAATTGGTGCTGATGCGCATGGTCATGGCGGCTTACCTTCCGAGCGACAACAGGGTATCGAACATGCTGCTGGCGATCTGCATCACCTTGCCTGCTGCCTGATAAGCCTGCTGGTACTTCAACAAATTGGCCGCTTCCTCGTCGAGGTTCACGCCCGCCACGCTCTGCTGCACATTGGTCGCCTGGGTCAGCATGGCGTCGCTGGCCAGGCCGTTGACCTGCACCTCGCGCGTCTTGTTGCCGACGAGCCCCACCAGCTGCGCGAACGCGGCCTGATAGGTGGCGGTTTTACCGTCCAGTGTCGGCTTGGCCTGCAGCTCGCCCATCAGCAGCAGGTTGCGGTTGTCGGCCACGCCGGCGCTGTTGAGGTCGACGGTGAACTTGTCGCCGTCGACCGGCTGGCCGGAAAACGTCATGGTGACGCCGCCAAAGGCGTAGCTGGCGCCGGCCACGAAAGGAATCGCCGCCGAGCCGGCCGGGTAAGTGGTCGGCGAGCCGCCGGCCGGGGTCACCACTACCGGCTGGCCCGACAAGCCGGTCAGTTCGTTGGTGGCGCCCTTGTAGGTGAACTTGGCCGGCACGAAGCTGCCCTGCACGAAGCTGCTGTCGATGGTGCCCTGGGTGACTTTGCCGCTGCCCTTGTTCTTGAGGTCGGCGGCGGTGACGACCGGGCCGGCCGCGGCGATGTCGCCGACCGCCTTCGCCCTGACGCTGAAGTCGGCCGCGCCGTTGACGGTCGGGCGCACGACGAAGGCATCGCCCGCCTGGTGGTTGCCGGTGACGGTAAAGGTGAGGCCGTCGCGAGTCAGCGACTGCGTACCGGCGGGCAGGATGTTCGACATCGACAGCACGTTCTTGTCCGACAGCCGGGTGACGTCGAACATGCTGGTGGTGGTGTTGTAGGCCACCGTGTAGTCGCTGGTGGTGAGTTGGGCGGCGTTGCTGATGGTGGTGGTCAGCTTGGTCGGCAGCGTGGCATCGGGCGGGGCCGGATTGAGGTTGAAGCCGGGCGCAATCGTGCCGACGTTGAACAGGTCGCCGCCCATGGCGCCGCTGCTGGTTTGCCCCAGCCGGTTTTGCGCATTGAAACTGGAGCCCAGGCTGATGGCGATGCGGCCGAGCGAATTTTGCGCCTGGTCGAGCGTGTTGGCGCGAAACTCCATCAGGCCGCCCAGTTCGCCGCCGCCGCTGAATGCCGTTTCGGCCAGCTGCGTGATCTTGGTGCCGGTGACGTAGCCCACTTCGACCCGGCCCGGATCGTCCAGCGCGGTGGTGGCCGCCAGCTGGAATGCCCTGCCGCCCACCACCAGCGGCTGGCCGTTGCCGATCGACACGGTCACGCTGTTGTTGCTGCCGGGGACCATGGTCGCCTTGACCTGCTTGTTGAGGTCGATGACGAGCTGGTCGCGCTGGTCGAGCAGGTCGTTGGGGGCGTCGCCGGTACTGGTGGACACGTCCGAGATCTGCACGTTGAGCTTGGCGATCTGCTGCGCGTAGGAATTGATCAGCGTGACGTTGGACGTGATCTGGCTGTTGACGCCGGTGCGGATGTCTTCCAGCCGGCTGTCGAGCCCCTGGAAGCGCGCCGCCAGCGACTCGGCCGAGGACAGCAGGTTCTGGCGCGACGGCGTCGACGCCGCGTTGGCCGACAGGTCCTGCACCGACTTGAAGAAATCCTGCAGCGACGGCGACAGCCCGGAGGTGGTGTCGGCCAGCATGTTGTCGATCTGGGTGATCTGGGCGCCGTAGGCCGCGAGCGAGCTCGACTGGGCCTGCGCGTTGCGCACCTGGGTGTTGAGGAATTCGTCCGAGTAGCGCTTGATCTCGCTGATCTGGGTGCCGCTGCCGATGAAGCCGTAGCCCATGTTCTGCGCGCTGCCGCTCGACTGCACCACCAGTTGGCGGCTGTAGCCGGCAACGTTGGCGTTGGCGATGTTATGGCCGGTCGTCGACAGGCCTGCCTGCGCCGCGAACAGCCCGGACTTGCCGATATTGAGGAGATTTCCAGCCATGATAGGTTCGATTCTTTTTTAGACGGTACGTACTCTACGGCAGATTCGCGGAAAACTTGACTTGTCGGAAAAACAAGGGGGTCGCCTACCCCACCAGCGAATGCGTGATGATGCGGCTGAGCTTGGCCGCATACTGGGGATCGGTGGCGTAGCCGGCCTGCTGCAGGCCGCGCGCGAAGCTGGTGGCGTCGCCGGCGCTGGCCATCACTTTTTCGTAGCGCGGGTTATTGCTGATCAGCTTGGCGTAATCCTTGAAGCCGTCCGCATACGAATCGTAGGCGCGGAATTTTTCGACCCGGGTCTGCGGCACGCCGTTGACGTATTCGGTCGTGACCGCGGTGGCAACCTTGCCTTTCCAGCCAGGGCCGGCCTTGATGCCGAACAGGTTGTGGCTGGCGCTGCCGTCGGCATTCTTGATTTCGCGCTTGCCCCAGCCCGACTCCAGCGCCGCCTGGCCGAGCATGAACTTGGCCGGGATGCCGGTGGCGCGGCTGGCCTCTTCGGCGTGCGCGCCGAGCTTGTCCTGGAACGAGCGCACGTGCGGCGCCTGGCTCTTCGACGACAGCGGGCCCACGGCGGGCGCGGCCGACGGCACCAGCAAGGCGCCCGGCGTCTTGAGCAGCCGGTCGGCCGCCTGCGGCGCCGGCATCGCGGTCGAGGTCGGCATGTTCTGGTCGCCGCCGATCGCCAGCGCCTGCGCGTTGGCGGTCTGCGCCGTCAACTGGCGGATCAGCACGTCGGCCAGGCCGACGCCGCGCTTGGCCAGGTTCTGGCTCATCTGCTGATCCAGCATCCCGGTAAACATCTTGGTCTGCTGGTTGTCGAGCATGCCGTCCTGCGGCGTGGCGTCGCGCATGCTCTTCATCATCATGTTGATGAACATCGCCTCGAACTGGGTGGCGGCCGTCTTCAGCGCTTCCGGCGAGCCGGCCTTGGCCGACTGCTTCAGTTCGCCCAGGCCCTTGGTGTCGAGGGCGAGCTTGGAGGACAGGTCGTTGGCGGGGGAAATCATGGCTAGATGATCTCGAGTTCTGCGCGCAGCGAACCGGCCGCCTTGAGCGCTTGCAGGATCGACAGCAGGTCCTGCGGCGAGGCGCCGATCGCGTTCATCGCCTTGACCACTTCGGCCAGCGAGGCGCCGCCCTTGACCATGACGACCTTGCCCGGATCCTTCTTCACTTCGACCTGGGCGCTTTGGGTGACCACCGTGCGCCCTTTCGACAGCGGCCCAGGCTGGCTCACCTGCGCCTCCGGGCTGATCGTCACCGACAGGTTGCCGTGCGAAATGGCGCAGGTTTCCAGCGTCACCGCCTGGTTCATCACCACCGAACCGGTACGCGCGTTCATGATCACCTTCGCGCTCGAGGCCGCCGGGCTCACTTCGAGGCCTTCGAGGATGCCGAGGAAGGCGACGCGCTGGTCGGACGAGGACGGCGAGCGCACGCGGATCACGCGGCCGTCGAGCGCGGTGGCGATGTCGGGGCCGAAATGGTTGTTGATCGCTTCGACCACCCGGCTGGCGGTGAGGAAATCGGTGGTGTTCAGTTCGAGGCGCACCTGGTTGTCGGCGCCGAGGCTGTTGGCGACGGCGCGCTCCACTGTGGCGCCGGCGGAAATCTTGCCCACGCTCAGGTGGTTGACCTGCACCGAGGCGCCGGCGGCGGCGGCGCCGACGCCGCCCACCAGCACGTTGCCCTGCGCCATCGCGTAGACCTGCTGGTCGGCGCCGTGCAGCGGCGTCATCACCAGCGTGCCGCCGCGCAGGCTCTTGGCGTTGCCGATCGACGACACCGTGATGTCGATGGTCTGGCCCGGCTGGGCGAAGGCCGGCAGCGAGGCCGTCACCATCACCGCGGCCACGTTCTTGAGCTGCAAGGTGGTGCCGGCCGGCAGGTTCACGCCTTTTTGCTGCAGCATCGACACGATCGACTGCACCGTAAACGGGGTCTGGGTGGTCTGGTCGCCGGTACCGTCGAGGCCGACGACGATGCCGTAGCCGGACAGCTGGTTCTGGCGCACGCCGGCGATGCTGGCGAGGTCTTTGAGGCGTTCGGCGTGCGCCGCGGGGGCCAGCAGCAAGGCCGCGCAGAGGAAGGTGGCAAGGGAGCGCATCAGGATTCCGATCAGAATGGCAGCAGCGACTGGAAGAAACGCGACACCATCGCCGTCATTTCAGCGCGGTCGATCTGGCTGTTGGTGCGGTACTCGACGCGGGCGTCGGCCACCTGGGTCGACGCCACCGTGTTGCCGCCCTGGATGGTGTCGGGATTGATCATGCCGGAAAAGCGGATGAACTCGACGCCCTTGTTGAGCGCGATCTGCTTCTCGCCGGCGACGATCAGGTTGCCGTTGGGCAGAACTTCGGTGACCGTCACGCCGATGGTGCCGGTGAAGGTGTTGCTGGCGCTCTGGTTGTCGCCGTCGGCAAACTTGTTGGCCGCATTGGCCGCGACGGTGGCGCCGAGCCGGGCTTGCGCGATGCCGGGCGTGCTGAAGCTGACCGAGCCGGACTTGTTGCCGGAGCTGGCGCCGGCCTTCATGGCGTTGGTGCGCTCGGTGATGGCGATGGTCAGCATGTCGCCGATGTGGCGCGCGCGGCGGTCTTCGAACAGCGGCTTGTAGGCCGCCGCCTGGTAGATGGCGCCGTTGGTGGCCACCAGCGGCTCGGCCAGCGGCGCGCGCGCGCTGGTCGGGCGCTGCACGATCGAGCTCGGGGTTGCCGAGCAGCCGGCCAGCGCCAGCAGGGCAAGGATGAGGACGCTCTTCATAACTGGGACAGCTTTTGCAGCATCTGGTCGGAGGTGGTGATCGCCTTGCTGTTGATCTCGTAGGCGCGCTGGGTCTGGATCATGTTGACCATTTCCTCGACCACGTTGACGTTGGACGTCTCGACGTAGCCCTGCATCAGCATGCCGGCGCCGTTGGTGCCCGGCGTATTGGTGTTGGCGGTGCCCGAGGCGCCCGTCTCGACGTACAGGTTCTCGCCCTTCGACTCGAGCCCGGCGGCATTGACGAAGGTCGACAGCTGCAGCGAGCCCACCTGCGACGGCGCGCTGGTGCCGGGCAGCGTCACCGACACGGTGCCGTCGCGCCCGACCGTGATCGACTGTGCATTGGGCGGGATGGTGATGGCCGGCTGCACCACGTAGCCCGACGCGGTCACCAGCTGGCCGTTGGCGTCGGTCTGGAACGAGCCGTCGCGGGTATAGGCGGCGGTGCCGTCGGGCAGCAGCACGGAAAAGAAGCCGCTGCCGTTGATCATGACGTCGCGCGAATTGCCGGTGCTCTGGGGATTGCCCTGGGTGAAGATGCGCTCGGTGGCGACGGTGCGCACGCCGGTGCCGATCTGCAGGCCGGACGGCAGGTTGGTCTGCTGCGACGACTGCGCGCCGGGCTGGCGCACGTTCTGGTACAGCAGGTCTTCGAACACGGCGCGCGAGCGCTTGAAACCGTTGGTGCTGACGTTGGCCAGGTTATTGGTGATGACGTCCAGGTTGGTCTGCTGTGCTTCCAGACCAGTCTTGGCGATGAAAAGGGAACGGATCATTTGCTTCTCCAGTAACGTGACAGACGAACACCGCCATGCACACGTTAATTATGCCTTGGAGAAACTCAACTCAAAGCGAGGATCTGGGTTGCTTTCGTCGCGTTATTCTCGGCGTTCTTCAGCAAGGTCATTTGGGTGTCGAACGAGCGCGCCAGCGCGATCATGTTGACCATCGAATCGACCGGGCTGACGTTGCTGCCCTCGAGCGAGCCGCCGGCCACCTGCACCATCGGGTCGGCCGGCGCCGCGGCGCCGTTCTTCAGGCGGAACAGGCCGTCGTCGCCGCGCACAAGATCGGCTTCCGGCGGGTTGACCAGCTTCAGCCGTCCGAGCACGGTGGCCGCGCCCGGCTTGGTGCCCGTCGCGATGGTCGAGATGGTGCCGTCGCCGCCGATGGTGACGGTCACTTCCGGCGGCACCGTGATGGGGCCGCCGTCGCCGGCGATGGCCAGGCCGCCGGCGCTTTGCAGCATGCCGTTCTCGTTCATCTGCAGGGCGCCGTTGCGGGTGTAGGCTTCGGTGCCGTCGGGCATCTGCACCGCCAGCCAGCCCTTGCCGCGCACTGCCACGTCGAGGTCGCGCCCGGTCATCTGGATCGGGCCGGAGGCGAAGTTGGCGCCGACGGTCGAATCGACGACGAAGGCGCGGGTCGGCAAGCCTTCGCTCACCACCGGCACCGCGCGGAACGAATCGACCTGGGCGCGGAAGCCGGTGGTGGTGACGTTGGCCAGGTTGTGCGCCGTCGTCGCCTGCTGCTCCAGGATGTGCTTGGCGCCGCTGGCGGCGGTGTAGATGAGACGATCCATGCGTTACCTCTGATAAATACTGGTGTCAGGTCTGACATTCGAACACGAGCTCAGCCGTAAATAATGGTGTAAGGTCAGACAATAGAAAACGAACTCACCCCCGCGAACGAACTAAGCCCCGGGCCGTGTCCCAATGTCAGACCAGACAC
>JBBRXM010000017.1:0-72052 GCA_038248405.1 Burkholderiales bacterium
AGGAACTGTATGCCCAGCGCCCGTTCGATGAACGGGATGATGACGTCGATGTTGAGCGCCAGCAGCACCCCGGCGGCGACGCCGACGGCAGTGCCGATGATGCCGATCAGCGCCCCCTGGATCATGAAGATCTTCATGATCGAACGCGGCGAGGAGCCCAGCGTGCGCAAGATGGCGATGTCGGCCTGCTTGTCCGTCACCGTCATCGCCAGCGTCGCCACCAGGTTGAAGGCGGCCACCGCGATGATCAGCACCAGGATGATGAACATCATCTTCTTCTGGCTCTGCACGGCGGCGAACCAGGTCGGATTGTGTTTGCCCCAGTCGAGGAAGACCAGGTCGCGCGACATCGTGTGGGCGAGCTCCTGGGCCACCCGCGGGGCGTCGTGCAGGTCATTGATGCGAAGGCGCACGCCGCCCGGCGCGTCGGCGCCAGCGATCGCCTCGGCGTCGGCCATGTGCACGAACGCGAGGCCCGAATCGTATTCGAAGTGGCCGGCCTCGAAGATGCCGGCGACCGAGAAATGCAGCATGCGCGGCGACATGCCGGCCGTCGCGCCGCCGCCCGGCGCCACCGCCAGCGTGACCTTGTCGCCTACCTTCAGGCTGAGCGAACGCGCCAGCTCGATGCCGAGCACGATGTTGAATTCGCCGGCGCGCAAGGCGTCGAAGCTGCCCTGGACGATCTTCTTCGGCACGTCCGACACCTTCGCCTCTTCGGCCGGCAGCACGCCGCGCAGCAGGGCCGGCTTCATGACGCCGTCCGACATCAGCATGCCCTGGGTTTCGGCAAACGGCGCGGCCCCCTTGACGGCGGGGTTCTTTAGCGCCTCGGCCATCGTCGCCTGCCAGTCCGGCATGCTGCCGCGGGAATTATAGACTTCGATGTGCGCCACCACCGACAGCATGCGGTCGGTGACTTCCTTCTGGAAACCGTTCATCACCGACAGCACGACGATCAGCGCGGCCACGCCAAGCGCGATGCCCGACACCGAGATCAGCGAGATAAAGGAGATGAAGCTGTTGCGGGCGCTGCGCTTGCCGGCGCGCGTGTAGCGGATGCCGACGGCCCATTCGTAAGGCAGTTTGTCGATGAAGCTCATGGAGTTGCGCCGGAAAGGATGTTGTTCGATGCCGCTTCGGCCGGCCGCAAGCCGTCTTCGGTCAGGCGCAGCACGCGGTCGCAGCGGCGTGCCAGTTCGATGTCGTGGGTGACGATGACGAACGCGGTGCCGAGGGTGCCGGACAGGTCTAGCATGAGCGCGAAGATCTGCTGCGCCGTCGCGTGGTCGAGGTTGCCGGTAGGCTCGTCGGCCAGCACGCAGGCCGGCTCGGTGACCAGCGCGCGCGCCAGTGCCACCCGCTGGCGCTCGCCACCGGACAGTTCGCCCGGCACGTGGATCGCCCGCTTCGACAGCCCCACGCGATCGAGGATGGAGGCAGCCTTTTCGAGCGCGGTGGCGCGCTTTTCGCGGCGGATCAGCAGCGGCATGGCGACGTTGTCAAGCGCCGAAAACTCCGGCAGCAGGTGGTGGAACTGGTAGACGAAGCCGAGCGAGGTGTTGCGCAGGTCGCCGCGCGCGCTTTCCGACAGCGTGGCGAAGTCCCTGCCCTGCAGCGCTACCGTGCCGGTGGTGGGCGTATCGAGCCCGCCGAGCAGGTGCAGCAGCGTCGACTTGCCCGAGCCAGATGCACCGACGATGGCCACGTGCTCGGCGCGCCGGACGCTGAAGTCGATGTTGCTGAGCACCCGCACCTGGTAGCTGCCTTGCGTGTACGTTTTGCCGAGGCCGCGGCATTCCAGGACCGGCTTATTCATAACGCAGCGCCTCCGCAGGCTTCACGCGCGACGCGGTGAAGCTTGGATAAACGGTCGCCACGAACGCCATCAGCACGGCGATGCCGCCGATGCCCAAGACGTCCGGCCAGCGCAGGTCCGACGGCAAGGCGCTTACTTGATATATATCGCTTGGCAAAACCTGGGTCCCGAACAAGTGTTCGAAAAACGGCACGATGACGTCGATATTGAGCGCCACCACGGTGCCCATCACCACCCCGGCCAGCGTGCCGAGGATGCCGATCACGGCGCCCTGGATGATGAAGATCTTCATGATCGACTGCGGCGACGAGCCCAGCGTGCGCAGGATGGCGATGTCGGCCTGCTTGTCGGTCACGGTCATCACCAGCGTCGACACCAGGTTGAATGCCGCGACGGTGATAATGAGCGCCATCACGATCAGCATCATCTTCTTCTCCGTCTGCACCGCGGCGAACCAGGTCTTGTTCTGTTTAGACCAGTCGCGCACCTCAAGGTGCCCGGGAAGACTGGCCTGCAGCTGCTGCGCGACTTCGATCGCCTGGTGCATGTCGGCGATGCGCAGGCGGATGCCGGAGGGCGCATCGAGGCGCTCCATCTTCTGCGCGTCTTCCATGTGCACGAAGGCCATGCCGTTGTCGAATTCGTAGTGGCCCGCCTCGAACACGCCGACCAGCGTGAAGGAGCGGATGCGCGGCACCATGCCGGCCGGCGTGACCTGGGCCTGGGCCAGCGCCATGGTGACCTTGTCGCCGATGCGCAGGCCCAGCGAGCGCGCCAGCGCATAGCCCATAACGATATTGAATTCGCCGGGTTTCAGCGCCGCCAGGCTGCCCTGGACCACCGTTTTGGCGACGTCGGACACGTTCGGCTCTTCCGAAGGCAGGATTCCGCGGATCATCGCCGGGCGCATGCCGCCTTCGCGCAGTAGCATGCCCTGGGTCTGCACGAACGGCGCGGCGCCTTTGACGGCCGGATTGTTGAACGAGTCCTTCATCACCTCGCGCCAGTTCGGCATGCCGCCGCGCGGGTCGATCACCTCGATATGCGCGAGCACCGACAGCATGCGGTCGGTGACGTCCTTGCGAAAGCCGTTCATCACCGACAGCACGACGATCAGCGCCGCCACGCCGAGCGCGATGCCGGCGACAGAGATGAGAGAGATGAACGAGATGAAGCTGTTGCGGCCACTGCGCCGGCCGGCGCGCGTGTAGCGCAGGCCGACCAGCCATTCGTACGGCAGTTTGTGGATGATGCTCATGAGCTCCGGCGGAAAATCCTGGTGAGGACGAAGTGTGCCATACAAAGCAGGTATGCAACAGAGGTTGACACTATTGAATCATCGCCGAAACGGCCGTGTCGACCTTTCCCCCGGCCGGCGCGGATGCCCTACAATATGCACCATGACCGAAATTACGCTCGTCCTGCCGTTCGCCCTGCCCCCACCCGAACTTGCCCCCGACCTGGTACGCGCGCTGAAGACGCCCGGCCTGGCGGCGCTGTTGTCGCGCACCTCCTCATACAATACGGTTGCCGCCGACCCGGCCGCGCGCGCGCTGCCGCACGAACTTTGGCTCGCGCGCGCGCTCGGCTTGTCCAACGGCGCCAAGCTGCCCTTCGCGGCAGCGGCGATGCGCGGCTACGGGCTCGACCCGACCGAGGGCACCTGGTTCATCGTCAACCCGGCCCACATCGCGATCTCCCGCACTTTCCTGATGATGGCCGACAGCCGGCGCCTGGACCTGGTCGAATCGCACTCGCGCGCGCTGTTCGACAGCGCGCGGCCGTATTTCGAGGACAGCGGCCATACCCTGCTCTATGGCGACGCCATGACCTGGTTCATGCGCGCCGACGCCTGGGCCGCGCTCGACACCGCCACCGCCGACGCCGCCACCGGCATGAACCTGACCGACTGGCTGCCGCAAGGCGAATGCGCCATCGACTACCGCAAGCTGCAGAACGAGGTGCAGATGCTGTGGCACGGCCACCCCGCCAATGCGGAGCGCGAGGCGCGCGGCTTCGCCGCCATCAATTCGTTCTGGCCGTGGGGCGCTGCCACCGCGGGCGACGCGGCGTCGCCGCTGCTCGCCTGCGCCGGCGCGCCGCCGTGGCTGGCGGCGATGGCGCAGCGGCACGGCGCCTCGTTCACCCAGTTGCTGGGCGAAGGCCGCAGCTTCCTGTTCTGCGAAGGCAGCCTGGTCGAAGCGGCGCTGGCGACCGACTGGGCCGGCTGGCTGCAGCACATGCAGCGGCTCGACCAAGACATCTTCACCCCGCTGCTGGGCGCCATCGCCGGCAGCGGCTGCAAGGCGACGCTGGTGCTCAGCCACCGCAATGCGCTTGCCGAATTCACCACCTCCGGCCTGGCCCAGCGCAAATTCTGGCGCCGTCCTACCCTTGACCGATTGCTGCCATGACCCGTATCTCCACCCGCCCTTGTTCGTTCCGTACTTCCGAGATGCTGCGCCAGGGCGGCGTTCATCCGGTGCTCGCGCGCCTGTTCGCCTCGCGCGGGCTGACCGACGCCCGCGAGCTCTCGAGCGAGCTCGGGTCGCTGATGGCGCCATCGGGCCTGCTGCATATCGGCGCTGCAGCCGCGTTTCTGGCCGACGCCATCGCCGCCGGCAAGAAGATGACGATCGTCGCCGACTACGACTGCGACGGCGCCACCGCCTGCGCCACCGCCCTGCGCGGGCTGCGCGCGATGGGCGCGACGGTCGACTACATCGTGCCGAACCGCTTCGAATACGGCTACGGCCTGACGCCGGAAATCGTCGAACTGACGGCGCGCGAGAAGGCGCCCGACATCATCATCACGGTCGATAACGGCATCGCCAGCATCGACGGCGTGCTGGAAGCGAACCGGCGCGGCATCGAGGTGGTGGTCACCGACCACCACCTGCCGGCCGATACGCTGCCGGCGGCGCGCGTGATCGTCAACCCGAACCAGCCCGAGTGCGGCTTCCCGAGCAAGCACCTGGCGGGCGTGGGCGTGGTGTTCTACGTGCTGCTGGCGCTGCGCGCCGAGATGCGCCGGCGCGGCATTTTCGACGCGCAGACGCAGCCGAAACTCGACAGCCTGCTCGACCTGGTGGCGTTGGGCACGGTGGCCGACGTCGTGCGGCTCGATCCCAACAACCGCATCCTGGTCGCGCAAGGGATCAAGCGGATGCGGGCCGGGCGCATGCATCCGGGCGTGGCGGCGCTGTTTCGGGTGGCGGGCCGCGAAGCGCGCAGCGCCTCGCCGTTCGACCTCGGTTTCGCACTCGGCCCGCGCCTGAACGCGGCCGGGCGCCTCGACGACATGTCGCTGGGGATCGAATGCCTGGTGACCGACGATGAAGGCAGGGCCTGGGCGATCGCCCAGCAGCTCAACGAGATCAACCTGAAGCGGCGCGAGATCGAAGCCGAGATGCAGGACGGCGCGCTGGTGCACCTGGATGCCTATCAGCCGGCCGACAGCAGCACCATCAGCGTGTTCGACGCCGGCTGGCACCAGGGCGTGATCGGCATCGTCGCCTCGCGCCTGAAGGAGAAGTTTTTCCGGCCGACGATCACCTTCGCGCCGGGCGCAGACGGCTGGATCAAGGGTTCAGGACGCTCGATCCCCGGTTTCCATTTGCGCGACGCGCTCGACCTGGTGTCGAAGCGGGCGCCGAGCCTGATCGACAAGTTCGGCGGCCACGCGATGGCAGCCGGCCTGACCATCCGCGCCGACGCTTTCGACGCGTTCTCCGAGGCGTTCGAAGCGGTCGGCAAGGCGTGGCTGAGCGAGGCGCAGCTGGAACGCGTGGTGGAGACGGACGGTCCGCTGGAAGACGCCTACTACACCACCGCCTTCATCGAACTGTGCGACGGCCAGGTGTGGGGCCAGGGTTTTGCGCCGCCGGTGTTCTGCGACGAATTCCGCGTCGTCAGCCAGCGCATCCTGAAGGAGCGCCACCTCAAGCTTCAGCTCGAGCGCAACGGCCAGCGCTACGACGCCATCTGGTTCGGCCACACTGCTTCGCTGGGCGAGCGCGCGCGCGTCGCTTTCCGGCTCGACGCCAACGAATACAACGGCGTCACCCGTGTGCAGCTGATGGTCGAACACGCCGAAGCTGCCTGAGCCAAATCTTCCAAAACCGGGGTCAGACCCGTTTTTTCGCATCCGGCTGCATCAAAGTTCCACAAACTGGGTCTGACCCAGGTTTTGGAACTTCATGCGGCGCATCCGCGTGAAGCTATGCGTAGTGATAGTTTTCAGAATGTCTTATAAGCAACTAAACTGGAGTGCCATGAAAGGCACACCATGTTCAGGATGGTCGGTGCGACCGAACAGTCTCTCGCGATACCGCAGGCAGCGCTCCGGCGCGGCGGCGGCGATACGCTCGCCTTTGGCGGCGCCTCGTGGTCCCATCTGCGCGCATGGCTTTTTCTGGCCGAGCGATTACAGCGCGCAGGCGACGGCGACGCCGACGTGGAACTGGCCCTGCAGCGATTCGGCTCGCCGGCGCAAGTGCGCCGGCTGCTGCGGTCCGAGCCCCGCGCGATGTCGGAGGACGCGATGCCAGCGACGACTTATGCGGCGCTGGTATGGTGGATCGAAGGCCTGCAGGCGTCGGCAGCGCTGGTAGTGGCGATCCTGCAGCGCATGCCGGCGTCGGCGCGCGATGGCTGGCCGCTCGAGGACCAGCTGCGCCTGCTTGCCGGCGTCGCCGGCGAGGCCGGGCGCCGCATTGCATACCTGGTGCTGGTGCTGACACGCTGCAGGGCCCCTCTGCTGGCGGCCCGCCGCGCGGTGACGGCCGCATGCCGGCCCACGGGTGAATTGCTGGAGCATACCGCGGCATCGATCGCCGTCCTGCACGAACGCGTCAACCGCAAGGAACGCGAGATCGCCCGCCACGGGCTGTTCGGCGCCCATCGCAAGCATGAACGAATGGCCGAGCTGCACACCCTGCAGAAGGAGCGCGCCGCGGCGCTGGCGCATGCCGGCCGCCTGCAGGCCCGGCTGGGCGTACTCGACGCGCTGCGCGAAGAAGGTGCCTGGCTCGAACCGGCGCTCGACGGCGCCATCGCCGCGCTGGCCGAGCTGCGCGCGGCGTGGACGCTTTTCGGCGCCGGCATCAGCGAGCTGCGCGCCGACGCGCTCGCCGGCGAGCTCGTCCAGCCGTTCGACCGCGTCGAGGTCATCGCCCAGTGGAGTGCCCTGGAGCGCGCCGCGCGCAGCTTCGCGGCCGATGCGATGAGCGAGTTCCATTTGCATTCGGATCGAAATTGGAGTATAACGACTCCATAACCGGAGCCATCATGAACCTCGCCTACGCCTACCCAAAGAGCCGTTTCGAACCTGCCGTCCTGGTCGACCTGAACGCCCGGGCCGAGCGCGAGCGGCTGTCCAAGTCTGCCCTGAAGGGGTTTTTCAAGCTGGCCGCCGCCTGGCAGCTGCGCGACGAGGATGCCCGCGAGCTGCTCGGCGGCCTGTCGTCGTCCACCTTCTACGAATGGAAGAAGAATCCCGAGCGCGTGCTGGAGGTGGACCGCATCACCCGCATCTCCTACCTGCTGGGCATCTACAAGGCGCTGCACATCCTCTACGGCGACAAGCTGGCCGACGAGTGGGTCAGCCTGCCCAACAAGAACGCCGTATTCGGCGGGCGCACTCCGCTGTCGCAGATGCTGGCCGGCGGCCTGCTGGCGATGCAGACCGTGCGCAAGCTGCTCGACGCGCGGCGCGGGGGACTGTGACCTTGCCGGCCGAACCCAAGCTGACCGCGCTGCGCCAGTTCGACACCTGCCGCCTGATCCCGTCGCGCTTCGCCGAGGTGGAAGACTCGGTGCTGGCGCCGCTGGCCGACGACGACGGCGTGCTGCGCGACCTGTTCGACCTCGATAACGCCACCAACGAACGGCTGCGCGGCGAATATGGCGGCCTGCCCGGCATCGGCGTCGACGAGCTGGTGTTCGGCGTGCCCAATTTCCGCATCATCAATGCGGCCTATACCTATCCGCGTCCCGAGGGCAGCCGCTTCAACGACGGCGAGCGCGGCGCCTGGTACTGCGCCTTCGAGCCGGAGACGGCGCTGGCCGAGATCACCTTCCACAAGACCGTCGAGTACATGGAGATCGACCGCTTCGACGACAGCGTCACCTACCAGACCATGCTCGCCGACTTCACCAGCACCTTTCACGACCTGCGCGGGCAGCGCGGATTCTCGAAAGTGCTGGCGCCCGACAGCTATGTAGCGTCGCAGCAGCTGGCGGCGCGCCTGCTGGAAGCCGGCTCGATGGGCGTGATCTTTCCTAGCGTGCGGCGCGAAGGCGGCACCAACCTGGCGTGCTTCCGGCCGGCGCTGGTGGGCAATGTGCGCAAAGGCCGCGCCTATCGGTTAACATGGGCGGGTTCGCCGACTCCGGTCGTCGAACCCATCTGACCTTACTACTTAACTGCCATGAAGACCAATCCCGATAACGATACCGACCTGCGCCTCAAGATCAACAGCGAAACGGCGCGCCTGCCGTGGGCCGAGCTGGAGAAGCATTTTGCCCAGGGATCGGTGGTGTTCGTCAGCCCGGACCTCGACCTGATCGACGTCGCGGTGCGCATCTCGCACGACGACAAGGACAACATCGCCAGGTGGATGGCCGACGGCAAGATCGGCAAGGTGACCGACGAGCAGGCGCAGGCCTGGACGGAGGGAGCGGCGTCGCTGTGGACGTCGGTGGTGCATCCGTTTATTCTGGTGCAGCAGGAAAAGGCGAAGCTGAACTGAGGGCGCCTCGTTCGCTAGTGCCGCGAACTCAGCATGGATCCCCGCTTTCGCGAGGATCCAATTTTGTCCGCATACCGTCAGCGCGACAAATCCAACGCATACACCGAATACCCCTTGCCATCATCGGCCCGCAACAGCGACACGTTCGTCAATCCGGCCTGCTCCGCCAGCCCGATCACGCCCGGCGCCGACCGTAACACCACCGGCCCCGCCGTCTTCACCCTGGCGAACCGCCAGCTGCGCTGCGCGCCATGCTCGGCCAGGGTCAGCTGCTTCGCGCCCTTGATGTAAGCGATGAGCACCTCGCGATTGGTGTCGGGCGAGGCCAGCACGGTCTTGCTGCCATCGAGCCCCGGGAAACCGCCGCCGCCACTGGCGCGGTAGTTATTGGTCGCGACGATGAACTCCTGGCTTGATACCACCGGCTTGCCGCGATACGCCAGCTTGCCGATGCGCTGCCCCAGCGGCCTGGTCACGTCGATCTCATAACTGACGTCGTTGGAGGTGATTGTGTCGAAGTTATAGCTCGGGAAGGACGTGTTGACCAGCTCCTGCGCCCCTGTGGCGGCCGGATCGATGGTATTGAAGCGCCCGGCGCCATGCTCCAGCCACGCCTTCAGTCCCGCGCCGTCGACCTTCACCGCGTACAGCGTGTTCGGGTACAGGTACAGGTCGGCCGCGTTATTGAGCGCGATGTCGCCGGCGCGCACGTCGGTAAAGTCAGTCACGCCGGCCGAGCCGCTCTTGAACGCCGACGCCATCGACAGCACCGGCAGCGCCGCGTACTGCGGCAGGTTCGCCTGCACGTAGCGGGCCACGTAATCGGCCTGTGCGCGGTTGACCACCGCGATCGCCGACGCGTCGCCGGCGTCCGCAAAATAGCTCGACAGGCGGAACGCGCTGGCGCCGACCGGCGTCTTGACGTAGGCGATGGTGGCCGCATGCTCGGCCGCGACCAGCGCCGCCACCGCCGGATCGGGCGCCACGAACGACTTGTCGGCCAGTTGGGCGCCGCGCGCCTCGACCGTCGTGCGTCCCTTGTCGACTACCCAGTGCGCGCCGTCGTAGCGCAGGTGCAGCCCGATCACGCCCAGGTGCTTGCCCCACAGGTTGGCCATGGTGGTCGGCACCCCGTTGACCAGCCCGGCGGCCTTGTCGACGCCGGCCAGCTTGAACTGGGCGACGCTGCTGGCGGCATTCGGAAACACCTGGTGCGAATGCCCGAGCAGCATGGCGTCGATGCCCGGCACTTGCGACAAGTGGAAGTTGCCGTTTTCCATGTCCGGCGCATAGGGGCTGTCGTCCAGCCCGCCGTGCGAAATGGCGATGACCAGGTCGGCGCCCTCCGCGCGCATCTGCGGGATGTACTTCATCGCCGTCTCGCGCACGCCCTCGGTGTAGACCTTGCCGTCGAGCCAGCGCTTGTCCCACGCCACGATGGTGGGCGGTGTGAAGCCGATGATGCCGACCTTCAGCGTGGCGCTGACCGGCTTGCCGCTGGCGTCCGTCGCGCTGATCTGCTTGGAAATGATGCGGTACGGCGCGAACAGCTGCTTATGCGTCCTGGAACTGTAGACATTGGCCAGCACCTGCGGAAACGCCGGCCCGGCGCAACGGGGCGCGGCCGGATCGATGCCGTCGACCTCGAAACGGCTGCCGGTCACCTGGCTGAGGTAGACCAGTCCATAATTGAACTCATGGTTGCCGATGCCGCCGCCGTCGAAACCGAGGCTGTTCATCACCTTATAGATGGCGAGCGTCTGGCTGCACGGCAGCGGCGCTACCAGCGCCTGGTAGTCGGCCAGCGCGGTGCCCTGGATGGTGTCGCCGTTGTCGAGCAGCACGTTGTTGGGAAACTCCTTGCGCGCGCGGGCGATCAGCGTTGCCGTGCGGTCCAGGCCGAAGGAGGGATCCGGCGCCAGCTTGTAGTAATCGTAGCCGAGCACGTTCGAGTGCACGTCGGTCGTTTCCAGCACTGCCAGCACGGCGGTGGCGCCCGTTGGCGGCGCGCCATGGTCGCCCACCACGGCGCACGCGCTAAGTAACAGGGGCAGCAAAGGCAGGCAGATCTGGGCGCGCATACAAAGTTCCATATGAATAATGCGTGCATGATACCAGCGCGCCGCCCGCCGGAACCAACGGCTGCGCCAGGGCTTCTAATACATATGCCCGCCCTGTCCCTACCACGCCGTGCCTTGTGCGAAAGCGTCTTGCTGTGGCTGCTTGCCGCGCTGATGCTGGGGTACGGCCCGCCCGCCGCGGCGGCTACGCGCGCGCCCATCACGCTGCTCACCATCGACGGCCCCATCGGGCCGGCCAGCGCCGATTACGTCGTGCGCGGCATCGCCCGCGCCGCCAGGGACGGCAGCCAGCTGGTGATCCTGCAGATCGACACGCCCGGCGGGCTGGACCTGTCGATGCGCTCGGTGATCAGGGCGATCCTGTCGTCGCCGGTTCCGGTGGCCAGTTTCGTCGGGCCCAGCGGCGCACGCGCGGCCAGCGCCGGTACTTACATCCTGTACGCCAGCCACATCGCGGCCATGGCGCCCGGCACCAACCTGGGCGCGGCGACGCCGGTGCAGATCGGCGCGCCCGGCGCTGAACCGGAGCGAACGCCGCCGCCGGCCCGCAAGGAGGGTGAACAAGGCAGCGCGGCAAGTGCGCCCGCCCCGGCCGGCTCGGCACTGGAACGCAAGGCCGTCAACGACACCGCCGCCTATCTGCGCGGGCTGGCCCAGTTGCGCGGTCGCAACGCCGACTGGGCCGAACGCTCGGTGCGCGAAGGACTGAGCCTGTCGGCCGAAGACGCGCTGAAAGAACACGTGATCGACTACATCGCCGCCGATGTCGCCGCCCTCGCCGCGCGTCTGGACGGCGCCAAAGTGCGCGCCCTCGGCCGTGAGCTGCAGCTGCAGACGGCCGGCGCGGCGCGCGTGAACCTGGCGCCGGACGCCCGCTCGCGCCTGCTGACCGTCATCACCAACCCCAGCATCGCCCTGATCCTGATGAGCATCGGCGTGTATGGCCTGCTGTTCGAATTCATGAGCCCGGGCGCCGTCGCCCCTGGCGTCATCGGCGCCATCTGCCTGCTGCTGGCCTTGTATGGTCTGCAATTGTTGCCGGTTAATTATGCAGGGCTGGCGCTGATCATCCTCGGCATCACCTTCATGATCGCCGAAGCCTTCCTGCCCAGCTTCGGCGCCGTCGGACTGGGCGGCGTCGCCGCCTTCGTCGCCGGTGCGTTGATCCTGATCGACACCGACCTGCCCGACTATGGCATCCCCTTAGCGCTGATCGCCACCGTCGCCGTCGCCTCGGCCCTGCTGATGGCGCTCACCGTCAGCGTGGCGCTGCGCTCGCGCCGGCGCAAGGTGGTCAGCGGCATCGAAGTTCTCGTCGGCAGCGTTGCCGAGATGCTCGATGACACGGCGCGCGAGGGCTGGGCCAATGCCGGCGGCGAAACGTGGCGCGTGACCAGCCCGGTGGCGCTCAAGCGCGGCCAGCAGGTGCGCATCGTCGGGCGCGCCGGCTCCGTGCTGGAAGTGGTTCCGGACAACAGCGACAACAAGGGAGAATCGAGATGATCGTCGAATTCGGATTCGGCATTGGCGCGCTCGTCATGCTGGTACTGGCGCTGCTGGCCTCGTCGGTGCGCATCCTGCGCGAATACGAACGCGGCGTCGTTTTTCAGCTGGGCCGGTTCTGGGCCGTCAAGGGCCCCGGGCTGATCCTGCTGATCCCGGTGCTGCAGCAAATGGTGCGGGTCGACCTGCGCACCGTCGTGCACGACGTGCCCAAGCAGGACGTGATCTCGCGCGACAACGTCTCCGTCAAGGTCAGCGCGGTGCTGTATTTCCGCGTGATCGACCCGGAGCGGGCCATCATCCAGGTCGCCAATTACTTTGAGGCAACAAGCCAGCTGGCGCAGACGACGCTGCGTTCGGTGCTCGGCAAGCATGAGCTCGACGCGATGCTCGCCGAGCGGGAAAGGCTCAACATCGACATCCAGCACGTGCTCGACGCCCAGACGGACGCCTGGGGCATCAAGGTGGCCAATGTCGAGATCAAGCACGTCGACCTGGACGAATCGATGGTGCGCGCCATTGCCCGCCAGGCCGAGGCCGAGCGCGAGCGGCGCGCCAAGGTAATCCACGCCGAGGGCGAGCTGCAGGCGTCCGAGAAGCTGATGCAGGCGGCCCAGGTGCTGGCGCAGCAATCGGGCGCCATGCAGCTGCGCTACATGCAGACGCTGGCCAACATCGCCGGCGACAAGAGCGCGACGATCGTGTTCCCGGTGCCGATGGACCTGCTGGGCCGGGGCCAGGCCTGACATTCCGACCTGTCCCCAGCCCTTGCCCGATATTCATCCGTCCGGTCGGGTATAATCGAAGGTTCGATTCAACCCAATTCAAGACCGGAAACGCCATGGAAGCCGAACGCATCAACGCCCTCTCCGCCCTGCTCAACGACCTGACCGGTCGCGAAGCCGAACTTCGGAGGTATCTTTGACTACGATAAAAAGTCAGAGAAGCTCGAACAAGTCAACGAAGAACTAGAAGATCCGACCGTCTGGAACGATCCCAAACGCGCCCAGGATCTCGGTAAAGAGAAAAAGGCGCTCGAAGGCGTTGTGCATACGCTGCAAAAAGCCGAGGCCGACCTGAAGGACGCGCACGACCTGTTCGACATGGCGCGCGAGGAAAACGACGACGACACGCTCGAAGCGGTCATCGCCGACGCCGACGCCATCAAGACCGTCATCGAAGGCATGGAGTTCCGCCGCATGTTCGGCAACCCGATGGACCAGAACAACTGCTTCATCGACATCCAGGCCGGCGCCGGCGGCACCGAGGCGCAGGACTGGGCCTCGATGCTGCTGCGCCAGTACCTGCGCTATTGCGAGCGCAAGGGCTTCAAGGTCGATATCCTCGAGCAGTCCGACGGCGAGGTCGCCGGCATCAAGACCGCCACGCTGAAAGTCGAGGGCGAGTACGCCTACGGCCACCTGCGCACCGAAACGGGCGTGCACCGCCTGGTGCGCAAGTCGCCGTTCGACTCGGCCAACGGTCGCCACACCTCGTTCACCAGCCTGTTCGTGTATCCGGAAGTGGACGACTCGATCGAGATCGACGTCAACCCGGCCGACATCCGCGTCGACACCTACCGCGCCTCCGGCGCCGGCGGCCAGCACATCAACAAGACCGACTCCGCCGTGCGCATGACGCACGCCCCGACCGGTATCGTGGTGCAGTGCCAGAACGACCGCAGCCAGCACCGCAACCGCGCCGAGGCGATGGAGATGCTCAAGGCAAAGCTGTACGAGCACGAACTGCGCAAGCGCATGAGCGAGCAGCAGAAGCTGGAAGACTCCAAGACCGACGTCGGCTGGGGCCACCAGATCCGCTCGTACGTGCTGGACCAGTCGCGCATCAAGGATTTGCGCACCGGCTTCGAGACCGGCAACACCAAGGGCGTGCTCGATGGCGACCTCGATGACTTCATTGCCGCCTCGCTCAAGCAAGGCGTGTAACGATGGCCCTCGCAAAACGCGCCTTCATCTTCGATATGGACGGCACCATCGTCGACAACATGGCCTTCCACACGCGTTCGTGGATCACCTTTTTCAAGCAGCGCGGCATGTCGATCGATGCGGAGGAATTCTTCCGCACCACCGCCGGCCGCCAGGGCAAGGAAATCATCCGCGCCCAGATGGGCGAACACCTCGGCGACGACGAGGTGCGTACGCTGAACCTGGAGAAGGAAGCGGTCTACCGCGAGCTGTATGGCCCGCACCGCAAGACCGTCGGCGGCTTCGACGCGCTGGTCGCCCGCGCAAAGGCGCAGGGCGTGGTGCTGGCCGTGGCTACCGCCGCGCCTAACGCCAACATCGAGTTCACCCTCGATGGCCTGGACTTGCGCCGCCACTTCGACGTCGTCGTCGGCGCTGCCGACGTCGCGCGCGGCAAACCGAATCCCGACGGCTTCCTGCTGGCCGCCGAACGCTGCGGCGTGGCGCCGGAACACTGCATCGTCTTCGAAGACGCGCCGCTGGGCGTGGAAGCGGCCCGCCGCGCCGGCATGCGCTGCGTGGTGCTCACGACCACCCTGCCGTCCGAAGCCTTCGCCGACTTCGACAACGTCATCGCCATCGCGCGCGACTTCTCCGCGCTCGATATCGACGCCCTGTTCGCCGCCTGACCACATCTCCCACACAAAATAAAATCACCATGACCACCGACATCCAGGACCAGGCCGCGCAACCGGCCGACGAAAACAAGATCATCGCCGAGCGCCGCGCCAAGCTGGCCACGCTGCGCGGGAACGGCATCGCCTTCCCCAACGACTTCCGTCCGCAGCACAAGGCCGCCGCGCTGCACGAGCAATTCGGCGCCATGACGCGCGAGGAACTCGAAGCGAACCCGGTCGCCGTAGTGCTGGCCGGCCGCATGATGCTCAAGCGCGAAGCCGGCAAGAAGGCCGCCTTCGCCACGCTGCAGGACTCGTCTGGCGCGCGCGCCGACGGCCGCATCCAGATCTACGCCACGCTCGACCTGACCGGCGCCGCCGCCATGGAAGCGCTGCACCACTACGACCTGGGCGACATCCTCGGCGTCGAAGGCACGCTGTTCAAGACCAAGACCGACGAACTGACCGTCAAGGTCACCAACCTGCGCCTGATCACCAAGTCGCTGCGCCCGCTGCCGGACAAGTTCCACGGCCTGGCCGACCAGGAGACCAAGTACCGCCAGCGCTACGTCGACCTGATCATGAGCGAAGAGACGCGCCGCACCTTCAAGGCGCGCACCGCCGCGATGTCGTCGATCCGCCGCTTCATGGAAGACAACGACTTCATGGAAGTCGAGACGCCGATGCTGCACACGATTCCCGGCGGCGCCGCGGCCAAGCCTTTCACCACGCACCACAACGCGCTCGACATGGAGATGTTCCTGCGGATCGCGCCGGAGCTTTACCTCAAGCGCCTGGTCGTCGGCGGCTTCGACCGCGTCTTCGAAGTGAACCGCAACTTCCGCAATGAGGGAGTCTCGCCGCGCCACAATCCAGAATTTACGATGATGGAGTTCTACGCGGCCTACACCGACTACCAGTGGATCATGAACTTCACCGAAGCGGTGATCCGCAAGGCCGCGGTCGACGCGCACGGCACCGCCACGCTGACCTACGGCGGGCGCGAGCTGGACCTGTCCAAGCCCTTCCACCGCATGACCATCGTCGAGGCAATCAACAAGTACGCACCGGGCTACACCAACGAGCAGCTGCACGACATGGACTTCCTGAAGGCCGAACTGCTCAAGTTCGGCGTCAAGCCGTTCGCCACGTCGGGCATCGGTTCGCTGCAGCTGTCGCTGTTCGAAGAGACCGCCGAAGCGCAGCTGTGGGAGCCGACCTTCATCGTCGACTACCCGGCCGAAGTGTCGCCGCTGGCGCGCGCATCGGACACGGCGCCTGGCATCACCGAGCGTTTTGAGTTGTTCATCGTCGGCCGCGAGATCGCCAACGGCTTCTCGGAGCTCAACGATGCCGAAGACCAGTCGGCGCGCTTCCTGGCGCAGGTGGCGGCCAAGGACGCGGGCGATGAGGAGGCGATGTTCTACGACGCCGACTACATCCGCGCGCTCGAATACGGCATGCCGCCGGCCGGCGGCTGCGGCATCGGCATTGACCGCCTGATGATGCTCATCACCGACTCGCCGAACATCCGCGACGTGATCCTGTTCCCGCACTTGCGCCGGGAAGAGTAAGAAGTTGAATTGGAAAGGGGCTCGAATGAGCCCCTTTTTTAGAATCCGGCGCGCGCCGCAAAGTGTGGCGTGACCACCAGCGCGGCAGCAAACCCGATGATTTTCCAAGTTTGCGCTTCAATCGCTGCACTATACTTTTCGCCCATCGCGTGCATCTCGGCGCGCAGCTTTTCGAAGTTAGCCTGGGTGTCGCCTCTCAGCTCAATCAAGCCCTGTCGCAGCTGCGCTGTCTCCTGCTTCAACGCAATTCTGCAAGCGCCTAACTCACCTCGCACGGTGTCGATGTCCGCCTTCAGTTCAGATCGAACTTCCTGAATTTCCCTCTTCAGCTCAATCCGAACTTCCTGCAGGTCAGCCTTGGTGGCGTAATTTGAACGTATGACCGCCACGTCCGCTTTCAACGTCGAGAGGCCATCTTCAAAGGAGCGCGAGTCGGAGTTCATACGTCCATGATCCCGCTACGCGGGATCAGCGTCAACGGACGCACGATAGGATCGGCGCGACCGTTGACCCCTCTCAGCGAATGCTACTGGATCACGCGATAGCAGGGAACATACGTCTTCCCGGGCAGTTTCATGCGGCTCTGCTCGACGAATGAGGACAGCAGCGCATCCATCGGCCCCATGATCGCCGGGTCGCCATGGATTTCAAAGTGGCCGTATTTTTCAATCGCGCGAATCCCCTCGTCCTTGACATTCCCCGCCACCACGCCCGAAAACGCGCGCCGCAGGTTCGCCGCCAGCAGATGCACGGCCTGGTTCTTGTGCAGCGAAAGGCCGCGCATGTTCTCGTGGGTCGGTTTGAACGGACGCTGGAATTCCTCGTCGATTTTCAGCAGCCAGTTGAAGTAGTACGCGTCGCTGCGCGACTTGCGGAATTCGCGCACTTCCTTGATCGCCACCTGCATTTCGCGCGCCACCATCTCGGGATCGTCGACGATGATCTTGTAGCGCTGCTGCGCGGCCTCGCCGAGCGTGGCGCCAATGAACTCGTTGATCTGCTTGAAGTAGTCGCGCGACGCTTCAGGCCCGGTGAAAATGAGCGGGTATGGCATCTCCGCGTTATCGGGGTGGAGCAGGATGCCGAGGATGTAGAGGATCTCCTCGGCGGTGCCGGCGCCGCCCGGGAACACGATGATGCCGTGGCCGGTACGCACGAACGCTTCCAGGCGCTTTTCGATATCGGGCATGATCACCAGATCGTTGACGATCGGGTTCGGCGATTCCGCGGCGATAATGCCCGGCTCCGAAATGCCCAGGTAGCGCCCGCCGGTGAGGCGCTGCTTGGCGTGGCCGATGGTGGCGCCTTTCATCGGCCCCTTCATCGCACCCGGGCCGCAGCCGGTGCAGATGTCGAGGTCGCGCAGTCCCATCTGGTAGCCGACTTCCTTCGAGTAGTTGTATTCGACCCGGTTGATCGAATGGCCGCCCCAGCACACCACCAGGTTTGGATTGCGCATCGGGCGCAGCACATTGGCGTTGCGCAGGATGTGGAACACCGAATCGGTGATGCCGTCAGAACGCGAGATGTCGAATTTCGGATTGTCGGTGATTTCGCTGTTGATGAAAACGATGTCGCGCAGGACCGCGAACAGATGCTCGTGGATCCCCTTGATCATTTTGCCGTCGACGAAAGCGATCGCCGGCGCACCCTTGATATCGAGCTTGATGCCGCGCTCGCGCTGGACGATGCTGATGTCGAACGACTTGTAGCGCTCCAGCAGTTCCTTGCCGTCGTCGATGGAGCTGCCGCAATTGAGGACCGCCAGCGCGCAGTTGCGGAAGATTTGATACAGGCCGCCCTGGCTGGTGTCGAGCAGCTTGGCGACTTCCGCTTTCGACAGCACTTCAAGCCGGCCTTCCGGCGAAATGAGGGTATCGACTACGTCATGATCCATTGCAAATTCCTTATTAGATTCTGTGGTACGAAAGAGGCTGCAGTGCCAATATACGACAACTGGCGCGGCTTTGTGCAGTGCGGCGTGCGACAGGGGTGCGCGCGGGCAAACCGCATGCATTTAGCACATCCGGCAAAAATTCGCTGGCGGCGTCCGATTTACATTAAAATGCAGCCCATTGGAATACATGACCTGCCCGCTTTGCCCATCCGGCAGCGCGCCGCCGGCCATCGAGACGCCATATGATTTATCCATTCATAACTAAATCTAAATCCGGGAGAAACCCGCATGAGCGGTGCAGCCACACCTACCCAGCAAGTCGTAATTCCAGAGTTCAAGCAGATCCTGGGTCATCCAAGTCCGCTGTGGATGTTGTTCATGACCGAATTCTGGGAACGCTTCGCGTTCTACGGCATTCGCTGGGCACTGGTTCTCTACATCGTCACCCAGTTCCATGACGGCGCCGCGGCGGGTCAGGCCGACGCCAACCTTACCTACGGTTCCTACCTCGCCCTGGTGTATGCGGGCGCCGTGTTCGGCGGCTACGTCGCCGACAAAGTCATCGGCTACCAGCGTTCGATCCTGATCGGCGCCGCCTTCATGGCCGCGGGTCTCTTCGCGATCTCGATTCCGAATCCGGACGTCTTCAAGATCGGCCTGGCCACCATCATCGTCGGTAACGGCATGTTCAAGCCGAACATCTCGACCATGGTCGGCAAGCTCTATTCGCTCGGCGACACGCGCCGCGACAGCGGCTTCACCATTTTCTACATGGGCATCAACGCCGGCGCCTTCGTCGCACCGATCCTGACCCAGATCCTGGCGCAGAAGGTCTTCAGCATCAACGACGTCCCGGCGTACAAGGTGGTGTTCATCGCCTCCGGCATCGGCATGCTGATCAGCCTCGTGTGGTTCGCCATCGGCCGCAAGGCGCTCAAAGGCATCGGCGCGCCCGAAGCGGACGCCATGAGCCCTATGCGCGTGGTGTACGTGATCGTCGGCGCTTTCGCGGTGATTCCACTGGTCTGGTTCCTGCTCAAGGCCGGCGCCGCCAACCTGCAGATCGTGCTCTCGTTCCTGTTCCTGGCGCTGGTCGTCATGCTGATGATCGAAGGTATCCGCGACGGCAAGGTCGCCCGCGACAAGACGATCGCCCTGCTGATCATCTTCGCCTTCAACATCCTGTTCTGGATGTTCTTCGAACAGGCAGGCAGCTCGTTTACCTTCCTGGCCGAGAACATCGTCAACCGTGCCGGCGCGCTCGGCATGACCGAATTCCCGACGGCCTGGTTCCAGAGCGTGAACTCGGTAGCCATCATCGTCTGCGCGCCAATCATCGCGTGGATCTGGGTCGCCATGGGCCGCCGCAACGTCAATCCGTCGATCCCGCGCAAATTCGGCCTGGGCATCCTGTTCAACGGCCTGGCGTTCGGCCTGTTGATGTATGCGCTGTCGTTCCTGGTTGACCCGACCATCAACAAGATCCCGTTCTGGACGCTGTTCGCGGTGTACTGGATCCAGTCGATCGGTGAGTTGTGCCTGTCGCCGATCGGCTTGTCGATGACGACCAAGCTGGCGCCGGTGCGCCTGGTTGGCCTGGGCATGGGCGGCTGGTTCCTGTCGACCGGTATCGGCAACAACCTGTCGGGCATCTTCGCCAGCCACGTCTCCGGTGAATCGGGCATGTCGGTGGCGTCGGCGCTGTCCGGCTACACCTTCGGCTTCTGGTCGCTGATGGCTGGCGGCGTGCTGCTGTTCCTGCTCGCACCGCTGATCCAGAAGCTGATGCACGGCGTGAAGTAATCTAGCCTGCGCTCGTAAAGACGGCGGCCTTCGGGCCGCCGTTTTGCGTCCATCAGGCTGCCGGCGCGCCGGCGCGGCGCATGTCGTCCATCTCGGCCACCAGCCAGGCACGAAAGCGCTGCACCTTCGACATCCCCGCCTTATTGGGGTTGACCAGGAAGCGGTAGCCGCTGCCGAACGGCGCGCTCTTGCAGTTGATCTGCCGCAGCGACCCCTTGAGGATGTCCTGGAACGCGATCCCGTACGCCACCAGCGCGATCCCCTGCCCCGCCACCGCCGCCTGCGCCAGCACGCCCCAATGGCTGTAGCCGCGCGAGAAATCGTACTTGCCCTTCAGGGCCTTGTTCTCGTTGAGGAGCTGCAGCCACGATTCCGGCGTCTTCTCGTACAGCAGCGGGAAGTTCGGCAGGTCCGCCAGCGTCAGTTCGGCCTGGCCGGGCGCGAGCAGGTGCGGGCTGTACACCGCAATGAGCCGCTCCCGAAACAGCAGCGCCGGGTCGCCGTCCGAAACCGGCCCATAACGCACCGCCACGTCCGTGCTGTCGTCCTCGAGATTGGCCGGGGCGTCGTTCGAATCGATGCGGATGTCGAGCTCCGGATAGAGCTTGGTGAAGCGGTGCATGCGCGGCACCAGCCACTTGATGGCGAACGAATGGGTCGTCGAAATCCGCAGGATCGCCTCCTCGTCGCCCGACTGCAGCGCGCCGACCTTGGCGCGCAGGTCGCCCAGCATGCGCCGCACCGTGATCGCCAGCTCCTGGCCCTTTTCGGTCAGCGCGATGTGGCGGGCGTGCCGGATGAAGAGCGCAAAACCGACGCTCTCCTCGAGGTGCTTGACCTGCTGGCTGATCGCCGCCGGCGTCTTGTGCAGTTCCTGCGCCGCCAGCTTGAAACTGCCCCAGCGCGCCGCACACTCGAAGTCGATCAGCCCCGACAAGCTGCGCATCGGCTTCATGATAGCCCCATGACTAAGTTTTTCTTGCTCATGACTTAAATTTTTCTCGTTTGTTCGTTATCTCCACAGGGAGGAAAATATAACTGATCTGACAAGGAAACGCCATGCGCAAGAATATATTGGTTATCGGCGGCACCCGATATTTCGGCAAACTGCTGGTCCAGCGACTGCTGCAGGCAGGCCACCGCGTTACCATCGCCACCCGCGGGCGCACGGGCGATCCATTCGGCAGCCGCATCGAGCGCATCCGCGTCGACCGCCGCAACGAGGCCGCCATGCGCGCCGCCTTCGCCAGTATCGCCGGCTACGACGTCGTCTACGACCAGCTTTGCTACAGTCCGATCGATGCCGCCATCTCCGCGCGCGTCTTCGCCGGCAAGGTGAAGCGCTACGTCATGGCCTCCACCGTCGACGTCTACCGCCCCCTGCTGGGGAGCCAGGAAGCGCCGTTCGCCGAAAGCGCCGTCAAGGTGCTGGCCCAGCCGATCGACACGCGCTACCGGTGGCACGCCCCGGAACTGGCCTGCGAAAGCTACGTCATGGGCAAACTGCAGGCGGAAGCCTACTTCTACCGCGACGGCTCGCTGCCGGTGGTTTCGGTGCGGCTCGGCCACGTGCTGGCCGGCGCCGAGGACTTCACCGGCCGCCTGGCGCACTACGTCGACCTGGTGCGCCAGCGTGCGCCGCTGCGCTACTCGAACGCCGCCGCCGCCAGCTCCTTCATGTCGCTGCAGTCGGCGAGCGACTTCCTGCTGTGGACCGGGACGCAGGACTTCACCGGCCCGGTCAACGCCGCCTGCGACGGTCCGCTGTCGGCCTTCGACCTGTACCAGCGCGTCGGCATGGCGCTCGACGAGCAGGTCATCGCGCTGCCAGTGCAGACGCCGGAGCCGGCCGGAATTCTCAGCCCTTTCGACTTTCCATCCCAACTGATGGCAGACACCAGCCGCGCGCGCGACCTGGGCTACCGCTTCGGCCACAGCGACGAGTGGCTCGACACCCTGATCCGCCAGCACGACCTGGCCTTCGTTTAAACCTTCTCGCGTTCGCGTCCGATCCAGTACAGCAGCATGCCGATGCCGGCGTACGGGATCAGCGACAGCAGGTCCGCCTGCCCGCCCTCGAAGAATGGATTGTGCTTACTCGCCCACGCGGTCAGCGCACTGTCGAAATCGGTCATCACGCCGGCGGTGATCGCAATGACGATGCCCGCCAGCGCCCCGCCGGCGATGTAGCCCGACGCGAGCAGGGTGCCCGAACTGCGGTCGCCCGCTGCCTGCAGCTCCTCTTCCGACAGGCCCGCATTGTGCGCCAGCGTGTTGTTGCGCCGGTCGACCAGCCAGCGGATAAAGCCGCCGACCGCGATCGGCAGCGTCGACACCAGCGGCAGGTAGACGCCGACGGTAAAGGCAAGCGACTGCACGCCGGCCATCTCCAGCACAACCGAGATCATCACCCCGAGCAGCACCAGCGTCCACGGCAGCTGCTGGTCGAGGATGCCCTTGATGATGTAGGACATCAGCACCGCTTTCGGCGCATCGTACTTCTTCACTTCCGATCCGTCCGGGCGCGTGTGGTGGGTGCCGTTGATGCCCGGGTCGACCAGGTAAGCAAGCTTGCCGTCGGCTGCCACCAGGTATTTTCCGGCCGGGCCGCCCACGGTGTCCGCCTTCTGCCAGACCTTGTAGGTGTTGTGGTCCGTCGCTGCCTGCGGTCCCTGCAGCTGCGCCGTCGCCGTCAGCTTCGAGGCGTCGACGGTCACGCCCGGCGCCACCTGCGCGGCGGGCACATACACGGTGCCGGCGTCGTTCAGCTGCAGAAGGATGGGCCCGAGCACCAGCGCCGACACCAGCGCGCCGCACAGGATCGCATACTGCTGCAAGCGCGGCGTGGAGCCGACCAGGAAGCCCGTCTTCAGGTCCTGCGACGTGGTGCCTGCATTGCTGGCGGCGATGCAGACGATGGCGCCCACCGACAGCGCCGTGACGTAGTACTGGCCGCCGGTCCAGCCCATGACGAGAAAAATCAGGCAGGTAAACAATAGCGTTGCCACCGCCATCCCCGAGATCGGGTTCGACGACGAGCCGACTTCGCCCGTCAGGCGCGACGACACCGTGGAAAACAGGAAGCCGAACACCAGGATCAGCAGCGCGCCGAGAACGTTCATGTGCAGCGGCGTGGCCAGCGTGATGGCGGCGATGATCGCCAGGCAGCCGATCACCACCCACTTCATCGATATGTCCTCGTCGGTGCGCAGCGACGCGTCGGCGCTGCTGCCCTGGCCGATGCCGGAGAGGCCGGCCCTGAGCCCCTGCCAGATCGTCGGCAGCGAGCGCCCGAGGCTGATCAAGCCGCCCGCGGCGACCGCGCCGGCGCCGATATACAGTACATAGGCGCTGCGGATGTCGTCCGGCCCCATGTCCCTGATCAGCATCGTGCCCGGCGCCAGCGGTACCGTCAGCAGCTCGCCGAAGAACTTGATCATCGGGATCAGCAGCAAATACGACAGCACCCCGCCGGCGGCCATGGTATAGGCGATGCGCGGCCCGATGATGTAGCCCACGCCGAGCAGCTCGGGCGAGATCTCGGCGCCGATCGAGGCCGCCTTGAGCGGCGCGCCGAACACGAAATTGGAAGTATCCTTCCACAGCTTGAACGAGATGCTGGCGACCTTGTACAGCAGTCCCACGCCGAAGCCGCCGAAGATGATGAAGGCGCGAGTCCTGGCATCGCGCGCGGCTTGCGACCCTTCCTCGCGGATTTCGCCGGCCGCCGCGCGCGACGTTTCCGTGGCCGCCGCCTTGAGCACTTCGGCGCAGGCGGTGCCCTCCGGGTACTTGAGCTCCTTGTGCTGGTCGACGATCATCGTGCGCCGCATCGGGATCATCATCAGGATGCCGAGCACCCCGCCCAGCACCCCCACCAGCATGACACGCGAAATCTCGAGGTCGAAGCCGAGGATCAGGATCGCCGGCATCGTCACGCCCAGGCCGAAGGCGATCGATTCGCCGGCCGAACCGGCCGTCTGGGTGATGCTGTTTTCGAGGATCGTCGAGTCCCTGCCGCCCGCTTTTTTGGCCAGTCCGAACAGGGTGATGGCGATCACCGCCACCGGGATCGACGCGCTCACCGTCAGCCCTACCTTGAGCACCAGGTACAGCGAGGAGGCCCCGAACACCACGCCGAGCACGACGCCCATCAGCAGCGCGCGAAAGGTCATCTCGGGCAGCCGCGCTTCCGCGGGGATGTAGGGCTTGACCGCGGCTGGCGTCGAATCGTGGGGCATCGGGTATTCCTGGGAGGGCTGAAAAGTATTGGCGGACGCGCCTTTGGCGATCTCCCTTGGCGCAGGACGAGACTATCGCATAAATTAGCGTCACCGGAAACGGCGACTATAATTTGCCGCACACGGCCATCATTAACGGTATGGCCTTACCTAGAGAGTATCTTTTGACATCATCGAACAAGCTGCGCAAGCCAGTCGCCGCGCGCGGTTTCATCCTGCTGGCCGCCCTCGCCATCCTGCTGGTCATCGGCGCCCTCGTCTACGCGCTGGCCGCGCTGATCCCCAACGTGCCGCCGATCGACGCCGTCACCGACTACCAGCCAAAGATCCCGCTGCGGGTATACACCGCCGACCACGTGCTGATCGGCGAATTCGGCGAGGAGCGGCGCGACTTCGTGCCGATCGATAAAGTGCCGGCCCTGATGAAGCAAGCGGTGCTGGCGATCGAGGACAAGCGCTTCTACGAACACGGCGGGATCGACTGGATCCGCGCGCTCGGCGCCGCCAGGTCCAACCTGCGCGGGGGATTCCGCCAGGGCGGCTCCACCATCACGATGCAGGTGGCGCGCAACTTCTTCCTGTCGCGCGACAAGCTGGTCGGCCGCAAGCTCAACGAAGTGGCGCTGGCCTACAAGATCGAGGGCAAGCTGTCGAAAGACGCCATCCTCGAGCTGTACATGAACCAGATCTACCTGGGGCAGCGCGCGTACGGCTTCAGCAGCGCCGCCAAGATCTACTTTGGCAAACCGCTGGCAAATCTGTCGGTGGCGGAGATGGCGATGCTGGCCGGCCTGCCGCAAAACCCGGCGCGCCACAACCCGGTGGCCAACCCCAAACGGGCACGCGAACGCCAGCATGTGGTGTTGAGGAGCATGCGCGACCTTGATTACATCACCGAGGCGCAGTACCGCCAGGCGCTGGCCGAGCCGCTGCACGTCAATACAAAAGGCATGGAATACGAGGTCCACGCCGAATACGTCGCCGAACTGGCGCGCCAGGTGGTGTACGCGCAGTTCAGGGAGGACGCCTACACCAGGGGTATCGTCGTCACCACCACCATCCTCAAGGCGGACCAGGAGGCAGCCTACCAGTCGCTGCGCCGCAATGTGCTCGCCTACGACCAGCGCCACGGCTACCGCGGGCCGGAGGCCGTCATCGAGCTGCCCGCCGACCCGCAGGAACGCGAGGACGCGATCGACGAAGCCCTGCAGAAGCGCCGCTCGAGCGACGGCCTGCTGCCCGCCGTGGTGCTGGCGGCCTCGCCGAAGATGGTGCGGGTCGAGACCGTCGACGGCGACACCGTCGACATCAGCGGCGCCGGCCTGAAGTTCGCCGCCGCCGGACTGGCTGCCAACGCCAAGGCCGCGATCAGGCTGGCGCCCGGCGCCATCGTGCGCGTGAGCCAGGAGAGCAAGAAGTGGAGCATCGTCCAGCTGCCGCAGGTGTCGGCCGCCTTCGTCTCGATCGACGCCGGCACCGGCGCCTACCGCGCGCTGGTCGGCGGCTTCGACTTCAACCTGCAGAAGTTCAACCACGTGACGCAAGCGTGGCGTCAGCCGGGGTCGGCCCTGAAGCCTTTCCTGTATTCGTCCTCGCTCGAAAAAGGCTTTTCGCCGGCCACCCGGATCCTCGACGCGCCGCTCGACATGCCGGGCGAAGACGCCGGCCGGACCTGGTCGCCGCAGAACGACGACGGCGTCTTCGACGGCCCCATCACCATGCGCAACGCGCTGGCGCACTCGAAGAACGTGGCATCCGTGCGCCTGCTGCGCGCGGTCACGGTGCCCTACGCCCACGACTACCTCGGCAAATTCGGCTTCGACCTGGCGCGCCATCCCAAGAACCTGACCATGGCGCTCGGCACCGGCGCGGTCACGCCGCTGCAGATGGCCGGCGCCTACGCGGTGTTCGCCAACGGCGGCTTTCGGGTCTTGCCCTTCCTGATCAGCCGCATCGAGGACGCGCGCGGCGTGCCCCTCGAAGCGGCCAAGGCGCCGGCGCCGTCGCTGGAAGAAAACCGCGTACTCGACGCGCGTAACGCCTTCGTCACCGACAGCATGCTGCGCGACGTCACACGCTACGGCACCGGCGCCGCCGCCACCCAGAAGCTGGGCCGCCACGATATCGCCGGCAAGACCGGCACCACCAGCGACGCCATGGACGGCTGGTTCGCCGGCTACGGTTCGGGCGTGGTGGCGGTGGCGTGGATGGGCTACGACGAGCCGAAGTCCCTCGGCGGGCGCGAATTCGGCGCCACGCTGGCGATGCCGATCTGGATCGACTACATGAAGGTGGCGCTGGCAAGGCGCCCCGAACTCGAACGCGCGGCGCCCGAAGGCGTGATGCGCCAGGACGACGACTGGATCTACGCGGAGTACGCCGACAGCGCGCAGTTCAAGAGCATCGACGTGGAAGCGGCGCCGCAGCCTCCCGCGGAAGCGCCCGAACCGCCCGAACCGGCGCCGGCGTCAAATTAGCGGTCATCCCGGCCAGGGTCGACGCGTCTTTACGTGCCTTGCGCGCCGGAGTCCGACATGGAAACCGGCGCTTGGGATTTTCCGGTGTGGCGGTTATGATAAGACGCTTTTTCATAATAACCTCACCCTGGAGTGCTGCGAATGGCGACGGTGTCACTGGCTGGACCAAAAGAAATCACGGCGCGGGGCATCGCCCTCGGCGTGGTCATCACCCTGATCTTCACCGCCGCCCAGGTCTACCTGGGCCTCAAGGTCGGCCTCACCTTCGCCACCTCGATCCCGGCGGCGGTGATCTCGATGGCGCTGCTGAGCGCCTTCAAGGACGCCACGATCCAGGAAAACAACATCGTCCAGACCATCGCATCGGCCGCCGGCACGCTGGCCTCGGTCATCTTCGTGCTGCCTGGCCTGCTGATGATCGGCTGGTGGGCCCACGTGCCGTTCTGGCCGACCTTCGGCGCCTGCGCCATCGGCGGCGTTCTCGGCGTGATGTATACAGTGCCGCTGCGGCGCGCGCTGGTCTCGCAGTCCGACCTGCCGTACCCGGAAGGCGTGGCCGCCGCTGAAGTGCTCAAGGTCGGCACCTCTTCGCGCAGCGGCGCCGCCGAAGGCAAGGCCGGCCTGTGGGCGGTGATCTGGGGCAGCGCCGCCTCGGCGCTGTTCGCCGCCTTCGCCGCCGCCAAGCTGATGGCCGCCGAAGTGTCGGTCTATTTCCGCGCCGGCCAGGGCGCCACCGGCATCGGCGCATCGAGTTCGCTTGCGCTGATCGGCGCCGGCCACCTGATGGGCATCACCGTCGGCATCGCGATGCTCGCTGGTCTCGTCATCGCATGGGGCGTCCTGGTGCCGCTGCTCACGTCCATGCACCCGATGCCGGCCCTGTCGGCCGCCGACCATGCGCTCGGCGTCTGGAGCAAGGACGTGCGCATCATCGGCGCCGGCGCCATCGGCTTTGCCGCCATCGTCACCCTTGCCGGCCTGGCCAAGCCGGTGCTGGGCGGCCTGAAGTCGGCGATGGCCGCCGCGCGCCACGCCAAGACGGAAGGCGCCGTCATCGAACGCGCCGAACAGGACCTGCCGATCTTCATCGTCGGCCTGGTCACGCTGATCGCGATGGTGCCGGCCGGCTGGCTGCTGGCCAGCTTCCTGCAAGGCGGCGTGCTCGCCAGCCTGTCGGTTCCGCTGGTTGCCGTCGGCGTCGGCTACATCCTCGTCGCCGGCATTTTCGCCGCCGCGGTGTGCGGCTACATGGCCGGCCTGATCGGCTCGTCCAATTCGCCGGTGTCGGGCATCGCCATCCTCACCATCCTCGGCGCATCCCTCAGCGTCGGCATGGTCGGGCGCCACGTGATGGGCCCGGAAGTGGCGCATGCGCTGATCGCCTTCGCCCTGTTCGTCACCACCGTGGTGCTGGCGGTGGCAGTGATCGGCAACGACAACCTGCAGGACCTGAAAACCGGCCAGCTGGTCGGCGCGACGCCGTGGAAGCAGCAGGTGGGCCTGCTGATCGGCGTGGCCGCCGGTTCGGCGGTGGTGCCGCTGGTGCTCGAACTGCTCAACGGCGCCTACGGCTTTGCCGGCGCGCCGAACCTGCAGGCGATTTCCGCCACCCCGCTGGCGGCGCCCCAGGCCACGCTGATCTCGACGCTGGCCAAGGGCGTGATCGGCAACGACCTGCCGTGGAACCTGCTCGGCTACGGCGCCGTCATCGGCCTGGTGCTGGTGCTGGTCGACTTCGCGCTCAAGAAAGGCAGCAACAAGAAATACAGCCTGCCGCCGCTGGGCGTCGGCCTGGCGATCTACCTGCCAAGCGCCGTCACGCTGCCGGTGGTGGTGGGCGCATTCGCCGGCTATATCTTCGAACGCTCGGTCAGCAAACGCAGCTGGGGGGAGCCGGCCAAGCGCATGGGCGTGCTGATCATGTCCGGCTTCATCGTCGGCGAAAGCCTGTTCAACGTGGCGCTGGCCGGCCTGATCGTCTCCACCGGAACCGGCGAACCGCTGGCCATCCACAACGGCCTGACCGAAAGCCAGACGATGATCGTCGCCACGGTGCTCGGCGCCGCGCTGGTGGTCGGCCTGTATCGCTGGGCCGCCACCAACGCCAGGCGGGTGCACGCCTGATGTTCACCGGCGGGTCGGGTAAAATGGGGCATTCGCATCATGCTGCCCGGCCCCCACGATGATCAACTGGATTGCACGATGGTTCAATCGGCCCGCCGGGCCCGACCCGGCGAATGCCGCCACGCCGGCGCAGGCCGCTCTCGCGCCCGAGGCGCCGCCGCCAGCTGACGACGTCCGCACGAGATTCTACCGCTCGCTCGCCGGCGCACCGCGCGAAGCCGCCCCGGCCTCTGCCGAAAAACTGATCCTCGACGAATTCGCCCGCCTGGTCGCCGATCCCCAATCCGGATCCGACCTGGTGCCGCGGGTGCCGGCGGTGATCCCGCAACTGCTGCGCAGCCTGCGCGACGACAGCATCTCCGGCACCGAGCTGTCGCGCCAGCTGTCGCAGGACGTGGTGCTGGTGGCCGAGGCGATCCGCGAAGCGAACAGCCCCTTCTACCGCCCCGCCGCGCCGATCAAGACCATCGAAGGCGCCGTCATGCTGCTGGGGCAGAACGGCATGCGCATGCTGCTCGCGCGCGTCGCCTTCCGCCCCATCATCAGCAACCAGGCCGGCCGCTTCGCGCACCAGGTCGCGCCGCTGGTATGGCGCCAGTCGGAAGCCTGCGCACTTGCCGCCAGCCTGCTGGCCCCTGGCGCAAAGGCCACCCCGTTCGAAGCCTACCTTGCCGGCCTGCTGCACAACGTCGGCCTGATCGTCGCGTTCCGGCTGATCGACCAGATCTATGCCGGCGACGCCCTGCCCCAGTCCGATCAATTTTGCAGCGCGCTGCTGGCCGACGCCCAGTTGCTGTCGGCCCGCATCGCCGCCCTGTGGGAGTTCCCTGCTACAGTGGCGGACGCGATCGAGCAGGCCGACGTGGCGGGCGCCCCCGCGCTGGCCCAGGTGCTGGCGCAGGCCGACCGCATCGGCATGCTGCGCCTGCTGGCCGATGCCGGCGCCTGTGCGCCGGACGATCCGGCGCTGCAGGGCCTGGGCCCGGCGCAGCGCGCGGTTTTCGAAAAACTCAGCCAAGAGGAACACTGATGGCGTTTCAAATCGAGCACAAGCTGGTAATCGGCGTCGCCTCGAGCGCGCTGTTCGACCTCACCGGCTCGCACCAGGTCTACCTCGACAGCGGCCCGGACGAATACCGCGATTTCCAGGAACGGAACATCGACGTCATCCTCGGCAAGGGCGTCGCCTTTCCCTTCATCCGCCGCTTCCTGAACATCAACAAGTGCTTCCCGCGCCAGGCGCCGGTCGAAGTGGTCCTCTTTTCGCGCAATTCGCCCGAGACGGGCCTGCGCGTGATGCGCTCGATCGCCCACTATGGCCTCGACATCTCTCGCGCCGCCTTCATGACCGGCAAAACGCCCTATCCCTACCTGCCCGCCTTTAACACCTCGCTGTTCCTGAGCGCGAACGAGGAAGACGTCAAGGGCGCGATCGAAGCGAACTACCCGGCCGGGCTGGTGCTGCCGTCGAAGATCGTCGACGACGATGACGACATCGAGCTGCGCGTCGCCTTCGACTTCGACGGCGTCATCGCCGACGACGAGGCCGAAACCGTCTTCAAGATCAACGGCCTCGACGAATTCCACGCCCACGAAGCGCTGCACGTGGCCCGTCCGCACGCGCCGGGTCCGCTGGCCGACATGTTCCAGAAGCTGGCGCTGATGCAGCGCATGGAGGAGCGCATGCAGCGGCGCGATCCCAATTACCGCAAGGTGCTGCGCATCGCCATCATCACCGCCCGCAGCGCGCCCTCGCACGAGCGCGTCGTCACCACGCTCAAGAGCTGGGGGGTGTCGGCCAACGAGACCTTCTTCCTCGGCGGGATGGACAAGGCGCGCGTGCTGTCGGTATTCAAGCCGCATATCTTCTTCGACGACCAGCTCACCCACCTGAAGTCCTCGCCGGGCGGGACGATCCCGATGGTGCACGTGCCATTCGGGATTGCCAACCGCCGGCCGGCAGCCTGATGATGCGGGTCGGTTCGCGCTCAGCATAGGCATCCGGCTGCGCGGGTACGGCAGCTTCTCCGGCGCCGGCTGCCGATGGCGATAACGACTATAATTAGTCATTAAAGCCCATCGTTTCGCGCCTCAATGCCCTTCGATTTAAAGAAATCGCTTCCCAAACCCGGCACCCGGTTCGCCCTGCCGACCCTGTACGGTTCGTCCGACGCGTATGCGCTGGCGGTGGCCGGCCTCGAACTGAAATCCCACAAGCAGATGCTCACCGTGATCGTGGCCAACGCCAGCGACGGCCAGCGCCTGCTCGACGAGATCCCCTGGTTCGCCGGCGACAAGCTGTCCTGCCACCTGCTGCCGGACTGGGAAACGCTGCCCTACGACGCTTTTTCGCCGCACCAGGACCTGGTGTCCGAGCGCCTGGCGACGCTGCACGAAATCCAGAATGGCGAATGCGACGTGCTATTGGTGCCAGCCACTACCGCGCTGGTGCGCCTGGCGCCGCCGTCCTTCCTGGCCGCCTACACCTTTTTCTTCAAGCAGGGCGAAAAGCTCGACGAAACCAGGCTGAAGGCCCAGCTCACGCTGGCCGGCTACACCCACGTCTCGCAGGTGATGTCGCCCGGCGAATACTCCGTGCGCGGGGGGCTGATCGACCTGTTCCCGATGGGCTCCGCGCTGCCCTACCGGCTCGACCTGTTCGGCGACGAAATCGAAACCATCCGCACCTTCGACGCCGACACCCAGCGCTCGCTGTACCCCGTGCGCGAGGTGCGCCTGCTGCCGGGACGCGAGTTCCCGATGGACGAACCGGCCCGCGCCAGCTTTCGCAGCCGCTGGCGCGAACGCTTCGAGGGCGATCCTTCGCGCTCGGTCGTCTACAAGGACATCGGCAGCGGCATCGCCTCGGCCGGCATCGAATACTACCTGCCGCTGTTCTTTGAACAGACCGCGACCCTGTTCGACTACCTGCCGCCGCACGCCACCCTCGCCCTGGTAGGCGACATCGACGCCGCCATCAAGCGCTTCTGGCTCGATACGCAGTCGCGCTTCCGCTTCCTCAAGTCCGACCGCGACCGGCCGATCCTGCCGCCGGACGAACTGTTCCTCAGCGACGAGGCCTTCTTCACGCTGGCCAAGCCGTATCCGCGCCTGGCCATCGCCAAGGATGCCGAGTCGGCCGCCTCCGAACTGTCGGCTGCGATACCGAACATCGCCGTCAACCGCCGCATGGACGACCCGCTGGCCAACCTGCGCAGTTACCTGGCGCAAAACGACGGCCGCGTGATGATCTGCGCCGAATCGAACGGCCGCCGCGAAACGCTGCAGCAGTACTTCACCGAATACAGCCTGGCGCTGGCGCCGGTGGAAGGCTTCGAAGGCTTCCGTGCGTCCGACGCCACACTGACGCTGGGCGTGGCGCCGCTGCAGGCCGGCTTCGAGCTGTTCGACAAGGGCGCCGGCCACCTGGTCTTCATCACCGAGACCGAGCTGTACGCCGGTTCCGGCCGACGCGTGGGCAAGAAGAAGCAGGAGACCGTCACCCAGGTCGAGTCGATGGTGCGCGACCTGTCGGAGCTCAAGATCGGCGACCCCGTGGTGCACATCAACCACGGCATCGGGCGCTACATGGGCCTGACCAGCATGGACCTCGGCGAAGGCGAGACCGAGTTCCTGCACCTCGAATACGCCAAGGACACCAAGCTGTACGTGCCGGTGTCGCAGCTGCACGTGATCTCGCGCTATTCGGGCGCTTCGCCGGAAGACGCTCCGCTGCACTCGCTCGGCTCCGGCCAGTGGGAAAAGGCCAAGCGCAAGGCCGCCGAACAGGTGCGCGACACCGCCGCCGAACTGCTCAACCTTTACGCCCGCCGCGCGCTGCGCAAGGGCCACTCGTTCGAGTATTCGTCGCACGACTACCAGAACTTCGCCGACAGCTTCGGCTTCGAGGAGACGCCCGACCAGGCCGAGGCGATCAGGAACGTCATCAAGGATATGACCGGCGGCAAACCGATGGACCGCCTGGTGTGCGGCGACGTCGGCTTCGGCAAGACCGAAGTGGCGCTGCGCGCCGCCTTCATCGCCGTCATGGGCGGCAAGCAGGTGGCGATCCTGGCGCCGACGACGCTCTTGGCCGAGCAGCACGCACAGACCTTCGCCGACCGCTTTGCCGACTGGCCGGTGCGCATCGCCGAGCTGTCGCGCTTCCGCACCGGCAAGGAGATCAACACCGCCATCAAGGGCATGGCCGACGGCACCCTCGACATCGTCATCGGCACCCACAAGCTGCTCTCGCCCGACGTCAAGTTCGAGCGCCTGGGCCTGGTCATCATCGACGAGGAGCACCGCTTCGGCGTGCGCCAGAAGGAGGCGCTGAAAGCATTGCGCGCCGAGGTCGACGTGCTCACGCTCACCGCCACGCCGATCCCGCGCACGCTCGGCATGGCGCTCGAAGGCCTGCGCGACTTCTCCATCATCGCCACGGCGCCGCAAAAGCGCCTGGCGATCAAGACCTTCGTGCGCAGCGAAGACAGTTCGGTCATCCGCGAGGCCTGCCTGCGCGAACTCAAACGCGGCGGCCAGATCTACTTCCTGCACAACGAGGTCGAAACCATCCAGAACCGGATGGCGATGCTGACCGAACTGCTGCCGGAGGCGCGCATCGGCGTGGCGCACGGCCAGATGCACGAGCGCGACCTCGAAAAGGTGATGCGCGACTTCGTGGCGCAGCGCTACAACATCCTGCTGTGCACCACCATCATCGAGACCGGCATCGACGTGCCGACCGCGAACACGATCATCATGCACCGCGCCGACAAGTTCGGCCTGGCGCAGCTGCACCAGCTGCGCGGCCGGGTCGGCCGTTCGCACCACCAGGCTTACGCCTACCTGCTGGTGCAGGACGTGATGAGCCTGACCAAGCAGGCGCAGCGCCGCCTCGACGCCATCCAGCAGATGGAAGAACTGGGCAGCGGCTTCTTCCTCGCCATGCACGACCTCGAGATCCGCGGCGCCGGCGAAGTGCTGGGCGAGAACCAGTCCGGCGAGATGCTCGAAATCGGCTTCCAGCTGTACTCGGACATGCTGCATGAAGCGGTCAAGTCGCTCAAGGCCGGCAAGGAGCCGGACCTGGCGGCGCCGCTGGCAACCACCACCGAGATCAACCTGCACGTGCCGGCGCTGTTGCCGTCCGACTTCTGCGGCGACGTCCACGAACGCCTGTCGATCTACAAGCGCCTGGCCAACTGCGCCACCGCCGACAAGGTCGACGACATGCAGGAGGAGCTGATCGACCGCTTCGGCAAGCTGCCCGACCCGGTCAAGGCGCTGATCGAAACGCATCGGCTGCGCATCGCCGCCAAGGCGGTCGGCATCGTCAAGATCGACGCCCACGGCGAGGCGGCCAACCTGCAATTCATGGTCAACCCGCCGATCGACTCGATGCGCATCATCGCGCTGATCCAGAAGAACCGCCACATCAAGCTGGCCGGCCAGGACAAGCTGAAGATCACCGCCAGCATGCCCGACCTCGCCGCCCGCGTGACGCAGGTGAAGCAAACCATCAAACAACTGTTAGCGTAACCACTCCATGACGATCAACCTGGTATTGCAAGGCCCCGGCGCGACGATGCCGCAACTGCAGCGCGTGGCCGCGCTGGCGCAGCCGGCGCGCACCACCGAACTGGGGCCGCACGCGCTGCGCGCCGAGCAGGTCAACGATTGCGCCGCCACGCGCACGGCGGTCTCACACGCCGCCTTCGAAGCGGGCATCGACGCCACCTTCATCGAAGCGGGACGCACCCTGGCCGACTTCGGCCTGGTGGCGATGGACATGGATTCGACCCTGATCACCATCGAGTGCATCGACGAAATCGCCGACATGCAGGGCCTCAAGAAGCAGGTGTCCGAAATCACCGAGGCGGCCATGCGCGGCGAACTCGATTTCTCCACCAGCCTGACGCGGCGCGTGGCATTGCTCAAGGGCCTGGACGCCGGCGCCCTGCAGAAGGTGTACGACGAGCGCCTGCGCATCTCGATGGGCGGCGAAGCGATGCTGGCGGCCGTCAAGGCGGCCGGCCTCAAAACACTGCTGGTGTCCGGCGGGTTCACCTTCTTCACCGAGCGGCTGCAGGCACGCCTGGGCCTGGACTACAGCCACGCCAATGTGCTCGAAATCGACGGCGGCAAACTGACCGGCCGGGTGGTTGGCGGCATCGTCGACGCCGAGGTGAAAAAGCAGACGGTGGAACGCGTGTGCGCCGAGATCAGCATCTCGCCCCGCCAGGCGATCGTCATGGGCGACGGCGCCAATGACCTGAAAATGATGTCGGTCGCGGGATTGTCGGTGGCGTTTCGCGCCAAGCCGGTGGTGCGGGCCCAGGCCGGCGTTGCCCTTAATTTCTCGGGCCTCGATGGCCTGATCGCCATCCTCGCTTAAAGAAGTCTGACACTATGTGTCAGACCGCGGCGCAAGCAGAAAGTTCGCCGGGCCGTCAACCGCAGGCAGGGAATCGTCGCTGTCGTCTTTCAGGGAAACTCCCGACAGGCCCCGCCGGCGCGCTTCCGTCACCAGGTAGTGCAGCTTGCGCGCCGCCTCGCCATACCCCAGCCCTTCGGGCCGCACGTTGGAGATGCAGTTGCGCCGTTCGTCGGTCATGCCGACCCGTGGCTGCCAGGTCAGGTACAGGCCCATGCTGTCGGGCGAACTGAGGCCGGGACGCTCGCCGATCATCACCACCACCAGTTCAATTCCCATCAGCTGCGCCACGTCGTCGCCAAGGGCTACCCTGCCCTGGCGCGCGATCACCAGCGGCGCCATCGACAATCCAGCGGGCGCGGCATCGATCCAGCTTTGCAGGAAGGGCAGCGCATGCCGCTCGACGGCCAGCGCCGACAGGCCGTCGGCGATGACGAAGCCGATGTCGTAAGCGCCGCCGGAGGCAAGACGCGAATCCGGGCTGAGCCGGCGGCCAAGGTCGGGCCGCCGCAGATACGTCGCGCGGTCGGGCGCTGCACTGTGCACGCACACGCACGGCAGGCCGAGCGCCGCCGTCAGCGTACCTGCGAGGACCGCAGCATCGAGCTCGTGGTGCACGGCGTCGCGCGCCTGCGCGTGCGCGAGCTGGAACGCCAGTTGGGGGGTGGTCGGCATGCTGACGCCGGCGCGGCCGAGCGCGATGCGGGCAGCGGTGAACCCGCGCAACTGGTCCCAGGGATTGCGGGTGACGATGTCGCTCATGGTTTGAGCCCTTCGAGCGCACGCTGGAAATGCGGCGGCAGCGAGGCGCCGGTCGAGATATCCATCGCCTGCAGCCATGCCTCGAATTCCGGCGCAGGTTTGAGGCCCAGCAGCCGGCGAACGTACAGCGCGTCGTGGAAGGAGGTGCTCTGGTAGTTCAGCATGATGTCGTCGGCGCCGGCGACGCCCATGACAAAGGTGCAGCCGGCCGCCGCCAGCATGGTCAGCAGGGTGTCCATGTCGTCCTGGTCGGCCTCGGCGTGGTTGGTGTAGCAGACGTCGCATCCCATCGGCAGGCCAAGCAGCTTGGCGCAGAAGTGGTCCTCCAGGCCGGCCCGTATGATCTGCTTGCCGTCGTACAGATATTCGGGGCCGATGAAGCCGACCACCGAGTTCACCAGCAGCGGCTTGAACTGGCGCGCGACGGCGTAGGCGCGCGCTTCGCAGGTCTGCTGGTCGACGCCGTGGTGAGCGCTGGCCGAGAGCGCGCTGCCCTGCCCCGTTTCGAAGTACATGACGTTGTCGCCAACGGTGCCGCGCCCGAGCGAGATCGCGGCCGCGCGCGCTTCGGCCAGCAGGCCGAGATTGATGCCGAAGGCGCGGTTGGCGGCCTCGGTGCCGGCGATCGACTGGAACACCAGGTCGACCGGGGCGCCCCGTTCGATGGCGGCGAGCGTGTTGGTCACATGGGTGAGCACGCACGACTGGGTTGGAATGGCGTAGCGGTCGATGACCTGGTCGAGCATGGTGAGCAGCCGGACGATCTGCGGCAGGTTGTCGGTGGCCGGGTTGATGCCGATGACGGCGTCGCCGCTGCCGTACAGCAGGCCGTCGAGCATGCTGGCGCCGATGCCGCGCGCGTCGTCGGTCGGGTGGTTAGGCTGCAGGCGGGTCGACAGGCGCCTGGGCAGGCCGATCGTGTTGCGAAAGGCGGTGACGACGCTGCACTTGGCGGCGACCACGATCAGGTCCTGGATGCGCATGATTTTCGATACCGCCGCCGCCATCTCGGGCGTAATGCCCGGCGCGGCCGCCGCCAGCACGGCGGCGTCGGCCGCGTCTGACAGCAGCCAGTTGCGAAAGTCGCCTACCGTCAGGTGGGCGATGGCGGCAAATGCGGCGCCGTCGTGGCCGTCGATGATCAGGCGCGTGACCTCGTCGGCTTCATAGGGCACGACGACGTCGTTCAGAAAAACAGTCAGCGGCAGCGCGGCGAGCGCCATCTGGGCGGCCACGCGCTGCTCGGCGCTATCGGCGGCCAGGCCCGCGAGGGCGTCGCCGGAACGCGCCGGAGTGGCTTTGGCCATCAGCGTGCGCAAGTCGTCGAAGACGTAGGTGCTGGCGCCAACGCGGTGCGCGAACCGGGTCACGGCAGGCTGTCCGAACAGGCGACGCCGACACCGGGGTCCGACCCTCGGGGGGCAGACCCCATGACCGGACGGCGCATGCGCACCACCGGCACCCGCATGCCGCCGCTGAGCAGCAGGTCGAACGGTTCGACTTCGGCGAAGCCGAGGACACGGTACAGCGGCACGCCGGGCAGCGTGGACACCAGTTCCAGCGTGGCGAAGCCGGCGGATGCGGCCTGCGCGGCGCAGTGCGTCATCAGCATGGTGCCCAGGCCGCGCCGCGCCAGCTCCGGGGCGACAAAAAAGGCGCGGATCTTTGCCGCCTCGGTGGCCGGATCGAGCAGGCGCTCGGGCGCCGACTTGGACTGGTCGCCGCCGAAGGCGGTCGAGCGCTGTCCCCAGCCGCCGCAGGCAACGATCTCGCCGGCCGCCTCGATGACGTAATAGGTGCCGTCTGCCACCAGCTGGCTGTCGACGCCGAACACCTCGCGGGTGACCGCCGCGGTTTGCGCAGCTGTATAAAAACCAACACTTAACGACGTTGCGGAGCGCTCGATGAGTGCAGCCAGTGCGCTCATGTCCGCCGTCACGGCGTGCCTCAGCAGGAAGGTTTGTTCCATATTGTTTCCGTAGCGTGCGCTTTGTAACAAAATCGCAATTGAGTGGCAGGATAATCCGAAATTTCTTATAGTACTAATATCTGACCCGTGAGGACACCATGAAACTCTTACTGACTATTGCTTCCGTGGCGCTCCTGGCTGGCTGCACCACCGCGCCCCAGGGATCGCGCAATTACACCTCCAATTATTATCCGCCGCCGGCCGATCCGAGCCAGTGGCACGTCGTGTCGGTCACGCCGGTCGCGCCGGGCACGCGCGAGCGCATGGGCTCAGGTTACAGCGACAACTCGTCTGTCCAGTACAATTCTGGGCCGGTGAATTCGACGTACGCGCCGCAGACCGTGTATGTACCGCAGCCGGTGTACGTGGCGCCCCCGATGTACGCGCCGGCGCCTGCCTATTATTATCCGCCTGTTTCGATCGGGCTCGACTTCATGTTCGGGCGCACATGGGGCGGCGGCCACCACCGCGGCGGACGCAGCTGGGGTGGCGTCGGCATCGGCTCGCGCTGGCATTAATACCCGAATCGCCCCGCAATTTTCCGCACCATTTCAGGGAGGCCGCACATCGTTGCGGCCTTTCTTGCATTGCGCCGCCCTCATCCTACTCCCTACCCTTTTTTCCTTACCATTTCCTTACATAGTTGCACGGCGCAACTTGTCGCATCAAATCATTGCTCGATGCAAAATGGTCCCATACAATGAATTAACGATGGGGAATCATCACCAGCGTACGGCACTCATAAAAACATTTTGGAGACAGCAAAAATGAATTTCAAGTTGAAGGCAATCGTTGCGGGCGTAGCACTGGGTTGTTCGATGACGGCGATGGCCGCCGAACCGATCAAGATCGGCGTCGCGGGCCCGTTCACCGGCGGCTCGGCGCCGATGGGTGTATCGATGCGCGACGGCGTCAAGCTGGCGGTCGCGGAAATCAATGCCAAAGGCGGCGTGCTCGGCCGTCCGCTGCAGATCGTCGAGCGTGACGATGAAGCGAAAAACGAGCGCGGCGTGCAGATCGCCCAGGAACTGATCAACAAGGAAAAAGTCGTCGCCACGGTCGGCTACATCAACACCGGCGTGGCGCTGGCATCGCAGCGGTTCTACCAGGAAGCGAAAATTCCTGTCATGAACAACGTGGCGACCGGCTCCATCATCACCCAGCAGTTCGCCAAGGACCCGGAGAACTACATCTTCCGCAATTCCGCCAACGACCAGATCCAGTCGGCAATGATCGTGCAGGAAGCGGTCGACCGCCGCAAGTTCAAGAAGGTCGCCATCCTGGCCGACTCCACCAACTACGGCCAACTCGGCCGCGAAGACCTGGAGAAAGCGCTCGCGAAGAAAGGCATCAAAGCTGTTGCCGTCGAAAAATACAACCTGAAGGACGTCGACATGACGTCCCAGTTGCTCAAAGCCAAGCAAGCCGGCGCCGAAGTGGTGCTGACCTACGGCATCGGCCCGGAACTGGCGCAGATCGCCAACGGCATGGAAAAACTGGGCTGGAAAGTACCGCTGATCGGCAGCTGGACGCTGTCGATGGGCAACTTCATCGACAACGCCGGCAAGAACGGCGACGGCACCCGCATGCCGCAGACCTTCATCCAGGATCCGACCACGCCGAAGCGCAAGGCCTTCATCGACGCTTACGTCAAGGCCTACAACCCACCGGGCGGGCGCATGCCGTCGCCGGTGTCGGCAGCCCAGGGTTACGACTCGATCTACCTGCTGGCCGCGGCCATGAAGCAAGCCGGCTCCACCGACGGCCCGAAAGTGAAGGCCGCGCTGGAAAACCTGAGCGAGAAGATCGAGGGCGTCGTCACCACCTACAGCAAGCCGTACAGCAAGGATGATCACGAGGCGATCAACCTGGATAACACCGTGTTCGGTGAAGTCAAAGGCGGCCACGTCGTGCTGGCCAAGTAATCCGTCCCATGCCGTGCAATGGCCAGCCTTGACGATTCAAGCCTGGCCATTTTCTTGTTGACCGGTGGCGCGCGCGCCACCCATTGGGTAAAATCATGGAAATTCTCTTACAGCTCGTCTTCAGCGGTATCGCACTGGGCATGATCTACGCGGTCATCGCGTTCGGCTACCAGCTCACCTTCGCCACTTCCGGCACCCTTAACTTCGGCCAGGGCGAGTCGCTCATGCTCGGCGCCCTGGTCGGCCTGTCGCTGGTGGGCACCATCCACGGCGGCCCGTACATGAGCTACCTGCTGATGATTCCGATCGTGCTGGTGTTCGGCGCGCTGCAGGGCATGTTCGTCGAGTGGATCGGCGTGCGCCCGGCCATCAAGATCAAGTCCGAATTCGGCTGGATCATGTCGACCATCGCGCTGGCGATCATCTTCAAGAACGTCGCCGAAAACATCTGGGGCAAGGACGACCTGACCTTCCCTTCGCCGCTTTCGTCGACCCCGTTCCAGGTATTCGGCGCCAACGTGCAGCCGATGCAGGTGGCGGTGATCGTCGGCGCGCTGGCGATCATGCTGGCGGTCGAAATCTTCAACCGCAAATCGATCTACGGCAAAGCCGTGGTGGCGACCGCCAACGACCGCGACGCCGCCGGCCTGATGGGCATTAACACCAGCATGGTGATCACCTTCTCGTACGCGCTGTCGTCGGCCACCGCTGCCTTCGCCGGCGTGCTGGTGGCGCCGCTGACGCTGACCGGCGCCACCATGGGCGCTTCGCTGGGCCTCAAAGCCTTCGCGGTGGCGATCATCGGCGGCCTGACCTCGGGCATGGGCGCCATCGTCGGGGGCCTCATTCTCGGCATCGCCGAGACGGCCACCGGCTACTACATCTCGACCGGCTACAAGGAAGTGCCGGGCCTGTTGCTGCTGCTGCTGGTGTTGGCGATCAAGCCGGCCGGCCTGTTCGGCAAAACCGCGATCAAGAAGGTCTGAACATGAACAAGAAGATTCTCGCCATCGGCGTCATCGGCATCGCGGCCCTGGTCGCGTTCCCGCTGGTATTCACCAATCCGTATTACATCCACCTGGCCGAAACGATCCTGATCTACGCGATCCTGCTGTTCGGCCTGGACATCGTGGTCGGCTACACCGGCCAGGTCTCGCTCGGCCACGCCGGCCTGTTTGGCGTCGGCTCGTACATCACCGGCGTGCTGGTATTCAAACTGGGCATGCCGTGGTACCTGGCGATGCTGGCCAGCGTTGGCGGCACCGCGGTGTTCGGCGCCATCCTGGCGCTGCCGGCGCTGCGCGTGACCGGCCCTTACCTGGCGATGGTGACGCTCGCCTTCGGCACCATCATCGGCATCCTGATCAACGAGATGACGTGGCTGACCGAAGGGCCGATGGGCATCAAGATCACCAAGCCGGTGCTGTTCGGGACCAAGCTGTCGGAGGTGAACTACTACTACATGGTGGCCGCCTTCATGGTGCTGTCGCTGATCGTGGTGCACCGCATTCTCAAGTCCAACCTGGGGCGCGCGTTCGAAGCGCTGCGCGACAGCCCGATCGCCTCGGACTGCATGGGCGTGTCGGTGTACCGCTACAAGGTGTACGCTTTCGTCATCAGCGCCGGCCTGGCCGGTCTCGCCGGCAGCCTGTACTCGTATTCGGAAGAGTACATTTCGCCCAACACCTACAACTTCGAACTGACCATCCTGTTCCTGCTGGCGGTGATCATGGGCGGGCGCAAGACGCGTTCGGGCGCGCTGATCGGCGCGCTGATCGTCGTCATGCTGCCAAGCCTGCTGGCCGACATCGCGCTGTTTCGCCAGATCGCGGTCGGCTGCGCGGTGCTGGCGGTGCTCGGTTCCGGCTACGTGCTGGCCACCAAACGCTCGAACCTGCGCGGCGTTATCGTGCCGCTGGCGGCCACCATCGGAATGGCCTACTTCTCGTACCGTCTCGAGAACATGACCGACTGGCGCCTGACCATCTTCGGCCTGATGACTTTGTTCGTGGTCTACTACCTGCAGGACGGCATCGTCGGCTTCCTGCGCTCGCTGGTGGGCCGCGGCCCGGTGCACGACGCTTCGCTGGCGGTGGCAGCCACCAATGCCAACCCGTTCGCCGCCGCCAAGGCCGGCACGGCCGGCGCCACGCTGCTCAAGGTCGACCAGGTGCTGATGCAGTTCGGCGGCCTGAAAGCGCTCAACCTGGTCGACCTCAACGTGGCCGAGTGCTCGGTGCACGGCCTGATCGGGCCGAACGGCTCGGGCAAGAGCACGATGATGAACGTCCTGACCGGGATCTACCAGCCGACCGCCGGCAAGGTGCACTTCGACGGCGCCGTCATCACCGGCCGCACGCCGTCGCAGATCGCGCTCGGCGGCATTGCCCGCACCTTCCAGAACGTGCAGCTGTTCGGCGAAATGACGGCCACCGAGAACGTGCTGGTGGGCCTGCACCATACGTTCGAGTCGAACGTGCTCGACGTGATGCTGCAGACGCCGCGCTACCGCCGCGAAGAACGGGCCGCCCGCGAGCGCGCCGCCAGCATCCTCGAATTCGTCGGACTGGCGTCGCTGGCCAACGAGGAGGCGCGCAACCTCCCGTACGGCAAGCAGCGGCTGCTCGAAATCGGCCGTGCGCTGGGCCTGAACCCGCGCCTGCTGCTGCTCGACGAGCCGGCCGCCGGCCTGACCGCGCCCGACATCAAGGAGCTGATGGCGATCATCCGCAAGATCCGCGACCACGGCATCACCATCATCCTCATCGAGCACCACATGGACGTGGTGATGGCGATCTCCGACACCGTCACGGTGCTCGACTTCGGCCAGAAGATCGCCGAAGGCACGCCGGCATCGGTGCAGAGCGATCCGAAGGTGATCGAAGCCTACCTGGGCGGCAGCAGCGACGACAGCGCCCCCGCCATCGCGGCGCATTGAAAAGGACAGCCATGTTAAAGATTCAGAACCTGCAAGCTGCCTACGGCAAAGTCGAAGTCCTGCACGGCATTTCGCTGGAGGTACCGAAGGGCAAGCTGGTCACGCTGATCGGCTCGAACGGCGCCGGCAAGACCACCACCATGCGCGCCATCTCGGGCATGATCCGGCCCAAGGGCGGCAGCGTCACCCTCGACGGCAAGGACATCACGGGCCTGGAGTCGCACAAGATCGCGCGCGCCGGCCTGGCCCACTCGCCGGAGGGGCGGCGCGTGTTTTCGACCATGAGCGTGACCGACAACCTGCTGCTGGGCGCCTTCCCGCGCTTTACGCGCGCGCGCCCGAAAGGGGACGTCAAGCACGACCTCGAAAAGGCGCTCGAGCTGTTCCCGCGCCTGAAGGAGCGCCAGCACCAGCTGGCCGGCACGCTGTCGGGCGGCGAGCAGCAGATGCTGGCGATGGCGCGCGCCGTCATGCTCAATCCGGAAGTGATCCTGCTCGACGAACCGTCGATGGGCCTGGCGCCGATCCTGGTCGAAGAGGTCTTTCGCATCATCACGCGCCTCAAATCGGAAGGCGTGACGATGCTGCTGGTCGAGCAGTTCGCCGCCGCGGCGCTGAACGTGGCCGACTACGGCTACGTGCTGGAAAACGGCAGCATCTCGGTGCACGGCCCGGCCGAGAGCCTCAAGACCGATCCGAAGGTGATCGCCGCCTACCTCGGCGGCGGGCAGTCGCACTAGCGGCGCCGGCGTGAAGAGCGAAGCGCTCGGCCTGCGCGACTACAGCGCCGCGCTGGGCGTGGTCGTCATCTGGGGCACCAACTTCATCGCCATGAAGTACGCCCTGCACGACATGACGCCGTTCCAGCTCGGCGCCGGCCGCTACCTGTTCGCGGTGCTGCCGCTGCTGCTGGTGGTACCGCGCCCGAAGCTGGCCTGGAAATGGGTGGTGCTGTACGGCCTGTTCCAGGGCGTCGGCCAGTTCGGCTTCCTGTTCCTGGCGCTAAAGGTGGGCATGTCGGCCGCGCTCGGGTCGGTGCTGATGCAGACGCAGGTGTTTTTCACCGCGCTGTTCGGCTTCGTGCTGCTGCGCGAGCATGCCAGCCGCACGCTGCTGGCCGGCCTGTTCATCGCCGCGCTGGGCATCACCTGCTTCGCCCTCAACTACCTGGCGCCCGGCGCCGACACCGGCGGCACCACCGCGCTCGGCTTCGTGCTGGTGCTCGGTTCGGCGGCGATGTGGGCGGCCTCGAACATCGTCGTGCGGCGCGCGCAACAATCGACGCCGCAGTTCGAGGTGGTGCCATTCATGGTGTGGAGTTCGCTGGTGCCGATCATCCCGTTCGCCCTGCTGTCGCTGGCGTTCGACGCGCCGGCCACGCGCTGGCGCTGGCTTGCCGCGCCCTGGAGCACCTGGCTGTCGCTGGCCTACCTGGGCTGGTTCGCCACCATCCTCGCCTACGCCTTGTGGACGGGCCTGCTGAAGCGCCACCCGCTGAACCGGGTGGCGCCGTTCAGCCTCGCGGTACCGGTGGGGGGCATCGCTTCCGGCATGCTGGTACTGGGCGACCATATCAGCAGCTGGCAGTGGGCCGGGGTGGCGCTGCTGGCGGCGGCGCTGGCGACGGTGATGTTCGGCCCGCGCTGGCTGGCGCGGCGAGGATAGTTGCCAAAACAATCTCATCCTGTAAAATGCTCGCTGATCCGGCTGGCGGTGCGCGGCCCCCCATCTTTTTTCGCTCTCCCCATGCCGAACATCCCTGCGCCGTGCCGCCGCCGATGAAACTGCGGACCTACTACCTGCTGCTGGCGTTTTCGATCCTGCTGCCGGCGGCGCTGTTCTGCGCCATCGCCCTCAATGTGCTGCTGGGCGCGCAGCACGCCTCGGCCATCGAACGCATCCAGAGCAGCGTGCGCCTGACGGCGATGGTGGTCGACAGCGACACGCGCCGCGCCGAAGCGGTGATGCGCGCGCTGGGCGGCTCGAGCGCGCTGGCCGAGGGCGACATGCGGCGCTTCGATGCCGAAGCGCGCGCCGTCAATGCCGGCGACGGCGCCTGGATCATTCTCTACGACGAGCACGCTCAGCAGCTGGTCAACACGCGCCGCACGTTCGGCGAGACACTGCCGGTGCGGCCGGACCCGGACGAGGTGACGCGCGTGCTCGCCGGCGGCAAAGCGAGCGTGTCGGGCATGCGCTGGGGTTCGGTCCTGAAGAACAATTTCGTGATGGTGGAAGTACCGGTGACGACGCGCACCGGCAAGCAGTACCTGATCGGCCAGGCGTTTTCGCCGGCGTTTTTCAGCCGCGCCTTTGCCGGCCACGCGATCCCGCAAAGCTGGCGCGTGATGGTGCTCGATGCCGCCGGCACGGTGATCGCGCGCAGCATGGGCGCCACCCAGTTCGTCGGCACAAAGGCCAAGGCGGACATGCTGGCCGCGATCGCCGCCGCGCCCTCGGGCGTGCTGCGCCACAGCACGCGCGAGGACATCGAAGTCTACGACGTCTTTACCCGGATCGCCGGATCGGACTGGTCGATCCTGGTGGGCGCGCCGGTGTCGGAGATCGACGGCGCGGTCTGGCACGGCATCGCCGCGATCGCGATCGGCTTGGTCGTGGCGATGGCGGCGGCACTGACGCTGACGGTGCTGACCGGGCGCCGGCTGGTGCACTTCATCGCGCGCGCGTCGCGGGCGGCGCGCATGCTGGGGCGCGGGCGCCAGGTGCACCGGCTCGAGCCGTCCGCCATCGTCGAACTCAATGAACTGAACCACGCGATCCTGGAAGCGGGCGAGCGCCTGCAGGCCGAGGTGCGCTCGCGCTCGCAGGCAGAAGGCGAGCGCAACGCCCTGCTGGTGCTGGAAAAGGAAGCGCGCGCACGCGCCGAGGAACAGAACGCGGCGAAGGACGAATTTCTCGCCATGCTGGGCCACGAACTGCGCAATCCGCTGTCGGCGGTGGCCAGCGCCATCCAGATCCTCGACAGCGACCAGGCGGTCAACGCCACGCTGCTGGCGCGCGCGCGCAAGGTGGTGCGGCGCCAGACCGACCACCTGCGCAAACTGGTCGACGACCTGCTCGAAGTGAACCGCGCCCTGATGGGCAAACTGACGCTCGACAAGCAGCCGATCGACCTGGCCGACCCGGTGCGCCGCTGCGTCGAGACGCTGCAGGCAGGCGGGCGCGCCGGGCAGTTCGAATTCCACCTCGAGACCGCGCCGGCGGTGGTCGGCGCCGACCCGACGCGGCTGGTGCAGATCGTCGACAACATCCTCGACAACGCCGTCAAGTACAGCCCGGACGGCGGGCGCATCGAGGTGACGGTGCGCCATGCCGGCGACAGCGCCGAACTGGTGGTGCGCGATTCGGGCATCGGCATCGCGGCCGACCTGCTGCCGAATGTGTTCACGGTCTTCGTGCAGGGCAAGCAGTCGCTGCAGCGCGTGCAGGGGGGCCTGGGCATCGGCCTGTCGCTGGTGCACCGGCTGGTGCAGATGCACGGCGGCGGCGTCACCATCGACAGCGCCGGGCCGGACCTTGGTGCCACCGTCACCGTGCGCCTGCCCTTGCTGGCGCAGCCGGCGCGCACGGCGCCGGCGAGCGCGCCGGCGGCCGCGCCGGCCCTGCGCCGCGTGCTGCTGATCGAGGACAACGAGGACGCGCGCGACATGATGGCCGCGCTGCTCGAACTGCTGTCGTGCGACGTGATGAGCGCCACCAGCGGCGCGGACGGCATCGCGCTGGCGACGCAGCTGCAGCCGGAACTGGCGTTCATCGACATTGGCCTGGCCGGCATGGACGGCTACGCGATCGCGCGCGCCATGAAGGCCGATCCGGCAACGGCGGCCATCACGCTGATCGCATTGACCGGCTACGGCAGCGCCGCCGACCGCCAGCGCGCCTTTGATGCCGGATTTCAACAGCACTTTACCAAGCCGATATCGATCGCGCAGCTCGAGCTTGCACTCTCGCCAACTGCGTTGTGGCCGCACAACTGATCAGGCTGCCAGAGACACGATTGTGATTGCGGCAGAAATGTTTTTCGTGGGAGTATTGCGGTTCCTTGTTTCATCTCAATCCGGTGAGACGACGCGCGGCTCCGGCTTTGCGCTTAACCCGTGCAAAGTCAAAGGCCGCCATGCAGCTCGACCCTCAGTCCTTTCCCGACCCACGCACGCTGGGCAACCGGGCCATGGCGCTGGCCATGCTGGATGCACTGATCTGTCCCGAATTCGAATACCGCTATTTCAGCTTCGATGCCAGCTGGGGCGACGACGAGCAGATGGGCGCGATGCGCAACGGCGACGGCGACCACTGGTTCCTGCACCTGTCCGACGGCGGCGCCGCGCTCAAGGGCTACGCCCAGCAGGTGTCCGGCTGCGACACGCGCAGCATGGCGCGCGCAGTGCAGCGCCTGGTGCCGGCCGACTTCAACTGCTTCCTGCGCGAGCCCTCGTTCGCGATGGACGCGGTCAGCTATTTCTACTGGCGCCGCCGCGGCGACGCCGCATGGAGCAAGGTGGTCCATCCCGATGCCGACTTGCCGTTCTGGACCGACGGCTCGGCCGACTATCTGTCGATCCTGCTGGCGCCGGCCGACTGCTATTACGACTACGCCACCGACTACTTCGAATGCGAGCCGCCGATGGCCAGCATCGAGCACATCTACAGCCTGGCGCCGCTGACGCCGGAAATCGTCCGCAGCCTCAATCCGCAGTTGTCGATGGCCGAGGCGCAGGCAGCGGCGGCGGCCATCGGCTATCCGGCGCTGGCGCTGGCGCGGGCAGGCCTGGCCTGCTGAGCGCCCACCTTTCTGGCGGACGCTGCCGCACTGTTGGTAGCAGTTGCCGGCCGACCCAGAATTAAGCTGTACATTGCGCGTTTTGTGACTATGCTTAGTCGCACCGATCCTGCTCGCACGCAATTGCCGCCAGCCTTTTGGCGGCATCGCGCGGCGGCACCGGATCGCCGCGCGGCGCGCGCCTTGCCCGCATTTTCCGGCGCCGCCGCGGCCATGTGTGACCATCACGAGGACGCCGATCATGCCGATTGCAGGGCCGCAGTGCGAGGCCAACGCCGACGGGAACAACCCGGCCGCAGCGCCCGCATCGCGTCATCAGGGCTCGCGCCTGAAGGCCGGCGCGCTGCAGGAGGCGATCTTCCACAGCGCCCACTTCTCGAGCATCGCGACGGACGAAGAAGGGGTGATCCAGATCTTCAATGTCGGCGCCGAACGCATGCTCGGCTACGCCGCCGCCGATGTTCTCAACCGCGTCACCCCGGCCGACCTGTCCGACCCCGATGAGCTCATCGAGCGCGCCGCCGCCCTCAGCGCCGAGCTGTCGACGCACATCGCGCCAGGCTTCGAGGCGCTGGTGTTCAAGGCCTCGCGCGGGATCGAAGACATCTACGAACTGACCTACGTGCGCCAGGACGGCAGCCGCTTGCCGGCGCTGGTGTCGGTCACCGCGCTGCGCGGCGACGGCGGCGCCATCATCGGCTACCTCCTGATCAGCACCGACAACACCGCGCGCAAGCAGGTCGAGGAGGCCCAGGGGGCCATCGAGCGGCTGCGGCGCGAGCAGGAGTTCTACACCCGCTCGCTGATCGAATCGCACATCGACGCGCTGATGATGACCACGCCGCTGGGCATCATCAGCGACGTCAACCAGCAGATGATGGCGCTGACCGGCTGCAGCCGCGAAGAGCTCATCGGCGCGCCGTGCCGGGCATTTTTCACCGAGCCGTGGCTGGCCGACGCCGCCATTGCACGCGTGCTGGCCGAAGGGCGCGTCTCCGGCCTCGAACTGACGGTGCAGGCCGTGAACGGCGAACAGACCACGGTGTCCTACAACGCGGCCACCTTCCGCGACCGCGAGCAGGTGGTGCAAGGGGTGTTCGCGGTCGCGCGCGACGTCACCGAACGCAAACGCTCGACCGCATCCTCAACGAGAAGAACATCGAGCTCGAACACGCCAGCCGGATGAAGTCCGAGTTCCTCGCCACCATGTCGCACGAGCTGCGCACCCCGCTCAACGCCATCATCGGCTTTTCCGAAGCGCTCAGGGCGGTGTAGAGTTTGCGCACGGTGGCAGCGAGTCGATCTTGCTGTTAGGACAGGTCGGTAGTTTTTCCAGGGTATCGGCCAGCCACCGTGCGCGATCGAGTCCAGTAAGTTTCGCAGTGGCGAACAGGCTATGGATGGCAGCGGCGCGGCGGCCCGCCCGCTCCGATCCGGCGAACAGCCAGTTCTTCTTGCCGATGGCGATCGGACGGATCGCGTTCTCGACCGGGTTGTTGTCGATGGGCAGGCTGCCCGAACTGGCGTAGCGCTGCAGCGCCGGCCAGCGCTTGAGGGCATGCTCGATAGCCTTGGCCGTGCCGCTGCCAGCGGCGAGAGCGCACCGGTTGGCGAGCAGCCAGGCGTGAAGCTCTGCGAGCGCCGGTTCGGCCGGTTGCTGGCGCAATGCAAGCCGCTCTGGCGCAGCCATTGCGGCGCCTCGTTGTTCGATGGCGTACAGCTGAGCAATGCGCCGCAGCGCCTCCTCGGCCACAAGGCTGCCGCTGGCGGCGTGCACGTCGAAGAACTTGCGCCGGATGTGGGCCAGGCAGGCGAGCTCGGTGGGGTCTGCTGTAAACGGTGCCTTGTAACCCGAGTAATCATCGACCATCAGGTGTCCGTGCCAGCCCTGCAGGAAGGCGCGCGCGTGCGCACCGGCCAGGCTGATCTGGTGGTCGAACACGACCACGGACGGTCCTTCGTCGAGCGCATTGGATCGGTACGCCCGCAGATAGGCGTGTTTCGTCTTGCCGCTGCCGGGATCAAGCTGGCGCACTGGCGTTTCGTCGGCGTGCAGGCAACTTCGTTCTCTGAGCAGCTCGGCGAGCCGGTCGGCCAGCGGCTGCAGGGCAACGCCGATGCGGCCGACCCACTCGGCCAGCGTGGAGCGGGCCAGCGGCGCGCCCTGGCGCGCCGCGATCTGCTCGATCCGGTACAGCGGCAGATGGTCGAGGTACTTGCAGGCGGCGACCCAGGCCAGCAGGCCGACGGCGGCCAGGCCGCCATCAATGACGGACGGCGGGATCGGCGCTGCCGTCACCGTCTCGCAAGGACGGCATGCGTACTGCGGGCGGATATGGCGATGCACGAAGAAGCGCGCCGACTCCACGTCCAGTTGCTCGCTGACGTCTTCGCCGATCTTGACCAGGTCGGCGCCGCACTGGCCGCACTGGCAGGATTCTGGCTCATGGCGATGTTCGATGCGGGGCAACTCTGTTGGCAGGCTGGCGGCCGGCGCGCTTGCGCGGCCGTTTGATAGGCGCCTGGGTGTCGAGTTCTTCCTCGATCGCCGCCAAGTCGGTATCGACCGTTTCCTCGAACAGCAAGCGCTGCTCGCCAGCGAGCGCTTCACTGGCCTTGCCGAAGCGGATCCTGCGGTAATAGGCCAGTTCGTGCGTCAGCACCAGTTTCAGGCGCGTGCGGCGGCGGTTCGCAAACACGTAGGCCGTGCCGTCGCAAGGCGGACGGCCCAGCACCTGCTGTACGTGCAGCGACAGTCCATCGATGCCGGTGCGCATATCCACCGCTGCGGTGGCCAGCCAGATCGTATCGACTGACAACTCCATCACAGGGCGCGCATCAATTCGGCCAGCCAGCTGGCCGGCACATCACTGGGCAGCGCCAATGTCCAGCCGTTCTCGCTGCGCAGGTTGATCGCGCCCGCTGCGGCAACGCCTGGCGTCACCCGCACCGGCAACAGCGCAGGCACTGTTTGCGCACCTGCCAGGCGCCGCACCCAGTAACCAACATGCCGCACGGGGAAGCCCTGTTCGATTGCGTACGCGCGCTGCGATCGCCCACTTGCCTGCCACTGCGCCACGCGTTCCTGCCACAACTTCTCTCGTTCTAAATCCACCGCCATCTCCCTCCCGAATGATCGAAAGGTCAAGTGTGAGCGGGACCATCATGAATTCACAGGTGGGGCGGCTGGACGCTTACGCAGCAGTGCTTTGGCCTGTCGGACGAAGGCATCGAAGACGCGATCTACGAGAGCGCACGGGGAAAAAGCAGAAAAAGTGGCAAAAATCCCCGGGTTGGCTGCTTGAAAATGAATATCTAGGCATCCGAGAAACGCGTCCACGTTGCGCGCATTGTCTGCACCGAGATCATCAATTGTTCAGCGCTTCCCTGGGGGTGCCCGGCGGGGCGGTCTGTATCGCCGCTGTAGCAGTCGTTCGACTGATACAGCATGTGCTTGTACGCGGCGCCTTGTGCCTTGTCCGTGCCGTGCCGAGCGTCTAGACTGGGCCTTCTCCACGCTGCGACTGCATACCATGACCGAACTCCTGCCCCTGATGAGCTATTGCTTTGTGATGTCCGCCACGCCCGGGCCGAACAACGTCATGCTGGCCACCACGGGCGCCAATGTCGGCTATCGCGGTGCGCTGCCGGTCATCCTCGGCATCCAGGTCGGCATCTTTGTGCAGACCATGCTCATGTGCGTGGGGCTGGGCAGCATGTTCGTCGCGTACCCGATGGCGCAGCAGGTACTGCGGATCGCGGGCGCGCTGTACCTGATGTTTTTGGCCTGGAAACTTGCCGGCGCCTCGGTGGCGGGCACCAGCGCACCGAAGACCGTGTCGTTTGCGCAGGCGGCGCTGTTTCAGGCGCTGAACCCCAAGAGCTGGCTCAAGGCGATCACCATGGCGTCGGTCTTCATGCCTTCGCAGAGCGACATGCTCGCCAGCGCGCTGCTGGTGTCCGTGATCGGCACCGTGGTGGGAATGCCGTGCAACGCCATGTGGGCGCTGTTCGGCGTCTCGATCCGCAGCATGCTCAAAGCGCCTCGCAACCAGCGCATATTCAATCTGGCCATGGGTGCCATCCTGTTGGTCCTCGCCGTGATGTTTTTACGCTAGACTTCCACCCATGTTTGCCATCGACCGCTCCTCGCCCATCGCCCTGTTCAAGCAGATCGAGGCCGCATTGCGCCAACAAATCGCGCAACGCGTCCTGCCTTGCGGGACCAAGCTGCCGTCGATCCGCCAGCTCGCCACGCAGCTCGCGGTTAGCACCAACACCGTGGTGGTGGCCTATGACAGGCTGGTGGCCGCAGGCGTCATCGATACGCGCGGCACCGCGGGCTTCTTCGTCTGCGCACCAACTGACGCCAGACGCGCCATTCCCGACGAAGTGGCGCTGGAAGCGGGCCAGGAGCAGGAGCCGGTTTGGCTGATCCAGCAAGTGAACGACCAGCGGCCGGGCGTGCTGCTGGCCAGCAGCGGCGCCTTGCCGCCCACTTGGCTGCAGTACGCGCTGCCAACGGCCGCCGTGCAACGTGGCCTGGCGCGCAGCGCGGCCGGCATGGCCTCGCGCTGTCCGCCGCAAGGGCTGGCCGAACTGCGCGAGCAGATCGCGCTGCTGTTGCGCGGCATCGGCATCGCTGCGGACGCCAGCCACATCCTCACCACTTTCGGCGGCACCCATGCAATCGATCTGATCTGCCGCACGTTTCTACAGCCGGGCGATACGGTGCTGGTGGAAGACCCCGGATACTTCCTGATGTTCGGCAGGCTGCGCCAAGCCGGCGTGCGCTTGGTGCCCATCAAGCGCCGCCCCGATGGCCTCGACCTGGACGAACTGGAAGCCGCCTGCCGCGCGCAACGTCCGCGCCTGCTGTTCATGCAGACGGCTTTGCACAATCCCACCGGGTGGAGCAGCAGTGCCACCAACCTGCACAAGGTGCTGATCATGGCGCAGCAGTATGGATTCCTGATCGCCGAAGACGACGTGCACGGCCATTTCCAGCAGGGACACAGCACGCGGCTGGCATCGCTGTCCGGACTGGACGGCGTGATCTACTACTCCAGCCTGTGCAAGGCGCTGAGCCCGGCCCTGCGCATGGGCTACCTAGTCGCGGCGCCCGCCCTGCTCAAGCTGCTGATGCGAACCAAGATCCACTCCATCATGACTTTGCCTGCGCTGAACGAATACGTTCTGCTGGAAGTGCTAAAGGCCGGCAACCTGCGCAAGCACCTGGAGCGGCTGCAACGCAAGATCATGGTGGCGCGCAACGCCAGCACGCAGCAACTAAGCGCGGCCGGCGTGCTGTTCGAGCAGCCCGGCGACGCTGGAATTTTCCTGTGGGGCACCATGCCCGAAGGGCTGGACGTGGACTTGCTGGTGCAGGACGCCTACCGCAACAAGATCCTGATGATGCGCGGCGCCGCGTTCTCGGCCAACGATACGCCCGACCAGCACATCCGCTTCAACGTCGCTTTCAGCCAGCATCCCCGCGTGAGCGCCTACCTTGAAGAACGCCTGCGCGCGGTGGCAGGCGCGCGCTCAAGCCTGGCCCGCGCCAGCGGCGTCGCCAGCATCGAGGGCAAGTCCTGAGTATCGGCTGCGCCCTCCTTCCTTTGCACTTCATCGAGACAGCGCAAAGCCTTCAGTCCGAGGCGGCAATCCGAGGTTCTGTCGCATTAGCGAACGTCGGCGGACCAATCAGGTAGACTGCGGCGCCCGAATCCAGGACGAATCGATGTGCTCAACATCAAAGGGATGCGCTTTCCTATCGATGTGATCCTGGTCTGCATCCGTTGGTATGCGGCCTACCCGCTGAGTTACCGGCACTCGCGGAGATGATGGAAGAGCGCGGCGTGTCGGTCGACTATTCGTCGATCAACCGGTGGGCGATTCGTTTCCTGCCGCTCATCGAGAAGATGGCCCGGAAACACAAGCGCCCGGTCGGCGGCAGCTGGCACATGGATCAGACATACATCAAGGTCAAGGGCGTCTGGAAATACCTCTGCCGCGCTGTCGACATGGACGGGAAGACCGTTGATTCTCTGCCGACGGCAAAGCGCGACATGGCCGCAGCGAAGCGCCTCCTCGACAAGGCCATGGAAGCGAACGGCGATCCGGACAAGGTCGCGGTGGACAAGAGCGGCGCAAATAAGGCGGCGATCGATGCGATCAACGCCGGCCGCGACGTGCCGATCCTGGTGCGCCAGGTGAAATACCTCAACAACATCGTCGAGCAGGACCATCGCGCCATCAAACGGGTGACCAGGCCGATGCTCAACTTCGAATCGTTCCGGTCCGTCTGCTCCGTGCTCGCCGGCATCGAACTGATACACATGATCCGCAAGGGCCAGTTCGCAATCGAAGGCCCCGATGCAATGTCGTTCGCCGACCAATTTTCTGCGCTGGCAGGAATGGTGCGTCCAGTTTGAGCGACGCAGTGCCGTTCCGGGGGATTCCGCCCTTTGATCAACAACGCGACAGGACCCTAATTAGTGCCTTGCCTATTTTCCAGGAAAATTTGATGTTGAAGCAATGGCATTTATAGAACTCGATCGATTGTCCGCTCGTCAAGGCGATCAATATGGTGGGTGAAAAATGGAAGCCAGTCATCTTGCACATCCTATCGGATAACGCAATGCGGTTCGGCGAGATCAAGCGCAACATTCCGCCCGTAAGTCCGAAAATGTTGACGCAGCACCTGCGCGAACTTGAGGGAGACGGTATCGATCATCGCCAACTGCGCGCGGGAAAAATTCTTCGAACGGAGTATTCGCTGACTGCGAAAGGGCTGAGTTTGCGGCCAATCCTGGCGTCGCCGTATGCCTGGGGCCAGGCGAATGGGTAGACCTGATGCATGCGCCGAACGCGACGCTCCTTTGCTTAGTAGAGTGTTAATCCAATTGTCCACTTCGAGGGAATGTTAGTTTTTGTGTAGACGGGCCCTCCGAGATACTTTCCATCGCGCCGCTAGCCGACCCTTGTAAAAAGCAGAAGCGTGCGGCGCAACGTGGTCAGGACCGTACGCTCACTAGCCCACGGTGGAACTGGGCCGCAGTCTCTAAAAAAAGCACGGACCATGGACCAGACTGTTATAGGATGAGCAACGGTTTCGGCAGAGTGACCGATTTACCCGTTGGCGCTTCCGCAGGATACGACTTGTGAACAGCATTCGGCAACGGCGCGACAAACTGGAACAGGTTCTTCGGGTCGTCTGGCGTGGGCACCAAGTTGAGCGATGTACCAATACCATGCATGATGGACAGATCGTTGAGTAAGCGGAGCGCGGAATAGTCCTCAAGCGCAAACCCGACTGAATCGAACACCGTCACATCGCTCATGTGGTGGCGGCCAATTTTGCGTCCACTCAGGACCTGCCATAATTCAGTGACAGGAAAATCGGCTGGCATTTGCTGGATGTCGCCTTCAATCCGGGTCTGTGGCTCGAATTCGACGAAGACGCGCGCATATTTGAGAATATTTGCATCGAGCTCCGTCTTGCCTGGGCAGTCGCCGCCTACCGCATTGATGTGCATACCGGGCGTGATCATGTCGACTGACAAGATGTTGGCATTGGTCTTGTCTGCGGTCACCGTGGTGACGATGTCGGCGCCGAGTACTGCCGCGCGTGCAGACAGGGCCCGGTGTATGCGCAGACCAGGCACATGTTCGAGGTTTCGTCTCAGTTTTTCAGTCGCGGCTTGGTCGATGTCATACACTCGTACTTCGTTGATTCCCAGAATTGCACGGAAGCCCAAAATCTGGAATTCGCTTTGCGCGCCTGCGCCGATCACTGACATCGTGCGCGACATGGGGCGCGCCAGCGCCTTCGCTGCCATGGCCGACGTGGCAGCTGTACGTAATGCCGTGGTGATTGTCAATTCACTGAGCAACACGGGATAGCCTGTTGCCACCTCAGCCAACGCGCCAAATGCCATCACCGTCAATTTATTCCACATGGCGTTCTGCGGGTGTCCGTTCACGTATTTAAATGCGAAAAGATTGGCATCGGATACAGGCATTAGCTCAATCACGCCAACGTCGGAATGGTTCGCGGTACGCGGCGACTTTTCGAATTCCGGCCAGCGCAGGAAATCGTCTCGGATGTACTGCGCCAGCTGGAAGATAAGTTTTTCAACGCCGACGATTCTGACAAGAGTGGAAATGTGGTGAATATCGATATAGCGCGTCATGGCATGCCTCTGAGATGGTCAAATGGGGAATATTTAGTGTGTTGCGAGAGAGTTATGTTACGGTTCTCTCGCGGTTATTAATAGTAACCAGACTGCGCAAAATGCATTAAAATAGAGCGAATTTATGTGTTGACTTTGCATTTTGCCAAATATGAATGATACGGATCGCCAACTCCTTTCCTTACTGCGCGACAACGCGCGCATGCCCTTCACCGACATTGCGAAGAAAATGCGCATGTCGCGCGCGACCGTGCAAAACCGGATCGCCAAATTGGAGACGAACGGCATTATCGCCGGCTACACCGTAAGGTTGAAGCCGGAAGCGGAGCCCCATCGTATCCGAGCATGGATGGGCATTGCTATCGACGGCAATGCGGCGCCTTCCGTATTGCAGGCACTACGTGGTGAGCCGGCTGTGCATACGCTGCATACGACCAATGGCCGTTGGGATATCGTCGCCGAAATTCGAGCAGACAATCTGGAGCTGTTTGATCGGGTGCTGGGCTGGGTTCGTCGTATCGATGGTATCGCCACTACGGAAACGAGTATTTTTTTATCGACCCATAAGATATAAGCCGTGTCGAAAAATATTCTTGCTCGTCGTAGCGGATGATTCGTTACCACACGGAAGGGTCCGCTTATCATTTAATCGAGAATCATTTCGGTGGCTCTCGCTGGTCCTGCAAAGACCAGCATTCCGCCAACCGTGCGATTAATGCTTTTAGTGGCAAAGGGAGGGACGCTCTCCTGACTGTATTTATATCCAGAATCGCACAAAGGCAATAGCACAGCAAGTCGATGAATACGTTCATCGAACATAATGCAGCTAATTGGGAGGGGATCGGGCGAGAATTATCTATGAATTGCGGTAATATGGCTGAAAAATAAAGCAGCGCTTTGGGATTGGATGCCTCAATCACGAAACCTTTCAGGAAAACCTTGTAGAGGTTGCCTGAAACTGAAATTGATCCAGGTATTTTTAAATGACCTGCTGAGCTAAAAATTGCACCGTGCCCGAGGTACAACAAATACACGACACCGATCCATTTGATGGTCGTGAACAACTATTCGAAGCGATGACGAGCGCTGCGATACCGGTTCCCGACAGTACGAAAAAACACACATCCGCAAGTGCATAGCCAGCACGACAAAAGACGACCTTTTGAATCCGCTGGGTGCCGCCTCCTCCGTTACAGCGATCGCGGCCGGTCCAGGTGACAGTACAACCAAAAACGTTGTTGATAAAAATAGTGCAAACATTCAAACGAGATCATGAGCTCATCCTTGAACAATGTATATACGGGTTGCCTGCGCACACGGCTTGCTTCAGGGTTAGCTTCGCTCCTCGCATCAATTGGCATGACACCTTCTTGGCCGGCAGTGTCACCGGCCAAGTGGTCACGACGATTAACTCTACCGCGTGTGAGGGAGCAAACCGGATGTCGGCATACCCGTATTGATCGCGCCAAAATCCATGTCGGCGGCGGTCTTGAGCGTGATGGCAATGCGGCTCAATGCGCTACCAATAGGGCGTGCTACCGCTTCTCAGGGCGAATAGCCTTAATTGCGGCCGAAAATATTGCATGAGATTCTAGGTCAACCGGCCTGTGCTTAACCTTGGTGCTCGCTGGATCATTTCCAAGAAACTTGCCGTTTCGCAAATTGTGAGCCGGTCGGATTGGCCTCGGAACGAACCCGCCACCGCAAATCGGGCAAACATTATCCAAAATATTATCAACGCACGATGCACAAAACGTGCATTCGTAGGTGCAAATGCGCGCATCGAGCGACTCAGGTGGCAGAGCTTTATTGCAATGTTCGCAAGCTGGTCTAATTTCAAGCATGGTGTTCTTTCGTGGCTGTCGGCGGAAATTCTTGTTTGATTGCACCGGATAAGTGTTAGTTTATTTAGCGATTGATCACTGCCGTGCTGCGCTCGTGCTTTTCAACGTCTGATTGCTCAGGATGAAATCGGTCGGGGCGTGTGCGAAGCGCCGACGCAGTGCAGTTGGCCGTCGGATGTGCAAACGCTTTTGGCTAGGTTTGAGAACAGGCAGTCGGGTTGTGCACGCGCTGCGTAGAGGGTGATTATTGACGAGCTTCTCAATCGAACGAATGGGCCGCACAACGAGCTCCCCGCCGCAGTTCGGGCATGTGCCGGCAAAAACGATCGTCGTGCACGCCTCGCAGAGGGTGCACTCGAACGAACAGATCCGAGCACCGGATTACTCCGCAGGAAGGCCTTTGTCACAGCATTCGCCGCTAGGTCTCATTTTCAACATGGTGTTTTCCTTTATTGTGGGGCAACAACGTTCACGCAGCCCGCCTAGATTGCTGACGTTGCCAGCCCCAGCGCTGCGGCAAGGTTTCAGTTCGCGACGTCGAAATGGCGAGGCGGGAAGTTAAGATCCAATCGGCCACCGTGGTTTGGACAATCAGTTGGCAACGCATTCGTTTTCGTCATCGACTTCAGGAAAGCGGGAACTCGTAGTCGCGTTCGACGCGGCAGATGCGCGTCTTGTAAGCGGCGTACCACTTATCGCGGCCGAGCTGCTGCGCGACCAGGTGAGCGCCGTCCTGCTTCCAGGCGGCGATTGCCTCCAAACTCTCCCAGTACGACACCGTGATGCCCACTGCCTCCCCCGCCGATTCAATGCCGAGAAATCCAGGCTGTTTTGCCGCGCTGGTGGCCATCGCCACGCTCATGCTACGGTACCCTGAATTGTCGGCGGTCCGGATCGAGGTAAAGATCACTGCGTAGTAAGGCGCTGCCGGCGTCGTTGAAATCGACATCAAATGCTCCGTTCGAAAGATGGTGGGGTGATGAAGGGTGAATTGGTACTACTCAGCGCTGGAAATAAGACGGCCGATTTCCACAACGTTCGCAATACCCGTAGACGCGCCATGCCGGCGCGCGTTTCAAGACGGCCCTTACTCATTCTGAAATCGACGCACTGCGCAGGCTGTTAATGAGTGCCTGATCCGCCTGGATCACAGCCGTCGTGTAGCTGTCGATGCATGCCATTACCGCATCACAAGGACCCTGCACCCACGCTTGACTACCATAAAAGCTCTCTTGGCTACTTTGCCGATGCACCGCGTCCCGATAGGCGCGAATTAGGAGATAATATTCCGATGAATGCAATGAGGGGCACGCGGCGACGACATCGGTGCCCGCCGCAAGCAGAAGCGGCACGGAACGCTGTTGCATCACCTGGTGGAATGCATCAGCAGAGCCTGGTTTTAGTTTATATCCCCTGATTTCAATAATTTTGTTCATTTATCTAACGCATCCCGAGAAAACACAATGATAAAGCTCTATCGAGCTGAGGGCAACGCGCGATTAACGGGATCGAACAATGGCTTGCAATAATATTAAAGGTTTTTCAAGGAATTTTCTTTGAATCTTGAACCAGCCCTTTACGATCGATACATTGTCGCTCGATTGAAAACCAAAACGCGCTCCTCAGCGCTCGACGAGCGTGGAATACGACCGACTCACCCCTGTTCGACAAAGAGAAAACTATGTTAAGGTTTGACCGCTTCGGTGCAATACGGGAGCGACGACTGTTCGTTTGCGACAGAACCGAAATTTTTGAAAGGGCTACCGTGAATTTCGCACTCGATGCTTACGATCGCAAGATCGTCGCGCTCCTCCAAACCAATGCGCGGCTTGGGTTTTCCGAGATTGGCCGTAGAATTCACCTTACCTCGCCCGCCGTCGCCGAGCGCGTGCGACGCATGGAAGAGGCCAAGGTGATCGCAGGGTTCACGGCGCGGATCAATTTACGTGCCCTCGGATACATTTTCGAGGCCTTCATCAACATCACCGTCGAATCGCATGACGCGCTTGATGCGTGGGCGAATGCACACCAAGAGGTACTGGCGCTGCATACGACCACCGGCAGCCATTGTGCTTTATTGCGTGTCGCGGTGACCGCGCCCGAACATCTTCAATCGCTCATCAGTTCACTGGCGCCCATCGGCAAAACCACGACTTCGATCGTGCTTTCCACGCTGTTCGAGGACAGAGCGCGCGTGCAAGGCGATCAACTCCAGACGGGCTCACCCATATCATAGAGACGCGGGGTCATTGCACCGTACGCTGCAACGCCCCCTTTAATCGAAAGCGGCCTCTCATCAAGGTTGAAAGTCCATTCAAAGTCGCGTCGTAGGCTTGACGTGCTATTTTTTCCGTTTTCCCTCTTCCCTCCTAAGGTCATCGAGTCACGTTACGACATGAATGCGCTCATCAGCCACTATGCCCGTTCGCCCTTTCACTTTGCCCGCAAGGCGGCCTGGCGGCCGTGAGACCCGACATCCTCGCTGCGCAGGTGGTGCAAGGAGTAATGGCACGCGCGGGCCTCGATCCCCTGCTCCTCGACGACGTCACGCTCGGATATGTTCCCCCCGAGTGGCGCAGGGCAACAACCTGGCGCGCATTCTCGGGCTGCTGGCGGGCCTGCAGCAGCAGATCGGCGCCAGACCATCAACCGCTTTTGCGGTTCGTCCGTGCTCTCCAGATCGCAGCCGCGCAGATCGAGGCCGGCATTCGCGAATGCCTCCACGGCCTGGAGCCGCTCGCGCGCATCGGTGCCATGCCAGCCATCGACTGCGACCGTGCCCTGATGGGTCTCGGCCCCATTCCGGCCACCCGTAACGCACTGCAACGGGTGGTCATGCGCACTGCCGACGTCGACGGGGTGGAAATCAATGAAGCGTTCTCCGCCCAAGGCTAGCGTGCATCGGCGAGCTGAACCCTGATCCCGCCACCATCAATCTCGATGACGGTGGCGTGGTCATCGGTCACCGCTGGCGCCACAGGCGCCCCAAGTACTGGCAAGGCGGCTGCACTGCTGCAGCGCGAAGGCGGCTGCCACGCCCCGGCAACCCGGCGCATCGAAGCCGGACAGCGTATCGCCACCGTACTGGAATCGCTGTAAGGCCGCCTCTCACGCGGCAGTACCACCACTTTAAGGAATCGCCGCGAACATCGCCGTCGGTCGGGCCTTGGTATCCTGAACTGTAAGGACCGCGCAGCCAATACGTCGCCGGTGCGAAACCAGCCAACACCTCACGTATGTGAATGGCGGTTTAACGACGCCGACTGATACTCGGGGGGCGCGCCGCAAACGCGCTCCGAATGAAGTTGTGCTGCGGCGCGAGGGCGCGTCAGACCGATTTAGACACGCGGCGGGCAAATGCCCCCCCCGGCACCATGAATTGCAACCCAGGCGTTAAAAACATCGGCGAAATTGCCCACCAGCAACATAGGGCGCCGCTCGCTTCATAGCTCGAGCGTATAATCGAAATAAGACCCATCCCGCACCCAACCGTTCATCTCGTACAGTTGCCGTGCCGAAACGTTGGTGCGCGCCGTAGATGGCGCCAAGCGCAGTGCGCTTCGCTCGCGACCAAAAGCTGCAGCCGAGTCTAACAATGCACGTCCGACCCCAGCGCCGCGAGCTCCCGGCATCACGAATAGGTCGTTCAGCACGTAGACACGCGTACCGTGTCCCGCCGTTGTGCTCCTTAAGCACCTTCGGGGTTGCCTTGCGGCCGAGCTTGACGCCCGCGCGAATTGGCTGGAAGACCAAACACCCTCGCATTGACCCGTCAGGGAATTCCAGGTGATCCCTCATTTGTCGCTACCGGCCCGAACGCGCCGCGTGTACCTCGTCCTGTTGAGCTGAGTGGGGGGCGGCTGTCGCCGCGGTCTGCGCCCAAAGAGTTACTTGCCAGCTTATATAAGCAGATATATACTTAATGCATGAAACGAGGACTCGGAACCCAGTTGCGCCACCTAATCGAACTTCTGGACGGTGCCCTCAGTGCCGCCTACGATTCCGAGGGGCTGGACTATCGCCCCCGCTACTCGCCCATAATGCGTCTCCTGAATGAACACGACGGTTTGGGCATAGGACGGCTGGCAGAGTCCGCCGGTATCTCGCAGCCCGCCGCGACACAGACCATCGCGCTAATGATCAAAGATGACCTGGTCTCGTCCGTTGCTGGTCCGAACGACAGGCGGCAGCGGGTTATCCACCTGACGGAGCGCGGTCGCGCGTTGATGCCGCGCCTGCAAGTGTGCTGGCAAGCGACCGCGAAGGCCGCTGCCACGCTGGATGCCGAATTGCCCATGCCGTTGACCGTGTTGCTCGACGATGCCCTGCACGCGCTCGAACGTGAATCCTTCGGCAAGCGCATCGAAGCCGCGCATGCCGCCGCAACAAAGTCCGCAGCACTCTCTAGCAAAGACTGACTAATGAAAACTCTGTTTCGCAATCGTGACAATGGCGTCCGCGCCGGTTGGAAGATCATCGCCTGTTTTATGCTAACGGGTCTGCTGGCAGCGACACTGATCGCCGCGCGCCGCCTTCTGCCGACCGCCGTCCAGCCAGCTATTCCCGAACCTGTCCTCATGGCGGCGAGCGCCATACTGGCCGCCTGGATCTGCCTGCACCTGGAAGGCGGCCGGCTGTCCACCCTTGGACTACAGTTCAACGCGCGCTTCCTGCGTAACTGGGGCTTGGGCACGCTGGCTGGAGCCGGCCTGCTGTTGCTTTGCGCCTTGCTGATCTGGCTGGGCGATGGATTCCATCTTGAACCGGCACTCACGCCCGAAGGCAGTGCAACGGTCCTCTGGAGGATCACTCGAACTCTATTGGCGTTGGCTGTGTTCGAGGAATTTACCTTTCGCGGTTACCCCTTTCAGCGCGCGCTAGCCAGTCTGGGCGCCAAACCTGCCTTGCTCTTGTTCGCGCTGCTTTTTGCTCTGGTTCACCTGCCCAATCCGGGCCTGACTGGCGCAACTTTTGCGTTGGCGGTGTCGAATCTGCTCCTGGCCAGCGTGATGCTCGGCCTTTGCTATTTGCGCAGCGGGACCCTGGCCTTGCCGATCGGAGTACACCTGGGCTGGAACTGGGCCCAGACCTGCCTCGGTTTTCCCTCGAGCGGTAATCCTTCGCATGGCCTGTGGAGACCGGTCTACCATGGAAAGGCGGCGTGGCTTAGCGGCGGCGAATTCGGATTGGAAGCTTCGCTCGCCGGCGTCATCATCCTGGCGTTCGCCATCATCGTTCTGGCCAAATGGACGCCCACCGCAGCGACTGTACGCAGTACGCAGACAGCATGATGCGCATTCGAGCCGCCGTTTTACTGCTGTCCATGCACAACCTGTCCACCGTGGCGTCGACGCTGGAGCCGGCGCCGGTTGCGGCCGAGACTGCATCGGTGCACATTGCCGGCACCCGCGATCCGGACTGGAAGACATACCGCGCCTTCATCGCCGGGATGGACGTGTTCGTCACCGAGCTCCGCCACGCCCCTGATGCCGCCCTCCGGTTCGTGCTTATGCCCCGGCAAACCGGACTAAGCAACCACGGCTTGCTATTGCGCATTGCCAGCGACGAGCGCAGCATCGCCGTGCCGGTCGCGGACGACGGCAGCTTTGCGCTCCCGCGCGACCAGGCCGCCGCTGATGCGGGCGCCGAGCTGGTGCTCAACCGCAAGCGCGAGCTGTTCCGCTGGCGCCCGAACATTCACAGTCCCAACGTGCCCGCCAATGCGCGCCGTCTTGGCGACCTGCGCCTTGAGTGCGCGGTTCGCTGGGCGGTCGAACAGGCCGACCTGCCCGTTTTCGTCCGCGCGGTCGCGGCTGCCTTCGGAGGTGCCTGCCATTCTCCGCGGGTGAAGGTCGACTTCGTGTCCGCACAAGCGATCAACGACATCTACCTTGTTGATGGGGCGCGTCGCGAAGCGCTGCCGCGCCAATGGATCGAGCAGGCCGGCCATGTATATCTGCCGCCAGTGCACGACCCAACTTGGTCTGACGACACATTGCTGGAATTCGACTACGAGCCAGATCGACGGTAGTCCATTGCACCCCGGACGCCGTGCCACAGTCGTCAAGAGGACAGCAACATACTCTAAGTACGCTTAACAGAACCTCTGTAGCAACATACTCTGGTTGATACGGCTGTCCTCCCGGCTCGGTCAATTCGATCGACCTGTCTTTGCAGACGAGTAAAGACTGCCCCCAATAATCGTCCAGCAGCTTGACCTGACGGCCGATTGGGTAATGCACCGATCGTGTAAGCCAAAGTGATGCTGATCCTGCGCGCCACCGCGCCGAGGCCCCGGATTGCATCAAGTGGGGAAGTGCGAGAAGCCGATTCCGCATGCGCCACGCTCATGCAAAGCATGAATTAATAGCACTTGCCGGCAGTAATGGACAGAAGATATTCTACTTCAGGTTTTGCACGATTCTCATCGTGCATGACTCGCGGCGCGCGGCGATGCGTATACGGCTCTTATAAACGGCAAGGACAAATATGCTCACACGCAACGAGGCCAATGACGTTTTGGGAAATCTATCTTATCTCGTCCCGCAGGCGGAAAAACCGTTTCATTTTATGTACCAGCCGCCACCGGACACATTGCGGCAGAACTGCCAATATCGACAGCACATTTGCGCCATTCAGACGGCGCGTTCCATCGCGGATTCGATCTCGCTTACAGTCCAGGGATTCGAACTGCACCATGCACCGACCGGCATAACCGATCTTTACGATCCGGTCGCGATCGCTGATACCTACTTTCCGCAGGTGGAGGAATTGGCTTGCGCTATCACCGGCGGTACCCGCGCTTTCGTGTTCGATCACAAATTGAGGATGCGCGAGCAAGGTCGCCCGCTGCTCACCTTCCGCCGTCATGGCGACGATGAGACGCCGAGCGCAGTCCGGCACGTGCACCTCGATTACACCGAGGCTTCGGGCGAGCAGCGGCTCAGGCTAACGTACCCTCCGTTGGCGGCCGACCGTCCTTTCATGATCCTGGGCTTGTGGCGCCCAATCCTTACCCCCCCTTTGACGCCGCGCTTGCCGTATGGGACACCCGCACCGTCGCGACCGAGAATCCGATACCGGCTGAACTTATTTATCCTCGTCGCTCGGGCGAAATCTACTTGGCTACATTTTCGCAGACTCGCCGTTGGTAATATTTTCCGGAAATGGATCCGAATGAAGTGCTTATCTTTAAACACTACGATTCTCGGACAGGCCAAGTCGCCCGATGCGTCCCGCATTGTGCCTTCGATATTCCGGTGAGCGACGATGCCCCACTACGGCGCAACATCGAATGCCCGAACCACATCTGCTGCGCCGGATGAACGTTGAAAAAAGGAGTGCACGCATGAACCGATTCTGGAAGAACCCCCTCTTCATTGTGCTGTGCGCCGGCGCCATCATGGGCGTCGCCCTCGGCGCCCGTCACGTGCAAGGCCTGTTCCTGCTGCCGATGACGAGCGAGCGCGGCTGGAGCCGCCAGGACTTCGCTTTGGCGATCGCGGTGCAGAACCTGGTATGGGGACTGGCCATGCCCTTCACCGGCATGCTGGCGGACAAGCTGGGGTCCGCCAGGGTGCTAATGACCGGTTGCGTGCTGTACGCGCTGGGCATCTACCTGATGGCGAACGCGACGACCTCCACCGGCCTGATCCTGACCGCGGGCGTGCTAGTCGGCGTGGCGCTGTCGGCAACCACTTTCGGCGTGGTCTACGGCGCGCTCAGCCGCATCGTCGCGCCCGCGCGGCGCGGCTGGGCGCTGGGCTTGGCCGGGGCGGTTGGCGGCCTCGGCCAGTTCCTGATGGTTCCGCTCACGCAGGGGCTGATCGTCGCCTTCGGCTGGGTCATGGCGCTGGTCTTGATTGCCGCCCTGCTCGGCTTGATGGTGCCGTTGGCCGGCTCCGTCAGCGAGCCGCAAGCTGCGCTCGGCGCGGGGCAGCAGCAGTCGATGGGCAGCGCAATCCGCGAAGCCCTGTCGCATCGGGGCTTCTGGCTGCTCAACTTGGGTTTTCTCGCCTGCGGCTTCCAGCTGGCGTTCATCGCCGGCCACCTTCCCGCCTACCTGATCGACAAGGGTCTCAATGGCCGCAGCGCCGTCATCGCGCTGTCCATCATCGCCTTGGCCAACATTCCAGGCACCTATGCCTGGGGGCTGCTGGGGTCGAAATACCGCAGAAAGCACCTGCTCGCCTATATCTACCTGTTCCGCTCGCTGGTGATGACGGTGTTCGTCAGCCTTCCGCTCACCGAATCGAGGGCCTACGTGTTTTCCTTCCTGATGGGTTTTGTGTGGCTGGGTACGGTGCCCTTGACCAACGGACTGATGTCGCAAGTATTCGGCGTCAGGTACCTGACCACGCTGTTCGGTTTTGTTTTTGTCGGCCACCAGATCGGTTCGTTCTTCGGCATGTGGCTGGGCGGGCTGGTTTTCGATGCTACCCGCTCGTACGACTTGCTGTGGTTCGGCGCGATCGGCCTGGGCGTCGTGGCTGCGGCCTTCCACTTTCCCATCAATGACCGCCAGCTGGCTCGGCTGCAGCGCGCCTGAACTCGCATGGCGAACGCCATGAACAAAAAGCTCCTGATGACCGCACTGCTGCTGGCCGGCTGGATAGGCTTGGGCGTCTTGTCTATTGCCAAGATGCTCGAGCCGGCCTTGCTGCTCGACGTTCTTCGCTTGTTCACGCTGTGCTGAAGCCTCCCATGCCCAGCCGGCGGCGGCTCATGACGTGTCATCCAGTTCGAACAGCACGTCCGTCAAAAGCGATGCCGGAATTTCGAATGCGGATGCGGCAATGGCCCGTTTGCTACCGGCACCACCTGTTCGTCGAATAAATGCACCGCGCCCGGTGGCGCCTGCGATTTGCGGCAGTATCGAATGCCGAGGTCTATGCCTTCATGCGCCAGAACGAGAATTCGGCTGCTGGCCGCTACGTGGATGTCGATCTCCGGATGCGTCTACTGAAATCGCCCGAGGCGCGGCACGATCCACAACGACGCGACGCCAAGACTGGCGGTAATGGTGGCCGCCCTGGTTTGATCGCTATAGCGGACGTTGTTCGTCAACCGAATCAATTGATGCGTCCACGGCGACGCCAATGGAAAAAACTTGTTCGCCTGTTCGCGTCAATTCCAGTGCCCGATGCTTTCGTATGAATGACGGCGTTCTCAAATACTGTTCAATCGCCTGGATCTGCCGGCTCAATGCGGACTGGGTCAACTGCAGGTCTCGCGCGACGAGCGAAATATTGAGGTGGTGCGCCGCATTGACTAAACCGCTTAGCGCGTCGAGCGAAAAGAAATGCAGCAGATTACGTCACATGCGTTTTCCTCATACCACTCGTGCAGGAAATGCGATTGCACATTCTTCGTCGATCTATAAGATTGAACTTATCGGATAGCACCTGCGCCGGCAGGGTTCTCTGAAATGAAAATTAGTCATGGCACGCCGCAGCGCGACGTATGCGGACGGTTTTGAAATCAAAGGTGATCAAATGAATATTCAAAAATTGAATGGCTTTGTGATGGGCGAACTCGGGTACGTGGTACCAGTCTCCGAGCGCGCCTTTCAAACCATGTACGAGCCGCAAGATGGCACGCCAGGCACCAATTGTGAATACGACATGCGCAACTGCAAAATTGAAAACGCACGCCAGGCCGAATCGGAGCCGTCGCTCGAAGGCAATGGATTCGAACTGGTCGATGCGCCGTCGGCGGTCAAGAATTTCAATGACGACGCGGAAGTGACCAATCTTTATTATCGCGAAATCGAGGAACTGGCGTTGGACATAACCGCCGGCGCGAAAGCGAAGGTATTCGATCATCTGCTGCGCCAGCGGGAGCAGGACAGGCCGTCGCTGACGATGGGCCGGCTGGGTGATGGCCCGAAGCCCTCGGCGGTGGGACGAGTCCATAACGACTACACCGAAACATCCGGCATGGCGCGCCTCAATATGGTCTTCCCCGAGGTCGAGCCCCAATTGCCGTTTCTTATTCTGAATTTCTGGCGTCCGGTCGCGCATCCGGCAATCGATACGCCGTTGGCGCTATGCGATGCGCGCAGTGTGGCGAAGGCGGACTGGGTCGAGACCGACATATTCTATCCGACTCGCAAGGGCCAGATATATCTGGCAAAGCACTCGGACGCGCATCGCTGGCACTATTTTCCGGCCATGCAGCCGCACGAGATGCTGGTATTTAAGACCTTCGATTCACGCCGGGATCGTGCCGCGCGCATGACGCCGCATTGCGCGTTCGATGACCGCAGCGCGCCACCCGACGCGCCGCCGCGGCGCAGCATGGAAATTCGCTGCTTGGTGCTGTTGAAGTAGTGAGCTGTCTGCGCGCGGCAAGCCGCGAGTGCCGGTGTGACCAATGATATTTTTGAAAAGGAAGAAAAATGAAAGACGCGACAAATGGCGTTACCAAGCCGACGCTGGAAATGTGGTTTGAATTTGGTAGCAACTATAGCTATCTGAGCGTGATGCGCATTGAAGAGCTGGCGCGAAACGCGGACGTTGAGGTCGCGTGGAAACCGTTTCTGCTCGGGCCGATTTTCAAAAACCTCGGATGGGATTCTTCCCCCTTCGTGTTGCAGCCCCAAAAAGGCCAATACATGTGGCGCGACATGGCGCGTCAGGCGGAAAAATATGGCTTGAAGTTCAACAAGCCCTCCGAGTTTCCGCGCTTTGCGATCTTGCCGATGCGCGTGGCCATGTTAGGCGCCGACGAGCCGTGGATCGGGGCCTTCTGCAAGAAGGTGATGCTGCAGAACTGGGTGGACGATCTCGACATCAACACCATCGATATGGTCATGCAAGCTTTGACCGGCGTCGTGCCAAATCCGGGCCTGATCGTCGACCTGGCGCAAAGCGACGTCAACAAACTGCGTTTGCGGGAACAGACCGAAGTAGCGCACCGTCGCGGCATTTTCGGTGGCCCGACGTTCTTCGTCGGCGAGGAAATGTTTTGGGGTAATGATCGCCTGGAGGACGCAATGGCCTATGCGCAATCGCGGATTGCGGTGTCAGGGTAAATGATGAATCCACTCCCACGCGCCCGGGCCGACTTTGCACCGCACGACCGTATCAACCAGGTGACCCGGGCCTGGGAGCCGCTTTTCTCCCGGGTCGACGACAGCGGCGTGTCGATCCTGGCTATGTCGGTCGGGCCGTCGCATTGCAATAATCAGGCAATTTTGCATGGCGGCGTGCTCGCTGCGTTGGCCGACACCGCGATGGGCATGGCCTGCGGACGCCATTTGCCGGCCGCTGCGATTGCGCGCACCATCGGGCTGCAAGTTGACTACTTGGGGGCGGTGCCGCTGGGAGCATGGCTTGAAATCCGGCCTTGTGTGCTCAAATTCGGGCGCTCGATTGCGTTTGCAAACGCCCAGGTATTTTCCGATGACCAGCTGGTCGCGATGGCCAGTGCCACCTTCTCCGTTCGATAAATCGAACGGCCAGGCCCACGGCGGCCCAAGCGGCCGGCCATGGCAATGTTAGTCGACGGCCTGTGCCTGTGCCTGCGCGTCGCTTGCCGGACGCACGACAGTGCTGTCGAGTAAATCGTCGGTCGATTGCACTTCACCGATGAGCCAGTCCGCAAAGATCTGAACCTCCGGCCGCACGGTCTGGCTCGCCTTGATCAGCCAGTAGGCGAAATCGCTGTCCCCCGGCCTTTCTTGCACATGGGAAACCAGAAGCCCGGCTTTGAGCATGGGCATCACAAGGGCAACGCGGCCCAGCGCCACGCCATGACCTTCGACCGCCGCTTGAATCACCTGATCGTATTGGTTGAAGTGCAGGTAGCCGCGCGGTTTTGCCGTGGTCAATCCTGTTGCCGTCAGCCAGTCCGACCATCGAAGCCACGGCATGGCCCGCATGTCCAGCTCGAGAAGGACTTCGTTGAGCAGGCTGGCCCGATCCTTGAAGGCGCGGGCCGCAACCGCTTTGCTGGCGACCGGAATAATTTTCTCGCCGAACAATCGAATCGATTCTTTTGGCGTGTTCGCTTCCCGGCAGTAGCGGATGGCCAGGTCGATTGATTCATGCTCCAGATCGGCCACGCGGTTGTTGGCGGCCACCCGCACGTCGATATTGGGATGCAGAGTCTGAAAGGCGCCCAGCTTGGGCAGTATCCACAATGACGAGACGCCGATGCTGGCCGTGATGGTGACCGGCTGTGTGCGCCCGTCCAGGCGCGTTGCCTCGGAAAATTCTATCAAACGATCGAACCAGGTCGATGCCAGACTGAACAGCTGCTCCCCCACCGCGGTCAGTTCAATGGCCCGATGCCGGCGAATGAGAAGGGGCGTGCCGAAATACTCTTCGAGCGTCTGGACTTGCCGGCTAACGGCGGACTGCGTCAGGAATAAATCCTGTGACGCCAGCGTAATGCTCATCCGGCGAGCGACTGCGACAAAGCCCCGAATCGCGTCCAGCGGGGGCGTCCGATAGGAATAATTATTCATTCTCGATCTCATGCGGATCACGCCGCATCTGCGCCGGCATGGCATGCCGCGGTGAAGCAATGGAGAGACATGCGCATCGCCTGCACTGGCACGCATACTACTGGATATCCGTGCAAGTGTGTACATGAGAGCATGTCACATTCGCGATCCGCATGCGAGCGTTCACCCAAAGTCGTGTGTATGCGGTTCTGATTGCGATTCTAATTGCTCGATGGGGGACAGTTCGCCCTTTGAAAATCATGAAAACGTCGGCATAATCCGCGTCAACCGGGGTAAAGGATGCGTTGTGCATGGCGCTCATTGCCGAGTTGCGAAAGGCGATCGACGCGTTTGAAGAGGATGGGCAGATCGGCGCGCTGGTTCTCATCGGTAACGACGAGGCCTTTGCCGCTGCGAACTTGCGCTCATGTGCGACTTCATACTGGCGGCCGAGAATGCGAAATTCGGGCAACCCCGAAATCACGGTCGGAACCACCCCGGCTGCGGCGGCTCGCAGCGTTCGCCCCGGGCGATCGGCAAGGCCAAAGCAAAGGAGATGTGCCTGACCGGCCCGCTGATCGACGCGGGCGAGGCCGAACGGACGGGACTGGTCGCCCGCATCGTTCCGCTCGCCGACTTGGTCGACGACGCCATCCGCACCGCGGCTAAAATAGCGGGCATGTCGCGCCCGCTTGCGATGCTGGCAAAGGAATGCGTCAACCGCGCATTCGAATCGAGCTTGGCCGAAGGCATCCTGTACGAACGCGGGACTGATACAGCGTCGCGCGGCTGATTTCGAATTCACGCGTGCAAGCGTTGCTTTCTGCTCGCCGGCGCAGCCGCGCCCCTCGCGCTAATTGGCCCACGCTTTCCTCTATCATTGCCGCTTGCCGCTTGGGGAGATGCTGCGCCAGTGCGTATTCCGGCGAACGTGACCACGTGACCGCTGCGCGTGAGATGGCGTTACGCGGTCAAATTCCAAGGCTATGTGAGCGTTAGGTCGGGGGAGCCGCCCAGTGCCGATCTCAGCAGCACCTCCGGCAGGCTGATCCGTTTGTCGTCGAGCGCCCAGCGCCAGCCCAGGTAATTCGGCAGGTAGCGGCTGGCGACGCCGTTGAAGCGGTCCAGCCACAGCTTGAACCGGCTGTGATAGGCATTGACGTTCTGCACGTGCAGCGCGCCGGCCACCCTGACGCCGGCCGACAGGTTGACGGCGCGGTGCGCGATGCCGGCCTTGCGCGCAAAGCTGCGATAGGCGCCATGGCCATCGGTGACGAGCAGGATATCGGCCGCCACCACGGGCGGCAGGCAGCTGTGCAGGTGGGCCGGCCGCAGCGGCGCGCGACCCGTGACGAAGTCGACCGTTTTGCCCGCGCGGTCGCGCGCCATCAGGATGCAGTCATGCTCGCGGGAGATGCCGCGCCGTTTGGCCGTGCCGCCCCGCCGGCGCGCCGGCCTGGTCAGCTTGCGCGAACCCTTCTGCGACTCCAGCAGGTAAGTCTCGTCCGCCTCCGTGATGCCGGTCAAAGGCACACTGCGGTCGTGCTTGCTTTCGTGCAGGAAGCGGTGGCGCCAGCGAAAGCCGGTGCTCTTGTGGACGCCAACCTGCGTGGCGGCGCGCCGCACGGTGCCTGACTGCAGCATGCAGTCGAGGTAGGCCAGCCATCTGGACTTGTGGCGCAGCCGCGCCAGCGCAGTGCCGCTCAGGTCGTTGAATGAGCGGCCGCAGTCGAGGCAGCGGTAGCGCTGCAGATCGTTTTTCTGGCCGTCGCGGTGCACGCGCCGTGAGCGGCAGCGCGGGCAGGCGTGCGGGGCGCGCTCGGCCTCGATCACCGCCACTGTCTGCTCCAGTGGCGAG
>JBBRXM010000018.1:0-68480 GCA_038248405.1 Burkholderiales bacterium
AAATGCTGCTGAATTCGACGTTTTAATGACAAGGGCGAGCTTCGCAGAGATGGGAATGTATTTAATTCTAAAAAAAATGGCGAACTTTAAGACAGGAGAAGTTGGGTCGTTTCGTCAACAGAAATTAAACTATGAAAAACTAGCACAGTTAATGTCAAGACCGAAACGCAACACGGCTCCGGCAGAAACATTTGACCGAGGGCAAGCCAGAAATATTGTCGGTAGGCTCAATACAATCGGATTAGTTTGTGAGATTAGCTCGGTGGATGACGCACTTAGAATGAGACTACCTCTTTCACCGATAAACTCGTTTAATGAAGAGCCACCAGAAGAAGCCCCGTTGGATAAGGAGCGCTTTAATAAGCTCGACCAACCAACAGCTGAAAAAACTCTGCCAAGTCCCGCAGAAGCGGCGTTTTGGGAAAATGACCCCTTCGCTATCAATACTGATAAAGATCATCAATACGAACAATACCGTCATAATCATCATCAGATCAATACTGAGGGCACTGATAATACTGATTTGGGGGAAGACACTTCCCCCTCTGCGCCAAGTCGCATTCACCCCCAACGCGGTGCTAGAGAAACTGTAGGGATGTCAGCGAAGCTGACGGCAAAACAAATCGAGGCTGAGTTACGAAATGCCGAAGGCTTCAGGCTCCTAGAGCACGCGGTTAGTAAAAGCATTATGCGCGGGTGGGAAAATCTAGGAGTCACGCAGTCTGAGTTGCAATCTGCTATTTATCAAATGAAATACCAAGGCGGATACGACTTGGTTCCAGGAGAGGTCGATAAATTATTGCGACAGCTTATTAAGCGCGAAAAAGTTCCAAAGGGGCGCGGTAGCGTATCTTTGTAATGCGGAACTTTGCGCCAAAATCTATTAGACGGTGGAGCGCGAAGATTCCTTTCTTCTGCGCTCTTCTCTTTCTGCGACTGCATCATTTCGTCGGAGTTTTCCATTCATCGAATTTATTAAATTTTCCAAAGATGATTGATTGAATTCAAAGAAAAATTCGCTAAATTTGATGCCGTAGTCAATTGAGTCTAACGAATGTTTAATATACTCTAGACCGTAATCGCCCGAGTACACGGTTTCGGTCACGTCATTTTGCATCGAATGTCCCAAAATTCGCTTCCGCAAAGTAAGTTCTAACTCGTTCTGCTTCATCAAATTACCGACAGTTTTTCTAAGGCTATGGAAGGCTTTTTGTGTCGGGTCAATCTCAATAAGAGCTTTTTTGTATTGAGAAAAATTGTAACCGAGATTTTTCCCAAAACCGTTTTTAGTCTTAATCAGGTAGGGGTAGAGCAACGATGTTTCGCCATAATTTAATTTTATATATTCAAAATATTGCAGAAAATTTGTGTCGAGCACATGACGCGTTATCGGCAGAATTCGTTTGGCAGAGTTATTTTTAACCTCTTTTAATGGTCCATTGCCATTGATGTCAATTACCCAAATACCATTGATTTGATATATGTCCGAAATGTGAAGTTGGGCAACTTCTTCTAACCTGAGCCCCATTGTCAACGCAATCAAGGGCGAGAAAAAATAATCTGGCTTTTTGAATTTATTGGTGAAATTCTCGGTGTTGAAAAGCCTAATTATTTCATTTGCTGAGAAAGGCAAATAGCTCTCAGTTACGCTCAACATTTGCGATTTCGGGACAATATTGAGGTCCGCAAAAGGATTTTTCGAGTTATATTTGTGCGAATCGATGGCGTACTCAAAAAACATTTTTAGCGTTTTGGTATAATTATCGACCGTAAGAGGACTTTTTTTCTCTAACTGAATTTTTTCGCGATATTCGACGGCTAAGTGTGCGCGCACTTCATCTATAACGAGAATGTCCCGTTCGCAACAGAACTCAATAAACCCCTTAATTCTTGGATAGTAACCGTCTTTTGTAGCTTCGGAATATACTCCGCGCTTAGCCTGCTTATATGTCTCGAAAACATCGTTGAGCTTAAATGTCGGCACGGTAGGTGGGCGCAGTTGATTTCGGTTACTTCGGACCCCGATTTTCTCCACATCGTGCATGAGGCTCTCGTACGCCTCACGCTCTTCAGTTTTTTTTAAATCGAAATCAAGCTCCATGCCGTTCGGAAGCTTTACCTGAAGCTCGCGGACTACACTTCCGAACCGATTTTTTGCCATTTCGTCAATCCATTGTTCAAATGCTAAATTTATTTGAAGGGCGTGAATATTCGCCTGTCGCCTGTCCTTGGTGCCAAGGCTAAACGCAATTTTAGTGTTTTTACTGATGTGGTGGAGAAATTTTGGCACGAGCAAGCGAATGTAATATACGCCGCTGGCTTTTTGATAGGTACGGGGAGGGTTAGGCATGGCACTTCCAGCCGAAAAACTTGGAAGTGCTACCGTTGATGCTACTGCGATCTAGATCCAGACTTGCGTAAGCCATTGAATCTAAACGAAAAACAAGGAAATGGGGTGGCTGATGGGGCTCGAACCCACGACAACAGGAATCACAATCCGAAACGCAAAATGCCGTAGGCATTTGATTTTACAAGGTTGTTGTGTGAATTCCTTGGAAGATTGGAGCCCTTGAAACCCGCATAAACACGTGTCAATTTTTCGTATCTTCCAACAATTTGACTGGCTACAGCGCTTTCCAAACAGCGGAATACTCGTGAGCTATTAACTTAGCAATTTCTGGTGCGATACTTGATAAAACTATGCCGACGCAAAGCCACCAGGCGCCGAACTGAAGCGCCGAATAACTCCCCGCCACCGCACGAGCTAGGCGACGCTCCGTTTCTTTGGATGGCGTCGCGAAGGGCCTGGGCTCTCCCTTCCCCGGCCCCCGTTTGGTTGCGCTCGTTTTTGCTGATCTCCACGAAGGCAGCAGCCACATCTTTATCTATCCTGCTTACATAATCTTCTAGCGTTGCAATGCGCCGTTCTGCAGATGCTGCCATGTCGACGTTCGGCCTGATCTGGCACCGGACGGAGTCTATGCGGCTCCCGCTGGCCAAATCGGCCGAGACCAAGATAACCGATTGAGGCTTGAAAAAAGTCTTTAGCCAAGACCAGTTTCTTCGAGGTATTCCGTTCTTGCCGAACTCCTGACCTGTGCCTGCCAAGTCCCGCCATACTGTATACGCGCCCAGCAGTTGTAGGAACATCCCCCAGGCCCGAATTCGAAGATCCGACGGCGTTCTGGCCACGACTGGTGCGGGCCACACCCAAACTAGGCGACGGTGACAAAAAAAAGTGCGAGGTTGGCCCAGAAGAGTTTGTTCCTACACGCCCAGTGCCATTTGGCACGGGCGAATTTAGCGATCGTGGTCATTTATTCCTCCTGGTCATAATAATAACCAGATCGAAGGTCCAAGGCCAACGTAGTTTCTCCGACGACAGCGACCTACTCTGTTGCCCGGGCGGTCTTGGTCTTGCGGCGATCGTAGACCTGCTTGACCATTCTCTCCTGTTGTGGCCGGTGGCGTTTGTGATTTGCGAATCTCCTTCGTCCATCCGGTCAGTCATCGCGGCAGGCAGCATGTCCGACAGCGTAAACTCGATGCCCTCGGCTTCGGCCTTGGCGACGCAATGGATCATGAGGCGGCGTAGGATTGTGTTGAAACCGCTGACCGTGTAGGGCTGGCCAGCGGTGTTGCCGAACACGTACATGCTGGTCGTCCGTTGCAGCGACACCGCTTCATCCATGGCCGCGCGCAGCTCGCAGAAGTTGGTGTCAGGTCTGACATTCGGACATTCACGAACGAAATGTCCGAATGTCAGACCTGACACCGTTCTTCCACCGTTCTTGCTCACGTCGATCGGAAGTTGCTAAAGGTCAGGAGGGCAATGGTGGTTCGGCGCTAGTGTGAATGTTCTTTGCCTTGAGGCACATTCGTCTAACGGGAGCTCCTGTGGCAGCAAAGCTAGTATTTGACGGTCGCATTCATCAGATATCGCTCATCGAAAGTAACGGTGGGATACGGGGCTCGTGGCCCGCCTACAATAACGTGGACAGCCACGCGACGCTGACCCACGTGCCAAACCGAACCTACACCGTGCAGGATCGCACGGCGCCCCGGCGCCATGTCGCCAGCGCCAACGGGCCTTACGGCATGCATGGAATTATCCGGTTCAACGTGCCAGGCCATCCCGGAATCGGTGTGCATTCTGGCCGTGCGGGTGCGCGGCATTTGCCCGGACCTGCGCATCCAACGATGGGATGCATCCGCACGACGGACGAGGCGATGCAGATCATAGCGATGTCCATGAGAGCCTCGCCCTTGATGACGGTCGAAGTGATCAACAACAGCGGGCCGGTGGCGCGTGCTGCCAGCAGTCGAAACCGGCAGCGGCACCTGCATGGACGCCATCATGGCTAGCGTCCGAGATTCGCCCGGATTGGCGCGATCGCTTTGTCTCATCCTGGCGTTGAGCGCGGGCGGCGCCTGCCACGCCCAACACAAGGCCTGTTCGCCACGGGATGCCTCGGCGGCCGATGTCGCTGTGGACGCCCTCGACAGCTGGACAAAAGTCGAGCGGATGTACAGAAAGTACGGACACTGCGATGAGGGGAGCATCGCCGAGGGCAATTCCGAGGCTGTCGCTCGTTTGCTGGTGGACCACTGGAGCAGGCTTCCTCGCCTTTCAGAGATTGTAAGGCGTGATCCGGCATTCAGGCGATTTGTGCTGCGCCATATCGACACTACGCTAGACACGCATGATCTGGAAAGGATAGAGGCATTGGCCACAACACAATGTCCCTCCGAAAGTGCAGCCCTGTGTCGCGAACTGTCGAAAACTGCCGCGCGCGCCGCCAAGTAGCAAGCAAACACATCAGATACAAAAAAGCCACCTCAAGGGCGGCTGATTTCGTCACTGCATTGGAAAATTCCGAAATCGTTGGAAAATTCCCTAGGTGTAACATGTATTTTCTGCGCTAAATGCTTGAATCTACACTGAAAACTGGGGTGGCTGATGGGGCTCGAACCCACGACAACAGGAATCACAATCCTGGACTCTACCAACTGAGCTACAGCCACCACTGACTTGCTAACTGAACCGATGCTCCCGGAACAGAGCGAGATTATACAAACATCCGCGGGAACTGGCAAATCTAATTGCGGTTCACGCCTGATCGACCAATTTTGTTCCGGGTTCGGCCTCCTGCACCGGCACCGCCAGCCCAAGCAGGCTGGAAAACGCCACCCCCAGCGCCGTCGCGCTGGCGCTGGTGTAGCCGGCCAGCACCGGCACGCTGCCATCGTCGGCGCGGGCCATGCCGGCGGCAGTGAGCAGCCTGGCCAGCTGGCGCGCGACTGCCTCGCCGGTGTCGACCAACACGACCTCGCGCGTCGTCGCCGCGGCAATGATCGCTTCGATCGCCGCCTGCACCAGCGGGTAGTGGGTGCAGCCGAGCACCAGCGTGTCGGCGCCCTGGTCGAGCAAAGGCACAATGTAGCGCCGCAGCATGGCCGCGGTGGCGTCGGAATCGAGTTCGCCCAGCTCGATCTGGTCGGCCAGGCCAGTGCAGCCCTGCAGCAGGAACTGCGCATGGGTGGACGCGGTGATCTGTTCGCGCAGCAGCAGGAACTTTTCGCCGGCGAGCGTGCCGTCGGTGGCGAGCACGCCGACCTTGCCGTTGCGGCTGGCCGCCGCGCCCGGTTTCAAGCCAGGTTCGACGCCGACGATCGGCATGTCCGGATAGTGTTCGCGCAGCAGCTTGATCGCCGCGACGGTGGCGGTATTGCAGGCAACCACGAGCGCCTTGGCGCCTTGCGCGACAAGAAACTGCGCCACGGCGAGCGAGCGCTCCGCCACCACCTGTTCCGGCTTGTCGCCGTAAGGGGCGAAGGCGGAATCTGCAAAATACAGCACGTGTTCATGCGGCAGCAGGGCGCGGATGTGGCGTAGCACGGACAGGCCGCCCACACCCGAGTCGAACACCCCGATCGGGGCATCTGCCGTTACCGTCATTGCTTACGCGACGACGACCGGAATCTGGCCCACGCTCGACAGCGCTTCGATCTTCGCCGCCCATTCCTTCGGCCCGGTGGTATGGACCGAGGTGCCGTTCGAATCGACCGCAACAGTCACCGGCATGTCGGTGACGTCGAACTCGTAGATCGCTTCCATGCCCATGTCGTGGAAGCCGAGCACTTTCGCGCTCTTGATCGCCTTCGAGACCAGGTAGGCGGCGCCGCCGACGGCCATCAGGTAGGCCGATTTGTGGCGCTGGATCGATTCGATCGCCACCGGGCCGCGCTCGGCCTTGCCGATCATGGCGATCAGGCCGGTTTTCTCGAGCATCATGTCGGTGAACTTGTCCATCCGCGTGGCGGTCGTCGGGCCGGCCGGGCCGACCGCTTCGTCGCGCACCGGATCGACCGGGCCGACGTAGTAGATGACGCGGTTGGTGAAGTCGACCGGCAGCGGTTCGCCCTTGGCCAGCATGTCCTGGATGCGCTTGTGGGCAGCGTCGCGGCCGGTCAGCATCTTGCCGTTCAGCAGTAGGGTCTGGCCCGGCTTCCAGGAGGCGACTTCTTCTTTGGTCAAGGTGTTGAGGTCGACGCGGCGCGATTTCTCGGTATCGGGCGTCCAGTGCACTTCCGGCCACGACGACAGCGACGGCGGCTCGATGTAGGCGGCGCCGGAGCCGTCGAGCACGAAGTGGGCGTGGCGGGTGGCGGCGCAGTTCGGGATCATCGCCACCGGCTTGGAGGCGGCGTGGGTCGGGTACATCATGATCTTAACGTCGAGCACGGTGGTCAGGCCGCCGAGGCCCTGGGCGCCGATGCCCAGCGCATTGACCTTGTCGCACAGTTCGATGCGCAGCTCTTCGGTCTTGTTGCGCGGGCCGCGCTGCTTCAGTTCGAACATGTCGATGTCGTCCATCAGCACTTCCTTGGCCATCAGCATGGCCTTTTCGGCGGTGCCGCCGATGCCGATGCCGAGCATGCCTGGAGGGCACCAGCCGGCGCCCATCGTCGGCACCGTCTTCATGACCCAGTCGACCAGCGAATCGGACGGGTTGAGCATGACGAACTTCGACTTGTTTTCCGAGCCGCCGCCCTTGGCCGCGACCTTGACGTCGACGGTGTCGCCTTCGACCAGTTCCATGTGCACCACGGCCGGCGTGTTGTCCTTGGTGTTCTTGCGCTCGAACTGCGGGTCGGCGACGATCGAGGCGCGCAGCTTGTTGTCGTCGAAGTTGTAGGCGCGGCGCACGCCTTCGTTGATGGCGTCGGTGACGGTGCCGGAAAAGCCCTCGAAGCGCACGCCCATGCCGATCTTGAGGAAGACGTTGACGATGCCGGTGTCCTGGCAGATCGGGCGCTTGCCTTCGGCGCACATGCGCGAATTGGTCAGGATCTGGGCGATCGCGTCTTTCGCCGCCGGGCTCTGCTCGGCCTCGTAGGCGCGCGCCAGGTGGGCGATGTAGTCAGCCGGATGGTAGTAGCTGATGTACTGGAGGGCGGCGGCAACCGATTCGATCAGGTCTTCCTGCTTGATGACTGTCATGGCGTTTTCTCGGAAAAGTTAGTGTTGTTTCGATTGGTTCTGGGTGCCGATCATGATGCGGTCGGTGTAGGCGATGGCCAGCGCCGAGAGCAGGAACACGATGTGGATGACCGTCTGCGCGATGATCACTTCCATCGAGTAGGCGCCGGCGTTGATGAACGTTTTCAGCAGGTGGATCGAGGAGATGCCGATGATCGCCATCGCCAGCTTGGTCTTCAGAACCGAGGCGTTGACGTGCGAGAGCCACTCCGGCTGGTCCGGGTGCAGGTCGAGCCCGAGGCGCGAGACAAAGGTTTCATAGCCGCCGATGATGACCATGATGAGCAGGTTCGAAATCATGACGACGTCGATCAGGCCCAGCACCACCAGCATGATGGTGGCCTCGGTCAGCTTGGTGGGTCGGGTCTTGCCCTCGATCGAGACGGCCGACAGGATGTGCTGCAGCGCTGTCTCATTGCCCATCACGGCGCCGATCAGGTCTTTCAGCTCGACCCAGAAATGGAAGACGTAGACGCACTGCGCCAGGATCAGGCCCAGGTACAGAGGCAACTGCAGCCAGCGGCTGGCGAAGATGAGGCGCGGCAGCGGCGCCAGCTTGACCGGCGGCGTGGTGGGGTCTGGTACGGACATGGTGCAACTCCAGATAAAAGCAGGTTAGAGGTGAAATTTTCTAGGCGTCATTTTACACGCGCCACGCGCCATTGCGGATAAGGGCGATGGGTGCGCAAAAGGTTGGTAGAATCGACAAGAAGCGCTTGAGCCCCTTGCTGTAAGGGCGCAGTAAGCGAGACGGCGTCTACTGTTGGAAAATAATCAAGTGGGGAGACTAGCATGGCCGCAACAGACAGCAAGCAGCAGGAAAACCAGGGTTCGCAGGAAAGCCGCGTATTTCAGCCGGCACCGGCGTTTGTCGCCAATGCCGCCATTTCCGGCATGCCAGCCTACGAAAAGCTGTGCGCCGAGGCGGCGGCCGACTATGAAGGCTTCTGGGCGCGCCTGGCGCGCACCGAGCTCGACTGGCACAAGCCGTTCACGACCGTGCTGGACGAGTCGCAGGCGCCGTTCTACAAGTGGTTCGAGGATGGCGAGCTGAATGCTTCCTACAACTGCCTGGACCGCCACATCAAGGCCGGCCGCGGCGACAAGACGGCGATCGTGTTCGAGGCCGACGACGGCGCGGTGGTGCGTGTCAGCTACCACGAGCTGTACGAGCGGGTCTGCAAGTTCGCCAATGGCTTGAAAGAACGCGGCATCAAGAAGGGCGACCGCGTCATCATCTACATGTCGATGTCGATCGAGGGCGTGGCGGCGATGCAGGCGTGCGCGCGGATCGGCGCCACCCACTCGGTGGTGTTCGGCGGCTTTTCGGCCAAGTCGCTGCATGAGCGCATCATCGACGCCAGCGCGGTGGCGGTGATCACGGCCGACGAGCAGCTGCGCGGCGGCAAGCACCTGCCGCTCAAATCGATCGTCGACGAGGCGCTGGCGCTGGGCGGCTGCGACAGCGTGCGCGACGTCATCGTCTACAAGCGAACCGGCGGCAATATCGCCTTCACCGAAGGACGCGATACCTGGCTGCACGACCTGGTCGACAAGCAGGCCGCCGAGTGCGAGCCGGAGTGGGTCAGCGCCGAGCATCCGCTGTTCATCCTGTACACGTCCGGCTCGACCGGCACGCCGAAGGGCGTGCAGCACTCCACCGGCGGCTATCTGCTGTGGTGCGCGCTGACGATGAAGTGGACGTTCGACATCAAGCCGGACGATGTCTTCTGGTGCACCGCCGACATCGGCTGGGTGACCGGGCACAGCTACATCACCTACGGCCCGCTGGCGGTGGGCGCCACCGAGGTGGTATTCGAAGGCATCCCGACCTTCCCCAATGCGGGCCGGTTCTGGGAAACCATCGCCAAGCACAAGGTCAGCATTTTCTACACGGCGCCGACGGCGATCCGTTCGCTGATCAAGGCGGCCGACGTCGATCCGAAAGTGCATCCGAAGAACTACGACCTGTCGAGCCTGCGGCTGCTGGGATCGGTGGGCGAGCCGATCAATCCGGAAGCGTGGATGTGGTACTACAAGAACGTCGGCGGCGAGCGTTGCCCGGTCGTCGACACGTTCTGGCAGACCGAGACTGGCGGGCACATGATTTCGCCGCTGCCGGGGGCGACCCCGATGGTGCCGGGTTCGTGCACGTTGCCACTGCCGGGCATCATGACGGCTATCGTCGACGAGGCCGGCGCGGACGTGGCGAACGGGCAGGGCGGCATCCTGGTGGTGAAGCGGCCGTGGCCGTCGATGATCCGCACGATCTGGAACAATCCGGAGCGGTTCAAGGCGAGCTACTTCCCGGAAGAACTGGGCGGCAGATACTACCTGGCGGGTGACGGCGCCATCCGCAACAGCGAAACGAGTTACTTTACGATTACCGGCCGCATCGACGACGTGCTCAACGTTTCCGGTCACCGGATGGGGACGATGGAGATCGAATCGGCGCTGGTGGCCAATCCGATCGTGGCGGAGGCGGCGGTGGTGGGCAAACCGGACGACACGACGGGTGAGTCGATCTGCGCGTTCGTCGTGCTCAAGCAGGCGCGGCCGACCGGGGAAGAAGCCAAGAAGATTGCGCAAGAGTTGCGCAACTGGGTGGCCAAGGAGATCGGGCCGATCGCCAAGCCGAAGGAAATCCGCTTCGGCGACAACCTGCCGAAGACGCGTTCGGGCAAGATCATGCGGCGCCTGCTGCGGGTGCTGGCCAAGGGTGAAATCATTACCCAGGATGTGTCGACGCTGGAGAATCCGGCGATTCTGGAGCAGTTGAAGGAAGCGTCCTGAGGGGCGTAGCAGGGGCGGGGGGAATGTCTTGGTACTCAGCGGAATGTTTGTTATAATCTGCGGCTTCGTGAAAGCGAAGGAAGTACGGAGAGATGGCTGAGCGGCTGAAGGCGCACGCCTGGAAAGCGTGTGTAGGATAATATCCTACCGGGGGTTCGAATCCCCCTCTCTCCGCCAAGAATTGGAAAAAAGCTCCCTGACCGGGAGCTTTTTTTTCGCCTGCTCATACGAGTAAGGGTGCCCCGCCAGTTGCGCCGGCGGAGCTGGAAGGGGCGGCCAAGAAAAGCAGGGTCGAAGTCCGGTTAACGACGCGAAGGGTTTTCGCTGTCGCGGTGGATTGTCGCACTCATCAACGCGGGCTCGACGGGACTCCCCAGCTGGGTCAGCGCGAACTCGAGACCCTGACACGATCCAACATGCAGATGCTGGCGATCGGCTGGTAAGCAGACCGTCGACTGAGCAGCGTTTGCGGTCATTGGGATCTGTTTTTCTTACGGCGGCAATCGGCCAAGAGCGGACCTTGAGCGGCTTAGCTGCTCTATTTAAGTACCCACCAAGAATAAATTGTGAAGTCGATGTGGTTCTGGCCGGATGCGATACAAGGCACCCGGTCCGCCGCAGTGCGCGCACTGCAACGAGCGGGCAGCGCCGCAGCGCGTGCGAGGGCCATCGACATCGCTCGCGGCTTCAGCCCAGGATTCGATGCGGGACGCCGGCCCGGTGCGCTTTGTCCAAGTTGATCCGGCAGCGGAAACTTGCCATTGAAAAAGCCGCTCACTTCACAGCGCGCGGCTATTTAATCTTACCTCGCGCTGCTGCGATCACCGGCGGCAGCTCAAGCGCACCGATTCGTTTTCGCGAACGGAAACTCGTACCGGGTCGCTGTCTCCGCAACGGTAGACGATCCAGAGGTTCTTCTGGGTGTTACGTGCCGGATCGCCGCACAGCTGGTTGCTGGCGCGAACGTTACCATCATTGCGCTCGACTTCATTACGCACGGCGTCGCGCGCGTCGCACATCGCGCCGCGCACGCCATACTCGGCCTGTTCCACGCGCAAACGCGCCCATCCCCGAGAGTTGCCCCGGTTGTCGTGGGCGGCGCGCTGGCCAGCGGCATAACCCTCGGCGTAACCACGACGATACTCATCGCTTTGGGCAAACGCGGATGTAGACGCGGCCGTCAAGGCCAGAACGGCAGCGATGCGCATGATGTGTTGAGTAGCGAGTGTCATATTTCTCTCCAGATTCAGATGAATGATAGATGCTATCGCGCAGCCTCGTCCTGGCCGGTACGCATGGCTACAGTGTGGCAGCAGCAGTCCGCAAAAGCTGTCGATCCACGTAAGAATAGTTACAATCTGTAAGTCGTGAAAATGGCAAGAATCTGCCTCCCGCTGTGCTTGCTGCAATCAGCGCTACGCCGAACCCTGATTGTCGGGCCTGAGTGCCCACGTAAAAGAACTTGTAAAGTGGCAGTGGCTTTAGTGGCATGCGATGCAAGGCGCCCAGTCCGCCGCAGTGCGCGCGGACGATGGGGTCAGTGCCGGCAAACGAACACGACCCGAGCATTAGCGCGGTGCACCATCAGACGGGTTCGAAACGGCTGGGCCTGTTCAGGTAGAGCCGTCCTTTTGCGCCGGCTCCGTCCTGCTCACTCCCAATTCACGTTGCTGATGCCACGCTCTTCCGTCAGCACTTTGCGTAAAGCGTCCATCAGTGGTCGAGCACCTTCGGCTGGGGCTTTGTTAAGTCCGAACAGACTTTTTGCTTTCGGCTCGAGGTAACACCGCCACTTGTCCTGAGTACCGTCCCTGTTGGCGCAACATAACCAGTATTCGTAGTCGTCTTCAGTGCGGTACTCAATGAACCAGCCCCAGTCTTCGTACTGTGGATATGACGTCAAACGAAGAAAGCGACCGTCGGCTCTTGACTGCTGATTGCAGACGTACAGAGATTGCTGTCGTCAATGCGGCAAACGTTTTCTGCTTCCACCAAGGTTGTTCATTACCTTATCCGGACAAGGCTGTGTTGGATTCTGGCCACTTCGTTGATGTTACCAAAATAGTTGCCATATGATAACTGACCATTGTGCAAGCGATAGGAGTCCCCCTCCGCCAAGAATTGGAACAAAGCTCCCTGACCGGGAGCTTTTTTTCGTCCCTTCATGGGGAGACGCACCCTGGCATCATGTGCACGACCAAGGTGATCGGCCTTTTGCTGCCGGCCGCGGCCGTGAGCGGCACTGTTATGATTGGCACTTTACAGGGCGGAACATGTCGTCACTGCGGATCGAGGAGCGCCGATGCAATCAAGGCAAGACCAGTTGGCCAAACTGATGCAGCACAGGCACGTCAAGGGCCTGTGCATCGGTGCCGGGCTGTTGGTGCTGGTACATATCGCCGGCACGCTGGGATACCACTATCTGGGGCGGCCGAACGCGACCTGGATCGACAGCTTTTACATGACCTTCATTACGGTGGCCACGATCGGTTATGGCGAGACGGTCGACTTGAGCCTGCATCCGATGGGTCGCCTGTTCACCGTGTTCATTGCCGTGTTGGGCATTGGCGCGATGAGTTATGTCTTTTCCACCCTGGTCGCACTGCTGGTGGATGCAGATTTGAATGCGCAAAGAAGGAGAAGGCGGATGGAAAAGGAAATCGCCAAGCTGTCCGGCCATTACATCGTATGCGGGATTGGCCGCGTCGGCAGCAACGTGGCCAAGGAGCTGATCACAACCCGGCGCCCGTTCGTGGTCGTCGAAAGCGAACGGCCTTCGCTTGATGCGTGGCTGGAGTACCACCCGAACGTCCTGTATGTGCATGACGACGCGGCCGACGACGCGGCCTTGCTGCGCGCCGGCTTGATGGGGGCCAGCGGCGTGTTCGCTGTGACCGGGGACGACAGTCATAACTTGATGATCGCCATGTCAGTCAAAATGCTCAATCCCAAAGTGCGCGTGGTGGTCCGCCTGCACGATGTACGCAACACCAAGAAGGCGCGCCACGCCGGCGCGGATGAAATCGTGTCGCCCGATTTTACCGGCGGGATGCGCATAGCGTCGGCGATGGTGCGTCCACATGTCGTCAATTTCATGGACCAGATGCTGCGCAGCGAAGGCGGCATGCGGGTCGAGGAACTCGTGCTTCCGGCGGACATGGCGCCGGTGGCGCTGGGGCGTCTGTTGCCCAGGTCACGCGCGTACATGCTGATGGCGGCCTATGAGAACGACAATTGGACCTTTAATCCACCCGATGATTTGCAGGTCGGCGGCGGCGTGACAATCGTGCTGATGGCCGATCCGGACGGGCGCGCGCTTGCCGAAGAGCAGATCCGCAAACACAACTGAACGGCTGGACTGTCGCGCTTGCTGTGTTAATTCGCCGGGGCCGCATGTGATAAGTCGATTGATGTGCAATCGCCCCGCGGGCAGTTGTTAACAACTATGTCGCGTCGATCAAGCAGCTTTTTCTAATACTTCTGGCTGATTCCGTTCCGAATTCAGCTGGAGGCGCACTCAAGAACCGATTCGGATAGACGATGCCCATCTCAAGAGACACCGCCGCGCGCCTGGTTGCCGACCTCAAGTCCTGCTGCGATACAGCCGACCGCTTGTTACACGCAGTGACACCAGCCCTCAGCCCGCCGCAATCCGCTGAGCTGCGCGGGCTGGTCGGACAGTTCATGGGCCGTGCATATCTCAACATCATGCGGCCGCTGCTGAACCAATTCCCAGGCCTGCCTTTCCCGGTCGGTGCGACAGGCGAGACCTCCGCGGCGCCGGCCTTTTCGAGCGAAGCGGCCGGCGCGATCGAGCGACACCGAGATCTGATACGAGCGGGCGAAGAATCCGGCATCTTCCGCACCGGCACGCTGCACGAAGTGGAAGCAGCGCTCCAGGATTTGAATGTATTCCTGTCCCAAGCTGATCGTGGCGGCAACCCTGCCTAGCCCATCAAAGCCCGCCAGCATCCTTCCCCCGGCTTTCCTTTGCAACCGACTCAATCATCGCCTCCGAATACGTCTCGCCGGAACTTTCGGTGCGCGCCATGAGGGCACGCCACAGCGGCACGGTCGGCACGCCAAGCTGGTGAAAGCGTTCGAAGCCGCACGCGTAAATGCCGTCGTAGCTGTCGAAGGAGTGTCCGAGCTGCTCGCACTTTTTCAGCGTCTTGGCGGTATAGACATCGCCGCTGTCGGCGCTCCACAGGCCGGTGCCGACCAGGCCCTCGAGCGCCATCGCTTCGGCGCCACCTTCATGCACCCACGGCGCGGCGTCGCCGCTGCCGCCGCGCGCGACATTCTGCTGCCACACGTGCGCCATCTCGTGCGCCACCAACTGTGCAATGAGCTCGCGCTTTTTCGGATGGTCGGTCAACAGCGCCTTGCCGCTCAAGCGATAGGCGATCTGGCCGCCGATGGCGCCGCCCTTGATCGACATGCCAGGCGACTCCGTGCCGGCCAGCGCCACCAGCAGCACCAGAGGCTGGCGCAAGCTGCGCTGATAAGCGGCGGCGTAATGGGCCGACAGTTTTGCCGTCGCATCGAGCAAGGTCTCCGTCACCCAGGCAGGCGTTTGTGGATCGATGATGACGCGTGCACCGCCGGCGTCGACCGGGCGGGACGGGCCGAAATAGGCATACGCATGATCGGTCATCGCTTTCCCGCCGGGGGGCGGCGGTGCAATGGTCGCCTCCGCGCCCAGGCCGACAAGCGTAAAGCGGGGCGCCATGCTGCGCGCCGTACCGCGCTGCTGCAGGTCGCCCTGCAAAAAGCCCAGGTAAAAGATCCTGCCGCCATCGGTGAAGCGGTCGACCGCGATGTATTGTTTGGGCAAAAGGGTATCGAAGGTGCTGACCTGGACGCTGAGCGAGGTGAACGGTTTGCCGCCCGCGCTGAGCACGTCCTGGTGAGCAGCTTCGTCGCTTGCCAGGCGCACGCCCGGCGTGAGGACTTTCCACGCCGTGCTGCGATAGTTGCCGACCGCATCCATCTTCAGCGCATCGACCGCTTGCGGGAAGGTGTAGTCGATGCGCCACATGTCCCGCTCGAGGTGCGTCACGCGCACCGCCACGGGAACCGCGGGCTTATCCTGCGCGCTGACGCTGGCGGTCATTGCTGCCGCCAGAATGCCCGCGCTGATCCATGCCAATTTCACTGATGCCTCCTGCTTGAAACGGGGTAAAAGTTAACGGCTGCCAGCCCGGATGCGCTCAAATTGTCTTTTGAGCAATGAACTGGCCATTTTGCCATATTCACCTTTCAGCTTGGCAATTTATTTGGACATGGCGTCGGACATGCGAGCGCAACCGTAGCGCGGGCTCAGCGGGGAATTAGTTCATAATCCAACGCTCATGCGGTTCTGCAATGTCCGGCTTGCGGCTTAAGGTCGGGCGCGAACACTTGCGACTGCATGTTCCCGGACGTCCACTATGAAAGCTAACAATGAACACATCGACTGTCGCGCTGGAGCGCGCCTTAGGCAAAAGTGCTGAACAGGAAGACCTAACGTACTCCAAGGTCACCCGCCGCTTGCTGCCTTTCCTCTTTCTCTGCTATGTCGCGGCATATCTCGACCGCGTGAATGTCGGCTTTGCCAAGCTTCAGATGCTGAACGACCTGCAATTTAGCGAGACCATATACGGTCTTGGCGCCGGCATTTTCTTCATCGGCTACTTCCTGTTTGAGGTGCCGAGCAACATCATCATGCACAAGGTCGGCGCGCGCATCTGGATCGGCCGCATCATGATCACGTGGGCGATCCTGTCGGCGGCGACGATGTTTGTCACCAGCCCGACGATGTTCTACGTGATTCGCTTTCTGCTGGGCGTGGCCGAAGCGGGATTCTTCCCCGGCATCGTGCTGTACCTGACGTACTGGTTCCCCGCACAGCGCCGCAGCCGCATGAATGCCTTGTTCATGATCGGTATCCCCATTGCAGGCGTGCTGGGCGGACCGATGTCCGGCTGGATCATGAATTCCCTGAACGGCACGCACGGATGGTCCGGGTGGCAGTGGTTGTTCCTGCTGGAAGCCATTCCGTCGCTGCTACTCGGCATCGTCACCTTGTTCTACCTGCCTGACAGCATACGCGCGTCGAAGTGGCTGTCGGAAAGCGAGAAGGTCATGTTGGAAGAGAATATCGCCCGTGACGGCGGCGACAAGGCGGACCACTCGTTGAAGAGCGTGTTCGGCAACGGCAAAGTCTGGCTGATGGCGGCGATTTACTTTTGCTGCATGATGGGCCTGTACGGCGTGAGCTTCTACCTGCCGACGCTGGTAAAAGCTGCCGGCGTGAAGGATCCGCTCAATGTCGGCCTGCTGACGGCGATTCCGTACAGCTGCGCGGTAGTGGCGATGCTGCTCAACGCCCGCAGCGCCGACCGCACGGGCGAGCGGCGCTGGCACTTCGCGATCGCCAGCGCGCTGGGCGGGCTGGGCATGTTGCTCAGTACGATTTATGGATCCAACGTGGTGATTGCGCTGGCGGCGCTGTCGCTGGGCACAGCGGGCCTGTTGGCGACGATGCCGGTGTTCTGGACGTATCCGAGCGCGCTTCTGAGCGGCGCCGCGGCAGCTGCCGGGATTGCGATGATTAATTCGGTGGGCAACCTGGCAGGCTTCGTCAGTCCGTCGATCATCGGTTTCATGAAAGATCTGACCCATAGCACCAATGCGGGAATGTACGTTGTGTCTGGCGCGTTGTTTCTGGGAGCGGTGCTGGCGCTGCTGCAGCCGAAGGAACTGGTCAACAAGTAATATGAAAAAAGCAGGCGAGGCCGTCATGGTCTCGCCTGCTTTTTTACGCCCGGGCGCTTTGCGCCGTGGGGCATTTCACGCGGATTACTTGCGTTTGGCAGACGCTTGTTGAGCTTGAGCGTTGGTCTGTTGTTGGGCAGCCTGATCGCGCGCTGCCTGTTCACGGGCCTTCTTCTTGCTCAGGTGATGGCCTACCGCGCAACCTGCGGCTGCACCGGCGACGCCGTGTTTGCCGGCGACATGTCCGGCGACACCGCCGACGATCGCGCCTTTGAGGCAACCGGCGCTGGAGACGGCCGACACGGATGCAAGCGACAATGCCAGGGACAGCGAAAGGATAAATTTGGTTTTCATGGTGTTGGGATCTCTATGGCGGGGTTGGCCCGCGAAAATCGCGTAGCCATCGCAGTATAGGATGCTTCGCCGATCACCGTATGTGCGCTTGATCGCTTACTGCGCTTGCCGACAGTCTTTCCCCGTCCGATCCGACTTAACGGCCTCGTCGTTAAAAAAGGCGTCTCTGTCCTCTGCGCGGACCCATTCCCACGCGCGGGTTGAACCTGTGTCATTGTATGAGAATCAGGCGCGCGGCTGCACGAACTGGGTGCTGAGGAAGGTGGCGATGCGCTCTTGCGTGGTGGCGAGGTAAGGAATATTCATGTGGTCCGAATCCGGCACGATTTCGTCCTTGTGCAGCCGGCCCAGTTTCGCTACCAGCAAATCGGTATGCGAATGGGGCACGACGTCGTCGAAGGCGGCGCGCAATACGTAGGTCGGCGCCGTCAACGCCGACGCGTACTTGACCGACTCGAAGCGGTGCCGCAAGACGTACTCGATCGGCATCGCACGGAAGCGCCGCTTGGCGATCGCCAGGATCGAATCGTAGGGCGTGATCAGCACCACCGAGTGGGCGGCGCGTTCCATCGCGACCTGCACGGCGACGCCGGAGCCGAGACTGCGGCCGACAATGGCGATGCGTGTCGGGTCGACGTGGCCGCGCTCGGACAGCCAGTCGAACAGCATGCGGCCATCGTCGACCATGTGCTGCTCGGCAGGGTCTCCCTGCGAATCGCCGTAACCGCGGTAGTTGACGGCGAGTACGGCCATGCCGGGAAACAGCTTGCCGGCGTCGCGCGCGACCCACGACACTTCTTCCGAACGGCCGCCGAAATAGATGACGCCGGGATGCGGCCCGACCACCGCCGGCGTCATCAGCCAGCCGGACAGCTTGGTGCCGTCGTTGGAACGCAGCACAATCGAACGGGTGCGGTGACCCGTGCTGCGCGGGTGCGCCACTTCACGCTTGATGGTGGGATTGAACACAAGGCGGCGCTGGCTGGCGGCGATCGCTGCAGCCATGCCGAGCCACAGCACGCTGGCGATGCCCGCCACTCCCGCCACTTTTTTAGAATTGTTCATAGGCACAAGTCTACCTGCCTTTGGCCCCATTTGCCGAGCGCCGCGCTGCGGTGCGCGCGCGCGCAAGCAAAGATGATGGCGCGCGTGGCGAGCGTACAACGGTGCTCTGCGTGGCGTCATCGCCCTGCCTCGTTTGTGTAAGATCGCAGTAGGAAAGCGCCGAGCACAATGAGAATCAGCCTCGGCGTTGGCGCAAACCGGACCGGAGGCAGACATGGCGGACGTTGTACTGGTAACCGTGCACGGGATGGGTGAAACGGCGCCCGACTATGCGGCCGACCTCGGCCAGCGCGTGCGGGCGCGGCTCGGAATGCGTCTCGCAGCCCAGGTCGATTTTCGTTCGGTGTATTACCAGAAGATACTCAAGCCGAACGAATCGGAAGTGTGGCGCCGCGTCAGCGCGACGAGTGCGGTGCGCTACGACCGCCTGCGCAAATTCCTGCTGTTCGGCTTCGGCGACGCCGCCGGCCTCGAGAACCGCAAGGAAGACAGCGGGTCGGTGTACGAACTGGCGCAGATCGAAATCGCCAAGACTCTGCTCGACGCCTACGTGGCAAATGGTCCGGACACGCCGGTGGTGCTGCTGTCGCATTCGCTCGGCTGCCAGGTGCTGTCGAGCTATATATACGATGCGCAAAAGGCGCGCAGCGGTCTGCCGGTCGCGGCCGGCGTGTGGAAAGATATCGACCACTGGTCGCGCAGCTTGCAGGGCCGCGCGCTGAGCGAGCCGGAAAAATCATTCCTCGCATGCGGCACCGCGCTGGGCTGGATCACCACCGGCTGCAACATCCCGATCTTCGTCGCTGCGCACAAGGAGATGACGATCATCCCCATCAGTGCGCCACGTCCCAGCTTCAGGTGGATCAATATCTACGATCCTGACGACGTGCTGGGCTGGCCGCTGCAGCCGCTCTCGGAAGGCTACCGGCTGCTGGTCGAGGACCGTGCGATCAATGCCGGCCGCGGCGTCATCAACTGGATCGTCAAGAGCTGGAATCCGTTGTCGCATTCGTCGTATTGGCAGGACGAACAGGTGCTGGCGCCGCTGGCCTCCATGTTGACCCAGCTGACGCGCTGAGCCCGCGCATTCAGGCAGCGCGCAGCGCGAACACGGAGCGGATCTGTCCCACCGTCGAACCGCGTACATTCTTCAGGGCCGGTTGCCGATACGGCTCCAGCAGCGCGCGCTGCCTGGCGTCAAGCAGCCCGAGCTGATCGAGCACGCTGAAGGTCGCTGCCGGCAGCGCGCGGGTGGCGCCGTCGGCGATCTTGATTGCGATGCCGAGCCCGGCCGAGCGGACGCCGATGGTCTGCACGGCGTCCGCGCCCACCTTGCTGACCCAGTCGCCGGCGCCGGCGTGCATGTACGCCAGGTCCGAGCGCGCCTCGCCCGACACCAGGTCGGGATGGGCGGTCATCGCATCGAACAGCGCTCCCATCGGCGCACCCAGGCGCGGGTCGGCGCTGCCTTGTCCCAGCCGCGCATACAGGTGCGCCAGGCGCGACAGCGGCAGGGCGTAATTCGGCGCCGAGCAACCGTCCATGCCGGTCGGCATCGACGCCACGTCAAGCTGCACCGTGTCGGCCAGCGTCGCGCGGATGGCCTGCTGCAGCGGATGGGCCGGATCGACATAGTTGGCGGTGCTGTGGCCATGCAGGCGGCACCAGGCGAGGAAGCCGCTGTGCTTGCCCGAGCAGTTGTGATGCAGCGAACGCCACTGCCGCCCGGTCGGCGCCGGCAGGCCGACGCTGTCGTAGTACAGCGGCGCGTGGCAGCCGCACTCCAGGTAAGTCTCGTCGAGTCCGATCTTGGCGAGGATGGCCTCGACAGTGGCAAGGTGTTTCGGCTCGCCCGAGTGGCTGGCGCACAGCAGCGCCAGTTCGGCCTCGGTCATGCCGAAACGGGCCGGGCCGTCGGCAAGCAGGAAAGGCAGCGCCTGGAACGGTTTCAGGGCCGAGCGGGTAAAGGTCATGAAGTCCGGGTCGCCGGCCGACCACAGCAGCTTGCCGGTGCTGTCGACCACCGCGACCGAGCCGAGATGGACGTTTTCGGTGGCGTAGCCGGTAGCAGGGTAGCCGCGGGTGGTTTCGACGAGGGGGACCAGGTGCATGGCGATCTCACAGTACGATGGACGACCTCCACTGTAATCGAAAAGCCGCAGACCTGGCAGCTGCGGCCTTCCGTGCGCCGCTCAGAAGCTGGTGGGAATGCGCACAGTGAGCGACACGTCCGGCGTATCGCGCGTGATGCCGGCGCCGACCGAGACGTTGAGCGTGCGCTTATCGCTGAGCCGGTACGAGTAGCCCAGCAGCAAAGTGCCGAGCTGGGTGCGCACCGAACCTGGCACCGTGACGCCGCCCTGGGTGGTGCGGCCGATCGAGCTGTGGTCGTAGCCCAGGCTGAACGAGGCCTTGTCGTTGAGCGCGAGGCCGATGCCGAAGTTAAAGCCGACGGCGGCGCCCGGCTTGATCTCGCCGAGGTATTCGCGTTCGCCACCCAGCACCAGGCGGCTGACGTCGCGCCGCTTGATGTTGTGCAGATAGCTGACGCTGCCGAAAAAAACGGCCGGATCGGACGGGAACAGCCAGGTCAGGCTGGGCTGCACCGAGTAGAAGCCCGAGCCGGTCGGCAGGTCGAGCGGCAGGCCGCTGCCGCTGACGTTCTCGCCGATGCAGCGCCTGGTGCAATCGGTCACCACGCTGAACGGATCGCGCCCGGTGCGCGACTTGACGCGCAGGCCGCCGATGAAATAGGGGGAGTCGGCGCCGCCGTCGTTGAGCTGGTAGCGCAGCGCCAGTTCGGCGTCGCCGATCTTGCGCCCGGTGGTGTCGAAGACGCGATCGACGGCAGTGCCGGTATACAACTCGCGGCTGACGGCGGTGTCGGACCGGTAAACGTAGGGGACCCGCAGTTCGGCCTCGAGGCGGTTGGTCACGCCCACGCGCGTGGTGAGGGCGGCGGTGACGGTGTTGCGTTTGACTTCGCGCACGTCGACCAGGCCGATGAGCAGCGCCGGAATGACGGTGTAGCCGACCAGCGCGACGCGGTTGCTCGACGAATAGCCGAACTGCACCGATGGCTCGACCACCACCTTGCCGCGCTGGGTCAGCACGCCGGGCTGCTCGAACAGCGGCGCCACCGCCGGCGGCCGCTTGTCGCGTTGTGGCGCACGGCCGACCGCGCCGCGCGGCGCGGCGGCGGCCGGCGTCGGTGGCCGCGCCGGCGCATCTTGCGCGTCCTGGCCCTCGGCGGTGGCGGCGTTGCCGGTGCCGCGCTGCGTGTCGAGCTGCTCGGCGGTGGCGGCCGCGGCCTGGCGGGCACGTTGCGCCTCGACTTCGCGCGTGAGCGTGTCGAGCGCCTGGCGCTGGGCCGCCAGCTGCTCCTTCATGATTTTCAGTTCGGCGGGCAAGTCGCGCGGCGCGGGATCCTGTTCGCGCGCGTGCACCACGGGACCGAGCAGCAGGGCCGACAGGCCCGCGCTGCGCAAACTTGTAACGAGAAACTGCTGCATGTTTCCTCCGATCGATTGACTGCGTCGGCGTGACGTCAGCGGGCGCCGGCGGCGCGGTTCAGCGCATCGCTCAGGGTTCCCTGGAAATTGAGAGTCTTTAACAGGCTGGCACTGTTCACGGTGGAACTGATGACCGTCTGGCTGCGGATCAACTGGTCGTTCAGGGTGTTCTGGATGACGACGCCTCCAATCACGCGGCTCGATTCGCCCGCCTCGTAGATGTTGTCACGGCCGTTCTGGATCAGCTTGATGGACGACAGGGCGTCGCGCGTTTGTCGCGCTTGCTCGGCGCCGAGGTGCTGCATGTCGGCAATATCGATGCTGGTACGCGATACCAGATCGCCGTTGATCGTCACCAGCCGCTCGATGCCAAGCGACACCTTGAGGCCGCCTCCGAGGTCGAAGCCGCCGCGCTGCTGATCGAGCTGGTCCTCGGCGACCGGCGTCCAGTCGTCGCCCGCCGCAGCGGCCGCCGGTGCGCCGCAACCGGCCAGCGCGAGCCACAGGCTGACGTGAAGTAGTTCGTTGTTGCGTCGCATTTGTTTCTCCTGTTAGTAGTCGCCCGGCCCGAGCTTGGGCATGGTGACGCCGCTGGCGCCGTCGCGGTTGATGCCCGTTGCCAGCGGCGCCATCGGCGCTGCGCGCCAGTCGGCCAGCCGGTTGAAGGCGGGTGTCCGGCTGGCGCCGTGGATGACGAACAGCAGCTTGCTGGTCCAGATCTGTTCGAAGGCCGCGCGCGGCAGGGCGCGGGTTCCGCTGGCCGGATCGCCGACCAGGATGCGGCCCTGCGCCGCGCCCTTGATGACGACAAAATGGTGGTAACCTTTTTCGGACACCAGCACGATGGCCGGCAGCTTCGAATCGATCAGCTTTTGCAGCGGCAGCTTGAAGCCGTCGGCCTGGAAGCCGCGCGCCGTCAGGAAGCGCTTGATGTCGAGCATCGAAAAGCCTTCCTTGCGAATCTTGCGCTGGTCGCCGTGCGCATACATCTGTTCGAACACGAACTGTTCGCTGACCGGGTCGGCGTAGTGATGGGAAAGCAGGGTGGCCACGGCGGCCGAGCCGCAACTGAAGTCGAACTGCTGGCGCATGGTGGTCGTGAATTTCATCGCCTTGATGCTGGCGACAGGCACGCTGAACTGGCTGCCGCCGATGGCCGGCACCTCCAGCGCGCCGGCGTGCCCGGAGGAGCACAGCAGCACGGCGAGGGCGGCAAGTCGCGCGATCGACATGGCTAGTTCATCCGCAGGTTGATGACGGTGGCGTTCTGGATCAGGACGTTGGCGCCGCTGTTTTGCACCACCAGCGGAATGCCTGCCATGTTGGCGAACGAGCCGTTGGTGATGACGTTGGCGCCGCTGCTGACGTTGGTGGCGGAATTGCCGGTGACGCTGCCGGTCAGGCGCAAGTCGATGTCGGTGGTGTCGGTGCCGCCGCGCGCGCCATCGAGCACGGCATCGGCGGCCGGCACGCCGAGGCGCTGCGGCGCCGGCGGTGCCGGCTGGTCCGCTGCAGGTGCCGGGCGCACGGCCGGCGCGCGCTCGGCAGCGCTCGGTTCCGTCGCGCCGGCGCCCGCCGGCAGTGCCAGCACGGCGCCCAGCAGCAGGGCGCAACTGGTGGATAGGGGATGCATACATTTCTCCTTTGGTGGACACTTCGATGCCGCCGCACCGCTACTGCAGGCGCGGCGGCAGGCATGAATTACGGGCCGGTGTGCAAGTTGGCCTGGACGTTCACGCTTTGCTGCACCAGCGACGAGATGCCGCTGTTCTGGCTCAAGACGACAATGCCGACGGCCCCGGCGGCCACGCTGCTCATGTTGTTCGACATGTCGAAGTAGCCTGCATCGGCGTAGGCATTGCCGGCCGCGCCGCCGGTGGCGCCGTTACCGGTGCCGCCATTGCCGTCGGCAGCGGTGTTGGTGCCGCCGTCGCCGCCGTTGCCGGCGGTGTTGGTGCCGGCCGCGCCGCCGGCGCCACCGTCGCCGCTGGTGGCGTCACCGACCGTGGCGCCACCGTTGGTGGCGCTGCCGCCCGCCGAGGAGCCGCCGGCGGCGCCGTTGCCGCCGGTGTTGGAGGCGTAGCCCGAATCGCCGCCAGCCGCACCGGCTCCGCCCGAGCCACCGCCGGCGCCGCTGGCGGTGCCGGCAGCGCCGGCGCCGCCAGCGCCTGCGGTGTTGGCCGCGCCGCTGCCGCCGTTGGCGCTGCCTTCGCCGCCATAGCCGCCGGCGCCGCTGGTGCCGCCCGTGCCGCCGGCGCCGGTCGGGGTGCCTCCAGGCTCGCCGCTGCCAGCCGCTGCGATACCGCCAGCGGCCCAGCCGCCGCGGCCGCCGCGGGCGCCGTCGCCGCCTTCGCCACCGTAGGCCGAGCCGGTGCGCCCGCCATTGCCGCCGACAGCGATGCCGCCATTGCCGCCCCAGCCGCCGACCGCGCCGCCGCCTTTGCCGCCTTCGCCACCGGCGGCGTAGGCATCGCCACCGCGACCGCCGCGGCCGCCATTGCCGCCGTCGCCGCCTTCGCCGGAGCGGGCATTGCGTGCGTTGCCGCCGTCGCCGCCGCTGGCGCCGCGGCTGTCGCCGCCTTCGGCGCTGCCGTTGCTGGCGTAGCCGAGGTTGAGGACCGAGCCGCCTTCGCCGCCATGGCCGCCGTTGGCGCCCTTGGCCGAACCGCCCGCGCCGCCCTTGCCGTAGGCGGAACCGCCGATGCCCTTGCCGCCGTAGCCGTCGCCGCCCCTGCCGCCTTTGCTGTCACCGGAGTTATCGGCGTAGTTGCCCAGGTGGCTCACGTGGTTATTGCTCACTTCGCCGCTGAGAATGCTGGTGGCGGTAGCCGTCGAGTGGTTGAAGTTGGAAGTAGCGGTGGCGCCGTTGTTGGCGACGGCGTTGCCATGGCCGTCGGCGGCGGCGTAGCCGGTATCCGTGTGCGTGAGGGTAGTGGTCTCGGTGTCGGTATTGGTGCTGTTGTCGGTGTTGGTCTCCGTGCTGGTTTTCTGGATCGCTTTGGAGTACTCGTTTGCCTTAGGTCCATCGCCGCTTTGCTCGTTGGTGGCCACTGCGACTTGGGCGAGCGTGCCGTCCGCTGTGGTGTGGTTGGCGGTATTGGTAGGATTTGCGCTGGCAGTTGCGCTGAATGCGAGCGCGATCGCCGCCGCCAAGATAGTACGTTTCATAAGTAGCCCCTTTGAAAAAACATCGTACGAAAAATGAAGTCGGTCAATTTGCCCGGCGTCTGGTCAGGCATGGTCAACTACTGCAAAGAAGGTGCCAGCGCCGAGCTGCCCGCGCCATGCCATTGAAAACAAAGCGAATTCGCCGGCGAAGCCGGGGCGATGCGCAGGGCGGTGGCGACCGCGGGCGCCAAAACGGCAGCGGTCGTATCGTTGGTGTGACGGCTGAGATGCAATTTGCTGTGCGGCGGCGCGCGCAAAGCGGTCGCGGCGCGCTGTTTCGCCCATCAATACGGGTGACCGGCCGATCTCTTTGCCGCGCCGCAGCGTGTCACGGCGCTGTGACGGTGGCGATCGCGGCAGTACGCCGGCATGCGTTCCGTCGCTGCGCCGCTGCAGTGGGATCAGGGCTCGATGCCGTGCTTGGCGAGCAGGCGGTACAAGGTCATGCGCGAGACACCGAGGTCGCGCGCGGCGTGCGTGATGTTGTAGCCGGCCCGTTCCAGGCTGGCGCCGATGGCGGCGCGCTCGGCGTCGATGCGCGAGGCGTCGAGGCCGGCACCGGCGGAAGCGGCAGGGCGGCGCGGTGCCAGCCCGAGGTCGTGCGGGCCGATCAGCCTGCCTTCGGACAGCACCATCGCGCGCCGGGTCCGGTTGATCAGCTCGCGCACGTTGCCCGGCCAGTTGTGTTCGCGGATGGCACGCAGCGCATCGCTGCCGAAGCCCTTCAGGTGGGGCGCCTTTTCGGTGGCATAGGTGCGGAAGAAGTGCTGCGCCAGCATGTCGAGGTCGGCCTTGCGCTCGCGCAGCGGCGGCACGTCGATCGGCAGCACGTTGAGGCGGTAATACAGGTCTTCGCGGAACAGCCCGTCCGTCACTGCCTGCTGCAGGTTGACGTGGGAGGCGGCGATGACGCGCACGTCGACGTCGATCGAGCGGGTCGAGCCGACCCGGTAGATCGTCTTTTCCTGCAAGAAGCGCAGCAGGTTCGACTGCAGGTCTTTCGGCAGGTCGGCGATTTCGTCGAGGAACACGGTGCCGCCGGCGGCCGATTCGACCAGGCCCGCCTTGTCCCTGGCGGCGCCGGTGAAGGCGCCGCGCGCGTGGCCGAACAGTTCGGACTGGATCAGGGCCGGCGGGATGGCGCCGCAGTTGATCGGCACGAACGGGCCGCGCGCGCGCGCCGACTGCGTGTGCACCGCCTGCGCCGTGAGCTCCTTGCCGCTGCCGCTCTCGCCCCAGATCAGCACCGGCGCATCCGACTGCGCGACCTTGGCGATCTGCGCGCGCAGGCGCGCGATGGCGGCGCTGTCGCCGGTCAGCGCCATCAGCTCCGGCGTCGCCGCGGCCGGCGCCGGCTGGGCGCGCAAGAGGGCCAGTCCGTGCACGTGGCCGAGCGTGTGGAACAGGCGCACGGAATCGACCGGGCGGGTGTGGAAATCGGCCAGCCAGGCGGCCACCAGCGCGCGGCAGCCGTCCGATTCGAGCGCGCGCGGCGCCAGCACGCCGACCCATTCGACGTGCCAGTGCTCACGGAAGAAGCGCGCCGCCGCGTCGGCGCCGTCGGCGCCCGGCAGGTCGAGCACCAGGCCGACCAGGTAGCTGCGCGAACGCAGTACCCGCGCCGCTTCGCGCCAGCTGCCGACGGTGCGGATGTCCCACTCGGACTGCACGGCGGCGGGCGCCGGCGGCGGCGCGGCGCCGGGCGGCGCGATGCATAATAATTTTTTCAGGGACATGGAAGGTTCCGCGCAATGCGTACCCTTATCCGATCCCTCGCGGCCGGACTTGGTTCGTCGCGTTCGATTGATGCAGCCGGGCCGGTGCGCGCGCGATCGGGCGTAGCACGCGCGTGCGCAGGCCCGTGCTAGAGCGCGCCGCCGCCGAAGCGCCCCGCCTGGTAGTCGGCGATTGCCTGGGAAATTTCCTCGCGCGTGTTCATGACGAACGGGCCGTGCGATACCACCGGCTCGTCGAGCGGCGCGGCATGGCCGAACAGCAGCACGGCGCCGGACTCGGTGCTCAGTTCGACGGCGTCGCCCTCGTCGTTGAGTTCGGCCAGGTGAAAGGCGCTGGCGGTGTCGCCGCCGACGTTGACGCTGCCGCGCACCACGTACATGAAGACGTTGCGTGCGCGCAGCCCGGGAATGCGGATGCTGGCGCCTGCGCGCAGTTCGATCGTGCTCATGAACACGTCCGTCAGCGACGTCACCGGCCCGGCCTGGCCCTGCCATTCGCCAGCCACCAGGTTCAGCGTGGCCAGGCCGTCGGCGGCGACGATCGCCGGGATGTCGCCACGCTGCAGGCCCGTATAGGCCGGCGCCGTCATCTTCAGGCTGCCGGGCAGGTTGATCCACAGCTGCAGGATTTCCAGCGGGCCGCCGTCGCGCAGGAATTCGCGCGGCGACACTTCGGCGTGGACGATGCCGCGCCCGGCCGTCATCCATTGCACACCGCCTGCGCGGATGATGCTCTCATGGCCGGCGCTGTCCTTGTGGGTCAGCATGCCCTCGAGGATGAAGGTGACGGTCTCGAAGCCGCGGTGCGGATGCGGGCCGAACGGCAGGCCGTGGTTGTCCGGCGGATAGGTCTGCGGTCCGTGATGGTTGAGAAACAGGAAAGGGTCGAGCTGCTCGAGGTGGGGATTGGGTAGCGGCCGCTGGGTCAGCAGGTCGCCGATGTCGTCGCGCACCGCCGGGTGCAGCCGCTTGATGGTCTTGTCGCTCATGCCTGGTGCTCCGCTGGTTGGATGTAAGCATGACAATACATGACTATTCCTGCGCGTGGCGGCGCGCTGGACGCAAGCGCGTCCACGCCGAACGGCCCGTAACAACACCGTTTTGTTTTGTAGGTGCGCACCTACGAGAGGTCACGGCGATCTTTGAAAAATGGTCACCCGAGCGGCCACCGCCAAGGGGAGCGAGCGCGATGGCGGGCAACTCGATTGTTCTCCACTGGTCACACGGCTTTGCGTGCCAGAAATGCGCGTGCTGATGGCGGGAAAATGCAGCAAAATGCGCGTGCTAGGATCGTTGTCCACGCTGTGTCGCCACGCTGGACCGTGCCCATGTATATCGTATACCTGACCAAGCCGGATGGACGCCAACTGACCCTCTACAGTTCGCGGCCGATTGCGCCCGGCCTGCCCGCGCCGAGTCCGTTCGCCGAGCCGCAGGGCGCCAATCCGCACCTGCGCTGGCATCCGCTGCGCGGCGAGTGGGTCACGTATGCGGCCTACCGCCAGAACCGCACCTACCAGCCGCCGCCTCAATACAACCCGCTGGCGGTGACGCAGGACCCGGCCCATCCCACCGAATTGCCGGCCGGCGAATACGAGATCGCCGTGTTCGACAACCGCTTTCCCGCGCTGGCGCTGGCCGCGCACGACCCGCCCGCGCTGACGGTGCCGACCGCGCCGGCCAAGGGCCATTGCGAGGTGGTGGTGTTTACGCAGGATCCGCTGTCGGCGCTGGGGGCGCTGCCGCTGTCGCGCATCGAACTGCTGTTCGAGGTCTGGGCCGACCGCAGCACACGCATCGGCGCCAACGCCGCGATCGCCTACGTGCTGCCGTTCGAGAACCGCGGCGCCGAGGTGGGCGTGACGCTGCATCACCCGCACGGCCAGATCTACGCCTACCCGGTGGTGCCGCCGGTGCCGGCGCGCATGCTGGCGTGCGAACGGGCCCATTACGACGAGCACGGCAGCGCGCTGCTGTGCGACATGGCGCGCGACGAGGCGGCGGCGGGCCAGCGCGTGCTCTACGAAGGCGAGTTCGCGATCGCCTTTGTGCCGCCGTGCGCGCGCTACCCGTACGAAGTGTGGCTGATGCCGACCGCGCCGGCGCAGGATTTCGCCGCGCTGACCCTGCCGCAGCGCGAAGACCTGGCGCGCGCGCTCAAGACGGTGCTGCTGAAATACGAACGCTTGTGGAACCGGCCGTTTCCCTACCTGATGACGTGGTACCAGGCGCCCACCGATGGACGGGCCCATCCGGAGACCCAGCTGCACGCGCAGCTGATGCCGCCCTACCGCACGCGCGATCGCCTCAAGTACCTGGCCGGCACCGAACTGGGCGCCGGCATGTTCGCCATGGACGTGCTGCCGGAAACGACCGCCTACGAATTGCAGCAGGTGCAGGTCAGCCTGAAGGAGGAGCACGCATGACCGAGCCGGCCGAGCACCGCGCGGTGGAAGCGGCGGCCAAGCTGGCGCTGGCGCGCCGCTGGCTGGCCGCGGCCGGCGCCGGCGCGCTGCGCCTGCGCGGCGACGACTGGTTCGCCTGGATCACGGCCGGCGGGTCGGGCGCGGCCGAAGTGCTGGTGACGGCCGGCGACGCCTGCATCCTCACCGACGAGATCGAAGCGGGCCGGTTGCGCGACGAAGAGGTGCCGCCCGGCTTTTCATTTCACGTCACGCCGTGGACGGACACCGAGTGGCGCGAGCAGTTCGTCGCCGACGCCGCCGCCGGCGCGCCGGTAGCGAGCGACCGCCCCGGCGCCGCCGAGTTGCCGCTGGCGCCGGGCGCCGCCCACCAGCGGCTGGTGCTGTCGGCGCCCGAGCAGCAGCGCTACCGCCGGCTGGGCCAGGACGCCGCCGCCGCGATGAGCGAGGCGATGCGCGCGGCGCGCCCGGACTGGAGCGAATGCCGGCTGGCCGGGGAGGGCGCGCGCGCGCTGTGGCGCCGCGACATCGAGCCGGCGGCGGTGCTGGCGGCCGGTGCCGGCCGCCTGCCGCGCTACCGGCAGCCGCGGCCGTCGCCGGCGCCGCTGGGCGAGCGCGCGATGCTGGCGTTCGCGGCGCGCCGCCATGGCCTGTACGCCAGCCTGACGCGCTTCGTCACCTTCGGCGCCGCGCCGCTCGAGCAGGCCGCGCTGATGACGCTGGAGGCGACCGCGCTGGCGGCCTGCGTGCCCGGCAATTCGCTGGCGGCGGTCTACCACGCGCTGCAGCAAGCCTATCGCCACGCCGGCCACCCGGACGCCATTCGCGAGTACCACCAGGGCGGCGTCACCGGCTACCTGGCGCGCGACGTGCTCGCCAGCGCCAGCTGCGCGCTGGCGCTGGAGGCGGGCATGGCGGTGGCGCTGAACCCGAGCCTGGCGGGGATCCGGCTGGAGGACACCTTCCTGATCGGCCCGCACGCTCTGGAAAACATCACGCTCGACCCCGGCTGGCCGGCCGCGAGCGTGCAGGGCCGCAGCCGGCCGCTGTGGCTGGAGGCGGCGTGCTGACGCTGGCCACCTTCTTCGGCGGCCCGCCGCAGGTGCACGCGTCGGCGCCCGGACGAGTCAACCTGCTGGGCGAGCATACCGACTACAACGACGGTTTCATGTTACCGGTGGCAACGCCGCAGCGCACCGAGGTGGCCGCCAGTGTCAGCGAAGACGCGCTGTTTCATGTGTATTCGGCGACCCTCGACGAGGAGGTCGACTTTGCCGCCGGCGGCCACCCGCCGCCCGGCTTTGGCAGCTACATCGACGGCTGCATCCGGCTGCTGCAGGGCGCCGGCGTGGCGGTGCCGCCGCTGCGCATCTACGTCAGCACCGAGCTGCCGGTCGGCGCCGGCCTGTCGAGCAGCGCCGCGCTCGAGGTGGCCACGCTGCGCGCGCTGCGCAGCCTGCTCGCGTTCGACCTCGACGACGTCGCCCTGGCGCGCATGGCGCAGCGCGCCGAGGTCGAGTACGCGAAAGTGAACTGCGGCATCATGGACCAGATGGCCGCCAGCCTGGCCGACCAGCGCCACATGCTGTTCATCGACGCCCGCAGCCTGGCCTACCGGCTGCAGCCGCTGCCGGCCGCAAGCGAGCTGATCGTCATCGACAGCGGGGTGCCGCGCACCTTGGCATCGAGCCGCTACAACGAGCGCCGCGCCGAGTGCGAACAGGCGGCCCGCCTGCTGGGGGTGGCGGCGCTGCGCGACGTCGCCGATCCGGCGCAGGTGGAAGCGCTGCCGGCGCCGTACCGGCAGCGCGCGCGCCACGTGGTGAGCGAAAACCTGCGGGTGCTGGAGGCGGCGGCGGGAACCACGGCGGCGCGCTTCGGCATCCTGATGAACGCCTCGCACGCCAGCCTGCGCGACGACTACGAAGTGTCGATCGACGCCCTCGACGAGCTGGCAGCGTCGCTGTGCGGCGCGCCCGGCGTGCACGGCGCCCGCCTGACCGGCGCCGGCTTCGGCGGCGCCTGCGTGGCGCTGTGCCGCGAAGGTGGCGCGGCGGCGGCGGCGATGGCCGCGCTGGCGCGCTACAACGCCGCCGGCAGGCAGGGCCGGGTACTGGTCCCGTTGCCGGCGCAACCAGGGGAAACACCATGAACCAATTCGAATACCCGCGCCCGCAACTGGTGCGCGAGCACTGGATCAGCCTGAACGGGCCATGGCAGTTCATGTACGACGACGAGCGCCGCTGCGCGATGCCCGAGTGCGTCGACGGCTGGACCCACCAGATCGAAGTGCCGTTCGCGCCCGAGACGGTGGCCAGCGGCGTCGGCGACACCGGCTTTCATGCCGTCTGCTGGTACCGGCGCGCGTTTTCCCTGCTGCCGCGAACCGGCCGCACGATCCTGCATTTCGGCGCCATCGACTACGCGGCGCGCATCTGGGTCAACGACCACCTGGTGGCCGAGCACGAGGGCGGCCACACGCCGATCCATGCCGACATCACCGCCGTCATGAAGGGCGACGGCGCCCAGGTCGTCACGGTGTGGGTGGAAGACGACCCGCACGACCTGGCCAAGCCGCGCGGCAAGCAGGACTGGCTGCTCGAGCCGCATTCGATCTGGTATCCGCGCACCACCGGCATCTGGCAGCCGGTGTGGGTGGAGCAGGTGGCCTCGACCTACATCAACGTGCTGCGCTGGACCCCCATATTCGAGACCTACGAAATCGGCTGCGAAGTGTTCGCCACCGGCGAAATCGACGAGGACCTGTTCGTCGAGGTGAAGATCTGGCACGGCGAGGAGCTGCTCGCCGACGACCACTACAAGCTGCTCGGACACGAGGCCAACCGCAAGATCGCGCTGTCGGACCCCGGCATCGACGACTCGCGCAACGAACTGCTGTGGAGCCCGGAGCGGCCGACCTTGCTGCAGGCGGAAGTGACGCTGTACCACGGCAAGGAAGTGCTCGACACGGTCACCTCGTACACGGCGATGCGTTCGGTGGCGATCAACCGCGACCGCTTCATGCTCAACGGCCGCGCCTATCCGCTGCGGCTGGTGCTCGACCAGGGCTACTGGCCCGACACCTTGCTGACGGCGCCATCGGACGCGGCGCTGCGCCGCGATGTCGAGCTGGCCAAGGCGATGGGCTTTAACGGCGTGCGCAAGCACCAGAAGGTGGAGGATCCGCGCTACCTGTACTGGGCCGACAGGCTGGGCCTGCTGGTATGGGAAGAGATGCCGTCGGCCTACCGCTTCAGCCCGAAAGCGATCACCCGCATGGTCAAGGAATGGACCGAAGTGATCGAGCGCGACTACAGCCATCCGTGCATCATCGTGCTGGTCGCCTTCAACGAATCGTGGGGCGTGCCGAACCTGACGCTGACGCAGGCGCACCGCAACGCCGTCGAGGCGCTGTACCACCTGACCAAGACGCTCGACGCCACCCGCCCGGTGATCGGCAACGACGGCTGGGAAGCGTCGGCCACCGACATCCTCGGCATCCACGACTACGACAGCGACCCGGACAAGCTGGGCGCCCGCTACGCCGTGACCGATCCGGTGCGCACCCTGTTCGACCAGCGCCGCCCGGGCGGGCGCATCCTGACGCTGGACGGCTTCCCGCACCGCGGCCAGCCGATTGTGCTGACCGAATTTGGCGGCATCGCCTTCGACCCGTGCGACACCGCCGGCCCCACCTGGGGCTACTCGCGCGCCCACACGGCCGAGAGTTACCTCGAGCTGTACCGCAGCTTGCTGTGGGTGGTCAACAACACCTTCATGTTCAGCGGCTTCTGCTACACCCAGTTTGCCGACACGTTCCAGGAAGCGAACGGCCTGCTGTGCGCCGACCGCACCCCGAAGGTGCCGCTCGACCAGATCTACGCGGCCACCCGCGCCATCAAATATTTGCACAAGGAGGAGGAACCGGGACCCGGCACGGGCTGAACACCCCGGCGGCCGCGCGCGCGTCCCGCAGCACGACGATATTCGCCTTAACGAACGCCCGCAGCGGGCGAGGAGGAGCAAGCATGCCAACGATCATCGTTTTCAGCCACCTGCGCTGGGATTTCGTTTTTCAAAGGCCGCAGCAGTTATTGTCGCGGCTGGCGCAGCATTACCGCGTGCTGTTCGTCGAGGAACCGGTGTTCGATCACGCGGCGCCGTTCATGGAACAGTCCAGTCCCGCCCCGAACGTGACCGTCTGCCGCGCCCACACGCCGATCCTGGCCGGCGGCTTCCACGATGACCAGATCCCGCTGCTGCAGCCGCTGCTGGCCAGCCTGGTGCCGCCGGGCGAGCAGCCGGTGGCGTGGTTCTACACGCCGATGGCGCTGCCCCTGCTCGAACAGCTGCACGCGGGCCTGGTGGTGTACGACTGCATGGATGAACTGGCCGCGTTCAGCAATTCGCCCAGGCAGCTGCTGCAGCGCGAGCGCGCGCTGCTGAACCTGGCCGACCTGGTGTTTGCGGGCGGGCCCAGCCTGTACCAGGCCAAGCGCGAACGCGCCGCCAACGCGCATTGCTTTCCGAGCAGCGTGGACGTGCGCCACTTCGAGCAGGCGGCGGGGCGTGGCGCCAGCCATCCGGCGCAGGCCCACATCCCCCATCCGCGGCTCGGCTTCTACGGCGTCATCGACGAACGCTTCGATGCCGCCCTGACGGCGGCGCTGGCCGACGCCCATCCCGAATGGCAGGTAGTGCTGGTCGGCCCGGTACTCAAGATCGATCCGGCGAGCCTGCCGCGGCGCGCCAACATCCACTACCTCGGCCAGCAGCCGTACCAGGCGCTGCCGCAGTTGCTGGCCGGCTGGGACGTCTGCCTGCTGCCGTTCGCCCTTAACGAAGCAACCCGCTTCATCAGCCCGACCAAGGTGCTCGAATACATGGCGGCGGAGCTGCCCACGGTGAGCACGCCGATCGCCGACGTCGCCCAGCCGTACGGCCACGTGGTCGCCATCGCCGCCGACGCCGCCGAATTCATCGCCGCCTGCGAGGCGGCGCTGGCGATGCCGCCGGCGGCGGCGGCGGCGCAGCGCGAAACAATGCGCGCCATCGTCGCCGGCACTTCGTGGGACGTGACGGCCGATGCGATGCGCGCATTGCTGGCAACGACGCGGCCGCGCCAGGCGGCGGCGCGTTTCCCCGCCGGCGGCGAAGCCGGCGCCGCCGCTGCATCCGACCCCAAGGTCAACCCGCTGCGCTCGCAGGGCGGCGCGCAAAAGGTGCGCACCGTCATCGTCGGCGCCGGGCCGACGGGCCTGTCGGCGGCCTACCATCTGCAGGAAGGGGCGGTGCTGATCGACAAGAACGCCAGCGTCGGCGGCTGGTGCCGCTCGATCTGCGACCATGGCTTCACGTTTGATCATGCCGGCCACATCATGTTTTCGAACGACCCGTACGTGCTCACGCTGTACCAGATGCTGCTTGGCGATAACCTGCATTGGCAGGATCGCGAAGCCTGGATCTACAGCAAGAATGTGTACACGCGCTACCCGTTCCAGGGCGCCTTGTACGGCTTGCCGCCGAAGGTGATCGGCGAGTGCATCGTCGGCGCGGTGGAAGCGCGCTTCGGCGCACCAGACGCGGTCGCCGAGAAGGCGGCGACCGCGAGCACGGCCGCGGTCAAGCCGGTCGAGGATTGCTGTGCCGACGGCACTGCCTGCGTGGCGAATGCAGGCGCCATCTCGCCGCGCAAGCGCGACACCCAGAACTTCGAGGAATTCATCTACCAGGTGTGGGGCAAGGGTATCGCCAGGCACTTTGCGATTCCCTACAACCGCAAGCTGTGGACCTTGCCGCTGACGGAAATGGAGACCTCGTGGCTGGGCGGGCGGGTGCCGCTGCCCGACCTGGCGCAGATCATCGAGGGCGCGCTCGAACCGGCGCCAAAGCCGATGGGACCAAACGCGCGCTTCGGCTATCCGCTGCGCGGCGGCTTCCAGGCGCTGATGGAAGGCTTCGTGCCGCATATCAAGGGAAAGCTGGAACTCAATGCCGAGGCCGCGCGCTTGCTGCCGCGCGAGCACGTGCTGGTGATGGCCGACGGCAGCCGCTACCGGTACGAGCACCTGGTCAGTACCATGCCGCTGCCCGAACTGGTCAAGCTGGCCGGCGCCGAGGCGCCCGAGGAGGTGCGCGCCGCCGCGCGCGGCCTGCGCCACCTGTCGGTGCGCTGCGTGAACCTGGGCATCGGGCGCGAGCACATCACCGACAAGCACTGGATCTACTATCCGGAAGACACCATTTTCCACCGTATTTTTGTCCAGGGAAACGCCAGTCCATACTGCAATCCGCCTGGCGGGTTCGGCCTCACTTGCGAGATTTCCTATTCGCCGTGGAAGCCGCTGCCGCTCGATGGCCAGGCGCTGATCGAGCGCTGCATCGACGATTGCGTCAAGGTCACCATGCTAAGGCCAGACGACAAGATCGTTACCGCCAACATGGTCGACCTGCCCTATGCATACGTGGTGTACGACCATGCCCGCGCCGCCAACGTCGCGTTCGTCAAAGACTGGCTGGCGCGCTACGACATCCTGCTGGCGGGCCGCTACAGCGAGTGGGAGTACTACAACTCCGACCACGCATTCCTTGCCGGCAAAAAAGCGGCGGAGATGGTGCTGGCCCAGCGTGCGAGCAGGGCAAAAACTGTCGGTTCGGAGTGAGCGGCTGCTGCCGGGGGGCGCATTGCCATGACGTCACGCGACGGCGGGGCGCCGCTCCTCCTGACAGAGCGGCACCAGACACCAGGCGGTTCTCTCGCCCGCCACTGCGAAAATGGGTGCCTTGGGGACACGCCGACCGGCGCGTTAGGGGGACGAGAAGAAGTGTCGGAGCAGGACGTGTGTTGCTTCCGCCCGCGTGAAGGCGCGCGGAAGCGAGGCGCGCGTATGCGTATCCGTATCCGCCAGGCCTCTGCGCGCGTCAGTCGCCGCTTCGCCGGTCCGCTTCAGCGCTGCAATTGCGCGTGCGCGGGCCCACTACCGGAGCCCGTGCCGCTGCAAGCGATCAGTGCGAGATCATGCCGTCGGTCATGTTGACGCGGTCACCCATGCGGAAGGTGGGGGCAGTTGCCTGGGTGACGACCTTGGTGGTGCCGTCATCCATGCGCAGCGTTACGCGGTACATCTTGTCTTCGCCCATCGACGAGCCGGTGGTGCCGGTACCGCTGCCGCCGACGGCGCCGGTGCCCTGGCGCGGCATCGCTTCAATCGCCACCACGACTGCGTTCGGCGTGCTCATGGCACCGGCCGGCGCGCCAGGGGTGCTCGGCGACTGCGATTGCTGGCTTGCCGAGCTGCCGGTGCCGGCCGTGCTGCCGGCACCGCCCTCGCTGCCAGGGGTGGTGCTGGAGGAAGCGCCACTGTCCATGCTGCTGGTGCCGCTGCCCATGCTGCTGCTGGTGCTGCCGCTGCTGCTGGTGCCGCTGCCCATGCTGCTGCCGCTGCTGGATGCGCCGGTGCCGCCGGTGTCATCGGTACTGGTGCCGCGCATCGAACTGCATCCTGCCAGCGCGAATGCCAGCATGCCCGCCAGTACCACGCTCTGTTGTTTTCGATTCATGATCAACTCCTTATGTTGAGTTTCTTACAGTGGGTGTGTGCGTGACGTGCCGCATGCCACGAGGGTAAGAGGTGGGAACCCGGAGTACGTTCGGGCGGGACTGCGCGACACCTGACGCACATCAAACGAAACTTGGCCTCGTTCTCGGTTCTGCCACAGTGTTCCACCCATGGACGGCCTATCTGGGACATGGCGTGGCGCCGGTGCTCTGCGTCCGACGCCACGCCGCCGCCATTCCTAGTTTTGTCCGGTTGGTGCGCCTGTCCCGGTGCTGTTGTTGCTTGGTGCGCTGCCGGCCGTGCCGCTTGCCGACGGCAATGCCGCCGGGCTGGTACCGCTGGTGTTCTTCCATGGGAAATAGCTGCACGCCGCCAGCGAAAGCGCCAGCAGGCCCAGAATCACGCTCTTGTGTGTACGCTTCATATTCGACTCCTCAATTGTTGATGTTTTTCCAGTGTGTGCGTGACGGTGCCGCGTGCCACTAGAGTAAGAGGGGAGAATCGGCGCGACGTTCCGGCTGAGCGAGGTCAGCGTGAGCCAGATCAAATTGTTGAGTCGTCGCGCGCGCGTCAGCGCGCCGGTGCGGGTCTTGGCAGCAGGGTCCACAGCAAGGCGGAGGTGACGAGGGCGGCGCTGCAATCGACCAGCCAGTCGCCGACGGCGGCGCCGCGGTAGGGGAACAGGCTTTGCAGCAGTTCGTCGCCGGCGCCCATCAGCGCGATGGTCAGCACCGATTTGATGGCGCGACCGCGCGCGCTGCCTTCGCTGCCGGTAAAGATGAGGAAGGTCAGCACCGCATAGGCCAGCGAGTGCAGCACCAGGCCGGTCGCGTAGTGGCCGATTTCGGCGCGCGCGCCGGGGATCGAACCCATCACGAGGATCGCTGCGTAGATCAGCAGCGCGCCGGCGTAGCGCAGCTTGCGCAGCCGGGAATCGAGCACCAGCAGGGAGAAGAGGGCGTACATGACGGTCAACAAGAGCGAAAGCGGCAGGATAGCACGCGGAGGCGTGGGGGCCGGCGGACGGCGCTGCGCCGCCGGCCTGCGTTTCAGATGGTCAGGGCGCTGGCGCCGTTGGCGTAATGGGCATCGAAACAGCGATGGCAGTCAGCGCAAAACAAGTGGGCGGTACGGACATTACGTTGCCGCAGTACCAACTTCAGGTGGGGTTGCATGCATTTCGGGCAGGATTCGCGGACGCTGCCGCAGGTGGTCAGGTTCACTGCGCAATTGTCGCCGTCCAGATGGTCGATGACGGCATGCGGGTGCAATTCTGTAAGGATGAGGCGGTCCTGCTCGCGATGGTGACGGCGGCCGTGGGCGGGTTGCGCCTCGGGCGCATGGGGGGACGGTGTTTCAAAGGCTACGCTCATTCGATAGACTCCCTTTGCTTCCAGGTACGACTGTTGATCGATAAATCGTCGGGGACCTTCATGATAGTAAATGCTGGGGCAGGTTCAAGCTATTAACAATGCTAACTGTTGTGACGACCATCAGACCGCGGCCGCCAAAAAAAATGCCCGCCGGTGAAGGCGGGCAAACCCAAGATCGGGCCAAGAGAGAGCAATTCGGAGTGGCGTGCCGCCGTTGGAGGGCAGACACGCCTGGCTGCGATCACGCATATCGGTTGCATGTATGCAGATGAAGGAAGTATAGGCAGCGGATGTGACGAGGGTATGACAATGCGCAAGCGGGTGCGATTCAACTCGAACGATATCGGCTGTGTCCGGTCGTGTCGACGGACAAAAAAAAGCCCGCTGGTGAAAGCGGGCTGAAGACTATTTTCTTGGAGGAGAATAGTGGAGACAGACAGAGTATGCTGCGCCGCCACATATATGTCCAATGGTTAAATTGCATACCATTTATTCAAGTTGATTATAACTCTACAGCGTTGGTCCTGATCGTCACGGCAATATTACCGCGCGTCGCATTGGAGTAGGGACAGACCTGGTGTGCCCGCGCCACTACCGCCTCGGCTGCGGCCTGGGCCATGCCGGGGGTGCTCACCAGCAGCGTCACCGACAAGCCGAAGCCGCCGGCCGCATCCGGGCCGATGCCCACTTCTGCGCCGACGCAAGCTGCCGCCGGCACCGGCGTTTTCAGCTGGCCGCCGACCAGTTTCATGGCAGAGAGAAAGCAGGCGGCGTAACCGGCCGCGAACAGCTGCTCAGGATTGCTGCCGCTGCCGCCGGCGCCGCCGAGCTGCTTTGGCGTCGACAGCGCGACGTCGAGGGCCTGGTCGCTGGAAGTGGCGCGGCCGTCGCGGCCGCCAGTGGCGGTGGCGTGGGCGGTGTAAAGAACTTGCATGGATATCTCCTGACGGTGGAAGGGAAAGTGCCGAGGAACAAATAATATCGTGCAATTCAATTGCGCACAACTTAATTGATGCTATCGCGGCGATAGCGGCGCGCGGCGCCCTCACTCGCCGTCGCCGGCCGTTTTGGAAAGGCCGTCGCGCACCGCCGACAATTCCGCCCGCAGGCGGCCCAGCGCCGCCGCTTCCTGGCCGCTGGCGCACAGCACTTGCTGCGGGATCGCGGTGGCGCGCTCGCGCAGCGCGCGGCCCGCCTGGCTGAGCGAGATGCGCACCTGGCGCTCGTCGAGCCGGTCGCGGTTGCGTCCCACCAGGCCGTTCGCTTCGAGCCGCTTGAGCAGCGGCGTGAGCGTGCCGGAATCGAGGAACAGGCGTGCGCCGATGTCCTTGACGAGGATGCCGTCCTGTTCCCACAGCACCAGCATGACCAGGTACTGCGGGTAGGTCAGGCCGAGGCGGTCGAGCAGCGGCTTGTAGGTGCGGGTGACCGCATGCGAGGCCGAGTACAGGGCGAAGCAGAACTGATTGTCGAGCGCGAGCAGGTTGTCGCCCGCGGCCGGCGCCTGCCTGGGAGGCTTGCTCATTGCGTCACCGGCACCGTGTAGTTCAGCGCCAGCCGGCCGCCGTCGGCGTAGATGGTCTGACCCGTCATGTAGGAAGCGTCGTCGCTGGCGAGGAAGGCGGCGATAGCGGCCACTTCCTCGGGCTCGCCGCAGCGCCCGAGCGGGGTGCGCGAGAGGATGGTGTGGCGCGCTTCCGGGCTGCCCAGCACGGCTTTCCTGGCCAGCTCGGTGAGGATGGTGCCGGGGCCGATGCCGTTGACGCGGATGCCGTGCGGGGCGAGGCTGAGCGCCATCACCTTGGTCAGCTGGTTGACGCCGCCCTTGGACACCACATACGGCACCTGGTTCGGAATGGCCACCTGCGAATTCACGCTCGACATGTTGATGATGCAGCCGCTGTGCTGCTTGACCATTTCGCGCGCGGCGGCCTGGCCGCACAGGAACATCGACTTCAGGTTGATGCGCAGCACGCGGTCGAAATCCTCCTCGGCCAGGTCGAGGAAGTCGCAGGCGTGGGTGACGCCGGCGTTGTTGACGAGGATGTCGATGCGGCCGAATGCCTGCAAGGTGGCGGCGACCATGGCGTCGACGTCGGCTTTCTGGCTGACGTCGGCGGCGAAGAAGCGCGCCGCCTCGCCCAGCTGCAAGGCGGCCGTGGCGCCGTCCGGCTGGATGTCGACGAGCATCACGCGCGCGCCCTCGCGCAGCAGGCGTTCGGCGCACGCCAGCCCGATGCCTTGGGTGGCGCCGGTGACAATCGCAACTTTATCGGCAAGTTTCATGGATCGCTTTCAGACTGTTCGGTGAAAGCGAATTTTACCCACAGCCGGCCCGCGCGTGCCAGATTTCCCGCAGCGTTCTATATCAGGATAGGATTGTCGGGCAATTCGTTGGCGCGCGCGCCGTTGGCCGGGAAGTGCTGGCACAACAGTTCGTTGACCTGCGTAACTGCGGCGACGCTACTGTCGTGGAAATTGCCGCGCGCGAAACCCTCGGTCATCGTGCGGCACACCGCCTGCCAGGTGGCGGCGTCGATCTTGCGGTTGATGTTGCGGTCGGCCACGATCTCGACCTTGCGCTCGGCCAGGTTAATGTAGATGAGCACGCCGCAATTGTCCTCGGTGTCCCACACGCCGTGTTCGGCGAACAGGGCGAGCGCGCGCTGGCGGATGCCGACGTCGGCCCAGATGGCGTCGAACGGGATCGAGGCCTCGACGATGAGGCGCACTTCGCCGCGATGGCTTTGTTCGCCGGCAGTGATGGCGCCGGCGATGGCAGCCAGGGTTTCTTGCGGGAAGGCGCGGCGGCCGTCGGCCGCGCTGGTCTTCCAGTGGCGCAGCGCGCGCGCCAGGCGTTGGGAAATGCTGCTCATCACCAGTCTCCCGAGGCGCCGCCGCCGTCGAAACTGCCGCCGCCGCCTGAAAATCCACCGCCGCCGAAGCCGCCGCCGCCGCCGCCGCCGCGTCCCAGGCTGCCGAGCGCGGTACCGAGGATGAAGCCGGTGGCGTTGCCGCCCCAGCCGCCGCGCGACAGGCGCGAGCCGCGCGGGCGGAAAATCGATCCCAGCAGGAACACGCCGAAGATCAGCAAGGGAATCCAGAAGCTGCCGCCTTCGGAGGACTGTGCCTGGCGCTGGCGCTGCGGCTCTGGCGCCGCCGGGAACTGTTCCTGGTTGAGCAGCGTGGCGATGGCGCCGACGCCGGCCACCAGGCCGTCGTAATACTGGTTCTGCTTGAAGTGGGGCGCGATGACGTCCTGCAGGATGCGCTTCGATTGCGCGTCCGTCAGCACGCCCTGCACGCCGCGGCCGGCCTCGATGCGCAGGCGCCGCAGTGCCGGCGGGTTATCCTTGGCCACCAGCAGCAGCACGCCGTCGTCGACGCCTTTACGGCCGAGCTTCCAGGCGTCGGCCACGCGGATGCCGTACTGCTCGATCTGTTCCGGCTCGGTCGACTTCACCAGCAGCACGGCGATCTGGCTGCCGGTCCTGGTTTCGTAATCGGTCAGCACCGCCTCGAGCTTGTCGCGCTGGCCTGGCTCGAGCATGCCGGCCTGGTCGGTGACGTGGCCGGTCAGCGTCGGCACCGCCGCCAGCTGGGCGTGGGCGGCGCCGGCGAGCAGCAAGGACAGCGCCAGCAGGGCGCCGCACAGGAAGCGCAAGCGGGCTGTCATTGTCTGCGCCATCTTACTTGCCGAAACTGACGGTCGGCGCGGTCGAGATCGATTTCTCGTTTTCCACCGTGAACGATGGCTTGACCTTGTAGCCGAAAATCATCGCCGTCAGGTTGTTCGGGAAGCTGCGGGTCAGCACGTTATATTCCTGAACCGACACGATATAGCGCTGGCGTGCCACCGTGATGCGGTTCTCGGTGCCTTCGAGCTGCGACTGCAGGTCGCGAAAGCCGGCGTCGGCCTTCAGGTTCGGATAGTTTTCCGTCACCACCATCAGGCGCGACAGCGCGCTCGTCAGTTCGCCTTGCACCTTCTGGAACTTTTCGAAGGCGGCGGGGTCGTTGAGCACTTCAGGCGTAACCTGCATGCTGGTGGCGGCGGCGCGCGCCTTGGTGACCGCTTCGAGCGTGCTCTGCTCGTGGGTGGCGTAGCCCTTGACGGTGTTGACCAGGTTCGGGATCAGGTCGGCGCGGCGCTGGTACTGGTTAACCACTTCGCTCCATGCGGCCTTGGTGGCCTCGTCCTTGGACTGGAACTGGTTGTAGCCGCACCCCGACAGCAGCGCCGACATGAAAGAGAGCGTCAGCAGCAGGCGAGTCCAGCGTGCAAATACGTGAGTGGTCATGATGGTAATTCCTGGGCAAGTTGTCGAATGGATAAAAATATACCCTAAATGGTTGAACTGTGCCTGTTCAACAGTGTGTGGCGAGGGGCAGGCGGGCCGGGCGGACGCGGTACAATGCTGCGTTCGCAAAAAATGACGAGGGCGCTGCCGTGAATTTCATCAACAAGCTATCCGCGGCGTGGGCCGGCAACAATTCGCTGCTGTGCGTCGGCCTCGATCCCGACCCCGCGCGCTTCCCCGAGCACCTGCAGCAGCGGCCGGACGCCATCGCCGCGTTCTGCAAGGGCATCATCGACGCGACGGCGGACCTCGCCTGCGCCTTCAAGCCACAGATCGCCTATTTCGCCGCGCTCGGCGCCGAGGCCCAGCTCGAGCAGATCTGCAACTACCTGCGCCAGCATTACGCGCACATCCCCTTGATCCTCGACGCCAAGCGCGGCGACATCGGCGCCACCGCCCACCAGTATGCGCGCGAGGCGTATGACCGCTACGGCGCCGACGCGGTGACGCTCAGTCCGTACATGGGGTCCGACTCGGTCGAGCCGTATTTCGAGTGGAGCGACCGCGGCCAGATCATCCTGTGCCGCACCTCCAACCCGGGCGGCTCCGACCTGCAGTTTCTGGACGTCGGCGGCAAGCCGCTGTACCAGCACGTGGCGGCGATGGTGGCCAACAAGTGGAACCGCAACGGCCAGTGCGCGCTGGTGGTGGGCGCGACCTTCCCCGAAGAACTGGCGCAGGTACGCGCGATCGTGGGCGACATGCCGCTGCTGGTGCCCGGCATCGGCGCGCAGGGCGGCGACATCGAAGCGACCGTGGTCAACGGCAAGACGGCGGGCGGCGCCGGCATGATGATCAGCTCGTCGCGCGCCATCCTGTATGCCACGCCGCTGGCAGGCGAGGATTTCACCGCCGCCGCCCGCCGCGTCGCGCTGGAAACGCGCGACGCCATCAACCTGCACCGTTAATTCGTCAGCGCCGGCTCGGCGCCACTTGCTCCGCATAATCGTACAGCGCGCCCAGGATCTCCTCGGCGCGCTCGTCGGCGTCCTCGGACAGCGCGTCGATCTCGCCGAACAGCTGCTCTATGGTGCGGGCGCCGCCGTCGCCGTCGAACAGCCTTGCCGCGCGGTGCTCTTCCCACTGCGCCGCCTCGGCCGGGTTCAGGCTGTGCGGGAAGTTGCGGGCGCGATAGCGGAACAGCAGTTCGGTGAGGCGTTCGTCCTCGAAGGAGGGGCGGGCCGACGCCAGCTGCTCGGCTGTCTTGCCCCGCAGCGACTCGAGCTTGCGGCGGTCGTTGTTGCCGACGAAGCCGCCGTACAGGTCCTCGTCGACGTCGACGGCGGCAGCTTGCGGCCGGCGGTAGACCTCGGCCCACACGGCCGCCATGTCGGGGCCGGCGGCGGCGGCCAGGGCGTACGCGCGGCCCTGGTCGAGGTCGATGCCCCAGCGCGCCGCCATCGCCGGGCTCAGCGTCTTCAGGTTGCCCACCAGCATAGGCGACTTGTTGACGTGGATGCTCTTGATCGGCAGCCGGGTGACGCCTTCCGGCAAGTCGGCGCTGCGGCTGAACAGGCGCAGGCGGATGGTGTCGGCGTCGAGCGTGAACAGTTCGGCCGGGTCGTGCTGGCAATCCCACACCAGCACCTCGTTCTTGTTGGTGGGGTGGGTGGCCAGCGGCCACACCAGCGCCAGGCAGCCGCGCTCGGTCGGGAACATGCCCGAGACGTGCAGGAAAGGCTGGCGGCTGGACGCTTCCAGGTGCAGGCCCATCTCGGTGGCCACCTTGTCTTTCTTGTGCAGGCCCAGGCAGAAGTCGAACAGTTTCGGCTGGCGCTCGCGGATCAGGCGGGCGAGGGCGATGGTGGCGCGCACGTCCGACAGCGCGTCGTGGGCCGCTTCGTGCAGCAGGCCGTTGGCGCGCGCCAGGTCCTCCAGGCGGAAGCTGGGCTTGCCATCCTCGCGCATCGGCCACTCGATGCCTTCCGGGCGCAGCGCGTAGGTCATGCGCACGACGTCGAGCAGGTCCCAGCGGCCGCAATTGTTCTGCCATTCGCGCGCGTACGGATCGATCAGGTTACGCCAGAACAGGTGGCGGGTGATTTCATCGTCGAAGCGGATGGTGTTGTAGCCGACGCCGATGGTGCCTGACTCGCTGAAGGCCGCCTCGATGGTGGCGGCAAACTGATGCTCGGGCACGCCCCACTCGAGGCACTGCTGCGGCGTGATGCCGGTGATCAGGCAAGACTGCGGATCGGGCAGGAAATCCGGCGCCGGCTGGCAGTACAGCATGATCGGGTCGCCGATTTCGTTGAGGTTGGCGTCGGTGCGGATCGCGGCGAACTGGGCCGGGCGGTCGCGCCGCGGCACGGCGCCGAAGGTTTCGTAGTCGTGCCAGAGGAAAGTGTGGTTCGTCATGTCAGGTCAGTCAAAGGGAGCGGGCCGCGCGGCGGCTCGTATGGTGTCACAAAAACGGCTGGTTTGCCTACGGTCTGCACGAGGTTTCCAACGAACGAGGGGCAGCACCCCGCCGGCCACGCGAACGCCGGGATCAGAACAGTCACTCGAAAACCGGGGTCAGACCAGCGGGTCAGACCAGTTGGTCTGACCCCGGTGTTGGAACGTTACAGGGAGACGCGGTCGCGGCCGGCTTCCTTGGCGCGGTACAGCGCGGAATCGGCGGCCGCCAGCAGTTGCATCTCGTCCATCTCGGCGCCGAGGCAGGCGACTCCGAACGAACCGGTCAGCTGCGGCAGCGGCAGCCGCATGTCGTCGAAAATGACGGCCTGGCGCAGCCGCTGGCACAGCCGCTCGGCCACCATCCGCGCCAGGTTCTCGCTGGTGTCGGGCAGGATCACCAGCATTTCCTCGCCGCCGTAGCGCACCGCGTAGTCGGACGGGCGCAGCGCGGCATGGATGACGCCGGCAGCGGCGCGCAAGGCGTCGTCGCCGGCCAAGTGGCCATGGGTGTCGTTGAACCGCTTGAAATGGTCAAGGTCGATCATGACAAGCGACAGCGGCCCGTCGGCACGCGCGGCAGTAGCGACCATCTTGGGCAACATGTCGTTGAGCCAGGCGCGGTTGTACAGCCCCGTCAGGCCATCGTTCATCGACAGCTGGCGATAGAATTCGCCCAGCTTCTGGCGCCGCCGCAGCAGCGCGCTGGCGGCGCGAATCCGGAACGACAGCAGCCGCAGCAGGTTGCGGGCAACGCCGTTGAACTGGTCGATCAGCTGCCACGCCAGGTCCGCTTCGATCACCAGCAGCTCGCTGTCCTCGACCGCGCTGATGTCGGCCAGGTTGGTCGCTTCGTCGAGCACCGACTGCTCGCCCACGCTTTCGCCGCGCAGGATCTTGCGAATGGTGCCGTCCGCCGCCGCCTCCGACAGCGCCCCGCGCAGCACGATGTACAGGCGCGCGCGGAAAGTATCCTGCAGCCGGGTGCCGTGCGCCAGGCGCACGACCGCGCACTGCGCAAGCGCAGCGGCCAGTTGCTCCTCATCCGCACCCCGAAACAGCTGAAGCTCGCCGATATCGTACGTCGAGGCCCCGAAGACGCCAATTTGTTCCAAAATACTCCTTCAAGTGCATCGCACTTATTAATTCCCGTTAGCAATAACATCATAGCGCATCGTCACTTTGGCAAGGGACTGGCGCCCGATAAACAACAGTGTTTCAATGGCGGATATACCGTTCTGGAGACCGCATGACCCTGTTCGACGCCGTCGGCGCCCGCCACCATCCCGATCCCGCCGCCCGCATCGTTTCGCTGGTGCCCTCCATTACCGAGCTGTTGTGCGAGCTCGGCCTGGCCGCGCAGCTGGTCGGACGCACCGGTTTCTGCATCCATCCGGCCGGACTGGTGGCGGCGATCCCGAAGGTGGGCGGCACCAAGGACGTCAACATCGACAAGATCCGGCGGCTGGCGCCGACCCACCTGGTGGTCAACGTCGACGAAAATGAAAAGCCCACCGTCGACGCGCTGGCCGCGTTCGTGCCGCATATCGTCGTCACCCACCCGCTGGCCCCGCGCGACAACCTGGCCCTGGCGCGGCTGATGGGCGCGATCTTCTGCGCCGACGAGCGCGCCGACGCCTGGTGCGCGCAGTTCGAGGCCGAGCACGCCGCCTTGCGCGCGGTGCCGAAAGGCCCGCCGCAGACCATGTTGTATTGCATCTGGCAGGACCCGTGGATGAGCGTGTCGCAGGACACCTACATCGCCCGCATGATGGCCGAGATCGGCTGGAACGTGCCGCAGCTGGACGACCCGGCCCGCTATCCGCGCTTCGACTGGAGCGCGCAACTGGCCGCGTCGATCGACGGCGTGCTGCTCTCGACCGAGCCCTTCCGCTTCACCACGGCGCACGCCGAGGCGCTGGAGCGCCAGGTCGGCAAGCCGGTCCGGCTCATCGATGGCGAATTGATGTCGTGGTACGGCAGCCGTTCGCTCGCCGGCCTGCGTTACCTGCGCCAGCTTGCCGCGGAAAAACCGCTGGCCTGAATGCAACAGGCGGCCACGCGGGCCGCCTGTCGGTATGCCGGCGGGCAGGCCCGCCGATCAGCTTACTCGCTCACTTCGTCCGGCACCTCGGCCGGCGCCGGCGTCTTCATCTGCTTGTCGTGCAGCCGGCCGAGGGCGCTGTCGAGGGCGCGCTTGAGCTTTTCGGCGGCGCCGGAGATGGCCACGTGCAGGTGGACCGAATGGTCGCTCACGGCGATCGGCTGGTAGCCGGTGACCCGTGCTTCGAGCAGGCAGCGGTTGCCGCCGTCTGCCGATTTCTGGCTGTTGTCGTCGCTGAGGTGCACTTCGACGCGCGTGATGTGTTCGCCGAACCGGCCGATCGCGGCATTGACCACGGATTGCACATGGTCATCCAGACCCTGGTGGCGTTCGATGGTCTTGTCGGTATTGATGTTAATTAGCATAAGTCACTCCTGGTTGGTACACGGATTTATCTTACACCTTTCACCGATTCGACCACGCTCTGCTGGAACGCCCACTACTTGATGAGGCCGGCGGCAATGTTGATCGACAGTCCGAGGATGACGAGGTTGAAGAAGAAGTTGAGCACGGAATGCCCGAGCGCGAGCTTGCGCATGCCGCGCGTCATGATGCAGACGTCGGAGGTCTGTACCGCCACCGAAATGGTGAACGAGAAATACAGGAAGTCCCAGTAGTCGGGCTCCTTTTCGTCGTTGGGAAACTTGAGCGGCGGGAGCGCCGGCGCGCCCCGGTAATAGGCGTGCGCGTAATGAAAGCAGAACAGCAGGCCCACCAGCAGCCACGAGCCGAACAGCGTCATCACGGTCAGCACATAGCGCATCGCTCTTTCAGAGCCCTTGGCGTCGGCCAGTTCGCTCAGTTCGAAGAAGATCGCGCACAGGCTGAACACGCAGCCTACCAGCAGCGCCACCAGCACCATGGCCGCGCTCTCGTCCTGCTTGTCGGCGATCGCGCGCACCTTGCGATGGTCGGCGCGCGTGATGATCCACATCATCGCGACCAGGTAGGACCACACCGCGGCATTCCAGGCGATCAGCGCGCGCGTCATCATGGCTATGCTGTCGGGCAACAGGAAGGCGACCACGGCGCCGAACAGGATGGCGACGGTCAGGTGCGGCCGGCTGCTGATGAACCGATGCAACAGGATTTTCTTCTTGCTCTCGGCGAGCTTGGGGGCGGAGTTGTGTGTCATGGCGCCACATTAGACCACAACATCTGCTCGCAAAGCGCATCGCGCGCGGTGCCCTGAAAGCCGAGCGACAGGTACAGGCGCCGCGCCCTCGGATTGCTGTGGTGGACCGACAGCGTCAGCGGCAGGCCGGCCGCGCGCGCGCAGCCCTGCAGGGCGCGCAGGATGTGGCGACCGAGGCCCTGTCCACGCGCTTGCGGCAGCAGTGCGATATCGACCAGCCGCAACGCCGCGGCGCCGGCATCGACGACGATGCGCCCCCACGGCACGCCGGCCTGCTCGAGCACCAGGTAGTGCGCGGCGGGGAAATCCTGCCGGTAGCCGGCGGCCTGGAAGCGCTGCTGCATGCCGATGATCGAATCGACCAGGGCCGGGTCGGCGGTGGCCGAGTGCAGGTCGGCGCGGGTGGACGCGTACAGGCGCGCGAGGAAGGCGGCGTCGGCGTCGCCTGGGGCGCGCGCCCGGAGCGGCAGCAACAGCTCGTGCAGGACAGAGGGAAACATGGGAAGGGCGCGGGGGAGGCCGGCCATGCGCAACGCGTGGCCGGGGAGCTCACTTCTGCTTATTTCTTCACGAAGCGCAGCGCAAACTTGTCGTCCGGCTTGCCTTGCATCTTGAAGAAGGGCTGGTCGCGCGGGTCGCCCGGCGCCCGCAGGTAGTCCGACCTGGCATCGAGCGCGAAGCCGGCCTTGGTGAACTCCGCCACCACCGCCGCCTCGTCGATGCGGTGCAAGGTTTCGGTGGCGGACAGGCCGCTGCCTTCCTTGGCCGCGTTGTCGATCACCACCACCGCGCCGCCCGGCTTGAGCGCCTGGTACAGGTGCTTGTTCATTGCCGCGCGGTCGGTCGGGGTGTTGACGATGTCATGGTAGGACATGTTGATGGTGACCAGGTCGAGCGGCGGCGTGCCGGCCGGAACCGGGTTGTCGAACGGCGCCACCACCGCGTGCAGGTTGGCCATCGGTGAATTGGCCAGCCGCGCTTCGAGCTTGGGCGAGGCCTTGGCTGTCTGCGCCCACACTTCGCCGCCGGGGGCCACCGCGGCCGCCAGCAGCGCCGAGGTGGCGCCGGCGCCGGCCGACACGTCCAGCACCTTCATGCCGGGACGCACCTTGGCAAACGCCAGGAACTGCGCCGGCTTGCGCTTGGCGTCGCTCTTGCGGTCGTCGTCCAGGCGCGCCGGATTGGCGATGGCCGCCTGGTACTGGGCGCCGGCGTCCTGGCCGGCGGCCAATCCCGGACCGGCAAAGGCTGCGGCGGACAGTGCAATCAGGGCGTGCGCGAGGTGGCGCGCGAGTCGGTGATGCTGGTGCATGGGCAGTCCCTTCAAGAAAGGTGGGTGCGGCGAAGGCGCGGTGCGCTCCCGTACACTACCTCAAAAGGGCCGCCGCGGTCGAACATTACGGCTGGGCGAGATCGGCCTCGGAGGTGAAGGCGTCGGCGAAGAATTCCTCGGCCGGCAGCTTGCCCAGCGCAAGGTAATCGCGCCGCGCCGAATCGACCACGATCGGCGCGCCGCAGGCGTACACCTGGTAGCCCGACAGATCCGGCAGGTCCTGCAGCACGGCGGCGTGGACAAAGCCGGTGCGCCCGCTCCAGTTGTCCTCAGGCAGCGGATCGGACACCACCGGCACGTAGCGGAAATTGGGCAGGATCATCGCCCACTGCTCGCACAGTTCGTTCATGTAGAGGTCGTGCGGCCGCCGCCCGCCCCAGTACAGGTGTACCTGCCGCGGCGACTTCAGGTGGATCAGGTGCTCGACCAGCGCCTTGACCGGGGCGAAGCCGGTGCCCGAGGCCAGCAGCACGATCGGCTTGTCCGATTCCTCGCGCAGGAAGAAGCTGCCGTGCGGACCCTCGAAGCGCAGGATGTCGCGCTCCTTCATCGTATTGAACACATGCTCGGTGAACAGGCCGCCCGGCATGTAGCGGACGTGCAGCGTCAGCGGCGAATCGAGGCTCGACGGCGCGTTGGCCATGCTGTAGCTGCGCCGCTTGCCGTCCTTGAGCAGGAATTCGATATACTGGCCGGCGCGGTAGGCGAGCGCTTCGTTGGCCGGCAACTGCAGGCTCATGACGATGACGTCGGGGGCGACTTTTTCCAGCTTGGCCACGCGCGAGGGCATCTTGCGCACCGGGTACTCGCTGCTGCCGGACACTTCGCGCGCCTCGATGACCAGGTCGGACGCGGTCAGGGCGCAGCAAAACAGCGCCGCGCCGGCCGCTTCTTCCTCGTCGGACATGGCGCGCTGCTGGTGCGGCTTGTGCGTGACGGTGCCTTCGACGACCTTGCCTTTGCACGAACCGCAGGCGCCGTTCTTGCAGCCGTACGGCAAGCCGATGCCGGCGCGGATGGCCGCGGCCAGTACGGTTTCGTCCGGCTCGCAGTCGAAATGGTGGCCGCTGGGCTGGACAGTGATCTGGAAAGTCATACAATCCTCAACATGAAGAACAACACAATGCAAAAATTTGGCTTGCCGCGCCTGTTGATCGTCGGCTGCGGCGATGTCGGCATGCGCCTGCTGCCGCTGGTGCGCGCGCGCTTCCGGGTGTTTGCCGTCACCAGCAATCCGGCTCGCCGCGCCGAACTGCGCGCGGCCGGCGCGGTGCCGGTGGTCGCCGACCTCGACAGCCCGGCCAGCCTGAAGCGCCTGGCGCGCCTGGCGCCGAACGTGATCCACCTGGCGCCGCCGCAAGGCGATGGCGCCATCGACCGCAGGACGCGCAACTTGACCGCCATTCTACCTGACGGTGCACGGGTCGTTTATGTCAGCACCAGCGGGGTGTACGGCGATTGCCAGGGCCAGCGGATCGACGAAACGCGCGCCGTGGCGCCGCACAATGCGCGCGCGCGCCGCCGCGTCGATGCCGAGCGCGTGCTGCGCGACTGGGCCCGGCGCGCCGGCGGCCAGCTCGCCATCGTGCGCGCGCCCGGCATCTACGCGCGCGAGCGGCTGCCGCTGGCGCGACTGCAGCAGGGCACGCCGGCCTTGCTGCGCGCGGACGACGTCTACACCAACCACATCCACGCCGACGATCTTGCCCGCATCGTCGCGCTGGCGCTGTTTCGCGCCTTGCCGGGTCGCATCTACAACGCCGTCGACGACACCGACATGCTGATGGGCGACTACTTCGACAGCGTGGCCGACGCCTTTGGCCTGGCGCGTCCGCCGCGGGTGGCGCGCGCGCAGCTGGCGGCCGAAGTGTCCCCGATCAAGCTGTCGTTCATGGCCGAATCGCGCCGCATCGGCAACGCGCGCATCAAGCGCGAGCTGGGGGTGCGGCTGACCTATCCGGAGGTGCGCGGCGCGCTGGCGCGGATGGCGCTGTTAAAATGACGCCATCAACAAGGAAAAGCACATGACTTACGAAGAATATCTGGACGAAGTAACGACCATCCTCACCGAACTGTACGACCTCGACGATGCCGCCGCCATCAAACTGGTGGTCGACGCCCAGGACGCCGAGTTCTTCGTCAAGCACGACGACAAACCGGAAATGTGCACGCTCGAGCAGGCCAAGAAGGATGCGGTCGCCCTGTACGAGGCCAAGCAGAACAAGTCGCAGACGCAGAAAAAGCAGCAGCAGCGCGTGCGCGAGAAGAAATAGTCGTCAGAACTTCAACGTCGCGCCGAACGTGATGTAGCGGCCCACCGCATCGTAGTTTTGCGGGAAGGTGTTGCCGTTGTTCGTAAAGGTGGTGCCGATGGTGCCGCCAACGATCGGCGGGCGCTTGTTGGCGACGTTGTTGACGCTGACGTTCAGCCGCAGCATCTTGCTCACGTTCCACCCGGCGTTCATGTCGACGTAGTGGTAGGCGTCGATCTTCGCAAATGCCGGCAGGAAATCGGTGCCGCCCGGCTCCTCGATCACCCCGCTTAGGTAACGCCAGTTGTAGCCGACCGTAAAGGCGCCCATCGTCCAGGTGGTGCGCTGGTTGAACTTGCGCCGGTAGGTCGGCGCGCCGCACGCCACGCTGTAGTAGCCGAGGCAATTGCGCTCGATCGAGGCCGGCGTCGGCCGGAAGGTGAAGCTGCGGATCTGGTTGAAGGCCCCGCTCACATCGATGTTGCCGAAACGGCCCGCGTTCACACGGTAGGCGGCGCTGACGTCGACGCCGCTGGTGCTTTGCCTGCCCAGATTCGACAGCGCCGTGCGCACCCCCTGCGCCTCGACACCGTTGAAGGTGCCGTTGATGGTGTTGCGGCCGATCAGGGCGCAGGAGGCGTTCAGTGCCATGCCCGGGTTGAAGGCGGCGTTGTAGCAGCCGTCGAGGATGTCGGTGCTGCTGGGGCTCGAAATCGCGTTGTCGATATCGATGCGGTAATAGTCGACCGTGACCGCCAGCCGCGCCACCGGCGCCCAGACGAAACCGATGGTGCGCGTTTTGGCCTGCTCCGGTCCCAGCTGCGGGTTGCCGCCGGTGCGGGTGTTGATCTGGCTCGATGATGGTGCCGGCAGGCTGCCGATCTCGCTCTGCGGCACGCCCGTCAGGCGGCACAGGTTCGACAGCGTGCCGGCCACGTTCGCTGCCGCCTCGCTAATACGGTTGCCCTGGCAGGGATCGACGGCCAGGTTCGACAGGGCCGGCACCACGGGTGCAAACAATTCGTTGACGTTGGGTGCGCGGGAGGCCTTCTGCACCATGCCGCGCAGCCGCAGCGAGCGCACCGGCGCCCACTCGCCGCCATATTTCCAGCTGCCGTAATCGCGCGCCTTGCCGGCCGCGGAGAACTGCGACTGCCGGTAGCCAAGCTCGAGGTCGAGCGCCTTGATCAACGGTTTGTCGCTCGCCAGCGGTACCGCCATCTCCAGTGCGTACTCCCTGAGCCTGAATTCGCCTGAGCGGTCTGGAAACATCGCCGCGTTCCCCAATACCTCGCCCGGGATCTGCAAGGCCGCGTCCGACCGCGTGGAGGCGACCACTTTGCGCTGCTCCAGCGACAGCGCCATCGTCACCGCCTGGGCCGCGAACGGGCTCGCCAGAGTCGTGCCCAGGTCGCCCGAGAGCGTCAGCGCGCCGACATCCTGCCGCACCGATTGGCGCATCAGGGTGCTCAGGTTGATAAAGTCGATCTGGGCCGGCGTGATCGAACCGGCGGCGCCGAACACGTTCAGCGGCACGCAGCCGTTGGCGGGGTTGACGCAGCTGGTGCGGTTGAGCGCATTGAGCGCCTGCGCCACCTTCGACTGCGAGCCCCAGTTGATGCGCATGCCGTCCTGGTCGGCGTCGCCGCGGCTCCAGTAGGCGTCGTATGTCCAGTCGCGCGCGATCGCGCCTTTCAGGCCAAGGGTGTATTGCACGGTCCTGGTGTAAAAGTTGTAATAGCGCGGCCCCAGTTCGACGAAACGGCGGTTTACCAGCAATGGCACGATGGTCGGGTTGCCTTCGACGCAGGAGGCGGGCGCGATGCCGCGCCGCGCGCACAGCTGCTGGCGCGCCGCCGCCGGAATGAAGGGGTTACCGATCGGCACGTTGTAGGTATTGCCGAAGGTGCCAGTCTCGGCAATGGTAGCGCCGACCTTGGCGTCCGTGTAGAACAGCTCGGCGTACGCTTCGGCGTGGTCGTTGAACCTGAAGTTGGCCAGCGAGGTGGCCTGGGTGCGCTCGAGGGCGGTGACGTAATAGTTGGGCGGATTGGCGTTGTAGAGCTGCGCCGGTTGAATAAGGGCGCCGGTGGCGGGATCGATCTGCCAGGTGCCCGCCAGCGCGTCGCTGCCGCCGGCGCCTTTCAGCGTCGAAAATACTCCCGGCACCGTGGTCGGCGACCCGGTGGCGGCGCCGGTGACCGAGTTCAGGCTGGTAATGCCGTAGTCGCGCGCGCCCTGGGTGAGCGGGTCGGCGCTGGTCTTGCCAATGCTGAACACGACGTTGCCGCGCTGGTCGGCCAGGTCGGTGCCCACCGTCAGATCGGTGCGTCGGCGCCTGGCGTCGCGTTCGTCGGTGGTGGCGCCGTACGAGGTGGTCAGGTCGACGCCTGTGAAGTTGCGCTTGAGATTGAAGTTGACGACGCCGGACACTGCATCGGCGCCGTACACCACCGAGGCGCCGCCGGTCAGCAGGTCGACCCTGGAGAGCAATGCGAGGGGGATGGCGTTGGTGTCGGCCGCGCCATTCAGGTTGAACGGCACCAGGCGGCGGCCGTTGACCAGCACCAGCGTGCGGTTAGGCCCCAGGCCGCGCAGGTCGATCGTGGCGGCGCCGACGGTGCCGTTGTTGATGCCGGGGCCATTGGCCGGCGCCGCCGCCGGCAGGCTCTTGAAGAACTCCTCGACCGCGATCGGCTGCGCGCTGGCGATGTCGGCGGCGGTGATCGACGAGATCGGGCTGTTCGAGGTGATGCCGGGCAGGGCGATGCGGGTGCCGGTGACCTGCACCACTTCCATGGTTTGCTGCGCCATCAGCGGCGGGGCGGCGCCGGCGACGACCAGCGCGGCGCCGCCGCAACCGAGCAGGCGTATTGATGATGCCAATTTTTTTTCGCGGCCCGGCATAGGTCTTCCTTTCCTCCTTATCGATAGCGCACGATTGACTCTAGTCAAGCCGAAAATGCGCTCCGGTCCTATCGTGAGTAGCGTCTCCCCACGATTTTTCGACATGTGACAGCTGATCATGGACCGTCAAATTACTCATCCCACCAAGGAACAGGTACGCGCTTACATGATGGCGCGCGAGGCGGCGCATCGTCCACCGCCGCCGCCGGCGGAAATCCGCCGCCAGCTCAACTGGCGCCTGGCGCCCGTCGCAGGCAACGAACATCCCCTGATGCGTTTCTATTTGCTTCCTTCTACCTGCGGCCAGCTGACCGCCCAACTGGTGCTCGACCTGCTGTTCTCATCGTCGCGCGCGCTCGCCGCGCGCTCGTCCCGATAAGTCTGGCTTAAGAAAACTGCAAGACTGGCCTGTATCATTTCTCTCACAAGTACCGCCACACAAAAGGGCGGTGTTTCCCATCAAGTGAGCATCACAACGGCTCTGCGGCGACGCTGACGCGGAGCGTTACCTTGCGAGAGAATCGAGCCATGCCAAAGATCATCCCTGCTGCTGCTACCTACAACCCCGACAACCTGCTCGACGCCATCATTGCCAAGCTCAAGCTCAAGAACGACGCCGCCTTGTCGCGCGCGCTCCAGGTGGCGCCGCCGGTCATCAGCAAGATCCGCCATCGGACCTTGCCGATCGGCGCCACTATCTTGTTGCGGATGCACGATGTCAGCAACTTCAGCATCCGCGAACTGCGCGCATTGATGACGAGCCCGCATAAGTCGCCGGCCCCTTCGGCGACCTGAAATTCCGTTTCAGGGATTTTCTAGACCGCCCGTGAAAGTGTGGGACGCACGGAGTAAAACGCTGCCGCGGCGATTCGTGCATTGTCGACTGCGGACGATTGGGACGTGACCGCCGGCGACGAAAAGGCGGTCTTCGTGGCGGGCGATGAAAATGCGACTATCGACGAACCTGCCGCAGCCCGGTCTGTTGAGAGGACGGGCTGTCCGGCCGGGGACGAGAAAGCAGGTTGGCCGTGTCCTGCCGATTGCATCGGTTCCTGGACGTAGTCCTCTCCGAACGTCCATTCGTACAGTTCTCGCATGCGTTCGCCGACTCGGTGGTGCGCTACGAGATCGTCCTCGCCGCGCAGTCCGACGTACGGAAAGTGATGCAGGAAATAGCCGAACACAGCTTCGCAGTCAACCGCATATTTCATCGTATCGAGGATGTGGTAGTGCCAGAACACGTCGACATCAAAAAGTGGCGCCGTCTGTTCGATTGGAAACTTCTTCACGAGGTACAAAAAACGGCGGTACTCGAATTCAACGGCGTCGGCGTAAGCGCGCGTCCAGCCTTCGCCAGACTCCACATGCATAAGTTTTACTTTGATGGGATCGAGGTCGAGCGCTGCAATTTGCGCGAAGTCGTGATTGGAATTCATTGTTTTTATCATTCTTAGATGGGGGCTAGTGTTGATCATTCGTAAGACAATCCAGTGGTATTGGCTTACGAGCGCTACCTTTGTGAGGAAAATCAAATATGAAACATTTCACTTCTCACCAAGTTGATCCAGATCAAATATGAAGCGAGCTCGGCAAAAGCTGCGACGATTGGCCAGAAGGGAATTGGGCAAGCAAGCAGAGCCAGTTTCGATCGCGCGAACACGATGATAGCGACGAACTGGGGGCGGAAGGGGGAAGGAGTGCGAGGGTGGTACGGGACGCTCTTGCCGTCCGCCCGACCGGCAGTGCGGGCCGGGGCCGACGACTTACTTCAGGCAAAACTACGCAGCATACTTGAGCGAAGGACGCGCCCAGTTCACGGCAATCATCCCAGCTTGCGCACGCATTGAGCTTTCATACAAGCCCTCGTTTTCCGCCGCCTTGCTCGACGTGCCAGCCTCGTTCGCCACGGTAGGCTGCGAAAACGCGATTTTGCCGACGGTGGGCTGCGAAAACGCGATTTTTGGAGCGGATGGCGACGAAGACGCCCGTGTCGAGATGGTTGGCTGCGAGAACGCGATTTTGCCAATGGTAGGCTGCGAGAAAGCGATCTTTGGAGCGGATGGCGGCGAAGACGCGCGTGTCGAGATGGTTGGCTGCGAGAATGCGATTTTGCCAATGGTGGGCTGCGAGAAAGCGATCTTGCCAACCGTCGGCTGCGAGAATGCGATTTTCGCGATGGTCGGCTGTGAAAAGGCGGTCTTCGCCATCCCGGCCGACGTACCTACATTTCCATCGGCCGAACCGGCCTGCTGCCGTGCATACGTGACGCCAAAGGTCTCTTCGTACAACTGCTGCATGCGCGCGCCGATCTGTTCGTGGACTGCCTCGTCGTCTTCACCGCGCAGGCCGCTGTAGGGGAAATGGTGGAGGAAGTAGCCGAACACCTGCTCGCAGTCGGCGGCGTACTTCATGGTATCGAGGATATGGTAGTGCCAGAAGATGTCGACGTCGAACAGCGGCGCCACCTGTTCCTGGGGATACATCTTGACGAGCTGGAGGAAGCGGCGATATTCGAAAGCGACCGTATCAACCTGCTCGCGGGACCATCCTTCGCCAGATTCTTTGTGCATCAGTTTGACTTTGATCGGATCCAGGTCCAGTTCTGCGATCGTGCTGAAAGTGACATTTGAGCTCATGACAATTTCCTATGTGTTTGAAGTGACTATTGGTTGTTATTGTGTGCAAGTGGTATTAGCGTCGCTGTTGATTTTGTAGCGCTCCTCAATGGAATGTGCCCGTCCGGGCGGGAATGTTCCCTTCGGTCTGCCTGTGTTGACGTCGAGCATTAAGGTGATTCTTGCTCACAAAAGAGCCTCCTAACTTGCGTTGCATCAATCAATTTATGGCGTGGATTCTTAACCACAGTCGGCTTTGCCGACATGGTCCTAAGCATCGAGGGAAGCAAAATTGTAGGACGAATCGGGCCGCTTCAGACGAGTGCGCTATGGTCGTTTAACGCGTCCACTCGGTTGTCCAGCGGGACGGGTACGCGCAGCGCATCGCGCATCGGCACCGCCACGCGCACCGTGGTGCCGGCGCCATCCTCACTGTGAATGTGGAAGGTTCCACCAAGGATGTTGATGCGCTCTTCGATGCCCACCAGCCCGAATGAACCCGGCTTGCGGCGGCCCGTCGGATGGAGTCCGATGCCGTTGTCGCTGACGGACATCCAGATCCAGTCGCGCTCCACCCTCAGCACCACCTTCACTTCGGTTGCCTCTGCGTGGCGCAAGATATTGCTCAGCGACTCCTGCAGGATGCGGAACAGCGCGGTCGCACATTGGTCGCTGACCTCGATATCCTGGTGCGTTTCAAGCAGTTCGCATCGGATGCCGGTGCGGCGGCGGAACTCCGAAATTTGCCAGTCGACCGCAGCGCTCAGACCAAGGTCGAGCACGTTCGGGCGCAGGTCGTTGATGATCTGGCGAACGCTTTTGATGGTGGCGTCGATCTGATTGACGGTCTCGCGTACACGCGCATGCAGGCGCGGTTGACGCGCGCCTGTGCGCGCCGACAGCATGTCGGCCTCGATGCGCAGTGCCAGCAGGTTCTGGCCGAGATCGTCGTGAATTTCACGGGCGATCCGTCTGCGCTCTTCTTCCTTGATATGTTCCGCATGGGCGCCGAGGCGGCGCAGATTTTCGTTTGAAAGCTGTAACTTGGCCTCGCTTTCGCGCAGTTCTTTGGTCATGCTTTGTGCCAATGCGACCGCATGGCGGCGCGATGAACTGAGCATTTGAAACAAGGCGTACAGCAACATTGTGCTAACCAGTCCAGCCAGCATCGCCAGCCACGGCACGTAGGCGTCGAACCCGGTGTAGAGGTGGGACTTGGGCACGCTGAATTGGGCTTCCCAGATGCGCGTGTTGTAACCGACCGCTAAGGTGGTAACGAAGGATGCACTGTCTGCGTTGGCCGCGGTCGGATAGGGGCTGGCAGCGGTCGCGGCGGTGTCTAACAGGATCCGCGCCGGCTCCGCGGCGGCGGTGGGCGATTTGGCAGCCTGCAAGCCGATGTCGGTCAGGGTAAGGCGCACGCCGCGCACCGGCATTTGGTCGAGCACGCCTTCAAAAAGTTTCTGGACCCGAAAGCCAATACCGACGCTCCCCACAAAAGCTGCGCTGCGCTCAGCATCGGTGCTGCTCGGCACGCCGGAACGGTAGATCGGAAGGCGTATCGACAGCCCGGTGCGATTGACGCCGGACATGAATGTCAGCCGTGTCGCGGACGCGGCTATCTGGCCGGTCTCGCGCATCACTTTATGGGCGGGCAATTCGCCGCCGCCGGTGATGTCGACGCCAAACCGGCTGGCCCAGCCGGCGATCGGTTCGATGTACGTGATGACGTTGTAGGTGGCGCGGCGTCCGGGCGGAGTGATGCGAAAGGCCGGATAGCCGCTCGACATTGCGGCGATTTCACGTCGCATTTTTTCCTCGAATGCGGGACGTTCTACTTCGCTGACATACCGGGCAAAATTGATCGATTCGATCCCAGGAAATTCCCGTTCGAGCGCGAGGCCGTCCACGTAGCGGTGAAACTGCTCGCGGCTCAGTTCGCCCGAAATCTGGAACAAGCTTGCGCTGCCCCGCAATACGTCGGTATAGCTCTTGATACGACCGTTGATCGAGCTCTGGACGCTGCGCGCCATGTTGATGAAGCGATTATGGGCATCGCGTTCGATGGCGTTCGCAGTCGCCAGATAGCAGATCAGTCCCATCGCCGACGCCAACAAGGCGCCAGCCCAAAAGGCAGCCTTGCCGATGGTGATCGCTTTGACGGTGTCGGCCACGGAGTGCATCGCTCGCTACTTTCGAAAATTCAGTCGAGCATACGAATAACGTATCTTGAATCGGAAATTTGATGTAGGTCTAAGTTACTCAAAGTTATCCTCAGGCGATACCTAGCAAGGTACATAGGATTGCTCACGGAGTTGAACAATTCGCGATTAAAAAACTCCCGCCGCGGTTGATACCGAGGGCGGGAGTTGATTTGGCGGCGGCCGGCTTACTTGACCCAGCTATCCTTCAGCGTCGTCACCCGGTTGAACACCGGCTTGCCGGCCGCGCTGTCGACGCGGTCGGCCACAAAGTAGCCGTGGCGCTCGAACTGGAAGCGCTGGTCCGGCTGCGCCTCGCTCATGCCCGGCTCGAGGTAGGCGGTCACCACTTCCAGCGCGTTCGGGTTGAGCGCGGCGAGGAAATCCTTGCCGCCGCCGTCAGGCTGCGGATCGGTGAACAGGCGGTCGTACAGGCGCACTTCCGACGCCAAGGCCGTCTCGGCGCTGACCCAGTGGATGTTGCCCTTGACCTTGTAGGCGTTCGATCCTTCGGTGCCGGACTTGCTGTCTTCAAAATACTTGACGTGGACCGCGGTGACCTTGCCGTCGGCATCCTTGTCGTAGCCGGTGCATTCGGTCACGTAGCCGTGGCGCAGGCGCACCCGGCTGCCCGGCGCGTCGCCGATCGGCGGGTAGTACCGGAAGTAGCCCTTGACCGGCACTTCCATGAAGTCTTCCTGCTCGATCCACAGATGCCTGGTGATCGGGAAGGTGCGCAGGCCGCGCTCCGGGAAGTGCGGGTGGACCGGCGAGGTGCACTCGATCGATTCTCCTTCCGGGAAGTTGTCGATGATCAGCTTCAGCGGGCGCAGCACGGCGGTGGCGCGCGGCGCCTTCGGGTCGAGGTCGTCGCGCAGGGCGCCCTCGAGCGTGCTCATGTCGATCCAGCCGTCGGCCTTCGACACGCCGATGCGCTCGCAGAACAGCTGGATCGATTCGGGCGTGTAGCCGCGCCGGCGCAAGCCCACCAGGGTCGGCATGCGCGGATCGTCCCAGCCGGAGACGATGCCGTCGTCGACCAGCTGGCGCAGCTTGCGCTTGCTCATTACCAGGTAGGTCAGGTTCAGGCGCGAGAATTCATACTGGCGCGGCACCGGCTGCTTGAAGAAGCCGCCTTCGGTCAGCGTGGCCAGCAGCCAGTCGTAGAACGGGCGGTGGTCCTGGAACTCGAGCGTGCACAGCGACTGCGTGATGTGCTCCAGTGCGTCCGAAATCGGGTGCGTGTAGTCGTACATCGGGTAGATGCACCAGGCGTCGCCCGTGCGGTGGTGGTGGGCGTGGCGGATCCGGTAGATCGCCGGGTCGCGCATGTTCATGTTCGGCGATGCCATGCCGTCTTCGCTGATCTTGGCGCGCAGGATGTGTTCGCCATCCTTGTACTTGCCGGCACGCATGTCGCGGAAGATCGCCAGCGACTCGTCGGCCGGACGGTCGCGGAACGGCGAATTGGTGCCGGGCGTGCCGAAGTTGCCGCGGTTCCTGGCCATGTCTTCGGCGCTCTGGCTGTCGACGTAGGCGTGGCCGGCGCTGATCAGGTACTCGGCCATCAGGTACAGCTGCTCGAAGTAGTCGCTGGCGTAGTACAGGTGGCTGGTGCCGTCCTGCTCCCAGCTGAAACCGAGCCATTTGACCGTGTCGATGATGGTGTCGACGTATTCCTGCTCTTCCTTGGCCGGGTTGGTGTCGTCAAAGCGCAGGTGGCATACGCCCTGGTAGTCGCGCGCCAGGCCGAAATTGACGCAGATCGACTTGGCATGGCCGATGTGCAGGTAGCCGTTCGGCTCGGGCGGAAAGCGCGTGATTACCTGCGGCAAGCCTTCGCGGCGATAAGTGCCGGCGGCGATGTCGGACTCGACGATGGCGCGCAAGAAGTTCGAGGAGGGCGCATTCGCCGCCGCCGTATTGTTTTTGTCAATGCTCATTGAAAAAGTGCTTTGAAATGATCGGGTTGCGGCATTTTACCGTATGGCGGGGCGAACTTGCGCGGCCGGGCGCGTTCTATAGGATAATCCACCTTTATTGGTTTTGGCTGTGGCCGGAGATCTCACGTGGAAAACTTATATGCCGTCCTCGGCGTGGCGCCGAATGCCACGGACGACGAGATCAAGAAGGTCTACCGTTCGCTGGCAATGCGCTACCACCCGGACCGCAACGACGCGCCCGCGGCCGAGGTGCGCTTCAAGAGCGTCACCAAGGCCTACGAAATCCTGTCCGATCCGGTAAAACGCAGCGAATACGACCAGAGCGTGAACCACCGCATCATCCTCGACTCCGAGGCGGAGGCGTTCGAGCTGTGGCGCTCGCTGTTCGCACTGAACGGCGTGAATCTGCCCGCCTGAACCCTCTACGCATCAAGCATCAACTGAACAGGATCCGAAATGAGAAAAGTACATCCCGAATTTGCCTACCAGTCGCGTGAACTGGAAGGCCAGATCGAAGGCATCCTGGGCGACCCGCCCAACCGTAAGAACTACGAGATGATGCAAAGCGCGCTGGCCGGCGAGTACGCCAGCGGCGGCGGCATCGAAGACGTCAACATGATGAGCTTCGCGCTGGTCGACCACATCAAGTTCAGCGACCCCAAGGGCCTGCTGGCCGAGGCGGCCGAGTACGAAGGCGGCGACCCGGCCGCGGTGTTTTCCATGGCCAGCTGCGACGGCGACGCCGGCAAGATGTACCAGGCGATGACGGAAAACCATCCGGAACTGGCGCGCCAGGCGATCATCGCCGCGTTCCTGTTCAAGCACCCGCGCAAGTGGGACGACGAGGACCAGTCGCTCGATCAGCTCAGCCGTAACGACGACGGCGACGACGAGCACGACGAAGACGGCGACGTCACCGACGACTTCGCCGGCATGTTCGACAAGGAGGGCGATTAAATGAGTGCAAACACCTACTTGCCGGCGCTGAGCAAGCAGGTCAGCGAGCTGGTGCTGGCGGGCTCGCTGAGCCACGCCGAGCAGGCGTTTTCCGACGCCGTCGAGGCGCACGGCGACCTCGCCGTGGTGGAAGTGCTGGCCACGCTGGCGCCGCAAGTGACCGCCTTGCACCTGTCCGGCTTCGACGGCGGCAAGACCTCGCTGGCGACCTTGCTGGTGCCGCCCAAGGCGTGGGCCGACAGCCTCGCCTTCATTGCCGCGACCTGGTCGGACGACATGATCGAGGACGACCCGGAGCGCGTTGCCGAGAGCCTGTTTTCGCACGTGCACGGCATCATCTTTTCCACCGACGACCCGGAGCGGCGCCAGGAACTGCTGCATGAGGCGACCGCCAGCGACCACGGCGTGACCGTGTTCGCCATCCTGTTCTCGATGGCGCCGAAGGAAATCCTGGAAGTGGCCGGCGAAATCATCTCCAAGGGCCCCTACATGACGGGCCAGACCTCGTCCGACAGCGACCTGGTGCCGCTGGCGATCGAACTGGCCAAGGCCAGCGAGGACGGCTGGGACCGCTCGCTGTTCGAGCTGTTCCCCGACTTCCGCCACAGCGCCGACCTGGCCGACGCCGAGTTCTCGGACGATCCGGACGACGAGCCGAAGTTCCTGCAGCGCTCGACCAAGGAATTGCTGTACCGCTTGCGCAAGCAGGTGCCGTCGACGCGCAGCAGCGTGCCCAAGCGCGGCGCGCGCCGCAGCATCGGCACGGACATCTTCTCGTGACGGGCGTTGCGCCGGCAATGCAGGTTGCGGTTGTCGAAGAAAAGCTGCCCCGGCTGGTGCGGGCGATCCGTTGCCTGGAAGGCTGCGGCGGCGATGACGAGGCGATCATGCTGGCCGACGAACTGGCCGGCATCACCGCCATGGTGGCCGAAAAGTTCACCAACGACCGCACCGCCGAGGGCATCCAGCGGGCGTTCTTCCTCACCGTCGGCGGCGTTTCGCTCGGGCTCGAGCATGATGTCGAGCACGAGAGCGACGACGCCGCGCTCGAGTACCTGGTCGAGCATGGCGCCGAGCACGCCTTCCAGGCCGGTTTCCGCATGATCCGCGATTTGTCGCAGCTGCCGGAAGACTCGCTGGTGGGCGAATACGATCTCGATCCGGTGTACGTGCAGCGGCGCCTGAAGGAGTTATTCGTCGACATCTGCAGCGCCGATCCGAGCCAGAACTGGTCGGGTCCCGAGCGCTACGAGCTGCAGTTCCGGCAGCGCAAGGGCGTGCAGGCGATCGTGCACGCGGCCGGCTGGCTGCGGCGCCATCACTATGCAGGGCCGATCAACGATCCGGATCTCAATGCGGAGGGCGTGATTGCGGTGGCGATCATTTTTGCCGTCGAGGGTGGCGGGCAGATCGTCGCGCGCACGGGGCAGAAGGACTTCGAGCGGCTGGTCAAATCGGTGCGCAAGAACAAGCCCGACTATGAAGCTGGCTGGGCCGCGCTGATGGCGAAAATACCGGCTCAGCACCAGGCCGTGATGGCCGAGCGGATCGCTTCGTATCGGGAGCATTGCACCGTGATCCAGAAAATGCGCACGCGCACGGCGATGAAGACGCTGTTTGCGGAGCTGGAGAACTACGCCGGCTCGGAGCTGGACGCCGACTACTCTTGATCGCGCTTGTTTAGATAGCCCCCAGACCGTCGTCCTCGCGAACGCGGGGACCCAATTGCGCGTGCGCCGCCAATGACGCCACGAAATTGGATCCCCGCGTTCGCGAGGATGACGGCTATAAGGTTCGCGACTACGGTTGGGCTGGCCGCGTGCTTACGCGGATTTTGGCTTGGCCGCATCCGTCACCAAGGCCACGAACGCCTCCACCAGCGGCGCGTGCTCGCTCCCGCGCCGCGCCAGCAGCAGCTTCGTGGTCGCTTCCGGGTCGAGCAGCGGCCGGTAGCACACCCCGTCCATCCTGATCCGGTCGAACGACGACGGCAGCACCGTCACGCCGCTGCCGGCCGCCACCAGCCCGATGATGGTCGACGCCTCCCCCGCGGTCTGGCCGATCTTCGGCACGAAGCCGGCGTCGCGGCACAGCCGGAATATCTGCGGGTAGATGCCGGTGCCGCCGCCCGGCGGATACATCACGAACGGCAGCTCCGCCAGCTCCCGGATCGCAATCTCGCTTTTCGCCGCCAGCGCGTGCCAGGCCGGCAGCACCACCATCAGCGGATCCTCCCGCAGCGTGGTCAGCTCGATGCCGGCCGGCACCGTCACCTCGGGCGGACGAATGAAGCCCAGGTCCAGCGTGCGCTGCCCCAGCGCGTCGAGCTGGCGCAAGGTCGCCATCTCGTGCAAGGTCAGCGTCACCAGCGGATACTCCTGGCGATAGCGGTTGATGACCTCGGCAAACAGCGGCGTCAGCGGCGTCGAATAGGTAAAGCCGATGCGCAGCTCGCCCGCTTCGCCGCGCTCGGCCCGCCGCGCCGTGTCGCACGCCTGCTCGGCCAGCGCCAGGATCTTGTGCGCGTCGGCCAGGAAGAGGGCGCCGGCCGCAGTCAGCCGTACCGAGCGCCGGGTGCGCTCCAACAGGCGCGCGCCGACGTCCGCCTCCAGCACCTGGATCGACTGGCTCAAGGGCGGCTGGCCGATGTGCAGGCGTTCGGCCGCGCGGGTGAAATGCAGCTCCTCGGCGACGGCAACGAAGTACCGCAGGTGTCGCAATTCCATCTGTCATCTATTAAATGAATGAATAACGCCCTAAATATATATTGGACTGTAGGGCCGCGCAATCCTAAGATGGGCTTTACCTCCTGATCGCCAGAACACATGTCCCGTCCCGCCATCGCCGCCGGCAGTCCAGAATACAAGCGCACCAACCGCGCGATGGTGTTCGGCGGCTTTTCCACGTTCGCCCTGCTGTACTGCGTGCAGCCGCTGATGCCGCTGCTGGCCCACGAGTTCACCCTGAGCCCGGCGCAGAGCAGCCTGGTGCTGTCGGTCTCGACCGCCGCGCTGGCGATCTCGCTCCTGTTCAGCAGCGTGGTGTCGGACCGCATCGGCCGCAAGCCGATGATGGTGGCGGCGATGCTCGGCGGCGCGATCCTGACGCTGGCCTCGGCCTTCGCCCACAACTACTCGCAACTGCTGGTGCTGCGCGCCCTGCTGGGAGTGGTGCTGGGTGGCATGCCGGCGATCGCCATGGCCTACCTCGGCGAGGAAATCGAGGGGCCGTCGCTGGGCGCCTCGATGGGCCTGTACATCGGCGGCAGCGCCTTCGGCGGCATGGTCGGCCGGGTGACGGCATCGGTGCTGAGCGACCACTACTCGTGGCGCGTGGCGCTGGCCGTGATGGGCGCGGCCGGCCTCTATTCGGCATGGGAGTTTCGCCGCAGCCTGCCCGAATCGCACCATTTCCGGCCCGGCCAGCGCCGCGGCCTCGACGCGCTGGTCGGCGGCATCCGCGCCCACGTTGCCGACGCCGGCCTGCCGTGGCTGTTCGCGCTCGCCTTCCTGCTGATGGGCTGCTTCGTCAGCGTCTACAACTACATCGGCTACCGCCTGCTGGGCGCGCCGTTTTCGCTCAGCCAGACCGGCGTCGGCCTGCTGGCCGCGCTGTACCTGCTGGGCGTGTTCAGCTCGGCCTGGGCGGGGCGCCTGGCCGACCGCCTGGGCCGGCGCAACGTGCTGTGGGTGTTCATCGCCGTGATGGGCGCCGGCCTGCTGTGTACCCTGGCCGGGTCGTTGACCGCCATCGTGCTCGGCATGGGCCTGTTCACCTTCGGCTTCTTCGCCGCCCATTCGATCGCCAGCAGCTGGGTCGGCCGGCGCGCGCGGGCGCCCAAGGCGCTGGCCTCGGCCATCTACCTGTTCTTCTATTACCTCGGCTCGAGCGTGATCGGTTCGTTCTGCGGGGTGGTCTGGCACGCCGCCGGCTGGCCCGGCGTCGTCGGCATGCTCGGCGCCACGCTCGGCATCAGCCTGGCCATCGCGCTGCGCCTGCGTGGCCTCGAACCGCTCGCTCCGGCCGAGCTCGCACCAGCGGTCTGAAATAAGCGCAACTTCTGGCGCAGCGCCGTGTCAAAGTTATCTAACACTTTGATGGGGGAGCACCATGTTACAAGCGAACGAAATCCAGCAAAGGATGACTCACATCCAGCAAACCATCGGCCAGGCGGAGCAGGCAGTCATGGCGTCGTCCGATGTGCCGGCTGAGCTGAAGGCCTGCATCCAGAAACTGGCCCAGGAATCGAAGCAGGTGGACCAGCTGCTCAAGTCAAACGACCAGTCGCGCATCATGGAAGCGGTCGACCGCCTCGAAGACATGGGCGACGACGCCAAGCGCATCAGCCGCAGCGAGGCCCACATCTCGCCGCAGGTGGAAACGGCGGTCACCCGCGTGCACGCCGAGCTGTCCGACCTCAAGCACAAGATGCACTAGCAGGCTACAGCACGCCGCGCGCACGCAGCGCGGCGATGTCGTCCTCGCTGCGGCCCAGCACCTCGCGCAGCACTTCGTCGGTGTGCTGGCCCAGCAGCGGCGGCGGCAGCTCGGTCGCCGCCGGCGTGGCCGACAGTTTCATCGGGCTGCGCACCAGCGTGACCTTGCCGGCGCTCGGATGCGGCATGTCCACCGCCAGGCCGCGCGCGCGCACCTGCGGGTTCTCGAACACTTCGCCGATATCGTTGATCGGCCCGCACGGCACGCCCACAGCCTCCAGCTGCGCGATCCACTCCGCGCGGGTGCGGCGCGCCACCATCGCTTCCAGCAGCGGCACCAGCACCGCGCGGTTCTGCACGCGCAGCGGGTTGGTGGCAAAGCGCGCGTCCAGCGCCAGGTCGGCGCAGCCGCCTGCTTCGACGAACTTCTGGTACTGGCCGTCGTTGCCGGTGGCGACGATGATGTGGCCGTCCGAGCAGGCAAAGGTCTGGTAAGGCACGATGTTCGAGTGCGCGTTGCCCATCCGCTTGGGCGGCTTGCCGCTGGTGTGGTAATTGCTCGCCATGTTGGCAAGCATCGCCACCTGCACGTCGAGCAGCGCCATGTCGATGTGCTGGCCCTCGCCGGTACGGTCGCGGTGAGTCAGGGCCGCCAGCACCGCCACCGTCGCGTACATCCCGGTCATCAAATCAGTGATCGCCACGCCGGCCTTTTGCGGGCCGCCGCCGGGCAGGTCGTCGCGCTCGCCGGTGATCGACATGAAGCCGCCCATGCCCTGGATCATGAAGTCGTAGCCGGCGCGGTGCGCGTACGGCCCGTCCTGGCCGAAGCCGGTGACGGAGCAGTAGACCAGGTCCGGCTTGATCGCCTTGAGGGTGTCGTAATCGAGGCCGTAGCGCTTCAGGTGGCCGACCTTGAAGTTCTCCAGCACGACGTCGGCGTGGGCCGCCAGCTCGCGCACCAGCGCCTGGCCTTCCGGGCTGGCGATATCGACCGTGACGGAGCGCTTGCCACGGTTGGCGGCGAGGTAGTAGGCCGCCTCGGTGGTGTCGTTGCCGTCGGCGTCCTTGGCGTACGGCGGGCCCCAGGCGCGGGTGTCGTCGCCGGTGCCGGGGCGCTCGATCTTGATGACGTCGGCGCCCAGGTCAGCCAGGTTTTGCGAACACCAGGGACCGGCGAGCACGCGCGACAGGTCGAGCACGCGGATGTGGCCGAGCGCCTTCGGTAAAGGGGACTTGTTCATTGCTACCTCTTCAGTGACCGGTTGAGGCGGTGATTATATCGGGGCGGCCGCGCGCGAAGGTCTGCACGATGCACGAGGCCGGCTTGAGGGCGGCCTCGATGACGCCGAGCGCCAGCTGCGGCAGGGCGTCGCCGCACATGAAGATGTCGGCGGCGGCGAAACCGAATTCGGGCCAGGTGTGGATCGAGATGTGCGACTCGGCCAGCAGCAGCACTCCGGTCACGCCCTGCTGCGGGCCGAAGCTGTGGAAGTGGCTGTGCAGGATGGTGGCGCCGGCCGCCGCCGCGCCGGCGCGCAGCAGCGCGTCGAT